>JBKBNP010000046.1:0-35755 GCA_046295215.1 Pseudorhodobacter sp. | reverse complement strand
GATGATCGTGGTATCGTCTGTCATAGGCGTATCGCTCCTCTGGAGGTTCTGGCAGGCTTCGAACACCCGCCACGATACGCCGCCTTCTCAAATCCCATCACCCAGATTCATTCATAGCTCTGCAGTCAGTGTCTCAGACATGCTTTCCACACCTCTCGCATTCGAGAATGCGGCTCCCCACGGCGAAATACAATCGCAGGTGCGAAGGAGTGCAAAATCTCGGTTATGCGAAACGAGCCTGATCCTGTATTCACTTGTGCCGTTCAGAGAATGTGAAATTCCGCGAACCCGAGCGCCCGATCGTCATCTGAATACTTCGGCTGCAGTGGCGACAGCTCACGAGGTCTGCAACGGGCCGCCTGCTGACCGTGATGCTTCGTGTGACGAACGTCCGGTCTCCGTCCCTCACGTTGGTCACGCGACCGTTCAGATGTGCTGGGCCTCCAACATCGTATGGCCCACGCAGCGCTTCACCGGCACGCCCGCGCCTGATCGCGCAGAACTGCAAAATCGCTCAGCATGCCGGTCGTTTGCCGCAGTGGCGGCTTGAACAGGGCCTTCATCGTCAGGCAGCACCGGATGGCGTTCGTCGGGCAAACAGTCCCCGGACTGTTTGCCTTTGCTCCTCACCACTATGGCCGGGCTGTCGGTCGCGCTTGCCGGTCTGGGCGGCCTCCCGGGGCATGGCGGGATCGAACCAGATCGTCAGCGAACCGCGGCGCATGAGCGCTGCCCTCGCCATTGGGCTTGAACCAATGGCGCCTCAATGGCTCGATAGGCTGGCCAGTTCCTGGTCCTGTAGGCGGGGGCTTTGCTCGTGCCCTCCAGCGACCACACTGAATTCACGAGATGAATCCCTCATGGGATCTGTGCAGCAGTGCCCGTTTTGACAAGAGGTGGAGCGGGCCTGCCATGTCCTTCACGCCCTTGGTGACACACCAATCACCGCGCTATGCAGACCAAACGCCACAGCCCAGATCATTGCCGCAACCGCCAGGCGCCATGTCACAGAACGACGGTTTTTTGTCAGCCACGTTGGATCCAACAGCGTCGCCGGTGACAGCAAAGGCGCAGCTTGAAACAGCCGGGCTTTGTCGTCGGCGGAAAGCGCGGTCTTTGCCCTCTGGTCGAACATCAGCATTGCGACAAGGCTCATGAGGGCAAATCCACCAAAGAGAAGGACATGCGCAAGATTGCCGTTCGGCGGCAGATGTGCCGCTGACCACAGCGCCAACCCCCACAACAAAGGGTGCCGGGTCAGCGCGACCAGACCGGGCCTTGTTGGGTCAAAGGCTGTGCCGCTTTTGCTGCCAAGGGTGAAGGGCCACCGGGTTCCAACACCGATCACGGCCAGGAACATCGCAAAGGGCATCTCGAAGCCGGGCACCTTGCGGGTCCAATCAGACGCGGCCCAAAGTTCCACATAAGGTGCCCGGCTTGCGGACCCCATCAGCCAGAACAGCACCACAAGCGATACGAGGCCATATCCCATAAAATACCGGCGACGACCGACCTTGCCGATCAGCGTTTCGCGCACTCCGCCCCATCTGGGCAGGAAATGCGACGCCGAAAAAACAAGAAGCGCCAATGCGAATTCTGCCCATCCCAAAAGGTTCATTGATCCGCTATTTCCATCAACCTGCGGATATGGCGGGCAAAGGCCCAGGTGGCAGGCACACCCAGAACCGCGCCCCCCAGCACCGACTGCACGGGCGTCAGTACCGGCCAGCCGATCCATGACCAGATCAGGGAGGCGAAGAACAGATTGACCGCCATCGCCCCGGCCCCGAACGGATAGAGGATGAGGAACAGACGCGCCATGCCAGCGTGGGGCGTCATCTGCGGCTGATCAGCCATTGCACGGCGACCAGCGCCGCCAGCAGCAGAAGCGAGGCGGCGAAGTAGCTGATTTCGGCCTGCGCGGTCTGGGGCTGCGGGATCGGGCGTTGGAAGGCCTCCGCCATGGCGGGGGCGGGGGCGAGGGTGGCGAAAACGATCAGGGACAGGCGCATGTCAGCTCTCCAGGGTCAGGGATCGGTAAATATCGGGCAGGGCACGGCCCAGCCGGGCCGGGTCGGGCAACAGCGTGAATCCCGCGCGGCCGAAGATGCGGGCGAACCAGTCCTGCCTGTCGGCGTCGACGATGACGCCGTGGACGGCATGACCCAGACGGCGGGCCTCGCGCACCGCCATGTGACTGTCTTCGATGCCATGGGTGCCCTCGTAATGGTCAAGATCATTGGGTTTGCCGTCGGTCAGCACCAGCAGGAGCTTGCGGGCCGAAGGTTCAGCGGCGAGTTGTGCCGTGGCATGGCGGATCGCCGCCCCGAGCCGGGTGTAGTGACCGGGGCTCAGGCCGCCGATGCGCGCGGTGATGTCGGGCGTGACGTGGCCGTCAAAGCCCTTGCAGCGGGTCAGGAACACCCGGTCACGGCGCAGCGACGAAAAGCCCCAGATCGCCAGCCTGTCGCCTGCGGCGTCGATGCCGCCCGCAAGGGCCGCCAGTGCCTCACGCATTGTGTCGATGATGCTGCGGGTGCCGACCACGGATTCGGTGGAGCGTGAACAATCCATCAGGATCGCCACCGACAGATCACGCTCCACGTTCCGCAGGTTGCGGAAGATGCGGTCGCTGCCCTGTCCGGTGGCGCGGATCGCCACCTGGGCCGCGATCAGCGCGTCGATGTCGAGTTCGGCGCCGTCCACCTGACGCGGCAGGATGATGCGGCGCGGGTGCAGGGCCTGAAACTGCTGGCGGACGCGGGCCATCAGGCGCGGATCGGGGGCGAAGGTGTCGCCCGGGGTGGCCTCGGCCTCCAGCACGCGGGTGTGGTCGGGCATGTAGGCGCGGGCGCGGTGGTTCCATTCGGGGTAGGTGAAGGTATCCGACAGGCGTTCGTGGTCGGCATCCTGCGGGGAAAGGTCAAGGTGCAGGCGCAGGCGGGTGGCGGCGCGTTTGTGGTGTCTGGTCAGGGCGATGTGGTCCTGGTCCTCGGCGGCTTTCTGCGCGTTTTCCAGATCATCGTCGTCGGTGGCCCGGTTCAGGCCCATGCTTTCCACCCAGGAGAAGATGGATTCAAAGCGGTGCATGATGAAGCTGTCGGTACGGTTGGCCTGTTCGTTATCCTCGCGCCTGCCCTGTTTGCGGGTTGGTGTCGCAAGGCCGGGCGGGGCGCTGGTCGCCTCCTCCGCCGGGGTGGCAGAGTTGCCCTGTGCGGCGCGGTCCAGCCGCAGCCAGATCGGCAGGGGCGGGAAGGGGGCATAACTGCGCGGGGCAGGGCCGGGGCTGGCGTCTGGCTGTGGCGCGCCGGACAGAAGCGCGCGGGCATGATGTGCCACCGCGCGTTCGGCGGCAGAGGCGGCGAAATCCGGCAGGGCGTCCAGCAGATGCGCGCAAAAGGCGGCATGCGGGGCGCGCAGGCCGGGGCAAAGCGCAAGGGTGCGCGCGGTTACCGCCGCCATCGCGGCAAGGTGGCATTGGTCTGCGGCACAGGCATCTTCGGGGGTTGCATAAGGCTCCGCCCCTGCGGCCAGAGCCGCCAGCCAAAGATAGGCGGTGCGGTTCAGATCGGCGGAGGGAAAAGCATCCATCACCGGCGGCAAGCGCAGGGTTGTGCCGTCGAAGGTCGCCACATGTTCCATCACCCGCGCATCGGCCAACCCCGCACCAAGCCCCCTGCGGTGGCGCGAGGCGGTGGCGGGGCTGGGCGCAATCTCGACCCCCGCCACGCCACCGAGCGCGCGGAACAGCAGTGCCACACCGGGGCGCACCGCTTGAAGTGCCACGGCGCTGTCGGCATATCCCGTCACCAGGGCCAGACGCTGCGCCACCCCGTGCCAGAGGTTGCCCATCGTCTCTTCGGGCTCCATCAGGTCTTTGGCGTGCAGGGCCATGGTTCAGCCGTAAACCGATGCGATCACATCGCGCAGGGCCTGCGCCACGTCCGGTTCATCCGTCAGCGGTTCCACCACCGCCGCCTGCAAGGCGCGGTCGATCGGCATCCCCCCGGCGATCAGCGTGGCGGCATAGATCAGCAGCCGGGTGGAGACGCCTTCCTCCAGATCCATCCCCGAAAGCGCCCGGATATGCCCGGCCAGCCGCACCAGCGGAGCGACACGGGCGGCATCCAGCCCGCTTTCACGCGCCACCACGGCGGTTTCCGTTGCCGGATCGGGAAAGCCGAAGGTGAGCGACAAAAACCGCTGCCGGGTCGAGGGTTTCAGCCGTTTGAGGATGTTCTGGTAGCCGGGGTTGTAGCTTGCCACCAGCATGAAGCCGGGCGGGGCCAGCAGTTCTTCGCCCGTGCGGTCGATCATCAGGGTGCGGCGGTTGTCGGTCAGCGGGTGCAGCACCACCGTCACATCCTTGCGCGCCTCGATCACCTCATCCAGATAGCAGATCGCTCCCTCCCGCACCGCGCGGGTCAGCGGGCCATCGACCCATTCCGTCGCCCCGCCGCGCAACAGGTAGCGCCCGATCAGATCGGCGGCGGAAAGGTCGTCATGGCAGGCAACGGTGTAAAGCGCGCGGCCCAGACGGGCCGCCATATGTTCAACAAACCGCGTCTTGCCACAGCCGGTCGGCCCCTTCAGAAGAAGGGGCAGACCGTTGGCATGGGCCGCCTCGAACAAGGTGACTTCCTGCGCGACCGGGCGGTAGAACGGGACCATGCGGTCGGGGGTCAGCGCGTTCACTGCACCTCTCCCACGGGCTCGGGCATCGTGTTGGGGGCGATGATTTCGCGCCGCACGACGACCTGGCTGTAGATGAACAGCAGCGCGCCCAGCACGACCGCGATGCCAGCCCCGAAGCGCATCACATAGAACAGGCCCAACTGGTCCTGCACATCCATGTAATAGTCGCCGACGATGCGCTGCATATGGGTTTGGATCGTGCCCGCAAAGGTCAGCACGAAGGTCATGAACGCCATGCCCCCGGTCATCAGCCAGAAGGAGATCATGTTCAGCACCTGATTATAGGGTGCCCGGCCGCGCAACAGCGGCATGGCATAGGTGATGATCGCAAGGTTCATCGCCACATAGGCGCCAAAGAACGCAAGGTGGCCATGTGCTGCGGTGATCTGCGTGCCGTGAGTGTAGAAGTTCACGCCGTGGAAGGTGTGCAGGAAACCCCAGACGCCTGCGCCGAAAAACGCCACCGTGGCCGAGCCAAGCGCCCAGAGCAGCGCCGCCTTGTTGGGATGATTGCGCCGCCCCTTCCAGACCATGATGAAGGCAAAGGACATCATCGCAAAGAACGGCACCACCTCGAAGGCCGAGAAGATGGAACCCGTCCACTGCCAGTAGGCGGGCAGGCCGATCCAGTAGAAATGGTGGCCGGTGCCGAGGATGCCGGAAAACAGCGCGGTGGCGACGATGACATAGAGCCATTTCTCGACCACCTCGCGGTCCACCCCGGTCAGCTTCAGCATCAGGAAGGCGAGGATCGCAGCCATCACCAGTTCCCACGTGCCTTCCACCCAGAGGTGGACGACGAACCACCAGTACATCTTGTCGAGGCTGAGGTTGTCGGGGTTGATGAAGGCAAAGATCCACAAGAGCGAGAGCAGCCACAACCCGGTCAGCAAAACGCCGGTGATGGCGGTCTTGCGCCCCGCAAGCACGGTCATCGAGATGTTCAAAAGGAAGATTACCGCAGCCACGAGGATGCCGAACTTGACCCAGAGCGGTTGTTCCAGAAACTCCCGCCCGCCATGGATGCCGACGAGGTAGCTGCCGACAGCCCCCAGCGTGCCGACAACAAGGATGATCAGTTGCAGATAGGCGAGCTTGACCGACCAGATTTCCTGTTCGGATTCCTCGGGCACCAGAAAATAGGCCGCACCGAAGAACCCCAGCAGCAGCCAGACGATCAGGGCATTGGTGTGGATCATGCGGATGATGTTGAAGGGCAGCGATTCCGACAGGGTGTTGGGCGAGATGTAAATCCAGCCCGCCAGCAAACCGCCCAGCACCTGAATGCCGAACAGGCCCATGGCGACAAGGAAATAAGCGTAGGCCACTTTTTGCGATTGGTATTTCATGGTTCTCTCCTAGCCCGCATCCGTGGGCGGCCAGCCTTGGGTGTCTGTCTGATCGGCCCAACGCAGGAATTCGGCGAGGCCGCGCATCTCTTCGGGGGTGATCTTGAACAGCGGCATCTGGCGACGGCCTTCGATGCCGCTGGGCTGGGCGGCCATCCAGCCGTCCAGCACCTCGTAGGCACCCTCCGGGTCGTCCAGCACACCCCAGCGGGTCATCACATTGCCGAGTTCAGGCGCGAAATAGGCGCCCTCGCCGTGCAGCGTGTGGCAGTTGATGCAGCTGTGGCGCTCCCAGACATGCTTGCCCAGGATCACCTCGGGCGACAGTGGCATCCCGGCGGTGGAGACGTTCACCACATAGCGGTGGGAATGGATGGTCATAAGCACGAACACCACGATGAAAAACAGGGATCCACCGTAGAAAATGTTTCTGGCCCGTGACTTCGTAAGGATCTCTGACATGCGGTCGGTCCCTGGAATCGTTGCGGATCAGACGGTTTTACGAGGAGGGGCCCGGACGGACGTTGTTCCAGCACAACGACGAAAGGTGTTGGTGCGGGCATGGTCAGGCAACGGCGCGCCTGCCGATGCGGAGGCACAATGCCCGGCCCAAGGATGGACGACCCCGATCTGCCGCTGGGACTGCTGTTTTCCCACTGGCCCGCAACTGCGACGGTTTTCCTGTCGCATCGCATGCTCTGCTTTGGCTGCCCGATCGCGCCGTTTCACACCGTGATCGACGCCTGCGCCGAATACGGGCTGGACGAAGCGCTGTTCCGGGCAGAACTGCACGCGGCGGTTGCCGGGTGAATCACTCGCTTGCACAGGCGGCCACGGCGGGCATGTGACGTAAAAACAAAGGCCCGAACGATGCCCAAGCCAGCCCAACCGCCCTATACCGGCCCCGCCCTGTTCAGCTATGGCTTCCGGCCGCTGTTTCTGGCCGCTGGCGTTTTCGCGGCGCTGATCGTGCCGCTGTGGATGGCGGTCTGGTCGGGCGAGGTTGTGCTGGATGGTCCGTTTTCCCCGCTGGACTGGCACATCCACGAGATGCTGTTCGGCTACACTTCTGCGGTGATCGCGGGGTTTCTGTTCACGGCCATTCCGAACTGGACCGGCCGGATGCCGACACGCGGCTGGCCGCTGATGGTGCTGACGGCGCTGTGGCTGGTGGGGCGGCTGGCGGTGGCCGGGGGGCTGGGGCTGGGGCCGGTCGGGGTGATGGTGGTGGACAGTGCCTTCATGCTGGTGATCGGGGCGATGGTCACGGTCGAGATCGTGGCGGGGCGCAACTGGAGAAATCTGAAGGTCGTGGCCCCCGTGCTGCTGTATCTGGCCGCCAATATCACCTTTCACCTTGAGGCGATGGTGGCGGGGACTGCCGACCATGGCCGTCGCCTTGGCTTTGCGATGGTGGTGATGCTGATCGGGCTGATCGGCGGGCGGATCATCCCCAGTTTCACCCGCAACTGGCTGGTCAAACAGTCAGCCGATCCGGGCGCTTTGCCGGTGCCGTTCGGGCGGTTCGATGCGGCGAGCCTTGGCCTGTCGTTGCTGGCCCTGCTGGTCTGGGTGATCTGGCCCCTGTCCTTGCCCACGGGGGTTTTGTTGGTGCTGGCCGGGGCGGGGCAGGGCGCGCGCATGTTGCGCTGGCGCGGGGGACGGGTCTGGTCGTCGCCCTTGCTGCTGATGTTGCACCTGGCCTTTGGCTTCATTCCGGTGGGGCTGGTGGCGCTCGGGTTGGCGTCCCTTGAACTGCTCCCCTCTGCAACCGGGTTCCATCTGTTGGGGATCGGCGGGTTTGGCGGCATGACGCTGGCGGTGATGATGCGGGCCTCTCTGGGCCATACCGGGCGCGATTTGCTTGCGGGGCCTGCCTCGACGCTGGCCTTTGCCTTGGTGGCGCTGGCGGCGGTTATGCGGGTGGCGGTTCCCGGCCTTCTGGGCCTGTGGGTCGCGGCGACGCTGTGGGCAGTTGGCTTCGCCATCTTTGTCTGGCGCTTTGCCCCGATGCTGAGCCTGCCCAACCCGGCGCGGCGTCAGCCGAATGGCCGCTAGGGTCAGGCGACCGCACCGCTGAGGATCACCAGCCGGTGCGGGGCCGTCACCGTGATCTTGCGCCGTTCCGACTGCACGATCCCGTCCCGCTCCCACCCGCTGAGCAACCGGCTGACCGTGTGAAGCGTGGTGCCGGTCATGTCGGAAATGTTCTGCCGGGTGATCGGCAGGCCGATCTCGATCCCGTTTTCCACCTTGCGCCCGGTCTGGGTGACCAGACGCAGGATCGCGCAGGCCACGCGCTGCTCCACCGCTTGGGTTGCCAGTTCCACGATGCGGTTGTTCATCTCGCCCACCCGCTCGCCGACAACCTTGTAGGTCTCGGTGGCAAAGCCGTCATAGCGTTCCGTAAACCCTGCCCACATCCGGTTGGGCCAGGCCAGCGCCAGACAGTCATCCGCCGTCATTGCCGTGGCGGGATAGGTCGTGCGCCCCAGCGCCGCCCCGATCCCGAACAACTGGCCCGGAGCAATATGCAGCGCAATGATCTGGTCGCCGCCGGGCGTGGTGCGGATCACCCGGATATGGCCATCGAGCAGCAGAAAAAACCGCTCCACCGGCATGCCTTCGCTGAACACCGCCACGCCTGCATCGAACCGCAATGGCGTTGCCGCATCCAGAATCTCGCGGATCTGCGGGCGGGACAGTTTGCGGAACGGCGGCAGCGCGGTCAGCAGGCTTTCGTCAAGTTTCTTCAACGATCCCCTCCGATGTTGTGGCAGCACAACGAGCCGCGCGCGACCTTAGCCTAGAACTGCGTCAAGACCAATTGCTTCCGTTCCCAGAAAGGACACCCGATGTTTCCGAAACTGATCGCCGCCAGCCTTGCCGTCCTGCTGCTGGCCCCCGCTGCCCAGGCGGAAAACTTTGACGTGCTGATGCTGAACAAGGGGGCCGAGGGCGCCATGGTGTATGAACCCGCCTTTGTGCAGGCCGCTGTCGGCGACACCATCACCTTCATCTCCACCGACAAGGGCCACAATGTCGAGGATATCAAGGGCATGCTGCCCGAAGGTGTCGAGGCGTTCAAAAGCAAGATGGGCGATGACTATGTGCTGACCCTGACCGCCGAAGGGCTCTATGGCATCAAATGCACCCCGCATTACACCATGGGCATGGTCGCGCTGATCCAGGCCGGTGCGCCGGTGAACAAGGATGCGATGACAGCCGTCGCCCTGAAGGGCAAGGCCAAGAGCCGGTTCGAGCCACTGTTCGAACAGATCGTCGAGTAATCCATCACGCATGGCAAAAAGGGCGGCCCCGGTGACGGGGCCGCCCTTCTTCTTTGGGCCATTTTCGGGGAGCGAAGCCCGTTGATTGGTCAGCCTGCGCTGTCGCGCACCAGCCGGAACCCCAGATAGTCGGGCGGCACACCGGCCGCGCAGCCACCCGACCTTGCATCACGGATGAAGTCGATCACAAAGGCGCGGTGTTTGCCCTGCACCGCCCGCACGCCGCAATAGGTCGATTGTGTGGCGATGCTCGCCCCGTCCGGGCTCAGCGTGCCGTTCTGGAAACACGTCTCCGTCCATTCCCAGATATTGCCGGCCATATCGGCCAGCCCGGCGGAGTTCACCCCGAAATGCCCGATCGTGTGGGCCACAAGATCTGCCTCGCCGCGCAACTCCACCTCGCGCAGATAGCTTGCGATCCAGCGGCGGGACGGGTCATCGCCATTCGCTTCGTCGGAAAACCCGTCCTCGCTGCCCCGCTCGGCTGCGGCGCGCAGCCATTCGGCATCGGTCGGCAGGCGCCAGTGCTGGCCGGTGCGGGCAGAGAGCCATGCGGCATAGGCCGTGGCATCCGCGTGGTTGATGCCGGTCTGCG
This sequence comes from Pseudorhodobacter sp., assembly GCA_046295215.1. Taxonomy (GTDB): domain Bacteria; phylum Pseudomonadota; class Alphaproteobacteria; order Rhodobacterales; family Rhodobacteraceae; genus Szabonella. The sequence continues at coordinate 25,826 of JBKBNP010000046.1, read as the reverse complement.
CAAAATTCGTGCGCCCGGTGGATGGCACGGGCGGGCAGGCACGGTCAGCCACGCAAAGCGCATAGTCCGCCTCGCTGACATGGTGTTTCATGATGACAAGGGTTGCGGCATCCTGCGGCTGCTTTGGCGCATCGACCACACGTGTCCCCTGCCGGAACTCCCCCGCGGGCCGGTAATCCTGGCGCGCGGCGGCAAGCTGGATGGTTTCGGGAGCTTTCAATGGAATGGTCTGATCGGGCCAAAGCATTGCGGCTGCGCCCAGCGCGACGACGGCCATGGCGGCAAATCCTGTCCGACGTTTCACGATTGCCCCTCCGGATCAAAAAGGGCGGCCCCGGACCCGGGGCCGCCAGAAAATCGGCAATGTCAGGCTTACGGCAGGGCCGTGCGGCCCTCATAGGCCGCGTTGTATTCGACCGGGGCCACCACCTGTTCCATCAGGTCATTGTTCCAGTCGCCGCCGACGATCACATGCGCCGTGGCCCCCAGATTGACCGCCTCGATCAGGTTGTGGTTGACATAGGCATAAACCCCCGGCTGCAGGAAGGTATAGAGCGCCGCCCCCGCCGATCCGCCCCGGATGAACCAGGTTTCCAGATCGCGTTCCGGCGCATTGTTGAACTTGCCGGTTTCCCAGACCAGATCACCATGGCCGCCGATCAGGTGCGGGCGGCTGTCGCGATTGGCCTGGGAATGGATGAACAGCACGGTTTCGCCCTGTTCCGCCGTCAATGCGCCATTGCCGGTCAGCGCGCCCACCTTGCCGTTGAACACCACATGCGACGGGATCAGGCGGTTCATCACCTCCAGCATGTCGGAATAGCCATCGCCCGCATCCGCGAACCGCATATAGCCGCCATCCTCGCCGCGCGGGATGTAGAAGTCATTCTCGCCGACGTAATAGACCCGGTCATAGGAAACCGGCTGGCCCAGATGGTCGCGCAACCCGTCGCGCGGCAGCACCATGATGGCCCCCGACATGCCCGAGACCACATGCCAGGGGATCATCGGCCCCCCCGGGGCGCAGTGATAGACAAACACTCCCGGTCGCGTCGCCTTGAACCGCAGCACCGTCTTTTCGCCGGGGTTCACCAGCGTCAGCGATCCACCCCCCAGCGCGCCGGTGGCGGAATGGAAGTCGATATTGTGCTGCATCATGTTTTCAGGCGGGTTGAACAGCGTGAGTTCAACATAATCCCCCTCATGCACCACCATCAGCGGGCCGGGAACCGAACCGTTGAAGGTCATCGCCTGAATCCAGGCGTCCTCATCCACCTGCATTTCCTTCTCGATGATCTTCATCTCGAACTCGACGATCTGCGGGCCGACCGTGGCCACCTGTTCGTGGGCATGCACGAAGGGCGGCGCGACCAGCTTGACCTTGCGGCGCGTCATCGCCGACAGATCGACTGGTGCAGCACCCGAGGTGTCCATCACCTCTTCCGCCGCGACGGAGGTCTTGAGAACATAGGGCGAGGCGGCAACCATTGCGGCCCCCATGAGTGCAGCGCGTCTGGTCAGCATCCGGTTTTCCTTTCAAGAGCAGGTGGTTTCCCGAACTCTAGCCGGATGCCCGATGGCCTTCGTTGTGCCGCAACAACGTTTTGAGGTGATGCGGTCGTGTGAGTGTCTGGAAAGAATGCTGATCTCGCAGGCACAAGCAGCGTTGCCGCCATGGACGATATGCCTAGGTGCCTGCGCCGCTTTGAACCCCGGCTTCGGTCACGATCTTGTCCATGGCAATGTCATAAGGCTGTGGGAAAACAGTAGGAATACGGGTCGCCGCAAGCCCGACGCCGATCACCACGGGGCGCAGAGCAAGGGCGGCGAGCGTGCGGTCAAAGTAACCGCCACCATAGCCAAGGCGATAACCCGCATCATCCCAGCCCACCAAGGGTGCAAGCATGATGTCCGGCACGACTTCCGGCCCTTCGGCGGGGACCGGGATCTTCCAGAAGCCTTGCACCATTCGGCAGTCTGGCTTCCAGGGCCGGAACACCAAAGGAGTTGCACGCGCCACCACGACCGGCAGGGCGACCCGCACACCGCGCGCGATCAACCGTTCCAGCCAATGGCGCAGGTTCAATTCGGCCTTGATGGGCCACCACGCCGAAATCGTCAGCCCTGCAACGGGACCGCATCGGTCCGCAATCAAAGTGTCGAGATGTTCGGCCACACTCTCCGACGCTGCATGACGCGCAGCCACGGACATGTTCGCACGGATCTCCAGCAATCGGGTGCGTTGATTGTCGCGCCACCGGGTCAGTGCGCCCTCATCCCGATGGTTTTCCTCAGAGGCGTTCATCTGATGCTCCGATCCGTCTGGCTCCATGCGAAAGGGCCAGATCAGGAACAGCATCGGGGTCACGCGCGGCATCCTCGATGGCAAAATTCAGCGACCTTGTGATGCGTTCGGCGCGGGCGATGACGTGGGCGGCACCGGCAGGAGGGCAGACCTGCCCGGCAGTTTCGCGAAACAACAGCAGCCAGCGCTCGAAATGCGCCCATGTCACCGGCAGGTCGGCATGTCTGGCGACGGGCGAGCCGTGATAGCACCCGGTCATCAGCGCGACTGAGCCCCAGAATTCGACCATCCGCGCAAGGTGCGGTTCCCAGTCGGTGATGCGCGCGGCAAAGATCGGGCCCAGCACCGGGTCGGCGCGGACCTTGTTGTAAAAACGATGCACCAGCGTCGTCAGGATCGCCTCATCCAACCCGGTTTCGGCCATCAGGGCGGCCGTCATCGCGGGCCGGGCGGAGCGGATCGGGTATGCATGGGCATCGTGGGGCATGGAGTGGTCCGATCTTTCAGGATTGCGTTATCCTCTAGGCCTGTTAATAGGTATTGTAAATACTTATTCAAAAGGGCTCCCGCCACCATGCGTCTGACCTCTTTCACCGATTACGGCCTGCGGATGCTGATGCGGATGGCGAGTGCGCCGGACCGCGCCTTTTCCACGGCCGAACTGGCCGATGAGTTCGGCCTGTCGCGCAATCACCTGACCAAGATCATTCAGCGGCTGGCGCAGGGTGGGATTGTTTCCACCCGGCGCGGTGGGGGCGGGGGGGCAACGCTGGCCCGAGACCCGCAAAAGCTCAGCCTGGGGTCCGTCGTGCGCCTGCTGGAGGAAGGGCAGCCTTTGGTTAAATGTTTTGCGGCCAATGGTGGAGACTGCACAATCACCGGCTGCTGCCGCCTGAAAGCCCGCCTGCGCAATGCCGAGGCGGCTTTTCTGTCAGATCTCGACCGCTCCACCCTCGCCGATGTCGCGCTTCCTGCCAGATCAGCCTCCCGAATTCCGGCAGGTGCAGAGTTGTAAGACGGCCATATCCCGATCTGCTGCAACGAAATGCCATCTTGCCGGTTGAACCCAATTGCCCCGCCGCGCCAGCAAAGGACTGATGTATGATCGCCCAACTGACGCGCATGGAACGCAACCTGGCTTTGACCCTTGCCGCCCTGTTGTCCCTGCTGGGCCTGACCATGGCGGCATTGGGCAACCACGATCCGATGGCGGTGCATGGGTTCATGGCACTCGGCCTTGGGCTGATCCTCGTGTTCGCGGTGGGTGGCGTGCTGGAAGAGCCGCCCCCGAATCCCGCGCGGCTGCGGCAGTATTACGACGATCCGGTCAAGGTCGGCATTCTGCTGGCGATGGTCTGGGGCGTGTTCGCCATGTCGGTCGGGCTGTGGGTTGCGGCGCTGATGGTGTGGCCGGATGCGACATTCGGGCAGGCGTGGTCCGGCTATGGCCGTCTGCGTCCGGTGCATACGACGGGGGTGATCTTTGCCTTTGGCGGCAATGCGCTGATCGCGACCTCGTTCCACGTCATGCAGCGCACCTGCCGCGCGCGGCTGGCGGATCAGCTGAGCCCCTGGTTCGTGCTGATCGGATACAACCTGTTCTGCCTCTGGGCGGTCAGCGGCTATTTCATGGGGATCACCCAATCCAAGGAATATGCCGAACCGGAATGGTATGCAGACATCTGGCTGGTCATCGTTTGGATCACCTATCTGGTGCTGTATCTGCGCACGCTCAAGCGGCGGGCCGAGCCGCATATCTACGTTGCCAACTGGTATTACCTCGCCTTCATCGTCGTGGTGGCGATGCTGCATATCGTGAATGCCGCTGCACTGCCGGTCAGTTTCACGGGGGCGAAAAGCTATCCGGCGTTTTCTGGCGTGCAGGATGCGATGGTGCAATGGTGGTATGGTCACAATGCGGTGGCCTTCTTCATGACCTCCGGCTTTCTGGGTATGCTGTATTATTACCTGCCGGTCAGGGCGCAGCGGCCGATCTTTTCCTACCGGCTGTCGATCCTCAGCTTCTGGGGGATCACGTTCTTCTACCTGTGGGTCGGGTCGCACCACCTGCATTACACCGCGCTGCCGCATTGGGTGCAGACGCTGGGCATGACGTTTTCGATCATGCTGCTGGTGCCAAGCTGGGCCTCGGCGGGCAATGCGATCTTGACACTGAACGGGGCGTGGCACCGGGTGCGCGATGACGCAACGCTGCGATTCATGTTCGTGGCGGCGGTGTTCTATGGCCTGTCCACGTTCGAGGGGTCGTTTCTGGCAATCCGCCCGGTCAATGCGCTGTCGCATTACACCGACTGGACGGTCGGGCATGTGCATTCGGGCGCATTGGGGTGGCTCGCGATGGTGACGTTCGGTGCGTTCTATTCGGTGGTGCCGCAGATCTGGGGCAGGGCCGGGATGTATTCGCCCAGGCTGGTGGAATGGCACTTCTGGTTGGCGCTGGCGGGGTTGTTGACCTATGTCTTTGCGCTCTGGAACGCGGGCATCACCCAAGGGTTGATGTGGCGGACCTACAACGACGCGGGCACGCTGAACTACTCTTTCATCGAGAGCATGGAGGCGATGCGCCCCTACTACATCGCACGTGTGGTGGGGGGAGCGTTGTTCCTCGCGGGCATCTGTGTGGGCGCGGTCAACATCTGGCTGACGGTGCGCGGCGCGCGGGACAGTGCCGGAGACCGCCCCCTTGCCCCCCAACCGGCGGAGTAGCCCTGTGGCCCTGTTCAAAGTCCATTACAACCTCGAAAAGAACTCGGTCGCGCTGGTGATCGGCATCATCTTTGCCGCCAGCGTTGGTGGTCTGGTGGAGATCGCGCCGCTCTTCACCATCGACGAGACCGTGGAAACTCTGCCCGACATGCGGGTCTACACCCCGCTGGAACTGGCGGGCCGCAACATCTACATCCGAGAGGGGTGCTATGCCTGCCACAGCCAGATGATCCGCACCCTGCGCGACGAGGTGGAGCGCTACGGCCCCTATTCCCTGGCGGCCGAGAGCCAGTATGACCACCCGATGCTCTGGGGGTCCAAACGCACCGGGCCCGACATCGCGCGCGTGGGGGGCAAATACTCCGACGACTGGCATGTGGCACATCTGATTTACCCGCGCGCTGTGGTGCCGACCTCGATCATGCCGGCCTATCCGTGGCTGGCCACCGCACCGTTGGCGGTGAACGATCTGGGCGACCATCTGGCGGCCCTGCGCAGGCTGGGCGTGCCTTATACCGACGAGATGATCGCCAACGCCTCGCGCGATGCCGCCGCGCAAGCAAACCCTGACTCGGCCGGTGCCGCAGGCGTGACCGAACGCTATGGCGAGGCGACAACCCTGCGGCGGTTTTCAGGCATGGCGCAACTGACGGAAATGGATGCGGTTGTCGCCTACCTACAGGTGCTGGGCCAGTTGACCCAAGCGCCTTACGCCCCCGATGCCCGACAGGACCAGCCATGACCCATGAAACCTACGTCATCATCGCCAAGACTTTTGGACTGCTCTACCTGATGGGGTTTTTCCTGATCGTGGTTTTCCAAACCTACCGCCCGTCGCGCAAGGCCCGCGCCGACCATGCGGCCCGGTCCATCCTGACGGCGGAGGACAAGCCATGTCCGTAGAAGAACGCGATCCCGTCTCGGGCTATCTGACCACCGGGCATGACTGGAATGGCATCAAGGAATTGAACTCGCCGGTGCCGCGCATCGTGTTCTTCTTCATCGCGGTGACGCACATCTACGCGCTGGTCGCGTGGTTCCTGCTGCCAACCTGGCCATTGGGTCATACCTATACCAAGGGCCTCTTGGGCATCGACCAGAAAACTGACGTCGCTGCAGACCTTGCCGCCGCCAACGCCGCCCGCGCCGGGTGGACCAACGCACTGGCAACAGCGGATTTCGACGCCATCCGCGCCGACCCTGACCTGATGGCGCGGGCGCTGACGACCGCCGGGCCAATTTATGGGCAGAATTGCCAGGTCTGCCACGGTGTGGACGGCAGGGGCGGCCCCGGCTTTCCACGCCTGAACGACGATATCTGGATCTGGGGCGGCACAGCGGACGAGATTGCCACCACCCTGAGGGTTGGTATCAATTCCGACCATCCCGACACACATTTTGCGCAGATGCCAGCCTTTGGCCGCGACGAACTGCTGACCCGTGCAGAAATTTCCGTCCTGTCCGATTATGTTCAGACGTTGGGCGGGGGCATGATCCCGGATGATCCCTCTGACGGCGCGATGCTGTTCCAGACAAACTGTGCCGGTTGCCACGGCGAGGATGCCCGCGGGCTTGAAGGCAGTGGCGCGCCAAATCTGACAGATGCTGACTGGCTCTATGGCGGAGATGCGGCAAGCCTGCGCCATGGCCTGATCGCCGGTCGGCAAGGGCTGATGCCCAGTTGGCAATCCCGCCTGACCGAGGCCGAGATTCGCGCGCTGGCCCTGTATGTCGAGGGTCTGGCGGGGGTAGCCCCATGATCGCACCCCGCCATTGGGCAATCCTCGCGGCCTGCGCAGGTCTGTCGCTGGTCATCGCAGCAAATTGGCAATTCGTGCGGCTCGCGTTCGACACGGCTCCCGGCTGCGTGTCGGTAAGTTCAACCCGCCCCGCCGCAAAACCCGCCTGCTGAGGAAGGGACACCATGCTGGAACCACTCCCCGCCATCGCGCCTCGGGTCCGCCCCGAAAACGGTTTCGTGCGCGACCTCCCGCCTTTGGTCGCGCTGGAATGGCTTGGTGCCGGATGGTCCGACCTGCGCGCCAGTCCAGCGCAAAGTCTGGCCTACGGTCTGGCAGTCTTTGTCCTGTCGGTGGGAGTGATCTGGGGGTTGATCGCGGTGGGCCTGCCTTCGCTGATCCTGCCTGCACTGTCGGGCTTTCTGGTGGTCGGCCCGCTTCTGGCCCTCGGCCTCTACGAAAAAAGTCGCCGCCTTCAGGCAGGGGAGGCAGTCACACTGACCGGCATGATCCTCTCGCATCCCCGTTCGCGCGGGCAAATGGTGTTCGCGGGGCTGCTCCTTTTCCTTCTGGTCATGCTGTGGCTGCGCGCGGCGGACCTGATCTATGCGCTGTTTTATGGACTGCTGCCGTTTCCGGGATATAACCTGATCCTTGGCCAGTTGCTGACCACCCCGCGCGGCTGGGCGTTGATCCTGGCAGGGTCGGCCGTCGGCGGGTTATTCGCCGCATTTGCCATGGCGATCAGCCTGTTTTCGATCCCGATGCTGCTGGAACGCCGCGTCGATGCGCTGACTGCCCTTGGCACCAGCTTTGCGCTGACCACCCAGAACCTCCGCGCCGTGTTGCCCTGGGGCGCCATCGTGGTGGCCGGTTTCGCGTTGTCGGCAGCGACGGGCCTGCTGGGCCTGATCGTGATCTTTCCGCTGCTGGGGCACGGCACCTGGCACGCCTGGGTTTCGATGCGCCCTGCACTGCGAGGGTCAGAACCATGAGCTATCTGTTCCTGATTCCGGTGTCGATTGCCCTTGGCCTTGCGGGTCTTGGTGCCTTCTTCTGGTCCATGCGCCACAATCAGTATGATGATCTTCAGGGGGCGGCGGCCCGCATCCTGACAACACCCGACCAGCCTCTACCGCCCCCCGAACCGTCGAGGAAAAGCCATGAGCAACCGAATACTGGCTGAAACATGACCGCCGTCACCATCACGACGGATGGCTTCGAAGTGGATGCATCGGTGATCGCCACGGCCTTCGGCATTGATCCCGCCAGCCTTCCGGCGCGTATCCGCGCTGGCGAGGTCGCCAGTATGTGCGAAGCTGGTGTGGACGCTGACCTCGGCCGCTTTCGGCTGACCTTCCGCCATGCTGGACGGGCCTTGCGGTTGACCGTTAACGCTGACGGCGAGGTGTTGACGCGGGCGACGTTTCCCGTCGCTGTGGCCAAGGTCAGTCTCACCCCACCAGCCGACTGACGACGAATGCCGCACTCCGGCCGCCGGACGAAGCCCGATTGCATTGGCGGCATCAGGCGCGTGGTGATGGCTGTGCGTTTCGGCTGCTGAACGTGCTGGATGACTTCAACCGCGAGGGGCTGGGGGTCAAGGTCGACTTCTCGCTGCCAGCCGAACGGGTCATCCGGCGCCTAGACCCGTCGTCGGGGAAACGGTCCCCCGGACCGTTTCCCGATCCTCCTCCACATCGAGTGGCGCGGAACGCCCGGCAGCATAAGGGCCGGAAACGGCCCGGAATACATCAGTGGCAAGCTGCTGGTATGGGCCGAGAAACAGGGCATCTCCATCCAGCATATCCAACCCGGCCAGCCCCAGCGAATGCCTGCATCGAACGCGACAACCGCACGGCCCGGCGCGAATGGCCAGACCAAAACATCATAGAAACCATTGAGGAGGCACAGGATCATCCAGATCGTGGCAGGCGACCCAGGTCAGGAAGCGGCGCTCGCTGCGCCACGAGAAGCGCTTGACGGCGATCAGATCCGTCACCTCCCAAAGGGCGGCTTGCTGCAAAAGCGCGCCGAGGTGCAGCCCGTTGCCCTCCGCTTGATGAACGGATGTGATGGTGCTGGCCCAATCGGGCCAGCGGGTGACGGCAGTGGTCGCGGCCCAGACCGTTTGGGCGGGCGCTGCGATCCGGATCTGCTGCGTGATCTGTCTGGTCATGTTCGCGGCCTGGATACTGGCCGGGTCAACCCAGCGCGGCGTCCTGAAAGGCATGGATCTGGTCCAGAACGCCCGGTCATGGCTGACCCACTACCGGGGGAACTGGCGCACTTAAAGCGTGCGCCAGATCGCCAGAGTAAATGCGCCGAGACCCATGGTGCTGAGCGCCGCGCCGACCGCGATTCCCGGCTCTGCTGCCGCCACGCCCGAGAGGTAGGCCGCCAGCGCAACCAGCATGATCGGCAAGCCGAGGTTGTGCAGGATCACATGCCAGCGTGCCAGCTTGCCCTTCGACACCTCGGGCACGACCGCATAGACCGCGCCCGTCAGGGCCAGCGTGACCCAGCCAAGCAGATGGATGTGCCCATGCACGCCCTTGAGCGTGAAGTTCCCGCTGGCCGCCATCACGATGCCCAGCACCAGACCCGCCATCAGATAGAGAGTGGCCGCCCGGAACTGCACCCGGGCCAGCCCCGGCACGCAGGTCGGCCGGAACGGGGCGTCGAACTCGGTCATCGCGCGCCCTCCAGTTCCGGGGGCAGAAGCGTCATGCCCGTGGCTTGCGCGACCTGAACGACCTTTGCCATGTCCGGTGGGCCATCCGGGGGCGCGGGCAGTCTGCTGTCATCCGCCAGAGGGCGCCCGATACCGCGGAAGAAATCGACATGCATCCGGCCCGGCGCATTAAGGATCAGCAAACGTCCCGGTGCATCTCCCGTGCAGCGGAACGCATGCGGCGCACCATCGGGGACCACCAGCGTATCCCCGGCCCGCGCCGGCACCGGCTTGCCGTCGATCATGAACATGAATTCGCCCTCCAGAACGCGGAACGTCTCGGTCTCACCGGCATGGGAATTGGGCGGCGCGCCCAGACCGGGGGGCACGGCGGCCTCCATCAGCGCGAACTTGCCGTCCACCTCCTCGGGCAGGACGCGGAAGCTGAGCAGAAGGCCAAAAACATCGTAGTGACGTGAAGCTGTCATCGGTTTCTCCTTGACGGGACTGATTCCCGCAATAAGACTGCAATAAGCACAATGAGACATATGTCTCAATATGAAAAATGATCGGGAGACCTGATGTCGGACATAGCCGAACGAACGAACCAGAAACAGCGAACACGCGATGCCATCCTTGACGGTGCGCGGCAACTTATGGGCCGTGGCGAACCCGTCACCGTGGCAGCCGCGGCGGCCGAACACCGCATCTCGCGGGCGACCGCTTATCGCTACTTCTCGGACCCTCAGGCGCTGGCACTGGAAGCGGGTCTTGCCACGCTGGTTCCACCCTATGAGGCCGTGGTTACAGGGACTTCCGACCTGCGCTCACGGCTCGCGGCGATCACGGCGGCGATGATCCGGCTGACGATGGAGAACGAGCCCGCGTTCCGGCAATATCTGGCCCATGCCGTGACCGCGACCGATGGATCGGGCAGCCGGGGGGCACGGCGCGTGGGCTACATGAAGCGCGCGCTGGGCGAGTTTCCGCATGACCTTTCTGCGGCCAGTCAGTCTGATCTCGTGGCCTCGCTCGCCACGGTCGCCGGGGTGGAGGGTCTGGTCGCCTTGACCGATGTTGCGGGCCGCGACAGCGCCACCGCGGCGCGGCTTCTGGGCGACATCGCCGATGCCATCCTGACGCGCCACCTTGGCCCGGGCAGCGTTGAGGCGACCGATCAGGCGAAACCCCGGCAAGGCTGAGGACGGACGAGGTCATGCCAACGATACCGCCCCTCAAATCATCGCGGCTGATCCTGCGGCCGATGGACATGGAAGATTGGGATAACTGCGACGGTGCCGTGGCCATAGAGTGGGGCAGAGTACCGCATCAACGCAAACGCGAGGAATTCAGCCATGCCGGGGTTCCTGCGGCAGAACCTGAAATCCACCCGTCGCGAAGCGCAGCTCTCGGGGAAAATTCTGCAAGGCATCTGTAAGGTCGAGGCGGGTTCCACGCGGTCTGGCACCCCGCGTCATGTGCCATGCGCAATCCTTTCCCACCCGATCGTCCCCGCTGCGATAAACGCGCCGAGGCTTCCTGAATTGCTGACCATGGCTGTGATCGTCCGCCTTGCGTGATCAATGCGCAGGTCTGCCACCCATAACCCGTTGGACCCGTTGTGCCGCAGTCCTTCCGCAGAGATCACCCAGCCCCCCGCATAGTCGCGGCCCGAGATCAGGTCGCAAAACACTGCGCCCGGAACGATGCCATCGTCGCCGCGCCCAAGGCATCCAATGGCAGCCCCGTAGCGCAGCAGGTCGGGGAGGCTCAGATGCACCAGCCCTGCCGGGCCGAAAGCAGGGGAGAGGTCGGCAAATGCGGCATGGTGCGCAATGGGCGCACCGCAGCCCGGCCCCTGTCCGCGCCGGGTCAGCACGCGGGACAGGATCGAGCCATGGCCCATCGGATTTGGCGCAGGCGGCGGCCCGAAGCCGAGACTGTCCAGACCCATGGGCGCCGCGATCTCCGCGCGCATGAGCTGTTTCCAGGGCGAACCGCCCACCTGCTCGGCAATATGGCCTGCAAGCATGTAGCCGAGGTTCGAGTAGCGAAATCTGCCGGGGCGCGGCGCCGCCAGCAGCAGCGGAGCAAGCACGCTGTCGCGCAGCGGACCCTCGGGCTGGTTGGGGTCGGGGGGGTGCGCAACGAAACAGTCGGTCCGCGCGGGATTGGCTGCCAGGCCGGCGCGATGGGCGAGCAGGGCGCGCAGCGTCCGGCGCGCAAGGTCGGGATGCAGCGGCAGCGCGGCCAGATCGCCCAGCGGCTGGTCCAGACGGGCAAGACCACGGGCGACCAGTCTCGCCAGAAGGAGCGCCGTCATCGATTTGGTGATCGAGCCGATATGCCATTTGTCGTCCGGCAGGATCGCGCAGGCTTGGCCCCGCGCACGCATCCCTGCCACGCCCAGCTGCATTGCGCCACCGGGTCCGATCCGGCCAAGCCCCAGCCCCGGCAACCTCCAGCGACGCCGTATCCGTTCGGCATGGTGCTGCAGGTCGGGCGACGGAGTCTGTGGGGCTGTGATGAAATCTGGCATGGTATGACATTCTTTACTTTGTGTTCGAATCATCATACCAAAGGTATAGTATTATTTACACCAAGTGCAAATATCGGAAACGCCCATGTCCCACGAAGAACGCAATGTCCTGACCGAGATCCTCGCCAACGCGGTCATCATCGGCTTGTTCCTGTGGTTTCTGGTGGCCGGTCACGCAGTTGGCCGGTTCGACGGGCCGGACGGCGTGCAGGTCTGGGCGGTGCTGGTGCTGAAACTGATCGGGGCCAGCATCGCGATCGGGATCGTTCTGGCCATTCTCATGGCCATCGTCTGGCAGGTGATCACTGGTGAAAAGCCAGACCTGACCCGGGATGAGCGTGACCGCGCGATCTCGGGCATCGGCTGGAAGGTGCAGGGACTTGCAACCGCCTTCGGGATCGTGGGGGCCATCGTGGCGCTGGCCCTGGGGCAGCCGGTCATCACCGCCATGAACCTGATCCTTGCCGCTTGCGCCTTTGGCGATACGGCCGGCAATCTGGCGAAGCTCCACGCCTATCGCCGGGGCCTCTAGATGCCCCGGATCGAGAACACCATCCGCCGCCTGCGCTTCGACGCAGGCGAGATGACCCAGAAGGACTTGGCCGCGCATGTGGGCGTGACGCGGCAGACGATCCTCGCCATCGAGAACGGAAAATACGCGCCCACGCTGGAGCTTGCGTTCCGCATCGCGCGCCATTTCGGCGTGGGGGTCGAGGACGTGTTCATCTATCACGACGACTGAGCGTCGCACCGAATGAGAGACTGCCATGATCCGCCTGTTTTCGCGGCCGATGCCGCTTGTCCTTCTGCTGGCTTTCGCCACCTTCATCCCGGTGATGATGGCCGGCATCCGCGTGGTGCAGATCCCGGCGGGCCTGCTGCCCGGGGACAGCCTGCGGCTGCACATGGCTCCGGTTTCGCACTGGCTGCACGCGCTCGCGGGGGCTCTGTTCGGGGTTCTGGGCCCCATGCAATTCGCGCGGGCCTTGCGCGCGCGGTTCGGGGCGCTCCACCGGCTCTCGGGGCGGGTGTTCGTGGTGGCTGGCCTTGTCATGGCGCTGTCGGGGCTTGGCCTGCTGCTGCGGGTCGAGAGTATCGCGACACCGCTTCTGTATGTCGCCCGCGCGGTGTTCAGTGCCGGGCTGGTCGTGGCGCTGGCGCTGGGCGTCCGGGCTGCGCGCCTCTGCGACCGGGGCTTGCACAGAGCCTGGATGATTCGCGCCTATGCCATCGGCATGGGCGGGGCAACGGTCGCGCTGGTGATGTTTCCGATCTACCTGACTACCGGCGCCCCGGTTACCGGGCTGACATCTGATCTTGTCTTTGTCGGTTGGTGGCTGGTGACGATCGCGATTGGCGAGTGGGTCATCAAGACCGTTGGCAAGAAGGAGTTAACCGCATGAAAGCCGCAATCTGTCGCCGGTATGGCCCGCCCGACTCTGTCACCATCGAGAACAGACCCGCGCGAGAGCCCGGACCGGGCGAGTTGTTGGTCGCAATCGACGCGGCGGGACTGACCTCGGGCGATGCCCGCATCCGGGCCGCGCGGGCACCGGGCGGGATGGGGCCGATGATCCGGCTGGCCTTTGGCCTGACCGGCCCGCGCCACCCGGTTCTGGGGCGGGAATATGCAGGGCGGGTGGTCGGGACCGGCCCGGGCGCGACCCGTTTTGCACCGGGCGATGCGGTCTTCGGCATCACGGACGGGATGCGCATGGGAGCGCATGCGGAGTTCGTGGCGGTCAAGGAAACCGGCCTGATCCTGCCACGCCCCGAAAGCCTGAGCGTACCCGAGGCGGCAGGCTTCTTTTTCGGTGGACTGACAGCGGCGGATTTCCTGCTCGACCAATGCGCGCTGCAAGCCGGCGAGCGGGTGCTGGTGGTAGGCGCAACCGGCGCGGTCGGCTCGGCGGCAGTGCAGATCGCGCGCCATCACGGGGCGCATGTCACAGCCCTGGCCAGCGCCGCCAATCTGGATCTGGCGCGGGATCTCGGCGCGGATGTGGCGCTGGATTATCGCGCAGAGCCCGCGCCCGGGCCGTTCGACGTGATCCTTGATGTGCCGGGCCTGATGCCCGACGCTTTTTCGCGCCTCGCCCCCGGTGGGCGGCTGGGGCTGGTCACGACGGGCCTGGGGGCAATGCTCGGCGCGCTGATCCGCCCGCGGCGGGTCGGGGGGCGGCGGCTCTGTGCCGGGATGGTCAGGGAAACGCCGGACGCCATGGCCCGTCTTTTGGCCCTTCATCAGGCCGGGGGCTACCATCCGCTGATGGGCGAGACCTTCGCGCTGGCCGACATTGCCCGCGCCCATGCCCTGGCCGACAGCAACCACAAGCGCGGCAATCTGGTGATTCTGATGGAGCATCCTGCATGACCTAGCTGTTCCATCCCGGATGATCACATAGACCCTCGGCGCTCTGCGTTTTTCATGGCAAGATCGATCCTGAGGGACATTCGAAGCGGGGTGCGGGCATGCTGATCCATCTTCACAAGCAGGCGACGACGACGCCGAAGGTTCGGGCTGCGGTCCAGGCCAGCGCGGATCCTGCGTCGGCCTTGGCGGAGCGGTTCGGCACAACCGAGCAGACCGTCTACAAATGGGAGCACCGCGACAGCGTGCATGACCGCAGCCACACACCGCACCGGCTGCAAACGACCTTGACCCCGGCGCAAGAGGCGGTGGCGGTTGCCCTGCGCAAGACGCTGCTGGTGTCTATCGACGACCTGCTCGCCATGGTCCGGGAGTTTCTGAACCCGGATGTGTCGCGCTCTGGCCTCGACCGCTGTCTGCGTCGGCACGGGGTGGGCAATCTGCGAGACCTTCAGGGATGCAACCCCAGACCGAAGCACAAGGCGTTCAAGGCCTACGAGCCCGGTTACCTTCATGTTGACGTGAAGTATCTGCCTCAAATGGCGGACGAATCCTCGCGCCGCTACCTCTTCGTGGCGATTGATCGAGCAACCCGCTGGGTGTTCATCCGGGTCTTCAAATCCAAGACTGCCGCCAATGCCCGCCGTTTTCTGCGCGATCTGGAACGGACCTGCCCACTCCGGATCAGGACGGTTTTGACCGACAACGGGAAGGAATTCACCGACCGTCTGTTCGGCTTGCGCAAACGCGAGGCCACTGGCAAGCACGAGTTCGATCAACTCTGCGCCGACCTCGGCATCGAACATCGTCTGGCCCCGCCGCAGCATCCGCAAACCAACGGCATGGTCGAACGCTTCAACGGCCGGATCGAGGAAGTCCTGCAATCCCACCACTTCCATTCCGGCGAGGAACTGGAAAACACACTACACCGCTACGCGCTGCTCTACAATCAGCAGCTGCCACAATCAGCCTTGGGCACCAAGACACCCTTGCAGACGATGAAGGACTAGCACAAACTTAAGCCGGACTTGTTCAGGAAACAGCCATACTATCTTCTGGGATGTGACACATAGCAGCGCGCACTAAACCGGATCGTTGGCAGGATACATCGTCGCAGCTATATCTGTGAGGCCGCGTTGGGCGTGCTGGACAGCGAGGCCTCCACCCACGCCTGCCGCGGCGACTGGGCAGGCGCGCGGGCCGGGCCGGAGACGCCATTCCTGATCGCCTCGACCTCGAAGCTTCTCGTGACGGCGATGATCTTCCAGCTTGCCGCAGAAGGGCGGCTGACCCTGGACGCCCGGTGGCGCGCTACTTTCCGGGCGAACTGGAGGCCCTGCACCTCTGGAAGGGTGAGGATCTGACCGGGCGGATTACGCTGCGCGAGGTGCTGTGCCATACCTCGGGCCTGCCGGATTACTTCGAGGGCAAACGTCGCGACGGGACCTCGCTGGCGCAAGACCTTTTCGCGGGCCGCGACCGCGCCTACGGCTTGCCCGAGGTTCTGGCCTGGGTCCGCAACGAGATGAGTCCGGCCTTCGCCCCAGGTGCGGGCGCTCGGGCGCTCTGCTCGGACACCAACTTCTACCTGCTGGCCGAGGTTGTGACGCGGGTGGATGGTCGAAGCCTGGACGACGCGCTCGCCGCGCGCGTCGCCCGGCCTCTGGGCCTGATCCGGACGGCCTTCTTCAAGCCCGGCATGGCGGCACTGCCGCTGCGCCTGGGAACGCGGGAGATCGAGACACCGTTGGCGTTGGCCTCGATGCCGGGCGACGGCGGGGCGGTGTCCTGCCTGTCCGATCTCACCAGTTTCACGCAAGCCTTCTGCGGGGGCCGGCTGTTTCCGACCGCCTTGCTGGACGAAATGACGCCATGGCGGCGGGTAATCTTTCCACTCAAGGCCGGGACCGGCGTTCTGCGCTTTGCGCTCCCGCGATGGCTGCCGCCCTTCAAGCCGGACATGGGGTTCATCGGCCATTCGGGGATCAGCGGCGCACTTGCCTTTGTCTGCCCCGCGCACGGACGGATTATCATCGGCACGGTCAATCAGCTCCATGATCGCGGCCTCCCTTACGGAATGATGATCAAGGCTGCCATGGCACGAATTACGGCCGAATGAATTCTCACGCAGATTGATTGCGGCCTGCCATCGCGATCCATGCTGGCCCTGATTGTCCGGAACCAGCCGAACCGCGCGTTCACGCACTTCGGGGAGAAAACTTGTTCGTGGGCTTGCTCATGATGCTTCATCCTTGTGTGTTCAAGGTCGGGCATACTGGGAACGCAGGTGGGACCCCATTCCATCCCGGGGAGGCAGATCCCGCCGAGTAGCAAGGGGCTCATCTGCGCTGCAGCCATATGAACCTGAACAGTTGCAAGGGGCGACCATCATGCCGACCCCGAGTATCAAGGACAGGACCATGACTTTGCCCCAAACCTACATTGGCGTCGATGTTGCGAAAGACTGGATCGACGTGTGTGACCCTACCACCTTTCGGCATGAGAGGATTCCAACCGACGGTCGATCGCTCCGCAGGTTTGCAGCCACGGTTGGCTCATCCATCGTCATCCCCGAGGCTTCCGGCGGCTGCGAGCGACCCATCATGTCTGCTCTATCCGAAGCTGGGCGGCAGGCGACGTGCGTGAACCCTCGGCAGGCCCGCGAGTTTGCGCGTGCGACGGGGCGCCTCGCCAAGAGTGACCGCGTCGATGCGCAGGTCCTGGCCGAGATGGGACGCGCTCTGCAACTGGTTTCAGCGCGCCCGCGTTCGGCAGAACGCCAGCGTTTGTCTGACCTTACGGCATACCGGACCGACATCACCGCCATGATCGTTGCCGAGAAGAACCGCCTGAGGACAACGCAAGACCAATGGGCTCGGCGCAACATCTCGCAGCATATCAAGACTCTGCAAGCCAGCCGGGCGAAAGCCGAGGCAGAGATGGAGACCGTCATCCAGGAACAGGACGACTTGCGCGATCAGGCCGCCCGCCTTCGCCACATCAATGGGATCGGACCCGTTGTCTCAGCAACATTGATCGCGCAGCTCCCTGAACTCGGCCAGCTTGACCGGCGACGGATCGCAGCTCTCGCCGGACTCGCACCACATGCCAATGACTCCGGACACCGACGCGGCAAACGCAGCATATGGGGCGGACGCGCCACGATCATCCAGTTGCCCCGCCGCGATGCTTTTTTATTCGAACGAAGTGATGAAAACGACATGAGGTTGGTCGGATTTATGGATTGTCACAGAAATTGTAAGAATCTGACGTCCCTGCGTTACAGAAAGCAGGGATCCGGGGATGGTCGTTAAAGACGCGGCACCAAAACTTGGTCAGGAGATTTCATGAAACGCTCAACAGCAATCCTTGCAACAGCGGCCAGCCTGTTCGCCTCAACGGCGATTGCACAAGTTACCGTCGACCCGACCCTGCCCACCTACGAGGCAGTCTCGGGTGTGTCCGGCAGCCTCACCTCGATCGGATCCGACACGCTGAACAATCAGATGACACTCTGGGCTGAAGGGTTCCGGACGTTCTATCCGAACGTGCAGATCCAGATCCAAGGTGCTGGGTCAGGCACCGCCCCGCCCGCGCTGGTGCAGGGCACGTCACAGTTCGGCCCGATGTCGCGCGCCATGCGTGGCACTGAAATCGAAGAATTCGAAGCCCGCTTCGGCTATCCGCCCACCCCGATGCGCGGCGCGATCGACGCTCTGGCTGTCTATGTCCACAAGGACAACCCGATCGAATGCATGACCATGCAACAGGTCGATGCCGTGTTCTCGTCCACCCGCAACGGCGGTTCCGATGCTCCCATCAACACCTGGGGTGAACTTGGCATGACCGGCGACTGGG
This sequence comes from Pseudorhodobacter sp., assembly GCA_046295215.1. Classification (GTDB taxonomy): domain Bacteria; phylum Pseudomonadota; class Alphaproteobacteria; order Rhodobacterales; family Rhodobacteraceae; genus Szabonella. The sequence continues at coordinate 7,613 of JBKBNP010000046.1, read as the reverse complement.
CAAACCGTCCGATCGCGCTTTATGGCCGCAACTCGGCTTCGGGCACCTATGGTTACTTCAAGCAGGTCGCGCTGTTCGACGGCGACTTCCGCCCCGAAGTGCGCGAACAGCCCGGTTCCTCGACCGTGGTGCAGGGTGTGGGTTCCGACCTCTACGCCATCGGCTACTCGGGCGTGGGCTACATGACCGCCGACGTGCGCGCCGTGCCGCTGTCCACCGATGGTGACTGCTATGAAGCAACCGGCGAGAACGCCGCTGCCGGTTTCTACCCGCTGGCGCGCTTCCTCTATGTCTACATGAACAAGAACCCCAACGAGCCGATGGAGCCGCTGCGGGCCGAGTTCGTGAAATACGTCTACAGCCAGCAGGGCCAACAGGACGTGCTGCGCGCCGGGTTCTTCCCGATCGTGAAAGCCGTGGCTGACGCCGACCTCGCGGTGTTCGGCATCGCCGAATAACGACCCGAAAAGCGTCGCAAGGCGGCTTCGTCCGCCTTGCGACTGTTTTGCATGACGATTCGGCCGATCACCGGAGGATGAAATGACGGACACCAACACCGGCATGCCCATGGACGGGCGGGTCGCCAAGCGCGCCAAATCCACGCGATGGACTGTGATCTACGGCGAAAGGATTGCGAAATGGGTCATCACTGTTGGCGGACTTTTGGTAATTGTCGCTGTGCTCGGGATCATGGTGTTTCTGTTCCGCGTTGTGGCGCCCATGCTGTCGTCTGGGCAGGAGATCGGGTCGCTGTCCTACCGGGTTTCTGAAGCATCAAACCCTGCATGGCTGAATGCCGATGAATTCCAATCGCTTGCGACTGTCGTTGGCCGCGACGGTGCCACGACGACTTTCCATATAGCCACGGGCGAAGTCATCCAGACCGGGCGTTTCGATTTTGGCGGTCGCGAGGTGACAGGTGTTGGGGCCACGCTGGACCGCAGATCGGTTGCTTTCGGTTTCGAGGACGGAACCGTGCGGTTCGGCCAGGTCGGCTTCGACGTGCAAAGCGTTCCACGCTCGCGCGTCCCGACCGATCTGCGCGAACTGAATTCCCGAGATCTCGTTTCCGGCGGGCAGATCTACAGCCAGGTGCAGACCGGCGACTACCGCACGATCATTCCCGTGACCGAACTGGGTGACGCGGCGCAGATCTCCGACTTTCCGATTGTGGCGCTTGATTACCGCACCGGTGGCACCCCCGAACGCCCCACCAGCGCCTTTGTGACCGTGGATGCCACAGGGATTGCCCGGGTCAGCAACTCCACCATCCGGCGCAACCTGATGACAGGGGCAGAGGACGTGACGACCACCACGGTCGAACTGCCGCCCATGAACTTTGACGCGGGCGTGACCGTGACAGGAGCGCTTTTGGCCAGCACGGGTGACCGCGTATTCGTCTCTACCGATGGCGGGTTCATCTACCGCTTTGACGTGCGCGACCCCCGCAACCCGGTTCTCGCCGAACGGTTCCGCGCCTTTGACGATGGCGTCGGCATTTCGTCGATGAACTTTCTCAACGGCGAGCTTGCGCTGGTCGTGGGCGGTGAAAACGGTGCCGTCGACGTGTTCTTTCGGCTGCAACCGGCAGGGGCGCGCGGGACCGATACGTTCGAGATGGTCCGGGCGCGCAGCCATGAGCAACAGGGCGGTGCTGTCGTCGAGATGTCCGAGGCGATCCGCGACAAGACCATTGTGACCGTAGCCGACAACGGTTCGGTCTGGGTGCGCTATTCCACGTCCGAGCAGACCCTTTTCCGGTTTGACCGGACAAGCCCCGCCGAAAATGACGTCATTGCGTTGGTGTTTCCACGCAGTGACGGCGTTCTGATGCTGGATGTGGAGGGCAATGTCGACGCTTGGCAATACCGCAACCCACACCCCGAAGTGTCATTGCGCGTGATTTTTGGCAAGCTGTGGTATGAAGGCTATTCCGGCCCGAGCTACACTTGGCAGTCCACATCGGGCACCGACCTGTTCGAGGCGAAATTCTCGCTGGTGCCGCTGATCGCGGGCACGCTCAAGGCCGCATTTTACGCAATGTTGTTTGCAACGCCCATCGCGATCATGGCGGCGATTTACACGTCGGAATTCGTCCATCGCGGCGTGCGAGCGACCGTCAAGCCGGTGATGGAACTGATGGAAAGCCTGCCGACGGTTGTGCTGGGCTTCCTTGCGGCGCTGGTGCTGGCCCCTTTGGTGGAGGAATGGATCGCGGCGGTGCTGTTGGGCTTCATCGCGGTGCCGATGGGCTTGATGATCGGGGCCTTCGTCTGGCAAATCCTGCCGCCACATCTGGCGCTGCGCTATGACGGCATTCCGAAATTCATCCTCATGGGGGTGATGATCGTGCTGTCCTGCCTGTTCGCCTATGCGCTTGGCCCGCTGTTCGAGGCAGTGCTGTTCAATGGGGATTTCAAGGGCTGGACCAATGGCGAGGGCACCGGAACGCCGTTCATGTTCCTGTTGCAACTGCCGCTGGCCTATATGGTTGTTGCCTGGGGCTTTCACAAACTCTTTGGCCATTTCCTGCGGGACCGGATGCGGAGCCTCGACAAATCTTCGGCCGGGAAACTCGATGCGCTGCGCTGGGTTGCCTTTCTGATTGCGGCGATGGTTCTGAGCTATGTCGTAGCGGCACTTCTGACCATGATCGGCTATGATCCGCGCGGCAATGTCGTTGACAGCTATCAGCAACGCAACGCGCTGGTCGTGGGCTTCGTGATGGCCTTCGCCGTGATCCCCGCCATCTATACGCTGGCCGAGGATGCGCTGAACGCAGTGCCGTCGCATCTGCGGGCCGGGTCACTGGCAACCGGGGCAACCCCCTGGCAGACGGCCAAATGGATCGTGCTGCCGACCGCCGCCTCGGGCGTGTTCTCTGCCGTGATGATGGGCATGGGCCGCGCGGTGGGCGAGACGATGATCGTGGTCATGGCGGCGGGCAATACGCCGATCATGGAATGGAACATCTTTTCAGGTCTGCGCACCCTGTCGGCCAATATCGCGATCGAACTGCCCGAGGCGGTAAAGGACGGCACCAATTATCGCGTGCTGTTCCTTGCGGCGTTGACGCTGTTCCTGATGACCTTCGTGATCAACACAATCGCCGAAATAATCCGCCAGCGCTATCGCAAGCGCGCGTTCAATCTATAACCGGAGGCCGCGAAAATGGCTATGAACGACGACAGCGTCCATACGGCAGGGATCGGCGTATCCACCGGAAAACCCACCAAGGCCCAGGGCCGCCGGGTCCGCAGCTTCACCGCCGATCTGTCGGCCATCGGCGAACCATCGCTTTGGGCTTTCGGGGGCGCACTTTCCATCGGGATCATCCTCATCGCGGGGTTTCTTGCGATCATCGCGTGGAACGGGTTCACGACATTCTGGCCCAAACCCATCGAGCGGGTCACGCTGGTCAATGGCACGGTGCTTGCAGGCGAACCGACGCGCTACAACACCTTCCGCGTCGGTGAGGACGTTCTGGGCGCACTCAGCGACGACCAGCGCGCCGAAATCCTCGCACGGGGTGGTATGTCGGACCGCACGCTGTTTAAGACCGCGAACTTCGATATCTACGGGAACGACTTCACATGGGTCGCGGATTTTGAAGTTGCCGCGACCGACCGGCCACGTGACTTCTATCTGTTTGAGCGTCAGCAATGGGGCACTTTTGTCGGCATCCCGGCAACGCTTGTCATCAACGGGCAAGAACAGCCCTATAATGCTGGCGTCATGGCCCGTGAACAACGCGAGGCCCGCAAACGCTTTGCCGAGATCCGGTCCCTTGAAAAGGGCGAGATCGGGACGATCAACTATCGTCAGGAACAGGCGCGTCTGGACATGCGCAAGGCTGCGCTTCGGTTTGGGGCGTCCGACCCGCGCACCATTGCGGCGCAAGAGGCCGGAAATGCACGCATTGCCGAATTGCAGACCGATTTTCAGGGCGTGCAGGCGCGCATCACTGAAATCCGCAACCGGGACGGCCAGTTCCGCGTCATCCTGCAAGAGGTGAACGGGGCCACCAAAGACACGAACCTGTCGCAGATCGTGCGCTTTTACGCCGCCAATGACATCGGCTGGTTCAGCAAGATGGGCATCTATCTTGCACGCTGGCTCGAATTCCTGACCACCGAACCACGCGAGGCCAACACCCAGGGTGGCGTTTTGCCTGCGATCTTCGGCACGGTCGCCATGACCATGCTGATGGTTGTTTTTGTGGCACCTTTCGGCGTGATTACGGCGCTCTATCTGCGGGAATACGCCAAACAGGGTCGGCTTACCTCCATTGTGCGGATCTCGGTCAACAACCTCGCCGGAGTGCCCTCCATCGTCTATGGCGTGTTCGGCCTGGGCTTTTTCGCCTATACGGTCGGGGCGTCGATTGACGAGCTGTTCTATCCTGAACGGCTTCCCTCGCCGACCTTCGGAACGGGGGGGCTGCTCTGGGCCTCGCTGACACTGGCGCTTCTGACCGTGCCGGTGGTGATCGTGGCGACCGAGGAGGCGCTGTCTGCGGTGCCGAGGTCCATGCGTGAGGGGTCATTGGCCTGTGGCGCGTCAAAGTGGCAGACCATCCGCTATGTCGTGCTGCCCAAGGCGCTTCCGGGCATCATGACGGGCATGATCCTCGCCATGGCCCGTGGGGCGGGCGAGGTGGCGCCCCTGATGCTGGTCGGGGTGGTCAAACTCGCCCCGGCGCTTCCCATCGACGGATTTGCGCCCTTCATCCACCTCGAACGCAGCTTCATGCATCTGGGCTTCCACATCTTCGACGTGGGCTTCCAGTCGCGCAACTCGGAAGCCGGCAAGCCGATGGTGTTCGTCACCACGTTGCTGCTGCTGGGCCTCATCATCATCATGAACGCCGGTGCCATCTATGTGCGCAACCGGCTGAAACGCAAATATGCCGGCGGGCAGTTCTGAAAGAGGGACCATCACCATGAACGTGCAAACACCCGAAAGGCCAATCGAACCCACGTCCTATCATGTGAAAGAGGGGCCCAACGGCATCGCGCTGAACATCGCCGACTTCAAGTTGTGGTATGGCAAGACGCAGGCCCTGTTCGGCATCGACATGGCAATCCAGAAGGGCCAGGTCACGGCGCTGATCGGCCCTTCGGGCTGCGGCAAGTCCACGCTACTGCGCTGTCTCAACCGGATGAATGACCTGATCGACGATCTGAAGATCGACGGCACGATCACGGTCGGCGATTTCGACATGTATGGCCCCGGAGTCGATGTCATCGCCCTGCGCAAGCGGATGGGGATGGTGTTCCAGAAACCGAACCCCTTTGCGATGTCGATCTATGACAACGTGGTCTATCCGCTGCGGGTGGATGGCGTGACCAAGCGCTCGGAACTTGACGACGTCTGCGAGCGGGCGCTTCGTTCCGCCGCGCTGTGGGACGAGGTGAAGGACCGTTTGCAGGAAAGCGCGCTTGGCATGTCGGGCGGCCAGCAGCAGCGCCTCTGCATCGCGCGCGGCATTGCGTCGGACCCCGAAGTGCTTTTGATGGATGAACCCTGTTCTGCGCTCGACCCCATCGCGACGGCCAAGATCGAGGAACTGATTGCCCAACTCAAGGGCAGCTACACCATCGTCATCGTCACCCACAACATGCAGCAGGCCGCCCGGGTGTCCGACAACACCGGCTTCATGTATCTGGGGCGGCTCATCGAATACGGCGCGACCGACACGATTTTCACCAATCCGAAAAAGGCTCAGACCAACGACTATGTGACGGGCCGTTTCGGCTGAACCGACAGCGCCGCCCGGCACGGGCATCCAGAACCGGCGCAGTGCAGCCTCGCACCAGCGCCCCGACCGAGGAGACCATACATGCGCAAGCCTCATTCCGACAGCGCCTTCGAAAACGATATCCAGCATCTGTTGTCATTGGTTGCAAGGATGGGGGCCCATGTCGATGCGGCGACTGACAGCGCAACCCGCGCCTTCATCAACCGGGACCAGCCTTTGGCGACGCGCGTTGTCAAGGATGACGAAAAGATCGACGCGCTTGAGGATGAGATCAACGCGGCTGTGGTGCGGATGCTGGCCCTGCGCCAGCCCCGAGCGTCAGATCTGCGTCAGGTCGTGACGCTGATGAAGGTCGCGGGCGATCTGGAACGTCTGGGGGACTATGCCAAGAACCTGGCCAAGCGGGTGCCCGTTCTTCACCGCAGCGACATTCACGACGGGGCCATTTCCGCCGTGCGGCGCTTGTCGGATATGGTGCGCGAGATGCTGACGGACGCCTTGACCGCCTATGGTTCTGACGACATCGAACTGGCGCGCGAGGTGCTGGTGCGCGATGTCGAGGTCGATCAAGCCACCGACGCCCTGTTCCGCCTGTTGCTGACGCACATGATGGAAGATCCGCGCAGCATCACCGTCTGTATGCATCTTCTGTTCATTGCCAAGAATTTCGAACGCATGGGGGACCATGTGACCGAAATCTGCGAGGCGGTGATTTATCTTGAAACAGGTGAAGTGGCTGCCACTCGGCCCAAGGGTGCCTCGACGAGCGAGATCAACGATCCGCTGGACGGCCCGAACCCCACCTGAGCCGGTGGTTGGGGCCCGCCAGCCCGGACCCTCGTTGTTCCCAGCTTTTGCCTGGGCCCTCAACAGCGTGTGCCGCGCCGTGATGGCAGGCTCGTGCAAAGGAGGCAGGCATGATGGAAGATGAGCCGCAAAGGGCCGCATCCGTGCAGCCGGTTGCGTTGCGACCTCGGGTGATTGTGCTTCAGGACGAAACCCCGCAGCGCGCATTCCTGATCCAGTATCTGGCGGCAGATGGGTTCGAGGTGATAACTGCCACTGCAGGGGACGAGGCACTGCTGCTGGCGGTAGAGATTGCACCAGACATCATCGTTCTGGACTGGACCATGCCGGTCATGTCGGGACGTGAGGTCTGCCGCCACCTCAAGGCGCACCCCATCCTGCGCCGTGTCCCGATCATCCTGCTGGCTGCTCACAACGATGATGCTGGCCACGAGAGCGTCCAGGAAACCGGTGCCGAAGACTACATCACGCAGCCCTATTCGGTCGTGGAACTCATGGCACGGCTGCGCCTGAAACTGAGACATGCACAACCCCTGGCAGGCGGCGAAACGCTGGAATTTGAAGACATCGTTCTGGATGGTGAACGTTACCGGGTGCATCGCGCCGGCATCCCGGTCCATCTGGGGCCTACGGAATTCCGCTTGTTGGCCGCGTTGATCGAGCGACCGGGCAGGGTCTGGACGCGCGAACAGTTGCTCGACAGGGTCTGGGGTCGGGAGGTCTTCGTCGGACCGCGCACGGTTGACGTCCATATCGGACGCCTGCGCCGTGCTTTGGGTCAACAGGATAGCGACCATCCTGTCCGCACAATTCGCGGTATTGGATACGCACTTGGATAGCACATTCAGAGGTGGTTCCGGAATTCTGAACAGCCGGGATAAGTGGATTTTCCGCGTATGATCCTCCTCATACCTTGAATGCGGTGCTGTCGATTTCGTCCAAGATCGGTTGTGTGCCCCAGACCCTGAACGACTGGTCAACAAGGCCGGGGTGGACAGCGGCAGGCGGGCCGGCGTCTCCAGCGAGATGGCCAAGCGGATGAAGG
>JBKBNP010000045.1:0-38644 GCA_046295215.1 Pseudorhodobacter sp. | reverse complement strand
CGAGCGTGTCATTGCCCCAGGACCCCACGATCCAGTCGTAATCGCCAAGCGCCCGGATCCAGTTGTCGCCGTCATCCCCGGTGATCAGATCACCATAGATTGACCCCGTCACATTCTCGATCGAGATATAGATATCCCTATCGGCATAGCCCGCCGAGCCACGCCCCTGCGCCAGATCGACGACGACGCGGGAGTCGGAAAAGACGTAGGATACCATGTCCCGTCCGTCGCCGCCGTCCAGCGTGTCCGCCCCGGGCGAGCCGACGATCCAGTCATTGCCCCCCATGCCCCGGATCAGGTTCGGCCGCGCGTCCCCGGTGAGATTGTCGCCAAAATTCGTGCCGGTGAGGTTTTCGATACGGTTGAGAAGACGGTTCGTATCAGGCCCCGACGTGGCCACCCCCGTCGCCAGATTGGCCACCACCCCCTGCATGTGGTCGATGAAACTGACGGTATCTGACCCGTCGCCGCCATAGACCGTGTCGTTTCCGGGGCCGGGCAGGATGAGGTTGCGTCCGCCGCCGCCGCTGATCGCATCGTCCCCGGCCCCGCCATACAGCAGGTCCTCCCCCGGCCCGCCAAAGATGACGTCATTTCCATCGCCACCATAGACCGTGTTGTGCCCGGTCACCCGCCAGTCATTGGTTTCCGGCCCGGTGTAGATGATGTCATTCCCGCCGCCGCCAAAAATCAGGTCATTGCCCGCCCCGCCATAGATCCGGTCGCGCGCGGAACCGCCATGGATTTCGTCGTCGCCATCCCCGCCATAGAGAAAGGCCCCGAATGCGAACGCGTCGTCCTGGCCCGCGCGCAGCGTGTCATTGCCGCGTGCGCCTCGCGCTAGCATGTCTTCCCCGGCAAGGACGATGGTCTGATCGACCACCGGCGTCCGGTCGAACTCATAGACGCTGACCTGGTTCGTTCCGATCATCACCAGTTCCGGCGCGCCGTCTCCGGTGATGTCGGCCAGCGCGAGGCTTTCGCTGCCGCCCCCGATCTGGTCGCCCGCAAGCCGGAACCGCCCGGATCCATCGCGCAGGAAGATGCTGTGCAGCGAATGGCCCACCCGTTCCACGATCAGGTCCAGCTGACCATCGCCGTTCACATCGTCGATCAGCAGATACCGGCCCCAGCCCTGCCCCGCCTGGCCATGGTCCGGACCCATGAAGTCGCGGACATCGAAGAAATCCGTCGTGGCGTCGCGAAAGCCGCCATCGGCCTGCTGCAACAGCACCTGGATCGAGTAGCCGGTGTAGAATGGATCGCTCGCCGTATGCAGCAGCACAACGTCCAGCCGCCCGTCGCCATCCAGATCGACCGCCTTCATATCCAGCGTGATGACGCCGGGAAACACCTGCGGTTCGGGAAATGCGGTAAAGGCAAGCTCGGTGCCGGTCCAGGACAGATAGCCGCTGACCGCGCCCGTCGTGTTGAACCCTTGCTGGGCGACCCCCAGCAGCAGGTCGTCACGGCCGTTGCCATGCAGGTCCGCCATCGTGGTGGTGGTGTATTCCACCAGCCGCGGCAGGTTGAACCCATCCACGCGCACCGATCCGTCGGTCCGGATCGTGAAGATCTCGGCCGGCCCGCCGATGTTGTTGAAGAACACCTCCCTCTGCCCGTCGCCGTCCAGATCGCCCGCCGACACCGAATGGGTGAAGCCCGAGGTCAGGTTGAAATCCGCGGTGCGGTCGATCAGGCGCCCCGCGCCGTCCGACAGATACACGCGGTTGAGCGCGCCGGGAAAGGGCTCGCCGTCCAGGCCATGATCGGCGATGATGAGATCGTCCCAGCCATCGCCGTTCACATCCATCACCAGAATGTCGCGCCCGAAATCCGTGACCGGCAGCCCCCCCTCCACCAGGGCGCTCGCAATATCGGCAAAGCTGCCGTCAGGCTGGAACTCGTAGATCGGGATCGGCTGCAACAGGCCGCCCGGAATGCTGGCCCGGATCACCGCAATGTCGGGCAGGCCGTTGCGGTTGAAATCCCCGACGGCAGCCCCGTGCGGAAAGTTGATCGGGGTGGCGAGCGTTTCGCGGACAAGCAGCGAGGTCAGCGTCAAACTTCCGGAGGAAAGAGCCATGGCGATGCATCCCTTCAAACTGGGGCGCCTCGTCAGATGACAGCCCTGTCAATCTTCTGGCACGACAGAACCCTGGCCTTTTGCCGGGCCCCATACCTGCCCCCGGATCATCCGCCGGGTCGCTCCGGGATCGCGGAACCGTCGCACCTGTCAGGCCAGAATGACCAAGTCAGACGGCCCTGGCAACCCTTGCCCGTCCCGTCCGCGTCCTATGGAGATGGCCCGGTTCCCGACGATCACGGCGTGGCGGTGCCCATGTCACGCGGGCAGGCTGGCCGCCCTTGCCCTCAGGCGCGCACCAGCATCACATCGTTGTACATCATCGGCTGCAAGGCGAGGTAGCGGAACTTCCAGGGATTGTCGCGTACGAATTCATGCACCGCGCGGGCCACGCCGCAATGGAACATCGTGGCGGCCGACCAGACGGCATAGTCGTTGAAGATCAGCACGCCTTCGGCTTTCAGCTTGGGCACGGCGGCCTCGATGTCGCGTTTCACGCCCTCATAGGCATGATCGCCGTCGATATAGATCATGTCGAAATAGCCGTCCGGCATCTTGCGCAGGTTGGTCGAGCTGTCGCCGGCATGGGTCTTCACCCGCCCGCCGCGTTCCGCGATGGCATCGAGAATTGCCGGGTTGGTCAGCCGCGTCATGTCCATGTCGAAGAGATGCAGCTTTTCGGGCTGGCAGCGCATCAGGATCTCCAGCGAGAAATCGCCCCGGTCCACGCCCACCTCGGCCATCACGCCGCCCGTCCGCACCCGGTCGATGAGCGCCAGACGGTTGGGCAGAAGCTCGCAGCCCGCCAGTTTCTCGGCGGGCAGTTCGGGGGCGGGGTGATGATAGCGCCCCTTCTGGGCCCGGAAACCCCTCAGCGCGGCGGCAAAGGCCCGGCGCTTCTGTTCGACATCCTCGAAGGTGATCTCGGGCGTATTCTCGGGCAGGAGCGACATGGGCGGGAACCTCAGAGCTGGAAAAAGGAACGGGTGAAGGCGTCGATATCGTGGCCCTGCATCCGGCGGGACAGGTCTTCGCGGGTCTTTGCGGCCTCTGCTTCGGGCTGGTCTGCAAAAGCGATCACATCGGCAATGGCATCGGTCATGTCGGCATGGACATGGGGCGCGAACAGGCCGCGCGCGCCGGGCCAGTCATGCACCACCGGCCAGCAGCCCGCCGCCATGCCCTCCATCACCGAGGTATGGCAGCCCTCGCTGTCGGAGGAGGACAGGATCACCCCCACGCCGCGATACCATTCCTCCATGTCCGGCCCGGCCGGGTCGAAGCGCACGGCGCCGGCCAGCGCCGGGTCGGACTGGATGCGCCGGAACACCTCGACGAAACGGCTGCGTTCCCCGGCATCGCGGTTCCAGACCCAGTCGATCTGCCAGGGCATGACCGAGCGCACCGCAAGGCGGAAGCGCGGGTCGCGCGCGCGCAGCGCGGTCAGAAAGTCGATGGCGCGGTCAAAGCGCTTGTGATCGAAGGGGTTGATGCCGACCAGCCCGAGGGTGAAGCGCGCAGCGGGCAGTTTCGGGCGGCGCAACTGGTGCCAGTCGATGAATTGCGGCCTCACATGGATGCGGGCGCGGTCGATGCCAAACCCGTCCGCCATCAGGTCGCGGAAATGGTCCGACACCACGATCAGCGCATCGACCGCATTCCAGTTCACCCGCTTGGGAAAATCGCGGAACGCCTCGAAGCGGTGCAGCCGCACGATCAGCTTCGTGCCGGGGCGCTTGTTGTGGCTGTGCCAGACCGCGTTCTCGCAGGCCCATTCGCAGAACACCGTGTCCACGCCCGCGGGCACGAAGGGGGCGGTGCCGGGCTTGGTGGTGCTGCTCCAGATCTCGCGGACAAGGCGGATGGCGGCGTCGCCTTGCACGCGGTCGAGGAAAGGGCGCAGGAATTTTGCATCATGCGTGGCCAGCAGCATATGGCGGGGCGCGTCGGTCAGCGGGGTGGTGTCGCCGCCATGGCCCCGGATCGCCGCCGCCAGCGCCCCCGCCAGACGGTCGGCCGAGAACCGCGCCGCCACCTCGGCGATGCGCGCCAGCGCGCGGGCATGCAGCGTGCCGCCCCGGCTGCGCAGGAAGGCGAGGACGCGCTCCTCGACATCCTCGGTGATGATATCGACCAGATAGGGGTAATCCGCACCAAAAAGCGCGCGGTTCAGCGCCGTGTCGTTCAGGATCGGCACCACGCCCGCGGTGCAGAACTCGACGATCTTGGTCGAGATCTCGATCACATCGTCATAGCGGGCATGGCGCAGGCACCAGGCGAAATCGGCGCTTCCCATGCGGGCCTTGGCCTCGGCATGCGGCACGCCGGTGACCAGATCCACATGGCCCATCCGCCCCGCCGCGACATCGGCGCGGAACCCGTCCATCGCGGCGAAGAACTCGGGATAGCGCGCGCGCCAGGTATCCTTGCCCGCGATCACGCTGACCCCCAGCCCCGGCTCCTCCGCCATCCGCCGGGCCAGGGCAATCAGCCAGTCGATGCCGTAATGCAGGTCGATCTTGCCCGAATAGCACAGCACCGTCCTGCCGGGATCCCGCTGCGGCGCAGCGGCGGTCTTGTCATGGAACACGATGGGCGGGACCACATGCACGACATGGGCCGGATAGTCGAAGAGCGATTCCATCGCGCGTTTCGCAGGCTCGCTCTGCACCACGAAGGGCGTGCGCGCGGCACGGCCCAGCCGCAGCCAGTCGGGTTCGGGCGCGGCGAGGTCCGGAATGGCCCCGGGCGCATAGCCCACGATCCGCGCGCGGAAGCCGGGATCGTCCAGCAGGACCGACAGATAATCCGCCCCGCGCACGAAATAGCGGTCGAACGCGCCTTCCGCCGCCTCCCAGCCGCGCAGCGCGTCCGTCAGACGCTCTGCCGTCAGCCGCTCGAGGCCCAGACCGGTGCTGCGCGCGATCTCTGCCGCATCGACGATGCGCAGGCGGGGAGGCACCTCATCGGCCAGGATGCGGTCGGTCAGCGGATGCGACAGCAGCAGCGTCACCTCCAGATCCGGCAGCCGCGCCATCAGCTTGCAGACATTCAGGAGCCAGATCGTCGAGCCGTCGATCAGGTTGAAATTCTGCTCGGCCAGGATGGCGACCCTCATGCCCGGCCCTCCGCAAGCGGGGCGGGGGCGGAGGGATCGGGCAGAATCTCCTCCATCACATTGGCCACGCTGCGAAACAGCGGCGCTTCGGAGCGGTGGACCGGCCCGATCACCTGCAGCCGCCAGCCGCGCGCCATCGCGATGCGGGCCGCATCCATGATCTGCCGGTTGAGCCGCATGTCCTCGATCGACCAGAGCCCCGCCCAGTCGCTGTTTGTCCCGTCGCTGTCCCCGGCCCGCAGCCCGGCCCAGTCGATGACAAAGCGCCCCGGCTCGGCCGTGGCCAGCACCTCGAGCAGATTGGCGCGCGTCAGCCGGGTGACGGGGGCTACAGCCCCCTGCCCCCCGCCCTCCGGACCGATCCGCGCCTCATGGGCACCCCCAAGCAGCCCCTGCAGGCCAACGCGCGGCAGACAGGCCAGATCGAAATTCGCACTCCCTGCGGCGGCGGAGGGCGGCACGGGGCCCGCCTCGGCCGCCAGAAGTCGCATGTTGCGGGCGCGTTCAGCCTCGGCCACGGCGTCGAGATGGCGGCTCAGGGGGGCGATGCGCTGCGACCAGTCAAGACCCGGGTCCAGCACGGCCACCGCTGCCGGATGGCCTTCGGTCAGCGCGGCATGCACCATCCGGGCCAGAGCGGCGGTATCGCCCTCGGGAAACAGGCTGCCATGGATCTCGGCGGCGATCTCGGCCAGGGGCGGCAGGTCGGTCATGAAGACGGGCAGGCCATGGGACGCCGCTGCATAGGGCTTGATCGGCGGCACGAGTTCCGTGACCGGCGTGCGCCTGCGCGGCATGACCATGGCATCGCATATCGCGTAATGGCTGCCGACGGTTTCTTCGGGCTGCTGGGGCACGAAATGCACATGTTCCGCAATCCCGAGCCGGGCCGCATGGGCGCGCAGCGCCGCTTCGGCCGGGCCGGGGGGTGCCCCGATCAGCCCCTTGGGCGCGTCCGACCCCATGACCAGTGCATCGACATCCAGCGCCGCCGCCTCCGGGCTGCCCCGGCGCAGGAGCGCCACCAGATCGAGCAGCGTCTCCACCCCCTCATAGGCCGAAAGCGAGCCGACATAGCCCAGAAGATGGGCCGCGCGACAGCCGAGGCTGGCGCGCGTCACCCGCCGGTCGATCCGGCCCGGGCGCGCGATGCCGTTCGGCACCAGATGGATCCGGCCCTCGGGCACGCCCCGGCGCACCAGTTCGTCGCGCATCGGCCCGTTCAGGGTAAAGACGGCCCGCGCGGCCAGGGCGATCTCGGTCTCCTGGCGTGCCGCTGTCGCGGCATTGGCCCCCTGCGCCGCCATTTCCCAGAATCCGCGTTGTTCGTAAAGGAATGTCGCCCCCGTGCGCCCGGCGGCGCGGCGGGCGGGTTCGGCGGTTTCCCAGTTCGAGGCGGCCAGAACCGCCCCGGGGCGGAAGGCCTGGAAGGCTTCGGTCAGCACATCGGCCATGGCGCGGAGGCGGGCCGCGGGTCTGGCCCCCGGCATCGGTGGCATCGGCAGGCAGACATGGCGCACCCCGTCGATCCTGCGGTCGATTTCAACCGGCCCGGTCGGTGCGAAACCCTCGATATCCCAGGGCCGGCCCGGGCGGGTGAAGACGATCACCTCATGCCCGGCCCCGGTCAGCGCGCGGGCGATGGCATGGGTGCGCACCGCATAGCCGTTCGACGACCAGGGCCGGGCGTGGCTGACGACATAGGCCAGACGCCGTGGCAGGCGCCAGTTGCCGGGCTGTTCGGTTCTGGTGGCAGTCATGCCCCCTCCCCCCCGTTCATGCCTGGCCTTCCGGCATCAGCGGGTGGATGGAGCGTTTCTCCTCCCAGCCGGCGGTCAGGTAATGGATCAGCGGATTGATCCCCGCCGCCTTCACATCCGGATAGAGGCGCAGGTAATGCGCGGTGGAAAAGCCGGGGCCGGGGTCACGTTCCTCGGCCGCGCCGAAGCGCAGGTAATGCAGCGCCGGATCGGCGCCGGCGGCCTTCACATCCGCATGGGTCTCAAGATACCAGCCGGCATCGAAAAGACCACAACCGCGCAGGGCATGGAGCTGCCAGTGCCGGGCAAGCGGCGGCAGAAGGCGCATCAGCGCGCGGTGGGATGCGCCGGGACGCGCGGGCCGGACGAAGGGCTGCGGACGCATCCCGCGCAGCCGGATCGCGGCCTGTTCCGCAGTCTTGAGGGCGATGAACTGCGTCTCGGCGCGGCGCTGCATCTCCAGCAGGGCGGCAGGAATTCCGTCGGGAACAGGTGCAGGAACACGGGGCATCGGGTCGGGTCTTGGCACGCGTCTTCCTGTGGGATGTCACATAAAAAGAGGTTGGCTCATCGGGTGATGTGGCGGTAAATGGCCCTGATCGGGGGTGAAGTAAAGGGATTTTCCGACCCTCCCGGCCCCCCTCCTCCGCCATTGGCGATGCTTCGCCACCGGCCAGATCCGAAAGCCCGACCCCATGCGCCTGCCCGATCCGCTCCCCTTCCCGGCCCGGCCTGTCGTGGCAGGGTGCTGATGGGAATGTGATGCGGGGGCTGCCCGCCACGCCGCTGTTGCGCGCCCTGCGCCCGGTCCTTCCGGGGCGCTGGCATCTGCCTGCGGCCTTCGATCCGGCCGGTTATCTGGCACAGAACCCCGATGTGGCCCGGGGCGGGGCCGATCCGGCGCTGCATTTCCTGCGCCATGGCCGGGCCGAGGGCCGCCTGCCGGGGGTCTTGCAGGCGGCGGCGATCGAGGCGGCGGTCTGGGCCGGGGAGGACCGGCGGGCCGCGCTGGCGGCGCTGCGGCAGGGTCAGGGACCCGAAGCGCTCTGGGCCGGGCTGGCGCTGGCGCGGCTGGCGGCGCTGGCGGGGGACTGGGGGCGGGCGGCGGTGCTGCTGTCGCCGCCGGAGGCCTTCCTGGACGGGCTGGGCCTGCCCGATCCGCTGGTCCTGCGCGCCGAGATGGCGCTGCGGCTGGGCGACCGGGCCGGGGCGGCAAGGGTGCTGCGGCTGGCCCATATGCGCTTTGGCCCGCTGCCCGGCTGGCATCTGCTGCGCGCGGCGCTGGCGCTGGGGTTGGCCGAGGATGGGGCGGCGGGCTGGGCGGCGGCGCTGGACCCGCTCCTTGCGCCTGCCGGGCTGCTTTCTCCCGTGATTGCGCCCGGGCCGGGGCCCGCCTTCGACCGGCTGGTGTCACACCCGGGCACGACCCCCGCCGGGGGTGCCGGGGAGGATGCGCCGCTGGTCAGCGTGGTGATGCCCGCGCATGATGCCGCCGCCACGATCGACACTGCGCTGGCCGGGCTGGCGGCGCAGAGCTGGACCCGGTTCGAGGTGCTGGTGGTCGAGAACGGCTCGACCGATGACACCGCCGCGCGGGTGGCGGCAAGGGCACGGCGCGACCCGCGCTTCCGGCTGGTCGCGGGCGTGGCGGGGGCCGGGGCCTATGCCGCGCGCAATCTTGGCGTGGCGCAGGCGGCGGGCGGGATCATCGCGCTGCATGATGCCGATGACTGGTCGCATCCCGACCGGCTGGCCCGGCAGGTGCGCGCGCTTCTGGCCGCGCCTGCCGCTGCCGCCTGCCTGTCGCATTGGGTGCGGGTCACGCCCGACCTCTGCCCCGCGCTCTGGCGGCCGGATGTGCGGCCGGTGCATGCCAACCTCTCGTCGCTGATGCTGCGTCGCGAGGTGCTGGAGCGCATCGGCCCCTGGGACCGGGTGCGCGCCGGGGCGGATACCGAATTCGTCGCAAGGCTGCGCCATGTCCATGGGCCGGGCGCGGTGGCGGCGGTGCTGCCGGATGTGCCGCTGGCCTTTGGCCGGGTGGGGCCGGGATCGCTGACACAAGGGCAGACGACGGGGCTGACCGGGCCGGGGGCGGCGGCGCGCGCCGCCTATCTGGCCGCCGCCGCAGACTGGCACCGCAGCACCGCCCTGCCCCGGATGCCGGGCCCGGGGGCCGCACGCCCGTTTCCCGTGCCCGATGCCCTGCGCATCACGCTGCGGGAAGACGCGGAATGACCGCCGCCGTGCTGCTGGCACGTCTGGCGCGCAGGCTGCGGGCGCTGCGCGATCTGCCGCGCCTGCGCCGTTCGGCCCTGTTCGATGCGGTCTGGTATCTGGAGACCTATCCCGATCTTGCCCGGGCGGGCGCGCAGGAGGGGGCGCAGGCTCGGGATGCCGGGCTGCATTACCTTGCCCATGGCGCCGCCGAGGGGCGCGACCCCGGCCCCGGCTTTTCCACCAGCGGCTATCGGTTGCAGGGCTGGCAGGGGGGGGGCAATCCGCTCCTGCACCATCTGGACCATCCCGGCACCTTCGCGCCCCTGCCGGTCTTTGCCGGAACCGGCTCTGGCATGGCCCGAAATGCGCCTGTGGTGCTGTTTTGCGCGCATCAGGCGCAGGGCGTGCAATTCGGGGCCGAGCGCAGCTTTCTGGCCATGCTGGAGCGGGCGGCGCGCGCGGGCCTGGGGGTGGAGGTCGTGCTGCCGCAGTGCCTCGACCCGGCCTATCTGGCGGCCTGCCGGGCACGGGCGCGGGCGGTGCGGCTGATCCCCTATGGCTGGCGGCGCGCGGAGGGGGGGGCGCATCCCGCCACGATTGCCGCACTGGAGCAGGCGATCCGTGACAGTGGCGCGCGGGAGGTGCATCAGAACACGCTGGTCTGCGACGCCCCCCTGATCGCGGCGCGCAGGGCGGGGGTGCCGGGCGTGGTGCATCTGCGCGAACTCCCCGATGAGGATGCCGAGCTTTGCGCCCGGCTGGGGCTGGCCCCGGAGGCGCTGCGCGCGGCGCTGCTGGCCGACGCCGACCGTTTCATCGCCAATTCCGAGGCGACGGCCCGCTGGATCGACCCCAGGGATCGCCTGGAACCGGGGCGGCTTGTCATCCTGCCCAACGGGGTGGAGGCGGCGCTGTTCGACCTGCCCTTCGCCCCCGCCACACCGCTGCGGGTGGCGCTGATCGGCTCTAACATCGCCAAAAAAGGCATTGCCGATGCGCGGCAGGTGGCGCTGGCCGCGGCCCGGATGGGGCTGGAGATCGAGGTTCTGCTGATCGGGCCCGCCACCCCGGATCTGGCCGCCCTCGGGCCGCTGCCTGCCAATATGCGCCATGCGGGCTATGCGCCGGACCCGGTTCAGGCGCTGGCCCAGGCCGATGTGGTGCTGTCGCTGTCGCATTTCGCCGAAAGCTTCGGGCGCACGGTGCTGGAGGCGATGGCCGCCGGACGGCCGGTGATCGCCTATGACCGCGGCACGCCGCCTGCGCTGATCGGGGCGGAGGCGGGACAGGCGGCGGGGGGGCGCGTGGTCCCCGCCGGGGATCCGCAGGCGGTGGCCGAGGCGCTGGCCGGGCTGCTGGCCGGTCCGGGCGCGCTGGCGCAGGCCTCGGCGGCGGCGCGGGTGCGGGCGGGCGCGCTGCAGGCCCGCGCCGGGGCGGTGCCCGATGCGCGGCTTTACGCCGCCGCCCTGGGCCGTCCCGCCCCTGAGGCCTGATCCACAACCGGCATGCAGGCCTGATCGGTTGCAATTCCATCCCCAGCAGGTAATGAGAAGCCGCATTTCGATCTGACGTCAGGGGCCGCAATTTTGAAAATTCTGATCGTGTTCGGCACCCGCCCCGAAGCCATCAAGATGGCTCCCGTGGTCAAGACCCTTCAGGCGACAGAGGGGCTTTGCGTCCATGTCTGCGTCACCGGACAGCACCGGCAGATGCTGGATCAGGTGCTGGATCTCTTCGGGATCACCCCCGACGCCGATCTCGACATCATGAAGCCGGGGCAGGATCTGACCGACATCACCGCCAATATCCTGACCGCCCTGCGCGATGTGCTGGCGGCAGGAAACTATGACCGGCTGCTGGTGCATGGTGACACCACGACCACCATGGCCGCGTCCCTTGCGGCCTTCTATGCCCGCGTGCCGGTTGCCCATGTCGAGGCGGGCCTGCGCACCGGCAATGTCTTTGCCCCCTGGCCCGAGGAAATGAACCGCCGCGTGGTGGGGCGCATTGCCGATCTGCATTTCGCCCCCACCGAAACCGCCCGCGCCGCCCTGCTGGCTGAAAATGTCGCGCCCGACAGCATCCATGTCACCGGCAATACCGTGATCGACGCACTTCAGGAGGTGGCTGCCCGGCTGCAGGGCGATGCCGCCCTCGGTGCGGGGATCGCGGCAGGATTTCCCTTTCTGGACGCGCGGCGGATGATCCTGGTCACCGGCCACCGGCGCGAGAATTTCGGCGAAGGCTTCGAGCAGATCTGCCTCGCGCTCAAGCGCATCGCGGCGGCGCGCGATGTGCAGGTGGTCTATCCCGTCCATCTCAACCCCAATGTGCAGGAACCGGTGCGCCGCATCCTCGGCGATGCGCCCTCGGTGCATCTGATCGCGCCGCAGGATTACCTGCCCTTCGTCTGGCTGATGGAACGATCGCATCTCATCATCACGGATTCAGGCGGCGTGCAGGAAGAGGCCCCGGCGCTTGGCAAGCCGGTGCTGGTGATGCGCGAGACGACCGAGCGCCCCGAGGCGGTGACGGCAGGCACGGTGCGGCTGGTCGGCACCGATGCGGGCCGGATCGAGACCGAGACGCTGCGGCTGCTGGATGACGCGGAGGCCCATGCCGGAATGGCCCGCGCGATGAACCCCTACGGCGACGGTCGCGCGGCTGCCCGCATCGCCGCCGTTCTGCGCGCCACCCGCCCGGCGCAGGCCTGACAGCAAGGATCTTTACGTATGTTCAAGACGATTTCCATGGTGGGCCTTGGCTATATCGGCCTGCCGACGGCGGCGGTCTTTGCCGCGCGCGGGGTGGATGTGATCGGTGTCGATGTCTCGCCCCGGGTGGTGGAGACGATCAACGCGGGCCGCATCCATATTGTCGAACCCGAACTGGCGGGTATCGTCCATATGGCTGTGACGGCAGGCAAACTGCGCGCCACCCTGACCCCCGAACCGGCGGACGCCTTCATCGTGGCGGTGCCCACCCCCTTTGCCGAGGGGCATCAGCCGGATCTGAGCTATATCCGCTCGGCCTGCGAAAAGATCGCGCCGGTGCTGGCGCGCGGCAACCTCGTGATCCTCGAAAGCACCTCGCCGGTGGGGGCGACCGAACAGATGGCGGCCTGGCTGGCCGAATTGCGCCCCGATCTGAGCTTTCCGCAAACGGCGGGCGAAAGGGGCGGCGAGGCGGCGGATGTGCAGGTCGCCCATTGCCCCGAGCGGGTTCTGCCCGGTCAGGTGGTGCGCGAACTGGTGGAAAACGACCGCATCATCGGCGGCATGACGCAGCGGGCCTCCAGGATGGCGGTGGCACTTTACAAACTGGTCGTGCGCGGCGATTGCGTCATCACCGATGCCCGCACCGCCGAGATGTGCAAGCTGACCGAAAACGCCTCGCGCGACGGGCAGATCGCCTTTGCCAATGAACTGTCGATGATCTGCGACCGGCTGGAGATCGACGTGTGGGAGTTGATCCGGCTGGCCAACCGCCATCCGCGCGTGAACATCCTGCAACCGGGCGCGGGTGTGGGCGGGCATTGCATCGCGGTGGACCCCTGGTTCATCGTGGCCTCCGCCCCCGATGAGGCACGGCTGATCCGCACCGCGCGCGAGCGCAATGACAGCAAGCCGCATTGGGTGCTGGAAAAGGGCAAGGCGGCGCTCTTCGGGGCACTGGCCGCGAACCCGTCGCGCAGCCTGTCGGAGATGACGGTCGCCTGCCTCGGGCTTGCCTTCAAGCCCAATATCGACGATCTGCGCGAAAGCCCTGCGCTGGAGATCACCCGCGCCTTCGGCAGCCTCGGCTGCAAGGTGCTGGCGGTGGAGCCGCATATCGACACCCTGCCCGCCGCGTTCGACGCCCTGCCGGTGCGGCTGGTGGATCTGGAGGCGGCGCTCGGCGCCGATGTGGTCTGCGTGCTGGTGCGCCATGACGCCTTTGCCGGGCTGCGGGCGGCGCTGCCGGAGGGCGCGCGGCTGATCGATGTGGTGGGTCTTTCCTGACCGGCCGCCTTGGAATCGGCGTCAAGCCGGGCTAATCGGCCAGGCAGCAGCCGGAAACGGAAACGGGAGGCAGGGGAATGGGTGGACGCAAGGGGATCGTTCTCGCGGGCGGGTCGGGGACGCGGCTTTACCCGATCACGCTGGGCGTGTCGAAACAGCTGATGCCGGTCTATGACAAGCCGATGATCTATTACCCGCTCTCGGTGCTGATGCTGGCGGGCATCCGCGAGATCGCGCTCATCACCACGCCGCAGGATCAGGACCAGTTCCGCCGCGCGCTTGGCGACGGGTCGCAATGGGGAATCCGGCTGACCTATGTGGTGCAGCCCGATCCGGGCGGACTGGCGCAGGCCTATACGCTGACCGAGGATTTCCTGGGCGGGGCCCCTTCGTGCATGGTGTTGGGCGACAATATCTTTTTCGGTCATGGCCTGCCGGAGCTGCTGGCCGGGGCGGATGCGAAACCACAGGGCGGCACGGTGTTCGGCTATCACGTCTCGGACCCCGAACGCTATGGCGTGGTGGCGATGGATGCCGATGGCCGCGTCACGCAGATCATCGAGAAACCCGCCCGGCCGCCCTCGAACTATGCGGTGACGGGGCTCTATTTCCTGGACGGCAAGGCCCCGGAGCGCGCGCGGCAGGTGCGCCCTTCGGCGCGGGGCGAGGTCGAGATCACAAGCCTGCTGGAGATCTATCTCGAAGAAGGCTCGCTGGATGTCCAGCGCCTGGGGCGCGGCTTTGCCTGGCTCGATACCGGCACCCATGGCAGCCTGCTCGATGCCGGGAATTTCGTGCGCACCCTGCAGCAGCGGCAGGGGTTGCAGACCGGTTGTCTGGAGGAAATCGCCTGGCGTCAGGGCTGGATCGACAGCGCCACCCTGCGCCATCATGCCGAAACCTTCGGCAAGAGCGACTATGGCCGCTATCTGACCGGGGTGCTGCAGGAGAAGGGCTGAGCCGGGCGCATCCGCACGCGCGCGGGCCTTCCGGGCATCCGTCCCCCCCTGCACCCTCCATACACCGCCTGTGCATCTTCCCTGCATCCCCCTCCGTGATCCTGCCCGCCGCAAGGAAGGTGGCATTTCGCAGGTGCAGCGTCGCGCGCATGGACAGGCAGGGGATCTGCGACTATCACACAGGGCAGAATGATGCGGGGCATTTGAGAATGACGGGACCGGAACCGGCAGGGCGCCTGACAGCAGAAACCGGCAACCGGTCCGGGGAAAAGATCGCCATCCTGGGTCTGGCGCGGCCCTGCGCGACGCCCGGCAGGACATCCGGCGGCACATCCGCCGGGACGGGGCCGGACCCGGCGGCCCCGCCACAGCTGCGATGGCTTTGCGACATCGGGCAGGCCCGGGATTTCCTGGCGGAGGATCAGGACAGTCTCGTGCTGCTGCTGCCGGTCCACCCGGTCCGCGACCTTGCCGCGCGGCTGCGCAGCGGCACCGCCCTGCCGGAAGCCATCATATCCTGCGAGGCCGGCTTGCGCGCGCTGCTGGAATTTTTCCGGACCGACCGGCAGCGCGTGCGGATCGCCGAGCGGAGCCCCGCCCTGCAGAATCCCGCCGCCCTGGCGCAGGCCGTCACGGCGGTCTGCGGGGGGGGCTGGGCGGAGGCCGGGGGAGGAGAAACCCCTCTGGAAACCCTGCTGCGGGCCAGCCTGCCCCCCGGCACGGAGGAAGAGGAGATCCCCGAGGCCTATCACGCCTTCGCCCGCCTCGGCCTTGCCGAACGTCCCGACCTGCGGCGGCTGCTCAACGAGTTCGAGGCCGCCCTGCTGCCGCTGCGGCCGCGCGGCGAGAACAGGCCAGCCTGGCAGGACGGCATCGGGCAGCTTCTGCGCCTCGAGGCCGAGGCCGCAAAGGCGCGCGATCTTGCGGATCTGGACCGGCGCCATGCCGCGCTCCGGGCCGATTTCGAGGCCGTGGCGCGGGTCGAAAGCACGATGACCCTGCGCAACCTTGCGCTGTTGCACGAGATTGCCGGGCTGGAAGCCGCCCATGAGGCCGCCCTCGCCGATCTGGCCCGGTCGCAGGACCATGCCGCAGAGAAGGAACGGCGGCTGGCGGCGCTGGAGGAAAGCCTCGCACGGCTGCGCGATCTCGCCGCCGGACGGGCCCGCCGGGTCCTGGAGCTGGAAGCGGCGCTGGAGGCGGCGCAGGGGCGCGGCACTGCGGCCGCGCAACAGGTGGCGGATCTGGAACAGACGCTGGCCCGGATGCGCGGGGAGGCTGCCGGACAGGCGCGGCAGGTCGTGGAGCTGGAAGAGGCGCTGTCCGCCGCCCGGCAGGGCACGCAGGACCGCGAGGCGGCTGCCGCGCGGCAGATCGCCGGGCTGGAACAGGCGCTGACCGCCGCCCGGCAGGAGGCCCACGACCGCGAGGCCGCAGGCGCCCGGCAGATCGCGGGGCTGGAACAGGGGCTGGCCACGGCCCGGCAGGAAGCCCGCGACCGCGCGGCCGCAAGCGAACGGCAGGCCGCGGCGCTGCGGCAGGATCTCGCCCGGGCCCGCAGCAAGATCACCGCCGCCACCGAGCAGGCAGCCCTTCTGAAAAGCCAGAACGAGGCGCTGCTCGCCTCCACCTCCTGGCGGATCACCGCGCCGGTGCGGGCGCTGAAATCGCTGTTCCGCCCGGCGAACAGGGGCTGAGGCAGGCATGGGGACAGAACCGCAAAGCGTTTTGCATATCGGCTGCGGATCGGGGCGGACCCTGTCCAGATTCGACCCCGGGGTCCGGCTGACGCTGGTGGAGCCGGATGCCGATGCCGCCGACGCGGTGCGGGCAGCGGCAGGGGACCGGGCCGCGTTCACCCTGCTCCATGCCGGGGTCACGCGCGATGGCCGCCCGCGCCGGTTCAACATCCTCACCCTGCCCGAACTGAGCAGTTTCCATGATCCCGACGGGGCGCTGCGGCATTATCCGGGGCTGCGGGTCGTCGAACGGACCGATGTCGAGGGCATCGCGCTGGAGGCGCTGCTCGGGCTGCTGCCGGCCGGGGATCCGGAGGCCAGCCTGCTGATCCTCGATGCAGCCGGGGACGAGACCGAGATTCTGGAGGCGCTGATCGCTGGGGCCGGGCTGGCGCGGTTCGGGCGGCTGGAGATCCATTGCGGGCAGGAACCCTGGTATCGCGGGGCGCCGGACGCTGGCGGGATCGGCCGGCTTCTGGCCGGGCAATCCTTCCGGCTGGCCCGGACCGGCACGGATGAATGGGGACGGATGCGGCTGGAATTCCACAGGGAGGGGCCCCCTTCCGGGCCGGACGCCGAACCAGACGCCAGACCGGATGCCGGACCAGACGCGGGGCCGGATGCCGGAGAGGCGGCAGGGATCGCGGCCCTGCGCCTGCGGCTCGAGGCGGCAGAGCGGGCCTTGCAGCAGATGCAGGACCGGCAAATGCTTTGCGAGGCGGCGCTGAACAGGCTCGAAACCCGCCCGGAGGCGCTGCCGCATCCCGGGGAGCCGTCCGGGAAGGCCGGAAAGCAAAAGGCCGGAAAGCACAAGGACGGGAAACGCAAGACCGGCAAGAACAAGGACGCCGGGCACAAGGACGGGGAGCGCCGGAAATGACCCGGACCCGCAGGGCGGCGCAGCCATGACAGGGCCGCTCATTTCCGTCGTCGTGCCGCTCTACAAGGCCGAGGATTATATCGAGAAATGCCTGCGCTCGATCATGTCGCAGACCCTGCGCCGGATCGAGATCCTCTGCGTGGACGACTGTTCCCCCGACGGCTCGGCCGGGGTGGTCGAACGGCTGGCGCGGCAGGACGACCGGATCACCCTGATCCGGCACGAGACCAACAGGGGGCCGGGGGCGGCCCGCAACAGCGCGATCCGGGCGGCGCGGGCCGATTTCCTGGCCAGTGTGGACAGCGACGACCATGTCGATCCGGATTTTCTGGAACGGCTCTGGGACGGCTCGGAGGATGGGTATTTCGATGTGACCATCTGCGGCTATTGCCGGGTCAGGCCGGATGGCACGGTCATCGACCGGCATCTGCATGACAAGAGGCTGATCCTCGACCCCCTGCCCGCGGATCAGAACCCGATCCGCATCTCGGGGCCCGAGGTCTGGAACAAGCTCTGGCGGCGCAGCCTCTTTGTCGACAATGACATCTGGTTTCCCGATCACATCTATCATCAGGATTCGGCCACCACGCCGCTGATCTACATGAAGGCGCGCAATGTCCGCTTCATCGGCGGCAGCCCCTATCACTATCTGATCCGCGAGGGCAGCATCACCCAGACCACCAGCGACAAGCATCTGCTGGACCGCTTCCGCTGCATGGATGTGCTCAAGGAGTTCATCCTCCGCGAGGGCAGCTATGAGCGGCTGAAGGAGGCCATCGAGGACCGCATCTACAGCGGTTATTCCTATCATGTCGGCCATGTCGTGAAGAACCGCCTCGGCGGCGATGCCGCGACCGACACCTATCTGCGCCACCTGCTGATCATGCGCGAGGCCTATCTGGAACATGACATGACGGTGCGGGCCATGTCGCTGGAGGAAAAGGCCGATCACCTGATCCGGCACCGGCCGCTGCCGCGCCGGGGTGCGGTCGCGGCGGCGGCGGCGGGTCCAGCGCCGGCCGGGGACCGCCCGCCCCTGCCTGAAAGCCCGAAGGTTCTGGTGCTGACCCTCCATCGCGGAGAACATGAATTCGAGGCGGCCTGTGCCGCGCTGGCGGCGCAGACGCATCCTGACTGGCAGCACCGGGTGATCCGGGGCAGGGGCGCGCAGGAGGCCCGGGCCGCGCTGCGCCAGTGCATCAGCGACAGCACCGCCGGGTTCGACCTGGTCCTGCGGATGGAGGCCGATACCGCCTTTGCCCGCAAGGACGCCCTGGCGGAGATCATCCGCATCTTCCGGGAGCGGCCCGCGCTCGATCATCTCGCCCTCGGCTGCGAGGATTTCCTGACCGGGGAACAGGCCCCCGGCGTGGAGGTCTTCCGCAGCCGGATGCCCGGGGAGGACGGCGGGGAGGACGAGGGCGGGGCGGGCGCGGGGGGCGGGGGGGATCCGCCGGACAGCGGCGCGCTGCCCGGCCTGCCGCAGGAGCCGCTCTTTCTGCGCAACGCGGACCCCTCGGCCTTTCAGGCCTTCCATGCGGGGGCCTGCCGGGCGCTGGACCTGACCGGCGCGGGGCAGGTGAGCGGACCCGCGCGCGCCGGGACCGATGAGGCGCGGTGGCGGGCGCTGGAGGGGATCCGGACGCAGTTCACCCGGCACGGGGACCGGCGCCATGCGCTGGCCCTTGTCGCGGCCGATCTCGTCCTCGGCGGCGGGCTGGGCGAGACGGCCCGCGACCCCTGCGACCCCGCGCTGCAGGCGGCGTTCGGGATGCATGCCCTGCATCCGGGTCTCGATCTTGCGGAAAGGGTCGCCCGGAACCGGGCCACGACCCCCGCGCGGCGCGCCTGTCGCGAAGGCGCCACGGGCCGGATCGGGCCAGAGGCGGGGCCAGAGACGGGGCCGGAGACGGCGACCCCGGCCTGAAAGCGCGCGCCGCCAGATCTTCGGCTGGAAGCGGGGCGCAGGGCCTTTCCGCAGCCCGCCGGAAGATGATAGAAGGCGGGCAGACAGGCCCGGGGCCCCTTTCCCCGCGCCCCCAGGTGCCACGACGAGACCTTTCGGACAGGATCCCCCATGGCCTCTGCCTCCCCTGACGGCCCCGCCCCGGCGGCATCAGACAGCCCCCTGCCGGACCGCGCGGCGCAACTGGCCATGATCGGCCGGTCCAGGTATTTCCACCGCAGATGGTATCTTGACCAGAACCCCGAGATCGAGGCGCTCGGCCTCGAGCCGGAAGCGCATTTCCTGGATTACGGCGCCTTTCTGGGCCGCAATCCGGGCAAGACCTTCGAAACCCGGTTCTACCTCGCGGCCCATCCGGAGGTGCAGGACAGCGGACTCAACCCGCTGGTGCATTACGAATTGTCTGGCAGGGCGCGCGGGCTGCGTTTCCGCGCGCAGGCGCGGACCGGCGCAAACCGGCTCACCGCGCTGCGCCGCCGCTTTCATGTGCTGGGTTTCACGCAGCCCGTCCTCGACGATCTGGCCGCGCTGGCCGATGGTGAGGACGGCCCGGACCTGCGGGCAGGCGCGCTGCTGGAACTGGCACTGATCCATCTGTCGGGAATCCCGCCCGACGACCCGGAAACGGCATTGGCCTGCCTGTCGCGGGCGCGGCGGCTGACCGGGGATGCGCCGCTCTTGCGCCGGATCGCACAGGTCGAGATGCTCGGTCACGAGTGCAAGGGGGACCGCGCGGCGGGGCTGGCGGCCCATGAGGCGGCGGCGCTGGCGGGCCATTGCGGGCCGGAGGCACCTCTGTTGCGCGCCAATCTGGCCCCCTGCCCGCAGGAACGGCTTGCCTGGATCAACACGCTGTGGTCCGCCACCGGGCTGGCGACCGCCACGATCGGACCGGGAGAGGAGGACAGGGCGGCGCTGGACCGGCTCGGCTGGGAGGCGCCCCCCCGCGATGCGCCGCCCGGGGCCACGCCCGCGTCACCGGGCCTCCCGGGGGCCAGGGTATCGGTGCTGGTCCCGGTCGGCCCTGCCACGGGGGGAACCGGGCCGGGGAGCAGAACGGGGAGCGGGCCAGAGATCGGGGCGGGCCTGGAGGCGGGTCTGCGCAGCCTTGCCGCGCAAACATGGGCCGATCTGGAGATCCTCCTCCTCGATCAGGGTGTCGGGGAGGACAGCGCCGGGATCCTCCGGCGCATGGCCAGCAGGGATCCGCGGCTGCGCCTGCTGTCCTGCGGGGAAGAGACCTCGCTGGCCGGGGCGCTCAACCGCGGACTGGCCGCGGCGGGCGGGGCCTTCGTCACCACGCACCGGCCGGGCGATCTGGAACATCCGCAGCGCATCGCCCGCCAGATGGCCTCCCTGACCGGGCAGGACGGGGCGCGTGCCGTGACGGTCTCCCGGCTCTGGCTGCGGGCGGATCTGCGGGTTTCCGGCTGGGACGAGACGGGTGCGCTCTGCACGCCCGCGCCGGAAACGCTGCTCTTGCGCCGCGATCTGCTCTGCGGGGAGTTCGGCGGCTGGGACAGGATCCTGTGCGGCAGCGCGGCCGATCTGGAGGCCCGCCTCGTGACCCGCCACGGGCCGGGGGCGGTCTGCCGGGCCGGGGGGGCGGCACCTCTGGTGCTGGGCCGCTGGCAGGGTCCGCCCGGGCCGCAACGGCCGCTGCTGGCCGAACCCGGCCTGAAAGCCTGTTTCGACCTTGCCGCGCGGCACCGGCGCCGCAGCGGCGATGTCCGTGTCCCGGTGGAGAGCGCCCGCTCCGGTTCCGGTTCCCGCCCGTTTCCGGTTCCCGCCCGTCTGGATCCGGCCCGTCTGAGGTCAGGGCAAAACACCCCGGCCCTCCCCCATTTCCCCGTCATCATCGGGTCGGAATTCCGGATGCCGGGGGGAAGCGTGAAATCCTGCATTGAGGAAATCCGCTTCAACCGGCAACACGGGCTGAAAACCGGACTGTTCGAGCTTTACCGCTATGACCTCTTCGACAAGGGGCTGAAACTGTCGATGCTGGACGAGGTGCTGGACGAGATCGACGGCACCGGCACCGAGATCCTGTCCCCCGGCGACGAGGTCAGCTGCGATCTGTTGCTGCTGCGTTATCCGCCCGTGCTGTGGCACGACCAGCGCCACCTTCCGAAGATCCGGGCGCGTGCGGTCAAGGTCATCGTGAACCAGCCCCCGATGAGCGATTACGGCCCCGGGGGCGTGCTGCGCTATGACATCGCCGCCTGCGCCGCCAATGTCCGCCGCTGGTTCGGCACGGAGGCGGTCTGGCACCCGATCGGCCCGCTGGTGCGCGAGGCGCTGACCACCCGGCACGCCGATCAGTTGCACCATATCGATCTGTCGCCGCAGGACTGGCACAACATCATCGACATCGCGGGCTGGGAGCGGGGCGCGGCAGGGCCGGAGGCCCCCCCCCCGCGCGCGCGGGGACCAGGCGACCGGCTGCGCATCGGACGGCATGCGCGCGACCATGCGCTGAAATGGCCCGCCGAGGCCGAGACCCTGCGCGCCGTCTATCCTGATGGTGGCCCCAATGGCGGTGGCCCCAATGGCGATGTCGAGGTGCATGTGCTGGGCGGCGCGAAGGTAGCGGCGGGCCTGCTGGGCGGGCTGCCCGCGAACTGGGTGGTGCATGACTATGGCAGCCTGCATCCGCGCGATTTCCTGCGCGGCATCGATGTCTGGGTCTATTTCGCCAATCCCGGCTGGGTCGAAAGCTTCGGGCGCACCATCATCGAGGCCATGGCCGCCGGGGTTCCGGTGATCCTGCCCGAACAATACCGCCCGCTCTTCGGGGAGGCGGCGCTCTATGCCACGCCGCAGACCGCGCTGGACATCGCCCGCAGGCTGCATGCCGACCCGGCCGAACGCGACCGCCAGACCGCCCTTGCCCGCGCCCTTGTGCGCGACAGGTTCAGCCATGCCGCCCATGCCGAGCGGCTGCGCGCCCTGGGCGTGGCGACATGACCCTGCCCACGCGCTGACCCGGCCGGGCGATCAGCCCTGCCAGAGCAGGTCCGGGAATTCGCGCTCGATCTGCCGGATCGCCGCCTGATCGGGAAAGGCGCGGTGGATGCCGATATTGCGCAGCGATTCCCCGGGCTGGAAATAGAGCCCCTCGCGGAAACCCTCGTCCGGAATGGCGGCAAATTCCAGAATCCGGGCGCGCGTCTCCGCATCTGTCACCACATCCTCGAAGCGGACATCGAGAAGCCGCGCGCGCAGCCCCGGGACAAGGTCGAGCTGGGCGCGCATGCGCTGGTGGTGATGGGTGCGGCTGATGAAGCTTTCCAGCTCATTCTTGCGGTCCTTGTCACCACGTTCGTAGAATTGCGAGGCATACTGGTCGCGCGGATCGCGCTGCACCGCGACCATCACCGCGCGCTGCATCACCGCCATGGTGCGCGCGTTCCAGGCCTGGATGCAGTTGTTCCACAGCACCACCGGCTGTCCGGGCCGGGCCAGTCGCGGGGCCAGCCCGTTGACCAGCCGGCAGGCGGCATCGAGGATGATCTCGCTGTCCGGGCCCGCGCCGGCCTCGACCGTATCGAGCAGGAGATCGCAAAGCCCGATCAGCTCGGGCATCCGGCCGGTCGCCTCGAAGGCGCCACGCAGCGACCGCTTGCGCGACAGGTCCAGCCGGTAGCGGTCGGAGGGAAAGGCGATCAGCCCCAGCACCGAGCCCAGCAGGAACTCGCCCAGATGCTCGATGGACAACTGGCCCGGCGGCAGGTCCAGCAGATGCTGCAACCCGTAGAACCGCCGCAGGATGTTGAGTTCGGTGTCGAAGGGCTGGATGTCGCCATCCACATAGCCCGGCACCGTCACCACCGGGCTCTGACGCAGGAAATCCACCACCGCGCCGGACCCCGAGTAGATATAGCCCGAACAGAAGACCGAACGCGGCTGGCCCGGCTCCAGATCGGCCTTGCCGCGATGCGTGGCCGCCGGCAGGGTCGAGGCATGCCGGATATAGGAGTGCAGGTCCGGCACGGAGCGGATCTTCATCGCGATCTCGCGCCGGGCGGCCGGCGGGTTGGCAAAGACATCGAGCCCGGCCAGACGCGCCACCACCGCCTCGAGCTGCGGGCCATGCTCCGGCTTCGTCCAGGAGGCGCGGACCGCCCGGCGGAAGAGATCGGCCGCCGCCCCGCGCCGGCCTTCGGCGAGACGGTGCAGCCCCTCGTCGCTCAGGTCATTCGCGATCCGGTCGTTGTTCAGTTCGGTGACATGGTCCAGCGCATCGGCCGGCAGACCGGCGCGGTCCACCGGGCCGAACCGGTCGGCAAGATCGGGCCGGCCGGCCCAGACCTGCGCGATCCAATGCGCGCGCAGATAGCTGGGCGCGGGCTGTCGGGTCTGGGCGCAGGCCTGCCCCCAGCACAGCGCGGCCTCGCCCCGCACGCCCAGCTTCTCGACCAGACGCGCCCGGATCTCCCAGTAGCGCGCGCTGCGATGGATCCGGCCGGTCAGGATCTCGTCCTCCGCATCCGCGATGGCACGGCGGAATTCGTAGTTCAGCGCCTCGCTGCCGGTGGCTTCGGTGGCCAGAAGCGTCTCGATCCGGTCGAGCCCGCTGTCGAGATCGTCCCGGGCCAGTTCGTCGATGGCCCGGCCCAGACGCCCGACCAGCCCCGCCCGGTCGCCCGGTTCGGGCGCATCGACATAGGTCGCGGTGGCGAAGCGGTAATCGGTCTCCATCGGGGTGAAGCGCCCCCAGTCGGGATTCGAGGGCCAGAGCGCCGGATACCAGACGCGGCACCCGCCGGACCCGGCCAGCGCGCGGACCTCCGGATCCAGGGCGATCACCGCATCGAGACAGGCCATCAGCGCCAGCATCTCTGCAGGATCGGTCGCGGGATCAGGGGCGGGACCGTTCCCCGGCCCGGCCGACAGAAGCACCGGGCGCAGGATGCGGTCCGGGCAGGCGGCCTCGATCTGCTGCAGGTCGGCCATGGCCTCGGCCCCTTGCAGGTTGATGAAACCGACGCCTTTCCGGCCGACCAGCCGGATCACGTCCTGCGCGGTCAGATCCCCGGCCTGATCCAGCGCCCCCCCCCGGCCCGCACGCCAGGAAAGACCGATCAGGGGCCGCGGCAGATCCGCCAGCCGGGCCTGCCAGCGCGCCACGCGCGCGGGGTCGGGCAGCAGGGCCGGAGAGGCGTCGAACGCCTCGGGGCCACCGGCCAGATCGGCCGCCAGATCCGCCGCCAGATCGGTGATGAGCGCGACACGGTCGGCGGCCTCTGCCGCGTCCCAGCCCGCGGCATCGACGAGGGCAAGCAGATCCGCCGCGGGCAGGCGGCCGGGCGTAGCCGTGACGGGCAGCGGGCCGTCCTGACGTGCCGAGGGGACGAATTCGATCTGCGGGAAGGCCCCGGCCAGCAAGGCCGCCAGCCCCGGATCGCAGGCGATGCGCAGCCGGTGCTGCCCGCAGAATCCGGCCAGACGCCGGAACAGCCCGGCCCAGGCCAGATCGCCCCCCGGCACATCGACCAGCACCACCAGGAGCGTCTTGCCGCTGCCCTCGACAAAACCGAGCAGGTCGCGGACCAGACGCGCACCCAGATGGCGCGCGGCCAGACCGGCGGCGGGATGTCCCTGCCAGCCCCGCAGCGCGCCCCCCAGATCGCCCCGCGCCTGATGCAGCAGCCGGTCCGAGCGGGGGTCGAGCGTGATCGCCTCGCGCCGCAGCCGGGTCGCCAGATCCCTGGCCAGGCCCGCATCCCCGGCAAGGCCGATCAGCGCGACCGCCTGCGACAGGACAGCGGGATCGGGCGTCTTGTCGAGCCTGTCCAGGACCAGTCCGACCGCCTTGTCGATCTGGCCGGACCGCGCCAGCGCGGTGCTGGTTGCCAGCAGATGCGGCACCTCCCCGGCGGACCCGGCGGCTGGCGGGGCCTCGGGCAGCAGGCGCAGGGCCTCTTCCGCGCGCCCGGTGGTGGTCAGGTATTGCGCGCGCGGCAGGGCGTTGGCCTTGTTCGCGAGGCGGTCCAGTGTCAGCACATCGGCAATCGGCAGGCCCGGATAGCGCCGCGCCAGCAGCGCGCGGACAGGGGCTGCACCGGTCGCATCGAGGATGGCCTTGCCCCTGATGCGGAACAGCGCGTCCAGCGCGGAGGCCTCGTCCCCGCGGGCCGCGGCAGCGAGCGCCAGCCGGGCATGGGCCGTCCCGCCCGGCCAGCACCGCGCGATCAGGTCCAGAAGCTCGGTCCCGGCCTCGACATCGAAGGCCTGCCAGAGACTGTCGAGCAGCACCTCCAGCGCCGTCGTCTCGCAACGCCCGGTCAGCAGGGTCCACAGCACGAAACGTTCGGCCAGCCCCCGTTCACCGGCGAGATGGCAGCGCCGGGCCCAGTCCAGCAGCGTGTCGACGGGCTTGGCCCCGGGGGTCTGGAGCAGGCGCATGACCGCGAATGTGACATCGTCCTCGCCCGGATCGGACGGCAGATCCGCCGCGAGATGCCGCCATTGCGCCGTCAGAACCACCGGGGGAAGCCCCGACAACCGGGCCAGATCGGCCACCAACCGGGCTGCCTCCGCGCGACCCGAAGCCCCCCCCCCCGAGGTCTCCCCCGAGGCCTCCAGTGCGGCCGTGATCCCCGGCAGCACCGCATCGAGCCGATCCCCGGGGCCCGCCAGTCCGAGAAGCAGCGCCGCCAGCACCCGGCGCAGCGGGGGCGTGCGGCAGCCGGCCAGCGCGTTCGTCGCACAAAGTGTATCGATCATGGCCGCGCGCGTGTCCCGCGTCAGATGGACCGTCACCCGGCTGGTCAGGAAGGCGGGCCAGGTTCCGGCCCGGCAGGCCGCGACGGCGGACTGGTTCAGCCGCTGGACCGCCTCGCGGTGATCCGTGCAGATCTTCTTGGCGGCCTGATGAGCCTTCCGGGCCGGCGACCCGGCCGCGGCTTTCGCCGCGGCGGCCTTCGTCTCCTTGGCCTTCAGCACCGCCGCCTTCGCCGCATTGGCGGCCAGCAAGCCCCCGAGGACCGGAACCGGAAGCGCGCGCCGCTGCTGCGATTCCCGGCAGGCGGCAAGGATCCGCCGGAGCGGAGCGGCCAGCACCTGCGACACCGGCGCATCCCGCTCCGGCGGAGGGCCGTGCAGAAAGACGAGGATCGCCAGGAACCCGGCAAAATCCAGCCGGCGATTGCGCCCGTCAAGGGCGGTGCGGTCATCGGTAAAACCCCAGCCGGCATAGAAGACATCCCCCGTCACCGTCAGCGGAACGCCACGGATCAGCGCATCCATCCCGGACTGGGCATCGCAGGTATAGGCGCGCGTCGCCCGGGCCAGCGCGTCGGTCATCGAAAGCGCCGGAGCCGGAGCGGGGGCGGGGGCCAGCGCGCCCGGCGCAGGTTCCGGCACGGCAGGGCGGCCCGGGGCGCAGAGCAGGATCTCGGCCTGCGGGTTTTCCTGCCGGGCGAGCGCGATCAGCCCGGGGTCGCGGTTTGCGGAGGTCAGCACGACCACCACGCCGTTCTGACTTGGTCCGTTCTGATTTGCCCCGTTCTGGCCCGTCCCGTTCTGCTCCGGGATGCCTTCCCAGGTCAGGCCCAGATCCGCGATCAGCCGGCACAGCGCGCCCGCAAGCGGGGCAAAGTGCGCGATCTGGTCGTCGCCAGTCGCGTGAATGGAGGAAAACAGCAGGAAATTCCGGCGCTTGGAAAAGTCGATCCCGGCGACTGCCGCCCTCAGCCCGGCAGCCGCCCGCCCCTGAATGGCCTGCTCCGGCCCCCGCGTCGCCACGGCGGCCGGCTCCCCCGGCCCGGCCCCGCGGGCCACCGCTGCGGCATGGCGGATGTCCTGGGTCTTCTGGCGCCGTTCGACGGCGACGGCGCGCGACGGATTGGCGATGCGGTTTTCCGCAAGGCCGATGCGTTCGTAATGGACCAGCGGGTTCAGCCCGCTCTCGCCCACATCGGGATAGCGCGCGACATAGAAGGCGGTGTCGAAGAACTTGCCGGGGTTGTGGCCCTTGAGCGCGCCCTCGCGCAGATAATGCACGGCGGGGTCCACCCCCTGCGCCGCCGCCTCGGGATAGGTCCCGGCATACCATCTGGGATGGAACTGGCGCGAGGCCTTGATGATCTTGAGCTGCTCATCGAATGTCATGGGCGGTTTCCGGGCAAGAAGGGATGGGGAACGGGCAGAGGGCGAAATCCGAGGAGGCGGGCCGGGCCGTCAGCCTGTATCGGGCTGCCCTTCCCCTGGGTCGGCGCCGCCCTCCAGGGCCAGCGATTCAGGCCCTGCGCCGCTGATATAACTGGCATAGAGCGGATGGGTGAAGCGGTGCAAGAGATAGATCTGGCGATACCAGGGCAGGTTGATCGCAAAGCGGTGCAGCGCCATGCCGGGGGCGATCTTCATGTCCGCATGCGCGGCGTTGAAATCCCCGATCGCCGCCAGTTCGCCGACAAAGCGGTTGTAGGATGAAATCTCGTGCCCGATGATATTGTCGAAATAGATCTGGCAGCGCGGCAGGAAGGTGGCGTGACCGGCCTCGAACAGACCGAAGGCCGCCATGGTCGAGGAATGGTAATCCAGATCGAAGGCCAGAAAGCCGATGGGGGCCGGGTGGCGTGCCTCGGCAAAGCCCGCCGCCGTTTCGGCCACATCGCCCAGCACCAGTTCGGCCCGGGTCAGACGGGCGCGCAGCGCCGCCGCATCCATCCGGTAATTGCCTTCGCGGAACCGGTAGGGCATGTCGCGGTGGTCACGCGGCGGCGGCATGCCACAACCGGTGTCAAAACCATAGACCTCGATGCGAACGCCCGTATAGGCCTCGATCCGCGCCGCATGGGCTTCCAGCGCCAGCAGCCCGTTGCCGCCCGCCACCCCGAATTCGATGGCCGAGACCGCAGGCAGCCCCAGCCGCCCGGCGAGGATCGCGGCATGGTGCAGCCCGTAGCCATAGGCCGGATAGTCGAGCGCGCCCCAGAGCAGCCGCGTCAGGTAATCCGCCGTCTCGTCCTCGCGCAGCCGGGCGCGGATCTTCGGGACATCGCCGGAGAGGTCGAAGGGCTTGCGCTGGGTCATGTCGGTCCGGGCTTTCTGCAGGGGCCGGGGGCCGGGCGCTGCCGCGACGGTCCGGGGCGTTCGGGGCCTGGTGCGCTCCGCCTCATCCTGCCTCCCCCCCTCCCGGGCACAGCCCTCAGTCGAAAGACCGCGCCAGCACCTGCGCCAGCACGTCGCCATCCACGGCCAGGATGAAATTGTCGCTGCGCCCGGGCGTCACCATCTCGGGGCGCAGGGCAAGCGCCGCCTCCAGCCCCGGCAGGTCGGCGGCAACGAGGGCGCGCAGGCCGACCCCGTCCAGCACCGCATCGAGCCGGGCCACCAGCGCCGCCGCATCCGCCAGACCGTTGAGTGCGGCCACCTCGGCCAGACCTTCGGGGGCGGCCTCCAGCACCGCATGGGCCACCGCCGACATGGTCGCGGCACAGGCCAGCCCGTGCGCGATGCCGAAATGCGCGGTCAGCGGATAGGACATGGAATGGCAGAGCGCCGTGCGGGTCTGGCTGATGCAGAGCCCCGCCAGAAGGCTGGCCTCGGCGATCATCACCCGGGCGTCATGGTCCTCGAGATCCGCCGCCAGCCGCGGCATCGCCGCCAGCGCAAGGCCGATGGCGCGCGCCGCCATGAGCGTGGTGACCGGCGTGCGGTTGCGGTTCCAGACCGATTCGAAGGCCTGGTTCATCGCGTCGAGACCGGTGCCCAGCGTCGCTGCACGCGGCAGCCCGTGGGTCAGTTCCGGATCGATGATGGCGGTGACCGGAAACAGCCGCGGGCTGGCCAGCGAGAGTTTCTTCCTGCGCCGGTGGTCCCAGATCGTGGCGAAGGGCGTCACCTCGGCCCCGGTCCCCGAGGTGGTGGTGACCGCATGGACCGGCAGCAGCGCCCGGTCCAGATGCGCGGCAGGCTCTGCGATCAGGGTGGCCAGATCGCGGCAGTCGAGCCCCGGGGTCAGGGCCGCCGCCAGCGCCTTGGCCGCATCCATGGCCGAGCCACCGCCGAAGGCCAGCACCGCATCGAAGCTCTGGCCCGCCAGGCGGTCGATCTCGGCCTGCGTCTCGGCCAGGCCCGGATTGGGGCTGACACTGTCGACCCAGGTCAGACCGGCCTGGATCCCGCCCAGATGCGGGTCGGCGGTGAATTGCACGCGGCCCCGTGCGGTGGTCACCACCAGCAGTTTCTGCCCCGCCAGCACCCCGGCCAGCACCTTGCGGCAGCCGGCGCCGAAATGCACCTTCACCGGGTTGTGGAAAGCCCAGGGCTGTGCCGGTCCGACCTGCATGCGCGTCTCCGTTCTTCGACTGTCAGCGGTTGCGCGGGCGGGATCAGCCGCGCAGCCGGGCGATGAATTGCGCCTTGTTCTGGGCCGGGGTTTCCTTTGGCCGGCCCAGATCGGCGCGCGAGCCGGGGCGCACGCGCACCTCCAGAAACCGCCGCCCCGGGATCTGCGCCAGCCGTTCCACCTGCGCGCGGATCGCCGCCTCGTCCTCGACCGGGCCTTCGACCGCATCATAGCCGCAGGCCCGCGCGATGGCGGTGAGCGAGATCTGCTGCGCCACCGTGGGCTGCCCGCCGACCGAGTCATGCGCGCCATTGTTCAGCACGATATGCAGAAGGTCGCCCGTCCCGCTGGTGCCGACCGTGGCCATGCCGCCCAGATGCATCAGCGCCGCCCCGTCGCCATCCAGACAGACCACCTGCGCACCGGGTTTGGCGCGCGCGATCCCCAGCGCGATCTGCGAGGCATGGCCCATCGAGCCCACGGTCAGGAAATCGCTGGCGCGGTCCTGCCCCAGCGCGCCGCGGCTTTCGTAAAGCTCGCGCGAGATCATGCCGGTGGTGGCGACAATGGTGGCCCCTGCGGGCAGCGCCCCGGTAATCAGCCGGATCGCGGCCTCGCGCGCCAGCATGGTTTCGGGCACCTCGCGCGCCGGGCGCTTCATCTCGGCCTTGCCGAAGGCGCCCTTGTGGACCAGCAGCACCACCGGCGCGCCTGTGTCGCGCGCGGTGGCGGTGGCCCAGGCGGCGGCCTCGGCGGCGGCCTCGGGGTCGCCGTCCAGTTCCCGCCAGGGCAGTTCCATCGCATCGAGCAGCGCAGGCGTCACCCGGCCCTGCTTGACATGTTGCGGCTCGTCCTTGACGCCCGGCGCCCCGCGCCAGCCGATCAGCACGATCATCGGGATGCCGTAGACTTCCGCATCGGCCAGCGACAGCAGCGGGTTGATCGTGTTGCCGAGGCCCGAGTTCTGCAGATAGACCAGCGGCAGGCTGCCGGTGGCCAGATGGTGCCCCGCCGCAAGACCCACGGCGGTGCCCTCGTTGGCGGCGATCACATGGCCCTCGGGCGGCAGGGCCGCATCGACATAGGCGCAGAAATCCTTGAGCAGCGAATCCGGCACACCGGCCAGGAAATCCACCCCTTCGGCGGCCAGCGCCGCATGGAACTCCCGTGGCGAGATCATCACTTGGTTCCCGGAATGAGTTCGAGGATTTCCTTGATCGGCATCATCCGGCCGTCACATTCCGCCGAGCGGGAATGTTCGAGGATCGAGAGCGCGGTGCCCAGCATCGCCGGATAGGCCGAGCGCAGGAGCTGGTTGGCATAGATCACCACATTGATGCCGTTGGCCGCCAGTTCCTCCTCGGTCACCTTGTTGTAGGACGAGGGCACGGCCACCAGCGGCTTGCGGTTTTCCAGCCGGTTGTAGCGCGCGCAGAACTCGAACACCTCGTCGGGGGTCTTTTCGCGCGAATGGATCATGATGCCGTCGGCCCCCGCAGCCAGAAAGGCCTCGGCGCGTTCCATCGCGTGATCGACGCCCTTGCCCAGGATCAGGCTTTCCAGCCGCGCGATGATCATGAAATCCTCGCTCTGCTGGGCCAGCTTGCCCATGCGGATCTTGTCGGAAAAGGCCTCGATGCTGTCCTGGGTCTGGTCGACATCGGTGCCGAAGAGCGAGTTCTTCTTGAGGCCGGTCTTGTCCTCGATGATGATGGCCGAGACGCCCAGCCGTTCCAGCGTGCGCACGGTGAACTGGAAATGCTCGGGCTTGCCGCCGGTGTCGCCGTCATAGATGATCGGCTTCGTCGTGACTTCCAGCACCTCGTTGAGCGTGTTGACGCGGCCGGTGGTGTCCACCGCCTCGATGTCGGGCTTGCCCTTGGAGGTGGAATCGGTCAGCGACGAGGCCCACATCCCGTCGAATTCGCGCCGCCCGGCGGGCGTGTCGACATAGGCCTTTTCGATGATCAGCCCCGACAGCGCGTTGTGCAGGTCGAGAAACCGCAGCAGCGGCTTGGCATGCAGCATCCGGCGCAGGCTGGCGCGGCGGATGTCGGGCGTAGTGCCGATTTCCTTCAAAGCCCTGTTGAGCTGGGTGGAGGAGACACCCTGGGTATAGGGCACCTCGACCAGTTGCCCGCCCCATTCGGCCAGCGCCTCGATCACCGCCTGGCGGGTATTGGCCTGCACGCCGGTCTGCCAGTCATCGCCATGCACCACGAAATCGGGCTTGTAGATGCGCAGGTTGGGCACATAGTCCAGCGTGTGCTGCGGCACGACCCGGACCACGCCCTTGAGGTTTTCCACCACCTCGGCGCGCTGTTCCCAGGCCATGAAGGGCACGCGCTTGTAGCTGGCGATGGCCTTGTCGGTCAGCAGGCCGATGGTCACCTCGCCCAGCTCGGCGGCACGCTTGATGATGTTGATATGTCCCGGATGCACAAGATCCGCGCTCATGCCGACGTAAACGGATTTGGTCATGTAATCCCCTGACAGAATTGTTTTTTGAGGCATCAGCCAATGTCCCGGCAGGCCTGTTTCGCCGCCGCCGCATCCCGCTCGGGGCCGTTCGATACCCGCCGCCGGTGCTTCCTTGCGTCATAAAGATGACATGTTCACAATTCAAGGGGCTGATTTGCAACCGGGGCGGTCGGGGCGGGGGATCCTCTTGCCAGCCCGATGTTGCACAATATTCATGCGACCGTCATGTCCCTGTCGCACGGAAGGGGCAATCCTGTCATGATCAGGAGGTGTTCCATGTACCATTCATATGTTCCGACGACCATGCAGACCCCGCCCCGCGCGCATGACCAGGCGGCACAGCAGCCCGACAGCCCCTGCGCCGTCTTCGAGGCCGCCCGCGAAGCCGCCTGCTCGGACCCGGTTCTGGGGCGGCTCTGGCTTGATCTCTTTGACGATGCCAACCCCTGAGACGGGGTCGGCCGGGTTGCGGGCGGGCCAGGACGCCTGCCCTGCCCTGCGGGGTCCGACCGCGAACCGGCCCGGCTTTCCGCCCCGGTTCCGGATGACATGATCCTGCATGACGAGACCCCCGGCCTCCATGGTGCCGGGGGTCTCGTCATATCCTGAAACCGGGGCCGGGACAGGCCGGAATGCGCGCGCTCAGCCGTCTTCGGGGGCATCGTCCCCCAGACTGTGCGGCGGCAGCGCCACCGGGCCGTCATCCTCCAGCACCAGCGGCGCGGGGAACAGCGTCTCCACCGGGGCGCGGGCGCCATGGGGCAGGGCCAGCACCAGATGCACGATGCCGTCCCGGCGCGTTGCATCCCCGGCAAACCAGTCGCCGTCCAGTGCCCCGAGCGGGAGCGTGCCGCCTTCGGGCAGGGTGGAGAAATCATGCTCGATGCCGTTGATGCTCAGCATATCGCCGCGGCGGTGCAGGTCCAGCGGCAGGTCGCGGCGGATGGGGGAAAGCGTGATCTTCATGGCGGGACTCCCTTGGATCAGAACCAGCGGCCGGTGGCGGTCAGCGACACATCGCGGGTCGCGGCGGTTTGCGTCGTGACGGCGACAACGGCCCATTGCGCCGAGGAGGTGCCGGGCGTGTTCGCGCCGGTTCCGCCAAGGGCGGTGAGGTTGCGCGGCGTGACCTGCAATCCCGGGGCGGCGCTGAAGGCCGCCGGAAAGGTCCAGGTCTGCGCCGCCGAGCGGAACCCGCCCTGAAAGCCCGTGCCGATCGCGAGGCTGACCGAAACCGCCCTCGTGCAGATCTGCGTGCCATCGGCAAAGCGGACATAATCGCCATTGGCATTCGATCCGGCCTCGATCAGCCCGCCTGTCGGCACCCCGCCGGCCTGGGAAACCGCCGCAAGGACGGTCCGGGAATGGAACACCTCATACCAGGGCTGCCACGCCCCGCCGGTATAGCCGCGAATCCAGATGCGCTGGGTTCCCGCGCTCTGGAGCACCAGTTGCGACCGGCTGGCGCCGCTGCGCTGGACATGCAGCAACTGGCCGAAGGCCGGCTGGGGCGCGTTGAGAGGCGCGTTGGAATTGGTCCAGCAATAGAAGCCGTTGCCCGACAGCGTATCCAGATCGTCGCTGCTGCCCAACAGCACCGCATCGCCCAGCAGCCCGCCATCCCCGGTCCGCAGCAGTCGCCCCGCCGTCATGTCGCGCGGATGCTGGGTCACGGCGGTGCCGGTCAGCAGACCCGTTACCGACAGGCCCGTCACCGACAGTCCGGCAGGCGCGCTCAGCGCCGGGAGGCCCGGGGTCACGACAGCGGAGGCGACAAGGGCCGTGGTCCAGGCCGCACCGTCCGCGCTGGTCTTGATGGCGAAGCCGTCGTCGCCCGCCGTGCCCATCTCGGCCCGGCCCGACCAGCCGGTCTGGAACAGCAGGCTGGCGGTATCGGAGGCCGCGGCCTTGTTGATCTTCAGCTGATGGCCCGCGCCCTCATGGCTCAGCAGCGTGGCGGCCCCGGCCACCGCCAGCCGGTTGATGCTGTCATGGGCGCTGTTCACCCCCAGTCCCGACAGGTTGTCCAGCGCCCCGGGCACCGAGGAGACCCAGCCCCCCGCCTCGGTGAAAACGCGCAGATCGGGTCCCTGGGGGGTGATCTGCGCCGCGCGCCATCCCTCCTGCGGGGTGATGAAGATCCAGACCCCGTCCACCCGGGCCGCAAGCCGCCCGGCCTGGCCCGCCCAGTCGCCCGTGGGGGCCGGCCCCAGTGCCCAGACCCGGCCGTCCTGGGGCAGCGGGGGCGGGGTGGCGGCCCCGAATGTCTGCACCGTCAGTTGCACCAGCAGATCCAGCCGCGCCAGGGCCTCGTTATGGGTGACATGTTTCTGCGCCTGTGCAGGCATCAGATAGGGCAGACCCAGACGGGTGGACTGATCGGACATGGACGACGCTCCAGGGGAAAAGGGCAGCGGGGGGAACCGGGCGCCATCCTGAAGGGCCGCAGCCAACAAAGGCTGAAGCCAGCGCACGCTGCCCCCGGGCAGGGGCAAGATCGTCCGGCACGCCCCCTGTCGGGCAGGCCCCGCAGGACAGCAGACCTGCGGTCAGCCCTGCGGGGCGCGCAGGGCCTCCAGTGCCTGTTCGGCCGCCTCGCGCGCCGTGATCTCGGCCTGCAGCCGGAGGCTGAGCAATTCAACCTCCCGATGGGTCTGGCGGTTGCGCGCGACAAGCTCCTCGCGCGCCCTTTCGGCCTGTTCGAGCCGGGTGGCAAGTTCCGAGATCCTGCTGTCCCGTTCCCCCAGACGCAGGATCGTCTCGATCTCTGCGGCGGCCAGCGCCTCCTGCACGGTCTTCGGGTCCGCCGCCAAGACCCTCTCCGGCGCCATTTCTGGTGGTGCTGCGGGGCGCGCCCGCTCCGGGGCGTCCCGGGCTTCGAGCCGCGCGATGAGGCTGTTGATTTCCGCCTGATGCCGTTCCAGCCGCGCCTCCAGCCCGGCGCGGGCCTCCTGCCCGGTCTGCTGCTCCTGCGTCAGTTCGGCAAGGCGGCGGTCGCGCGCGGCAAGCTGGCCGATCAATCCGGCCTGGGTGGCCCGGGCCAGACGCAGGGCCTCGTCCTGACGGCGCGCGGGCGCGGCGACCTGCCGGGCGTCGAGAACGGCCGTGTTCATCTGGCCGAGGCGGCGGAACACCTGCCGGACGGCAGGATAGCCGGACGCGGAGCGCGGCAGCGCGGCAAGCGCCCCGAACCGCCGCAGGACCGTGCCGCTGTCACCCTGCCCCCCCGTCGCCAGCGCCAGCACCCCGCCATCATGGTCGATCTGG
This sequence comes from Pseudorhodobacter sp., assembly GCA_046295215.1. Taxonomy (GTDB): domain Bacteria; phylum Pseudomonadota; class Alphaproteobacteria; order Rhodobacterales; family Rhodobacteraceae; genus Szabonella. The sequence goes on along the minus strand of JBKBNP010000045.1, from coordinate 3,870 downwards.
ACATGCCGGTAGCGGTCCCGCAGCGATTGCAGCAGGGCGGCCGCTTCCGGACAGCCTGCCGCCTCCTGCACCCCCGCAAGCACGATGAGGCCCGGCTGCGCCAGATGCCCGGCCCAGTCCGCCGCCAGTCGCCCCAGCAGCCCGGCCGTTACCGGCTGGTCCACAAGCAGCAGATCCGTGCCGCCCTGCGCCAGAAACGGCCCAGGATCGTCCTGCGGGTGCAGTTGCGAGAACCGGCCGTAAAGCTCTGCATTGTAGTCCCGCAGCGCCGGGGCGGGGGCTGCATCAAGGCCGTCGCACCGGGTTTCCAGCCCCAGCTTGTCGACGGCCTGACAGAGCGCGAAATGGGCGACGCCGGTCTCGAGGCCAAGCGTGACACAGCGCCGGGGGCGCAGATCGGCCATCAGCCAGAACAGGAAAGGCAGATGCGCGGCATAGCGGGACGGCCGGAGATGGCGCGGATGCCAGAAGATCTCGCGCTGCCCGATCCGCAGGACGGCATCGACATCATGCGCCTGCGAAGACACAGGCAGGGAAATCGTCAGATCCTGAGACATCCTTGGTCAGTCCTGGTATCGGGCCCGGTAGCGGGTCAGCCACAGGGTCCGTAAAGGGACCGTCCGGCCCGGGCCGCCGTTTCCGCTCTTAAGCCCTGCCTTGCCAAAAGGCCAGCCGAATGCGGCGCGCAGGCCCGGCCGCCCGGCCGCCCGGCGGTTTTCTTTTCCGGCCCCCGGTGCTAGGCGGAGGGGCGGCACACATGGCACGACCAAAGGGCAGGAGCAGAGGTGGCGACAGAGACGGAAAGCGCCTCCCGGCCACTGCAACCGCCGCAACCGCCGCCGCGGATCGTCATCCTGATGGCGGTTTACAATGGCGCGGCCCATCTGGCGGCACAGCTGGACAGTTTCGCCGCGCAGACCGATCCCGACTGGGATCTGATCGCCTCGGAGGACGGTTCGCAGGATGACAGCCCGGCCCTGCTGGCCGAGGCGGCGGCGCGCTGGCGCGACGGCCCCGCGCCGCATCGGGTGACGGTGCTGGAGGGGCCGCGCCGGGGGCTGGTGCGGAACTTCTTCCACCTGATCGCCAGCCTGCCCGAGGGCAGCGAACTCGCCGCGCTTTCGGATCAGGATGATGTCTGGTTTCCCGACAAGCTGGCCCGCGCCCGGTCCGCCCTGGCGACCCTGCCCGAGGGCCAGCCCGGGCTTTACTGCGCGCGCAGCCTGATCTGCGATGCCGGGCTGCAGCCCTATCGGGTGTCGCCGCTGTTCCGCCGCCCGCCCTCCTTCCGCAATGCGCTGGTGCAATCGGCGGGGGGGGGCAACACGATGATGCTGAACCGCGCCGCCATCGACATCGTCCGCGCCGCCGTGACCGAGGCCGGAGAGGCGGCCGTGCATGACTGGTGGCTTTACCAGATCGTCACCGCCTGTGGCGGCACCATCCTGCGCGACCCCGAACCGGTGCTGCATTACCGCCAGCACAGGGGCAATGCGATCGGGGCCAATACCACGGCCCGGGGCCGGATCCACCGGATGCTCTTCATCATGGGACGGCGCTTTGCCGCCTGGAACGAGATGAACCTGCGCGCGCTGGACGCCTCGCGCCACCGCTTCACGCCCGAGGCCGCCCGGATACTCGACCTCTATGCCCGCGCCCGACGGGGACGGCTGTGGGGGCGGCTCGGCGCGCTGCGGGCCTCGGGGGTCTACCGCCAGCACCGGACCGGCACGCTGGCGCTGTTTCTCGCCTGTCTGGCCGGGCGGCTGTGAAACGGGCCGCCCCCGCCGCTTGCAGACTGACATTGCCGCCGCCCCGGACTATAAGCGCGGCGATCCACATTTCCGGAACCGTGCCATGACCCCTGCCCCCGACCGCATCGTCCCTGTCCCTCCCGAAGTTCCGGCGGCGCTCCTTCCGGTCCTGTCCAGCCGCATATTGTTCGAAATCCCGCGCTTCACCGGGGACACGGCGGCCCTGCATCGCCTGCCCCTGCTGTTCTGGCTGATGGAAACCGCCCGCCCGGAGAGGGTTCTGGGGCTGGGCCTGCGCGCGGGCGCGGCGTATTTCGCGCTGTGTCAGGCCATCGAGAGGCTGGGCCTGCCGGCCCGGGCCTGGGGGTTTGGCGACTGGCGGCGGGCAGAAGCGGAGCCGGCCCGTCCCGGCAGCGTGCCGGAGGCGTTGCTGGCGCATAACGCGCGGCATTACGCCGGATTCTCGCATCTCGCGGCGCTGGCCGATCCGGTGGAGGCGTTCGGCCGGGTCGATGCGGAGATCTTCGACCTCATCCTGCTGGACGGGGAGGGCCTGCCCGGGGATCCTGCCCCCCTGGCGCGGATGCTGACCCGGCATGCCTCGCCGCGCGCGGTTCTCGTGATCCTGGGAACGGGCGATGCCGGCGAGAATACCCCCGCCCCGGGTCAGGCCCTGCTTGCGGCACTGGCGCAAGGCACCCCCGCGCTGCGGTTCGAAGACGAGGACGGGTGCGCGGTCGTCCTGCCCGGAGAGGCGCCCGACCCGCGCCTTGCCGCCCTTGCCGCCCTGCCCCCGAATTCACCGGCCCTGCGGGATCTGCGGGGGATGCTGGCGCGTCTGGGCCAGGATCTTGTCGATGACCGGAACCGCCGGCCGGACGCAGCCGGGCGCCCCGAAACCGCAGGAGAGGCCGGAACCGAAGCCCGCACGTTGCACGGGGTCCGGCACGAGGCCCCGCACGACCCCCGCAGCACCGCGACCCTGGAGACGGCGGTGCTGCGGGCCGAGATCGGGCAGGGACAGACGCTGCGGCTGCGCGAGGCGCAGGTGCTGACGGCGGAACTGGAACGGCTGACAGCGCAGATGCACCGTCTCCGTCTTGACAGCGAGGCGGCGCTCGCCCGCGCGGGCGAGCAGGCGGTGGAGGCGGCCCGGGCCGAAACCCGCACCGCGCTGGACGACCTCGCCACGCTGCGCAGCCGCCATTTCGACGAGATCGCGGACCTGAAATCGGACATTGCCTGGCTGACCGGCGATCTCGAGGCCGCGCAGGCCGCCCTGACCGAGGCCCACAGGGCCGGACTGGCCCGACAGCAGGCGGAAGCCGGGGCCGGGACGGCGGCGGATACGGACCGGCGGATCGCGGCCCTGACCGAGGCGCACCGCGCCGAACTGGCCCGGCAGGCGGATCTGGCCGCCACCCGGCTGAAGGCGGCCCTGTCCGCCAGGGAGCGGGTCGTGACCGGCCTGGAGGTGAAACTGCGGCTGTGCCGGTGGCAGGCGACCTGGCTCGGCACCGCCCGGCCCCGCTTCGGCAGAAAGACCGGCCCCTCGGGCGGGCCGCTTGCCGCAGAACAGGCGGCCGTGGCGCGCCATCCGCTTTTTGATGCGGCATGGTATCTCTCGGCGCATCCCGACCTGCAGGGCATCGCCATGGACCCGGCCGGACATTTCCTGCGCCATGGGCTGTTCGAGGGCCGCAATCCCGGCCCCCGGTTCTGCACGCTGGACTGGTTCACCGCCCATCCCGAGGCGCTGGACAGCCGTCGCAACCCGCTGCTCGACCCGGATCTTGAACCGAACCGCAGCTGATCCCGACCCCCGCCTGACCCTCTGGTCAGGCGGGGGTCGGGGCCGTTTCAGGCCGGTGTCAGAGGAACATGCGTCCGTCCGAGAATTCCAGCACCTCGATGCTCACCAGCAGGTCGATGCCGTCCTCGCGCGTGCCGCGGCTGTGGAAGACGCTCGTGGTGCCATCGGCATTGGCCTGCACGTCGTAATCGGCCATCCGCCCCGAATAGATCGCCGTGTCCCAGCCAAGGCCGCCATCCAGCGTGTCATTGCCGCGCCCGCCGATGAGGCGGTCATTGCCCGCCCCGCCATAGAGGTAATCGC
>JBKBNP010000044.1:0-39697 GCA_046295215.1 Pseudorhodobacter sp. | reverse complement strand
CGCAACGCGCGCTTGCCCGCGGGCCTTGTCCCATATTCCGCAAAGTCGTGCATAGCGCGTCTGCATCTCGGCCACGGCCTGCGCATCGGCCAGTTCACCCGCAAACCAGCGCCGCGCCGCATCGCCAAAGATTGTCCGGCCCACGGCAAAGCCCTTGACCAGCGAAAACCGTGCCGCTGTGGCAAAGCTGGCCGATAGTGCCGCCTCTGGGGCGTCCAGCCCCAGCACAACGATGCCCCGTGTATAACGGTCATGCGCCTCGATTTCTGCAATCGCATTGGCCCATGCGGCATGGGTCGTCAGCGGTTCCAGCTTCCACCAGTCGGGATAGATGCCTGCGGCATAAAACCGTTTGATGACCCTTGCAGTGGTGTCGTCATCACTAGGGCCGACCTTCGACGGGATCACTTCGAGCAGGAATTCCAGCCCGTTGCGGCGCGCGGCCACAAAGAGCCTGTTCACCGTGGCGATATGATCCGCCCAGATCGATGCGTCGTCATCGGGATGGCAAAAGCACAAGACCTTGACCACATTGCCGCGCGCCCAATCCTGCAGACCGCCGCAATCGGGGCCTAGGGATGGTTCCAGCGTCAAAGGGCGCGACCCCGGCCACTCGCAAGGCCGCCCGACCCACAGCCCGGTGCCCGAGGCCGCATGTAACGCCCGCCGCCCGATCCGGTCGTCGCACAGGATGCCATAGCCTGCCTGTCCGTTCTGCACGCCAAGGGCAGCCTGCAAACAAAGGCCTTTGAAAGTGGTGCCTTTTTCGAGCGTGTAGTCTGGCAGAGCCTCAAGCTGCATCCGGTGATCAAAGGCAAAGATGCGGATGTCGGGCAGGTCCGGCCCATGATTGCGGGCGCGGTTGGTGGACCAGTGGATCTGTTCCAGTGCTGCATCGTTGCGCAGATCGGGCTGGGAAATGCCGCGATCGAGAAAGAATTCCAGCTCGGGCAGTGACGGATAGGCCGGCGTGCAGCCATGCCGCGACACGGCAAAAGCCCCGCAGGCGTTGGCATAGGTCAGCGCCGTGGGCCAATCCGCCCCGTCCAGCCAGCCTTTCATCAACCCCGAAAAGAACCCGTCACCTGCGCCAAGAACATTGAACACCTCAATCGGAAAGCCCGGGCCGGCCTGGCCTGCGTCGAGCCCATCTGGGACAGCACCGTCAAAGGCGACAGCGCCCGCCGCGCCACGTTTGCAAACCAGCACGGCATCTGACACGGCACGCACGGCGCGCAAGGCCGCGATCGTGTCGGTCGTGCCACCCGCAATGTGAAATTCTTCTTCGGTGCCGACGATCAGGTCGAAGAAATGCAGATGGCTTTGCAGTTTGGCAGTGACAGCCGCACTTTCCACAAAGCGGCTTTCGCCATCGCCATGCCCCGCCAAACCCCAGAGATTCGGGCGGTAGTCGATGTCCAGTGCGGTTTTCAGCCCGTGTTTGCGTGCAAGCCGCAGGGCTTTCAGAACAGCGGCTTCGGTCCGCGGGTGACTAAGATGCGTGCCCGTCGGCAGCAAGGCGCGGGCCTGCATGATCAGGCTTTCGTCGATGTCATCCTCGCTCAGCGCCATGTCGGCGCAATTCTCGCGGTAGAAGATCAGGGGAAAGCTGTCCTCGTCGCGGATACCCAGCAGCACCAGGGCGGTCAGCCGGTCGGGGTCTGTCACGACACCGCGCGTATCAACGCCTTCGCGGGTCAGTTGTTCGCGGATAAACCGGCCCATATGTTCGTCGCCGACACGGGTGATAACGGCAGAGCGCAGCCCGAGACGCGCTGTGCCACAGGCGATGTTCGTCGGGCTGCCGCCGATGTATTTGGCAAACCCGCCCATATCCTCCAGCCGCCCGCCCACCTGCGCGCCATAGAGATCAACGGATGACCGCCCGATGGTGATAAGATCAAGAGCCTTGGACATTCTTTTTTCTCCGTTCCGCGCCAGTGTTGTCACCGACAAAGGCAGGCAGTCCGAAAGCCGCCCGCACATGATGCTCAATGGCTGAGTGTGACGGCCCGATTGGTCCGGGCCGATGTCAGCGCGGCCTCGGCCAGTTCCAGCGCTTTCAACCCGTCCTCGATCGTGGGGAGCATGGCCGAACCATCACCAAGCGCTGCAACAAACGCTGCAATTTCAGCAGCGTAAGCGGCGGTGTAGCGCGTCATGAAGAAATTGAGCAATGGTGCAGCGTGAAAGCCCGATGCATCCGCAATCTCGATATTCGCCTCGTGCTGGTTGCGTGCAGACAGCATGCCGGTTGCGCCCAACACCTCGATCCGCTGGTCGTAGCCATAAGAGGCGCGGCGTGAATTCGTGATGATCGCCTGTCTGCCACTGGCGGTGCGCAAGATGACATTGACGCTGTCATAATCGCCCAACTCGTCGATTTTGGGGTCCGTCAGGACAGAAGCTTGCGCCATGACCGTTTCCACCTCCTCGCCCAGCAGCCAGCGCGCCATGTCGAAATCGTGGATCGTCATGTCGCGGAAAATACCGCCTGACCGCGTGATATAGTCATAGGGCGGCGCGCCGGGGTCGCGGCTGGTGATGGTGATCATCTCGACATCGCCAATCCGGCCTTCGTCAATTGCGGCCTTGATTGCGGCAAAGTCGGGGTCAAAGCGGCGGTTGAAACCCACCATGACGCGGCCCGATGTTGCCTGCACCACCTTGAAACAGGCGCGCACGCGGGCGACGTCCAGATCAACGGGTTTTTCACAAAACACGGCCTTGCCTGCGCGGCAAAAGCGTTCGATCAGATCTGCATGGGTGTCTGTCGGGGTGCAGATGACGACAGCGTCGATATCGTCAGACGCCTCGATCTGCGCGATTTCGCGGATTTCGCAGCCATACTGGCTGGCCACGGCTTGCGCGGCTGCCGCGACAGGGTCGGCAACTGCCACCAGCGTCGCGCCATCCACAGCGTTGATCGCCCGCGCATGCACCTGCCCGATGCGGCCTGCACCGAGAACTGCAAATCTTGTCGTCATCTGGACCTCTGTATTGGTTTATCATTGCGATCACAGGCGGATGTTACGTGCCTTCGAACTGATATTCAGGCTGGGTTTTTGCCCCGGTGATATAGGCGACAACATCCTCGCCGTTGGTGTCTTCTTTGCGCAGATTGGCGCAGATCCGCCCGCGCCGGAACACCACGATCCGGTCGCAGAGGTCCATCACCTGACGCATGTTGTGGCTGATAAGGACCAAAGGTTCGCCCGCCTCTTTCAAGGTGTGGATGATGTTTTCGACCTGCGCGGTTTCCTGCACCCCCAAAGCGGCGGTGGGTTCGTCCATGATCGTCAGCTTGGAATGAAACGTCGCCGTGCGCGCGATGGCCACACATTGCCGCTGACCGCCGGACATGAACTGGATCGTGTTGCGGATCGACGGGATTTTGACGCCCGTCTTTTCCAGTGCGGCACGCGTTTCGGCGTGCATCGCCTTGTAATCAAGCAAACGGAACGGCCCCAGCCAATTCCATTTGGTCTTTTCGCGCCCCAGAAACAGATTGTCGGGCACATCCAGATGATCGGCCAGCGCAAGGGTCTGGAACACTGCCTCGATCCCTGCTTCTCGGGCGTCGAGTGGGCCGGTGAAATCCACCTTGTTGCCGTCAAAGTGAATCTCGCCACGGGTCGGGCGCTCTACCCCGGTGATCTGGCGCACGAAGGTCGATTTGCCTGCGCCGTTATCACCCATGATGGCGACATGTTCGCCTTTGCGCAGGACAAAATTCGCGTCTTCCAGCGCTTGCACGCCGCCGTAGTGTTTCGTCAATCCACGGGTTTCGAGAATGATGTCGGCCATGGTCAAATCCTTCCTCATATCCGCTGTGCGGCGCGGCGCTGACGCCATTGGTCCAGCACGACGGCCCCGACGATGATCCCGCCTTTCGCCATTTCCTGATAATAGGCGTCAAGCCGCAAGAAGGTGAAACCAGAGATGATGACACCAAAGATCAAGGCCCCCAGCACGGTGCCGATGATCGACCCGCGACCACCTTGCAGGGAAATGCCCCCGATTACGGCCATCGCAATGGCGTCGAGTTCATACATCACGCCCATACCGGCCTGCGCTGTCAGGTTCTTGGAACTCAGCACGATGGCGGCAATTGCGGCCAGACCACCGGCGATGGTGTAAACAAGCGTCAGGTGTCGCTGCACATTGATCCCCGACATGCGCGCCGCATCAATATTGGACCCGATCGCATAGGTATGCTTGCCGTAAACGGTATGGCGCATGACGACGTAGAACAAGGCTGCGAGTGCCAGGAAGATATAGACCGGCGTCATCTCTGCGCCGATGGTGGCATAGCTTTCTGTCGGAAAGGAAACCGGCTGACCCTTGGTCCACCATTTGGCCGTGCCGCGTGCGGCGACCATCATCCCCAAGGTCGCAATGAACGGCGGGATGCGCGTGTAGGCGACCAAAAGCCCATTGACCAAACCTGCCAAAAGACCACAGGTCAGTCCCACCATGACAGGGATCAGCACCGGCAGATCGACCCAGCCTTGGTCAAAGAAAACCGCACGGGTGTTGGCGTTGCCATTGACTTCGCCGATCTGGGCAAAACTCATCGCGATCATGGCGGTGGCCCCGACGATAGACCCTGATGACAGGTCAATCCCGCCGGTCAGAATGACCTGTGTCACACCCAGCGCGATAATCCCGATAATCGCAATCTGAAGAATGATGATCTTCAGCCGCGCTTCGTTGAACATGCTGTCAAAGCGGCCTTGCGTGTCGAACAGAAAGCTCTGCCCGTTCATGTAAGGCAGGATCTGCCCCAGTATCTCGAACACCGCGATGATCAGGACCAGCGCCAACAGGATGTTCAGTTCGGGGGGTCTTTGGCGTTTCTTGTGGTCGTATTTCAAACCTCCGATGCCGAAACTTGCTTCCGCCATGACGAAATTCCTTTCTTGGGTCGCAACGCGGGGGCGGTGGTATCGTCTACCGCCCCCAAGATTTGCGATCAGGTCTGACAGCGATCAGTTCGCGCTGACGTAGTCAGCGACATTCGCAGGGGTGACCAACTCGAACGGGATGAACACCTTTGGTGCCACATTGCTGCCTGCGGCCAGATCAAGTGCTGCTTGCAACGCGCCCGAACCCTGTCCTGCGGCATTCTGGAAAACGGTCACATCCAGATCACCGGCCTGCATCGCGGCCAAGGCATCCTGCGTGGCGTCCACACCTGTCACGATGACATCATCCATCGAAATACCGGCCGCTTTCATCGCCTGAATGGCACCGATGGCCATTTCGTCGTTGTTGGCCAGCACGGCGTCAAACGGCTCGCCCGAGGAAAGCCAGTTGGTCATCAAATCCTGCGCCTGATCGCGGGACCAGTTGGCGGTCTGGCGGTCCACGACGTTCATGAAGGAACACATGTCGATGCCAAGGATATCGTCAAAATCCTTGGTGCGCTGCACGGCAGCCTGGTTGGACAGCTCACCCATCAGGATATAGATGTTGGCACCTTCGCTTTTGCCCGCAGCGCGCAACAGTTTGCAGGCTTCAAACGCGGCAAGCGTGCCGGATTCGATTTCGTTGGATGCAACAAAGGCCTGATTTTCAGGCAGGGTGTCCATGTTGACAGGCTGACGGTTCACGTAAACCAGCGGCACACCGGCAGCGGCGGCTGCGTTGGTCATCGCTTCGGTGGCAGAGGTGTCGACCGGGTTCACGATGATCGCGGATACACCGGACGCCACAAAGTTGTTGATCTGGTCAAGCTGGCGGGCAACGTCGTTCTGCGCGTCTTCGACCTGAAGGTTCACACCGTCCATTCCGCTGGCACGTTCGATCATTCCATTGCGCAATACGGTCAGAAAGTTGTCATCAAACAGCGCCATCGATACGCCGACATCTTGTGCGACAACCGCAGTTGACATCAATGCAGTCGCAGCCGTGGCGGCAAGCAGGGTCTTTTTCATATTTCTGGCTCCTCCCAGTTTTGGTGTCCGACGCACCTTGATCTTGTGTCGGAATACCCGTCCGGTCAGGCGGCTTGCGCCTGAATACGTGCGGAAATGTAATCGACTGACCGGCGCAGCGACCAAAGCGGGTCGGTCATCGCCTGAATTTCGGGCGCGAAACATTCATAGCTGAACGCCCCGTCATACCCTGCGGCAAGCAAGGCATTGATCTGTTCGATATTGCCCAGCCGGTCATTGGCATCGACCAGCACGCGATGTTCATCTTCCATCGCATCCACCGTCAGGGCGGGGTCTGTCACGCCAGAGATATGCACAATGCCGGTTTGCTGTGGATAAAGTGGTCCGCCATCCGCCAGCGTGTGGTGGAATGTGTCATGCACCACCAAGAACCGGCCAGCCATATCAAGCGCTGCGATCATCTCGACCAGTTCGGTTTTTGACCGCAAAGATGACCGGCCAAACCCCAAAGGTTCCACCAGCGCCACCATATCCGCCGCGACGAGCAGCGGATAGCAGCCCTTCAGCGCGACGCGCAGATTGGCCTGCCGTTCACCTTCGGCACCGCCCGTGCCGTCATTGCAGGGGATCAGGCTGATGGTTTCGGCACCTGCCTGTTTTGCATTTGCAATCAGCGCCGCGACCTCGGCGGCGCGATCATCGTTCCAGTTGTTGAACGGGTAAACCTGACTTAAACCCAGAAAGCGCAAGCCGCGCCGCCGGACCATATCGCCCACTTCATGGGCTGGCAGGTTGTCAAAGAAAGGCCTGCCAAGCCCGTCGATATCATTGCGCAGTTCGACGCCGACGCAACCAAGGTCGCGCGCCAGATCAAGAAACTCTGCCAAGGATGAATTCGGCACGGTCATCTGGTTCAGGGCGAATTTCATCAGGCTCTCCGCGGCTCTCAAAAGGGCGTATGCTGCGTGGACCCTGCGCAGCCCTCGCCCTTCGGTCAATCCAAGGGGCAAGATTTCGCGTCATAAATGATGGTTTTCTGCGCCTGCAAAATGACGTATTTTCTTCATTCATGGCATCTCGGGCAGAACAATCCGGGGCTCCAGGAAATGCTGGCCCGCCACACCTTCGCCGCCTGCCTCGACAGCTTGCACCATCAGATCAACAAGATCGGTGCAGAGTTCGGACAAAGGCGTGCAAATCACCATCGTGACATAGCCATCGGCCAAAGCGTTGCGGCTGTCGTTGGTCAATTCGTTAACAACAAGCGCAATGCGCGGGCGGGCGTGGCTTTCGCGCAAGGCGGCAATCGCCCCCTCCATCCCGCCACCGGCGATGTAAATGCCGGCAAGGTCGGGATGGCGGCGCACCAGATCCAGTGTCGCCTCATAGGTCAGCTGGCGGGTTTCAAGGTTAACCAAAGTTTCCAGGACGGTGAATTCGGGTGCCAGTTCACGCACGAAGGACCGGAACCCGACTTCGCGCAGATCGTGCCCGTGCCAACGGTTGCCACCCACAAAAACCGCAAGCTTGCCGGGTTTGCGCGCACGGGTTGTCACCATCCACGCCGCGATCCGGCCTATTTTCATGTTGTTCAGCCCGATGTAATTGCGCCGCACGCCCTGGGCGAAATCATTGAGCAGCGAAAAAGCGGGAACGCCACGGCCCTGCAATTCTTCGACTGCCTGCGTCAGGCGCTGGTGGTTGACGGCTGTGGCGGCAACGGCATCACATTTTTCACCCAAGGTGCGCAAGGCATCAGCAAAATCATCGGGCGACTGGGACGAAGCAAACCGGATCACCGCCCGCCCGCGAATACCGGTGCGCGCCTGCACGGCCCGTTCAATTTCGGATACGAAGTTCTGGTAGAATTCCTGCGACTTTTTGATCAGCAGGAATCCGAATGTCATTTCGGGTTTGCTGGTATCAAGGTTCTGCGCCAGCAATCCGTGTGCATGATATCCGACACGATGGGCAGCATCCGCGATTTTGCGCATCGTGTCTTCACGCACCCGCATCCGCCCGTTCAAGGCACGGTCAACGGTAGTGACGCTGACCCCCGCCTCGCGGGCGACATCGCGCAACGTCGGACGGTTTGCCATATGCGCGATCCTTCTGTCATGACGAAATGACGTATTTCCATCATGATGGTGGGTTGCGCGGTCTTGTGCAAGCCTACCTTGCGACCAGCCCGGACCCGGGCCGCGCAAAAAGCCTTCAGGTTCTGCATCCGGCAGGGTGCCCGAAGATGGGCACCGGCGGCATCACACCCGCCCAGAAACCGGAAATGGCCGCGAAAATTCTACGAATGAACCCCGTTAGAAACGGGGGGATTACCAGGCCACCGCGCTTGCCACAACGGCAGACGCGATGGCGGGGGATCGCCATCCTTTCCTGACGGGACGAAACGACGGACACCATGCCAAGCCGATGACGCCGGAAATCATGGCGCAGGCCATTCGCGAGGCGCAAGGCGTCGAGCCCGGCACTGCACGACAAAGCTTGCATGAGCGCACATGCCCGCCTCTAGATGTTTCCGGCAGCGCAGGCGGTGGTGATCTGCGCGAACCGCAGGGCCAGGTCCACATTCTGAAACCGAAAGGTGTCGTCCATGTCATCCGTCCTTCCCGATGCCACTGCCTGCGCCGCCATGGTTGCGCGCGGTGAAATCACGCCGACCGAACTTCTGGACGCAGCACTTGACGCGGTGGCGCGCCTGAACCCCGCTCTGAATGCCGTTGTCCTGATGCAGGAGCCTGTTGCCCGCGCTGCCATCGCGGCGGGCCTGCCGCGCGGGCCGTTCCGGGGCGTTCCCTTCCTGCTCAAGGATCTGGGGGCCGAGGCGGTGGAATTTCCGTCGCATATGGGGTCGCGGTTGTGGAAGGAGACGCGCTATGGCCGGGACAGCGCGATCTGGGACAGGATCCGTGCGACCGGGGTGGTGGCCTTTGGCCGCACCACCGCCCCCGAAGGCGGTATCGGTGCTGCGACCGAGGCTGCGGTCTACGGCGCTCCCACCCGCAACCCCTGGAACCCCGACCATACCCCCGGCGGGTCGTCAGGGGGGGCGGGCGCTGCGGTGGCGGCAGGGATCGTGCCCTTTGCCCATGGGTCGGACGGGGGCGGGTCGGTGCGGATCCCGGCCTCCAGTTGCGGGTTGTTCGGGATGAAACCGACCCGGGCGCGGCTGCCGGATGGTCCCTATGCCGGTGAAGGCTGGGCGGGCATGGCAATCGACGGGTTTCTGACGCGGTCGGTGCGCGATACCGCCGTGATGCTGGATGCCTGCGCAGGGGCTGACTGCGGGGCACCCTATTGGGCCCCCCCGCTGCATCGGAGCCATGCCGACGCGATCAGCCGACCGCCCCGGCGGCTGCGCGTGATGATCTGCGACACCACCTTCACAGGCGAGCCGATTGACTCTGACGTGGCGGCGGCGGTGCGGGGGGCGGGGCATCTGCTGGAAAGTCTGGGGCATCACGTCGAACCCGGCCGCCCCTTGGTCGGTATCGCCTCGATGATGCGGGCCTGGACGGACATCGTGGCGATCGGGTCGGCGCTGTCGATCCGGTCGCGCCTCGCATCCCTGGGCCGCGACCTGCGGCAGGGCGATGTGGAAGGCGTGGCGCGCGGGGCGATGCGCCACGCCGAAACGCTGCACCCGACGCGATACCTGGAAGCGGTCGGCCAGATCCATGCGTTTGGCCGCGAGATGGCCGCGGTATTCGACCCCGAAACCGGCACCGGATGCGACATCATCCTGTCGGCCACGCTGGCCGAACCACCCGCCCGCGTCGGCCGCTTCAACCATGCGACCGAAGATTACGTCGCCTATCGCATCGGCCCCGAGGGCGTTTTTGCCTATTCCCCGTTCTGCGCGGTGTTCAATGCCAGTGGACAGCCCGCAGCCTCTGTGCCGCTGGCAATGTCACCGGGCGGCCTGCCCATCGGCATACATCTGGCCGCAAGGTTCGGGGATGACGAAACCCTGATCGCAGTTTGTGCAGAACTTGAGCGGGCTGCCCCCTGGGCGCACTGTCTGCCGCCGCTTCATGCCTGACCGCGCGAAAAATGATCAAAGAACTGGTGGACAGGCCGGAAATCCCCCGTCTAACCTGACAGCGGTGAGGTTGGGGAGAAACATGTGAACGCAGCCACGGGGATCGAGGTGCGCAATGCCGTAAAGGCATTCGGGCAAGGGGCGTCGGCGGTGCGGGCATTGGACGATGTTTCGGTGACCATCGGGGCAGGGGAGTTCTTCACCCTTCTCGGCCCTTCGGGGTGTGGCAAGACCACCTTGCTGCGGCTGATCGCGGGCTTCGAAGCGCCAACCTCGGGCACGATTCTGCTCGACGGGCAGGACATCACCGCACTTCCCCCGAACCGTCGGCCGGTCAACACGGTGTTCCAGTCCTATGCACTGTTCCCGCATCTGACGGTGGCGCAGAATATTTCGTTCGGGCTGGAAATGCAGGGCAAGCCGCGCGCCGAAGTCGCATCGCGCACGGATGAGATGCTGTCTCTGGTCAAGCTGGACACATTCGCCGACCGCAAGACATCGCAACTGTCGGGGGGGCAGCAGCAGCGCGTGGCGCTTGCGCGGGCGCTGGCCCCGCAGCCGCGCGTCCTGTTGCTCGATGAACCGCTGTCGGCGCTGGACCTCAAGCTGCGCAAGGAAATGCAGATCGAGCTCAAGCGCTTGCAGACCGAAACCGGCATCACCTTCGTCTTTGTCACGCATGATCAGGAAGAGGCGCTGACCATGTCGGACCGGATCGCCGTCATGTCGGCAGGCCGCGTGCAGCAGGTGGGGGCCCCACGCCAGATCTACACGCGGCCGGTCAACCGCTTTGTGGCGGATTTCATCGGAGAGACGAATTTCCTGATGGGCACCGCCGCGCCCGGGGGCGTGCGGCTGGATTGCGGCGCGCTGATCGAGGTGGAAGGTGCGGACCATGCGGGGCGGGTGACGGTGGCGGTGCGGCCGGAACAGGTGCGGATCGTGCCGCCAGGGGATCCCGACAGCATCCCCGCCACCCTGCGCGACTGGGTGTATTTCGGAACCGATACGCATTGCCATCTGGCGCTGTCGGACGGGGTCGAGGTTGTGGCGCGCGTGCAAAGCCCGGTGTCGGGTGAGGCGGATCTGGTGCGGGGCGCGGCCATGGGCCTGCGCATTGCAGACGGTGCCGCACAGGTTCTGGGGGATTGACGGGCATGCGCGACGCCGAAGCCGAAGCCCGCGCCGCCTCTGCCCGCAGGGCCTGGGCCTTGTCGGCGCCGGCGCTGGCGCTGCTGTTTCTGGCGGCCTCGGGGCCGCTTTTGATCATGCTGGTCTATTCGTTCCTGGCGCCGGGCACCTATGGCAACGTCATCTGGCAGTTTTCATGGGACGGCTGGGTCGGGATCCTGTTCACCCGCGATATATTCGATGGCGAGTTGAAGCTCGCCGATGCCCATCTGACGATCTTCTGGCGGTCGGTGAAGCTGTCGCTGATGACCACGGCCATCACCTTTGCCGTCGGATTTCCCACTGCCTGGTTCATTGCCACCCGCCCCGCCTCGCAACGGGCGATATGGCTGTTCCTGATTACCATTCCGTTCTGGACCAACCTTCTGATCCGCACCTTCGCGATCAGCGAGGTGATCCGCAACGAAGGCGTGATGAACACCGCCTTGATGAAACTGGGTATGATCGAGCGGCCGATCCAGGTGGTCTATACCGATACCGCCGTGCTGATCGGCATGGCCTATGTCTATCTGCCGCTGATGGTGCTGCCGCTTTTCGCCGCCATCGACCGGTTCGACATGCGGCTTCTGGAGGCCGCGCACGACCTTTATGCAAGCCGCTGGCAGATGCTGCGCCGGGTGATCCTGCCCATCGTGAAGCCGGGGATCATTGCCGGTTCGATCCTGGTCTTCGTGCCCTCGCTCGGGGCCTATGTCACGCCGCGCGTGCTGGGGGGGGGCAAGAACATGATGATCAGCAATTTCATCGAGTTGCAGTTCGGACAGGGGCGCAACTGGCCGCTGGGGGCGGCGCTGTCGATGACGCTTCTGGTGATCGTGATGGTGGCCCTTCTGATCTATGTCCGTGTGGCCACGAAAGGGAGCAGTCCGCATGGCTGAGCGCAGCTTCTCTGCCTCTCACCTGCCGGGATTTGCGGCTGTGGCGATTGCCGCTTTCGTGCTGCTTTATCTGCCGATCGTGACGCTGGTCACCTATTCCTTCAACTCGGGCCCGTCGGTTGCGGTGTGGCAGGGGTTTTCGCTGCACTGGTATGGCGACGCCTGGCGAAATCAGGCGATCAAGGATGCCACGATGCGGTCGCTCATCATCGCGTCCTTTGCCGCAGGCATCGCCACGGTGGTTGCCACGATGGCGGCCCTTGCGACGACCCGGCGGCGCGCGTTCAAGGGGCAGACCTTCATCTATGTGGTGATCAACCAGCCGCTGATGGTGCCCGAAATCGTGACCGCCGTGGCCCTGCTGATCTTCTTTGCGCAGATCAAGGTGGCAACCGGCTATACCGGGCTGGGCTATCTGATCGTGGCCCACGCCGCCTTTTGCGTGCCCTTCGCCTATCTTCCGATCCGCGCGCGGCTGGAGGGGATGGACCTGACACTGGAAACCGCGGCGGCAGACCTTTACGCCTCGCCCTGGTTGACGTTCCGGCGCGTGACCCTGCCCTTGATGGCACCGGGGATTGCGGCAGGCGCGATGCTGGCCTTTGTCATCAGTCTGGATGACGTGGTGATCACCGAATTCGTGAAGTCAGGCGGGCAGGATACGCTGCCCACCTACATGCTGGGCCAGATGCGCCGCGCCATCACCCCCGAGGTCAACGCCATTTCCACCGCCCTTCTGGGGCTGACCGTGGTATTGTTGACGCTGTTCTTTCTGCTGACCCGAAAGCGGACCTGAAGATCCGCACGACCCAAGACAAAACCGACCAACAAGGAGAGAAAAAATGAAGAAACTGCTGATGGCCACCGCGCTGACCTTCGCGAGCGCCCCGCTCGCGCAGGCGGCGGGCGAACTCAACATCTTCAACTGGGGCAACTACACCAGCCCCGAGTTGATCGAGAAATTCTCGAAAGAGTTCGATGTCAGGGTGACGGTCACCGACTATGACAGCAACGACACGGCGCTGGCCAAGATCGAGGCGGGGGGGCATGGCTATGACATCGTGGTGCCCTCCAACTCCTATGTGCCGATCTTCGTGGAAAAGGGCCTGCTGATGGAGCTGGACCCTGCCGAAATGCCGAACCACGCCAATATCGCCCCGGAATGGGTCAATGTGGACTGGGATCCGGGCCGCAAGCACACCATTCCGTGGCAATGGGGCACCACCGGGGTTGCGGTGAATTCCACGGTCTATTCGGGCGACGTGAACACCTCGGACATCTGGCTGAACCCGCCGGATGAATTGAAGGGCAAGATCAACGTTGTGCCGGAAATGGCCGATGTGATGATGCTGGCGATTTCCTATGTCGGCGGGGACCGCTGTTCCGAGGATCTGGAAGTCATGCGCAAGGTGCGCGACCTGTTGATGGCGGCCAAGCCGCACTGGATGTCGATGGATTACGGCATGACCGAAAAGCTGGCGAACAATGACGTGGCGGCCTCGGTCAACTGGAACGGATCGACCATGCGGGCGCGGTTGATCAACGAGAACATCACCTATGGCCACCCCAAGGAAGGCTTTCCGCTGTGGATGGATTCGGCAGGCATCCTGTCGGACGCGCGGAACGTGGAGAATGCCAAGCTGTTCCTGAACTTCGTGATGGAACCCGAGAATGCGGCGATGATCTCGGCCTTCGCGCGCTATGCCAACGGGATCACCGGGTCGGGGCCGTTCATGCCCGAGGACATGGCCGACGCGCCCGAGATGAACATCCCGCCGGAGCTGGTCTCGGCAGGCAAGTTCAACCAGACCTGCTCGCCTGCCGCGCAGGCGATCCAGACGGCGATCTGGACCGAACTTCAGAAGTAAGATCTTGCGCCCGCTGGTGCGGGAGCCTTGCGGGAGGGCGTTCTGCCCCCCGCCCATCTGTGGATAGTCGAGCCGGCAAGAAGGGTGGCCGTGACGTTGGCGGATCTGTCCGCATGGGATCTGTCGGGTCTGATCGCAGCGCGCCATGTTGTGATGTCCGAAGGGGCGGCAGCACATCTGTCAAGTATTCGAAGCTGCGCCATGGGCCGCGACGATGGGGGCCTCGGTGGGGCGGTGCAAGCCCCTGAGGCAGTCGAAGGCTATGACCTGCCCCTGGAAGTTCCTTAAGCCTGATGAAATCTCTGCCCATCCCGAGAGGCGGCAGATGACAGGAGAAAAACCCCGGTATGATTCAGCGCGCGAGGCCTGGGCCGACGAGCGGGATGTGGAAGCCCTGTTCAGTGATCCGCTTGGTCAGGCAATCCTGCATCGCAGCACCTTTCCGGTTTCCCGCGCAACCTGCCCAAGCGGGTTGGCACTGTCCAGCGGGGGGCTCAAATCGGGCCGGACCCGGAACTGCCCGGCAAACGGGCGCCCGCCGCCCAAAATCAGGGCGGAATCACAAGCTTTCAGGAAATTTCGTGCAGGCGCTTCCCCTCAGGCCCATCGACTGCTTAACTGACAGGCAAAAGAACGGGCCGAAAGGCCGGGTGCAATGACCGGGAGATGCAGGTGACAGCCTATTTCAACGAGATGTATGACGGCAACGCTGTGCGGGAGCCCTATGCGCGGCTCGAAGGCTGGATGCAGTCGATGCCCGATGAATTGCGCCAGATGAAGCAGGCCGAGGCGGAGGCGCTGTTCCGCCGCATCGGGATCACCTTCGCGGTCTATGGCGAGGGCGGCGACCCGGACCGGCTGATCCCCTTCGACATGTTCCCCCGCGTGTTCACCGGCAATGAATGGGCAAAGCTTGAACGCGGCATCAAGCAGCGCGCGCGCGCGCTCAACGCCTTTCTGGTCGATGTCTACGGTCGGGGCGAGATCGTGCGGGCCGGGCGCATCCCGGCGCGGCTGGTCTATCAGAATGACGCCTATGAAAAGGCGGTGGTGGGGATCGTGCCGCCCAAGGGGGTCTACAGCCACATCGTCGGGATCGACCTCGTGCGCACCGGACCCGAGGAGTTCTTCGTGCTGGAGGACAATTGCCGCACGCCCTCGGGGGTGTCCTACATGCTGGAAAACCGCGAGATCATGATGCGGATGTTTCCCGCGCTGTTCCGCGAAAACCGCATCGCGCCGGTGGAGAATTACCCCGAGAAGCTGCGCCGCACGCTGGCTTCGGTGGCGCCCAAGAAATGTGATGGCGAGCCGGTGGTGGTGATCCTGACACCGGGGCATTTCAACTCGGCCTATTACGAACATTCCTTCCTCGCCGATCTGATGGGGGTGGAACTGGTCGAGGGGCAGGATCTGTTCGTGGAGGGCGAATATGTCTGGATGCGCACGACCGAAGGGCCGCGCCGGGTGGATGTGATCTACCGGCGCATAGATGACGCCTATATCGACCCCTTGTGTTTCCGCCCCGACAGCATGCTGGGCATTCCGGGGCTGATGGATGTCTACCGCTCGGGCGGGGTCAGCATTTGCTCTGCACCCGGGGCAGGGGTGGCCGATGACAAGGCGGTCTATACTTTCGTGCCCGAGATGATCCGCTTCTATCTGGGCGAAGAGCCGATCCTGAACAATGTGCCGACCTGGCAATGCGGCAAGTCGGATGACCTGAAATATGTGCTGGACCATCTGGCCGAACTGGTGGTCAAGGAGGTGCATGGCTCGGGCGGCTATGGCATGCTGGTGGGGCCGAAATCGACCGCCGCACAGGTCGCGGCCTTCCGTGAACGGGTGCTGGCGGATCCGGGCAATTACATCGCCCAGCCGACACTCGCCCTGTCCACGACGCCCACCTTTGTCGAGGAAGGCATAGCACCGCGCCATGTCGACCTTCGGCCCTATTGCCTTGTGGGGGAACGGATTGAACTGGTGCCCGGGGGGCTTACACGGGTGGCGCTGACCGAAGGCTCGCTGGTGGTGAACTCCAGTCAGGGCGGCGGCGTCAAGGATACATGGGTGCTGGCGGAGTGATGGTATGCTGAGCAGAACGGCTGACAATCTTTACTGGCTCGCCCGCTACATGGAACGTGCCGAAACCGCCGCAAGGATGCTGGAAGTGGGGGCGCGGATCTCGCTGATCCCTTCGGCGCATGGCTATCGCAACGAATGGGACAGCCTGTTGCGCGCGGTCGGCACCTCCAACGCCTTTGCGCAGAAATACGGCGACCCGGTGCAGCGCAACATCGAGAGCCATCTCTTCTTCGACCATGACAACCCCACCTCGGTCGCCTCCTGCATCGGGTCGGCGCGGGAAAACGCGCGCATCGTGCGCACCGCGCTGACGACGCAGGTCTGGGACGCGATCAACATGGCGTTTCAGGAATTGCGCCAGCTTGAACGCATGCCCCGGTCGGAACTGGACCTGTCGCGCATGACCGACTGGACGATGCGCCACGCAGCACAGGTGCGCGGTGCCATCGACGCCACGCAATTGCGCAATGACGGCTGGGATTTCCTGAAACTCGGCTACACGCTGGAACGGGCAGACAACACCGCGCGGCTGATCGACGTGAAATATTATGTCCTGTTGCCGCAACTGGAACTGGTGGGGTCTGAACTCGACAATTACCAGTGGACGACGCTCTTGCGGGCGATGTCCTCGCATCGGGCCTTCCACTGGGCCTATGGCGGCGATGTGACGGCGGCCAAGATCGCGCATTTCCTGATCCTGAACGCGCAATGTCCACGCTCTCTCGTCACCTGCATCGAAAGCGCCAACCAGCATCTCGACCGTCTGTCGCGCGGCTATCGGCGGTCGACCGAGGCTCAGGCCCGCGGGCGCAACCTGATGGCGGGGCTCGCCGAACTCAGGACCGAGGATATTTTCGAGGAAGGCCTGCACGAGTTCCTGACCCGGTTCATCGGGGAAAACGGCGCGCTGGGCGCGGCCGTGCATGACAGTTATCTGAGCGGGGATATTCGCTGATGTTGTTGAGTGTCGATCATGTGACCCGGTATTTCTATGACCAGCCGGTGCGTGGCGTGGTGCAGAGCCACCGCCTGACACCTTCCGTCTTTGACGGGCAGAAGGTGCTGGACTGGCAGGTCAGCGTCAGTGACGGGCTGATGGGCGGATGCTTCCGCGACGGGGCGGGGGACCGCATCCAGGGCTGGTCCGTGCAGGGGCCGCTGAGCGAGATCGAGGTCCGGGTGACGGGCCGCGTCGAAACCGTCGATCTCGCGGGGGTGCTGCGCGGTCACAAGGAACTTGTCTCACCGCTCTGCTATCTCGACGACACCCTGCCGACGCGCGCCGATACCGCGATCACGGCACTGGCCGAGGCGGCAAAGGGCGCGGAGGCCACGTTGGGGGCGGCGCACCGCTTGTCCGAGGCGGTCGCGGCGGCAATCGCCTACCGGCCCGGCGTCACGCAATCGCAGACCACCGCCGCCGAGGCGCTGGCACAGGGCGAGGGGGTCTGTCAGGACCATGCCCATGCGCTGATCGCGGCAGCCCGGGTTTCGGGCCTGCCGGCGCGCTATGTCTCGGGCTATCTGATGGCAGGCTCCGAGGCGGCGGCCGAGGATGCCTCACATGCCTGGGCGGAAATCTGGATCGACGGGCTGGGTTGGGTCGGCTTCGATCCCGCGAATGGCTGCTGCCCGGATGACCGCTATATCCGGCTGGGCTCGGGACTGGACGCACAGGACGCCGCCCCCATCCGCGGCACTGCGCGCGGGCCGGGGCGCGAAAGCCTTGACGTCACCGTTGCAGTCCGGCCCGCCGATCAATAGTGTCGCGCCGGTGAGTCCCCGGAGAGCCCCATGACATATTGCGTCGGCCTGCTTCTGAATGAAGGTATGGTCCTTCTGTCCGATACCCGCACCAATGCAGGGCTCGACAATATCGCGACCTATCGCAAGATGTTCACCTTTGAAGAACCGGGCGAACGGGTCATCGTGATCCTGACTGCGGGCAGCCTGTCGGTGACGCAGACCACGATGGCGCGGCTGCGCGACGAGATCGCGGATACGGGCGCGGATGAAACCACCTCGATCATGAAGGCGCCCACGATGCTGAAAGTGGCCGAGATGATCGGGGCCCTGCTTGCCCGGGTGCGTGCCGAGGTGGATGAGAAACTGGCCATGGCGCAGGGGGCCTCGGCCTCGCTGATCGTGGCGGGGCAGCGGGCGGGCGGCGAGATGCGCCTGTTCCTGATCTACCCTGAGGGAAATTTCATCGAGGCCACCGAGGACACGCCCTTCCTGCAGATCGGGGAACACAAATACGGCAAGCCGATCCTCGACCGGGTGGTGAAGCCGAATACGAGCATTGCCGATGCGCAGAAGGCGGTGCTTTTGTCGATGGATTCGACGCTGCGTTCCAACCTCTCGGTGGGGATGCCGCTCGATCTCGCGGTGATCCTCAAGGATGATTGCCGCGTCTTGGAACGCCGCCGGATCGAGGCGGGGGATGACCAGTTCCGCGCCATGTCAGATGCCTGGTCCAAGGCGCTGCGCGACGGGTTCTCGCAGATCAAGTTGTGATGGTGCCGTCCGTTCTGGTCACCGAACCCGTGCATGAGGAGGCGCTGGCGCTCTTGCGCGATGCGGGCTGGTCGGTCCGGATGGCGGGGGCGCAGCTTGACCCTGCCGATGCGCTGCTGGTGCGGGTGCGTCCTGTTTCCGACTCCGAAGTGGGCCTGTTCAGGATGATCGCCAAACATGGTGTCGGCGTCGACAATATCGCGATGGAGGCCGCGCGGGCGGCCGGGATTGCGGTGATGAACACGCCCGGCGCCAATGCCGGGGCCGTGGCGGAACAGGCGCTGATGCTGATGCTGGCGCTGGCACGCGATCTGCCTGCGCAGATGGCGGCGGCGGCGGCCGGAACCTCTGCGCCGCGCGTGACCGGGCTCGAAGGCCGCCGTCTGCTGGTTCTCGGCTATGGTGCCAGCGGCGCGCGGCTCTGCCATCTTGCCCGCGCGCTGGGCATGGCGGTCACGGTGCTGACGCGCCGACCTGATGCCGCAAGGGCCGAAGGCTACGCGATTGCCACCGATCCCGACAGCGCGCTGGGCGTGGCGGATGTCGTCAGCCTGCATTGCCCCCTGTCAGAGTCGACGCGCGGCCTCCTCTCTGCCCAAAGACTCGCCGCCCTGCCGAAAGGCGCGCTGATCGTCAATTGCGCCCGGGGCGGGCTGATCGACATGGCGGCGCTGGCCGCAGGTCTCGTGTCCGGCCATCTCGGCGGGGCGGGGCTCGATGTGACCGATCCTGAACCGCTGCCCCCGGACCACCCGCTGCGCCAGGCGCCCCGTCTGATCCTGACACCGCATGCCGCCGCCATGTCCGAAGGCGCATTCCGGCGGATGGGGATGATGGCGGCACAGAACATCCTCGACCATTTCGCGGGCCGTCCCGACCCGGCACATCTTCTGGTGCCGGGCGGTCTGCCCTCTTTTTCTGTCTGAAAATATCCTCGGAGGGGGAGTCCCGGAACGGGACGGGGGAGGCAGACGGCCTCCCCCGCGCCCCCTCATCCCGCGCTGTCGAAATGGTCGACAATCGCCGCCACCGCCACATCCCGCAGCGGCGCGCGTTCCATCAGCAGCTCATGCTCGCCCCCCGCCAGCAGTTGCAGCCGGGCGGTGGGCCAGCGCGCCACCTGCCGTCGGACCGCCTGGGCATCCACGATGCTTTCCGCCGTTCCCAGAAGGCACAGAACGGCAAGCGCGGGCAGGGGCTCGCGTTCGAGCGCGCGACATTCCGCCAGCGCCTCGCCCAGCCAGTGCAGCCCCGGCCCGCCAAGCGCAAGCGCGGGTTGGCGCGCCAGATGGTCCTGCATCCAGCCATAGACCTGCGGATCGCGGGTCAGTGCATTCTCGGCAAAACTGTTGGTGGCAAGATGGCTCTGCGCCCCGGTGCCGGGGGCATAGCGCAGGCCCTGCCTTGTGGCGCGCGCGGCCAGTGCCAGCCCCCGCGCCACAGGCCGCATGCCGGGCGAAAAGTGGATGCCCCACATCGGCGCGGAAAAGGCAGCGGCGCGCACCGCCAGCCCGCCCGCCGGTCCAGCCGTCAGCGTGCGCAACCCGATGCAGCCGCCCATGGAATGAGCCAGCAGAAACCTTGGCGCCTCCCCATCGGTCGCCTCCAGATGCGCCAGAACCGCCGCCATATCGCGCTGGTAGTCGGAAAACCGCCCCACATGGCCCAGCATCGGGTCCGGGGCGAGGCGATCGGCCAGACCCTGCCCGCGCCAGTCGATTGCCGCCGCCCCATAGCCCGCCCGCGCGAGATCTGACGCGAAAGGCCCGTATTTCTCGACATATTCGGTGCGGCCCGGAAAGATCAGAACCCGCCCCTTCGGCCCGGCCGGCCAGAGGCCAAGCCGGATCCGCACCCCGTCCGCCGTGCGCAGCCAGACCGCATGGCCCCCCTCCGGCCCTTCCGCCAGATCGGCGTGGAAAGGGGCAGGATCGGCAATCATCCGAGGGCAGCACCCAGTTGCATGGCAAGGCCCATCGACCCGTCCACCGTCAGCTTGCCGGACATGAAGGCCGCTGTCGGGTTCAGGTCGCCATCGAGAATCGCCTTGAACGTCTCGGCATCCGCGGTCAGCGTCACATCGGCGGTCTCGTCGCCCGCGCGCACGCCGTTTGCATCCACCATGATCGCGCCTTCGCCGGTCACGACGAACTTCGCTACACCATCGTCGAATCCCTGCACCTTTTCGCTCAGTGCCACCACGGCGGCATCAATGATCTCGCTCATCCCGGGTCATCCTTTCTGTTCGCGGTTTCGTGCGTTCGGGGCTCTGGCATTTCAGAACGCCCACGCTACACTAGACTTATGAAAGTCTTGCGCCTCTTTCTCAATCGTATCGTTGCGGCATTTGTCGCGATAATGCTGCTGTCGCCTGCGGTGCAGGCCCAAAGCGCCGAACTCGACCGCCTGTTTGCCGAACTGGCCGAGGCCGAGGGGCGTGCCCTGCAACGGATCGAGCGGCAGATCTTCACCGAATGGTCGAAATCCGGCTCTCCCGCCATGGACCTGCTCTTGCAGCGCGGGCGCGATGCGTTGCGGGCGGGCGACACGACAAAGGCCATCGAGCATCTGACGGCCCTTGTCGATCATGCTCCCGATTTTGCCGAAGGCTGGAACGCGCGGGCGACAGCCTATTTCCAGGCCGGGCAGTTCGGCCCCGCTGTGGCGGATATTGCGCAGGCGCTGCGGCTCAACCCGCGCCATTTCGGCGCCATGACGGGCTTTGCGCGCATCCTTCAGGATGCCGGCCGTGACCGGGAGGCGCTGGCGGTTTATGAGGCGGCGCTCGCTATACATCCCCGGCTCGACGGGATAAGCGAGGCGGCAGAACGGTTGCGCGTCAAGGCGACCGGGCAGGACGTGTAACCGACAGGCAGGCCAATGCAGGCAATCGGGCGGGTGACGGCGGTTCTGGGACCGACGAACACCGGAAAGACCCATTACGCCATCGAACGGATGCTGGGCCACCGCACGGGGGTCATCGGCCTGCCGCTGCGTCTGCTGGCGCGCGAGGTCTATGACCGTATCGTGGCGTTGCGCGGGCCTTCGGTCGTGGCGCTTGTCACCGGCGAGGAACGCATCGTGCCGGACCGCACCCAATACTGGGTCTGCACCGTCGAAGCGATGCCGCAGGAGATCGGCGCCGATTTCATCGCGATAGACGAGATCCAGCTTTGCGCCGATGCGGAACGCGGCCATGTGTTCACCGACCGTCTGCTGCGGGCGCGGGGGCTGCACGAGACGCTGTTTCTGGGCGCCGACACGATGCGCCCGGCGATTGCGGCGCTGGTGCCGGGGGTGCAGTTCATGGCGCGGCCACGCCTGTCGGAACTGACCTATACCGGATCGAAAAAGATCAGCCGCCTGCCGGAACGGTCGGCAATCGTCGGGTTCTCGGTTGAAAACGTCTATGCCATCGCGGAACTGATCCGGCGCACCAAAGGCGGCTGCGCGGTGGTGATGGGCGCGCTTTCCCCCCGCACGCGCAATGCGCAGGTGGCGCTCTATCAGAATGGCGACGTCGACTATCTGGTCGCAACCGATGCCATCGGCATGGGGCTCAATCTCGACATCCGGCATGTGGCGTTCTCCTCCACCGTGAAATTCGACGGGCGGCGCATGCGCGGGTTGACGCCGCAGGAACTGGCGCAGATCGCGGGCCGGGCGGGGCGCTATATGACGCCGGGCAGCTTTGGCGTGACGGGCGAGGCGCGGCCCTTGGGCGAGGAGGTGATCGAGGCCATCGAGGAACATCGGTTCCTGCCCGTCCAAAAACTTTCCTGGCGCAACGAGGTGCCGGATTATGGCACCATCGACCGGCTGATCGGCGCGCTGGAGAAACATACCAACAACGAATGGCTGAGCCGGGCGCGCGATGCCGATGATGTGCTGGCGCTCAAGGCGCTGGCGGCCATGCCCGAGGTGCGCGATGCGGTGCGCGGCCCGCAGGATGTGCGGCTCTTGTGGGATGTGTGTCGCGTGCCGGATTTCCGGGGCATGTCCGAGACGGATCACGCGACGCTGCTCTTGCGTATATTCGAGTTTCTGCGGATGGGCGGCGTGCCGTCGGACTGGCTTGCTGTGCAGGTGGCGCGCATTGACCGGACCGAGGGCGACATCGATACTCTGTCAAGACGGCTCGCCTTCATCCGCACATGGACCTATGTGGCACAACGCAAGGGATGGGTTGCTGACGAATCCCATTGGCGCGAGGAAACGCGCGCTGTAGAAGACCGTTTGTCGGATGCGCTCCACGCGCGGCTGACCCAGCGATTTGTAGACCGGCGCACATCCGTGCTGATGCGCCGGTTGAAACAGAAGGAGAGCCTTGTGGCCGAGGTGAATGACAAGGGCGAAGTGACGGTTGAGGGCGAGTTCATCGGCCGTCTGGAAGGGTTCCGCTTCCGGCAGGACGGGACCGCCTCGCCCGACGAGGCGCGCACTCTGCGTGCGGCGGCTGTTCAGGCGCTGAAACCCGAGTTCCACCTGCGGTCGGACCGGTTCTACAACGCGCCGGATACCGAGCTGGACTTCACCGAACAGGGTGGCCTGATGTGGGGCACGCAGGCGGTGGGCAAGCTGGTCGCGGGGGCCGATGCGCTGCGCCCGGGCGTCGAGGCTTTCGTGGACGAGGATGCAGGCCCCGAGGTTGCCGAAAAGGTGCGCCGGCGCTTGCAGCATTTCATCGACCGCAAGGTGACAGCCCTGTTCGAGCCACTGGCGAACCTTCAACGCGACGAGACGCTGACCGGCATGGCACGCGGCTTTGCCTTCCGGCTGGTCGAGGCGCTGGGGGTTTTGCCGCGCGAGGCCGTGGCCGAGGATGTGAAAACGCTCGATCAGGAGGCGCGGGGCGCGCTGCGCAAGCATGGCGTGCGCTTCGGGCAATACACGATCTTCCAGCCCTTGCTGCTGAAGCCCGCGCCGACCCGGTTGCGACTGGTGTTGTGGAGCCTCTTCAACGGCTTGCAGGAATTTCCCGAAAGCCCGCCGCCGGGGCTGGTGACGATCCCGAACATCGCGGAAGTGCCGAAACAGCATTACACGCTGGCGGGCTATCATCCGTCGGGCAGCCGTGCGATCCGCATCGACATGCTGGAGCGGCTGGCCGACCTCTTGCGCGCCAAGGACAGCCGGGGCGGGTTCGAGGCGACGCCGGACATGCTGTCGATCACCGGCATGACGCTGGACCAGTTCGCCGATCTGATGGGCGGTCTGGGCTACAAGGCCGAGCGGGGCGAGCGGCCCAAGCTGCGGGAAGTGGCGCCTGAGGCGATCCCCGAACCGGCCCCGGAGATTGCGCCTGAGGTTGTCCCCGAGGCAGCGACCGACGCTGATTCCAAGGCCGCATCCGAGGCGGTGCCCGAGGTGGAACAGGATGCCGCACCGGCAGAATCGGCCGAGGGGACACCCGAACTGTCGGACGCCGCACCGGCAGATGCGGCCGAGGGGACAGCCGAAGTGCCGGAGACGGTGGACACGGTGGCCCCGGCAGCCGAAACCGGCGAAGCCGTGCCGGAGGCGCCGGTCGAGATGGAGGCCTTCATCACCTTCACCTGGGCACCGCGTCCGCGCCGGGATCGGGGCGCAGAGGGTCAGCAGCGGCAGGGCCGTGGACCGCGCGGCCCGCGTGCTGACCAAGGCGCTGCCGGGGGCGAAGGACAGCAGGCGCGCCGGGGAGCGGCTTCCGAAGGCCGTCCGGAAGGCCGTCAGGACCGCGGACCGAAGCGCGACCATTCCGATGGTCCGCGGGGCGGGCAGGGCGGCGGCAAGCCGAGGGGCAAGGGCGCAAAGCCCGGCAAGAACGATGCCGAGAAGCCCCGGAATTTCGAGGCCCGCCCGCCGCGCGCCGAAAAACCCATCGACCCGGACAATCCCTTTGCCGCGCTGCTCGCGCTCAAGGGCAAGGTCTGAGGCTTGGCGGCGCAGGGCGACAGACCGGGCGCGCGCCCTGTTCTGAGGCTCGATAAATGGCTCTGGCAGGCGCGATTCGTGAAATCGCGCAGCCTTGCCGCCGAGTTGGTGGCCGGGGGCCATCTGCGGGTCAATGGCAATCCGGTGAGCAAGCCCGCCCATTCGGTCGGTGCGGGGGATGTTCTGACGCTGCCGCTTGGCGGGCGGGTCCGGGTGATCCGGGTTCTGGCGC
Organism: Pseudorhodobacter sp.; assembly: GCA_046295215.1. Lineage (GTDB taxonomy): Bacteria > Pseudomonadota > Alphaproteobacteria > Rhodobacterales > Rhodobacteraceae > Szabonella. The sequence continues at coordinate 15,056 of JBKBNP010000044.1, read as the reverse complement.
TGGGGATCCGTCGCGGCCCGGCCCCCGAGGCGCAGGCGCTCTTTGCCGATCTGGATGCGGCGCCGCATCCGCTTGAATGATCCGTCCTTGTGTTTTAACCAGACGCGACCGAGCCTGAGGAACCGACTCCATGACCTATGTGGTGACCGACAACTGCATCGCCTGCAAATACACCGATTGCGTGGAGGTCTGCCCTGTGGACTGTTTCTACGAGGGCGAGAACATGCTGGTGATCCACCCGGATGAATGTATCGACTGCGGTGTATGCGAACCGGAATGTCCTGCCGATGCGATCCGCCCCGACACCGAACCGGACATGGAGAAATGGGTCGAGTTCAACCGGAAATATTCCGAGGCCTGGCCGGTGATCGTGACAAGGAAAGATCCGCTGCCCGAGGCGGAAGCGCGCGATGGCGAGGCAGGCAAGCTGGAGAAGTATTTTTCCGAGGCGGCGGGCGAGGGCGGCTGAGTCGCGTTTCCGGCGAATCGCCTGCCTGCTTGACGTAACGTTATCCCGGCCCGCTTGCGGTGTCTGGGGGCTTGTTTCTGTCCAAGCGGTTCAAATTCGGCGGACCACCCCTGCGCGGCAGTTGGAATCGGGGTGATTCTGTGGTATACAATTCTGATACGTCAACAATGGACGGTCCGGCCCGGTTCAGAGCTGCTCGCCTGAAACCGGTTTCCATCTGACTTTACCCTGCATCGTCGGGGCCTTGGAGGCCTCGTGCGGTGTTCTGTGTCGGATGGTGCCGGGACGTTCTCCCTGAGGAAGTGACCGAATGACCAAAGTGAAGAAGCCTGAATTCCGCCCCAATGAGTTCGTCGTCTACCCCGCCCATGGCGTCGGTCGGATCATTTCCATCGAGGAACAGGAAATCGCCGGACTGCGTCTGGAGCTTTTCGTGATCTCCTTCGAAAAGGACAAGATGACGCTGCGGGTGCCGACGCACAAGGCGACGGAAATCGGCATGCGGTCGCTCTCCTCGCCCGACATCGTGACCAAGGCGATGGACACGCTGAAGGGCAAGGCGCGGGTGAAGCGGGCGATGTGGTCGCGCCGGGCGCAGGAATATGAACAGAAGATCAACTCGGGCGATCTGCTGTCCATCGCGGAGGTCGTGCGTGACCTGCACCGCACCGACGATCAGCGCGAACAGAGCTATTCCGAGCGCCAGCTTTACGAGGCGGCGCTGGAACGGCTGACCCGCGAGGTTGCGGCGGTGTCGGGCGTTGATGAAAAGGGTGCGCAAAAGGCGGTGGACGAGGTTCTGCTGTCCCGCGCGGCCTGAGTTTCCCGGCCTTACAAGTTTTGCGGCGGTCCTTCGGGGCCGCCGTTTCGCGTTCGGGGGCACTCATCAGCCCCGACAGGGCCGAGGGGCAGGTTCAGGAAACCAGAATCGCGGCGAGGGTGGCGAGGGCTGCGGCCTCGGTCAGTTGCTGGCTCGCCCCCAGCACATCGCCGGTCTGGCCGCCGATCTTGGCCCGGGCCAGCGCCCCGACTGCCAGCGTGACAGCCAACACCGCAATCAGACCCGCAATTCCGGCGACGGGACCGCAAAGGACCAGCACCGCCGCCGCTGCCGAGGTCGCTGCGAGGCAGGCGGTCAGACCGCTCGGCCGCCCGACCGAGCGCGACAGCCCGCCCTCGCGCGCCGGGGGAAGGGTGGCCATTAGGCCTGCCATCGGAGCGCGGCTGAGCGCGCCCACAGCCAGCACCGCCGCCCATTCCCCCGCCGCCAGCAGGGCAGCCAGCGCCGACCAGCGGGCAAGCCCCGTCACCAGCAGCGCCATCACACCATAGCTGCCGATCTGGCTGTCCTTCATGATCGCGAGCCGCCGCGCGCGGTCCCATCCGCCCCAGAAGCCGTCCGCCATGTCGGCCAGCCCGTCCTCGTGCATCGCCCCGGTCAGCATCGCCTGCGCAGCCAGCATCACCGCTGCCGCCACCCCCGGCCCGGCGGGCAGCGCAAGGCTCGCGGCCAGCAGTGACAGCCCCGCCACCAGCGCCCCCGCAAGGGGCCAGGCCCAGGCGGAAGCCGGGCGCGGTGGGGCATTGGTAGCGGGCAACGGCAGGCGCGTCAGCAGGCGCAGCGCCTCGGCCAGGTCGGAAAGACGGGGGATGTCGGATCTTGGCATCGAAGGGTCCGGTTCCGATCTGGTCAAGCGGCTGATCCGTCGATAACCAAGCGGGCAGGGTTCGGCAAGACGGGGGCGGAAATGGCGATCGCATCAATCGCGGCACTGATCGAGGCTTTGAGGGCAGCGCCCGGGCTGGACGTGGCGGCGCGGGATGCCGCACTGGCGCGGGATGCGCAATTGACGAAACCTCCGGGATCGCTGGGGCGATTGGAAGAGATTGCGCTGTGGTATGCCGCCTGGCGCGGTATGGCCCGCCCGGTGATCGCCGCCCCGCAGATTGCGATTTTTGCGGGAAACCATGGTGTTGCCGCGCGTGGCGTCTCGGCCTTTCCGCCCGAGGTGACCGTGCAGATGGTTGCCAATTTCAACGCGGGCGGGGCGGCGATCAACCAGCTTGCGCGCGCCTTCGGGGCGGTGCTGACGGTGCATGCGCTGGATCTGGACCGCCCGACCGCCGATTTCACGACAGCCCCCGCGATGACAGAGGCCGAGGTGCTGGCTGCGCTGACTGTGGGCTGGGAGGCTGTGGCGCTTGGATCGGACCTGCTGGTGGTGGGCGAAATGGGGATCGGCAACACCACCTCTGCCGCCGCGATGGCCTGTGCCCTGTTCGGGGGCACGCCGCAGGACTGGGTCGGGCGCGGAACGGGCGTGGACGCGGCGGGGCTGGTGCGCAAGGCCGATGTGGTGGCGGCGGGGTTGGCCTGCCATGCGGGCGCGCTGGCGGACCCGATGGAGGTTCTGCGCCGTCTGGGCGGGCGCGAGATCGCCGCCATGGCGGGCGCACTGGCGCGCGCGCGGGTGGCACGGATCCCGGTGCTGCTGGATGGTTTCATTGCCTGCGCTGCGGCGGCGGTTCTGGCGCAGGCGGTGCCGGGGGCGCTGGATCATTGCCTCGCCGGGCATCGGAGCGCCGAGGCCGCGCATGGGCGGTTGCTGGAGGCGCTGGGGAAAGAGCCGATCCTGTCGCTGGACCTGCGGCTGGGCGAAGGGTCGGGCGCCGCGCTGGCGATCGGGGTGGTGCAGGGCGCGCTTGCCTGCCATTCCGGTATGGCCACCTTTGCAGAGGCGGGTGTGGCTGGCGGGTGAGCCTGCCTGTTCCGTTCAGCCGCGCGGCATCGCGAGGCTCAGCATCCGCCCGCCCTTCTGGTAGCGCAGTTCATTCGTGGTGATGGCCGCGACCACGCCGCCATCCACCCGGTCGCCGACCTTGACCTTGGTATAGCGCCCGTTCGGGGTGCGCACGAGCGCGTAGCGGTTGTTCGCCGTGCCATAGACCCCGATCAGGTTGATTTTCGACAGGTTGATCGCGTTGACGAAGGTTGCCTGCTTGGCAACCGAGGCACGGGTCGGGATGCGCGGAGCGTTGGAGACGACGACCTCGGGTTCGTCCTCTTCCTCGACATCGGCGGGGGCCGCCCGGCGTTGGGTCGGGGCGGCGGCAGCGGCGGCGGCCGGACGGGTGGCAGCGGCGACGGCGGCCGCCACGGCGCGGGAGAAATCGCGCGGGCGGGCGGCGGGGCGCAGGGAAATGGCAACGGGCAGGGCAGCAGCATTCGCGGCGGAAGCAGCCGCCGCAGCGGCGGCAAGCGAGGCGGCCTCGGCGGTCTGGCGGCGCGCGGTATCTGCGGCGGCGGCCAGCGCGACGGGACGCAGGCGGGGCCGCAGCGTTGCAAGGCGGCTGTCGGCGACGGTGGAGAGCGCCGCATCATCATCGGCCTGATCGTCCTCCGTCCCGGCGGGGGACGCTTCGGGCTCTGCGCTGGCCGGGCGCGATTGCGGGCGGCGCTGCGCCACTTCGCCCGAGGGCGCGAAGGTCAGTTGCTCCGCGTCTGCATCGGGGAGTGTTGCGGCTGTCGCCGCCTCCGGCGCGGGCGGCTCAGCCGCGGTGGGGTCTGCCGATGCCTCGGCCTGCGGGGACGGGTCGGCGGGGGCGGGGGCGGGACGGGCAGGGGGCTGGATCGGCGGGCGGGCGGCGATCAGCCAGAACCCCTCGGGTGTCACCACCCCGGTTTCGCCGGCGCGGATCGTGCCATCCGGTTCCAGTTCATAGCGCGTGCCTGCCGGGGGCGGAGGGGGGGCTGCCTGCGGGGCCGCATCCGGTGCGGACTCCGGGCGCGGCAGGGCCACGGCGTCGAAGGCGGGGGGCGGGCCATCCAGCGCGGCAAGGAAAATCTCGTCCTGCGGATCGGTGGTCGCGGGATCGCGGGCGGGCAGATCGGAGCTGTCCGCGACATCGGGGCGGAATTCCGGCTCGGGCGGGGTCAGGTCCGGTTCTGGTTCCGGGCCGGTTGCCGTCAGTTCAGACGCCGATTCGGAGGCTGAGCCCTCCGGGACGGGAAGGTCGGCGGTCGCTTCCGGCCCTTTGGCAAGGTCGGGCGCATCCGTTCCGGCTGTGCTTTCCGGCGCGATGGCGCTCTCGGGGGTGGCCAGCCCGGCACTTGGAGCCTCGGGTGGTGTTTCGGCAGCCGGTTGCGGGGGAGAAACCGCTGCCGAGCGGGTGTCCGACCCCGTGCCATCGTCATTCCGCGACAGATAGATCGAGGACCATGCCGCGATCAGGGCCAGAACGATCAGCAGGACGCCGGTCAGGGCGAGGCCGAGGAATCGCGGCTTGCCGCGCTGGCGCTGGACGCGGTCGCCGAAGCTGCCGATGCCACTGTGCCCGGTCGTGGCATTGCCGCCCGGAGGCGGGGGGGATGTGGTCCGGTCCGCCACGGTCGTCGCCTTGCGGGCGGGTTCGACGGAACTGCGGCCGGGGATCCTCGCCGCCGTGACCAATGTCGCGAGCCGCTTTGCCGGAGAACCGGTCCTGTCGGTCGCACCCGGCGAGGCCGAAGCCGGTTTCGACGCGATGGCCGGTGCGGCTGTGGGCGCGGGCTTGTCGACGGGTCGGGCTGCCGGGGGCACAGGGATTGCTGTGCCATTGTCAGATTTCAAGGTGGAAACAGCGCCTTGCGGGATGACCCTGACAATCGGGCTCTTGCCGGGCACCGGAGCCGGTGCGGCGACGACCGGCCCGACCGGGCTGCCGGAAAGCGGTGATGTCTGCACGGATTTCGACGGCGCGGGCGTCAACGGCGCGATTTCGGGGGCCTTCGGTGCCGGTCCCTGAAAGGGCGAATCCTGTGTGGCGGGGCCATTGGCCTTGGCTCCGGTGGAGACCGACGGTGCCGTGGAAACCGACGACGTTATGGAAACCGACGGTGCCGCAGAAACCGACGTTGCCCTGGTATTCGCAGACGGATCCTTCTCGCCCTTATCTGCCGGTTCTGGCACCGCCTTGGGGAGTGCTGCGGCGGAGAGGGGCGGCTCTGCCCGGCGGTCGTCCTTGCGGCGACTGGCGAATGTCGGGGCGGCGGCAGGGGCGGCGGGCGCGAGCGGCCCCGATGGGCCATTCGCCGTCAGCGCCGGACCGGCCTCCGGACGTTCGGAAGCGCCCGAACTTTCAGTTGCTGGCGAAGCGCCCCCGGACGATTCGCGCGGCGTTGCATCGCTTGTATCGGCCTCTGCCTCGGCCTTGCGGGTGACCTCGGCCTTGGCCTCGGCGGCTAGTTTCCGGGCGGCTTCGCGTTCGGCCTCCTGCGCGGCCTCCTTCGCCGCCGCCTCGGCGCGCAGGCGGTCCGCTGCGGCGCGTTCAGCAGCGATACGTTCGGCTTCGGCTTCCGCCTTTGCTTCGGCTTCCGCCTTTGCTGCGGCTTCCGCTTCGGCCTTTGCCTTGGCCTCTTTTGCCTTTGCCTCTGCAGCAGCCGCTACATTGGCCTCCGCCTCGGCGTCGCCCCCGCCCTTGTCGCCCGTCGCGGGCTGATCGTCGGGGGCGGCATCCGGCTTCGGTTCCGCCCGGTCGCGCGACAGGATCGTGACCGGATCCTGGTCGCGGGTGACCTTTTCCCCCTCGGGCAGCAGTTTCGTGCTGAGCTTCGTGGCCCCGAACCACGGCTCGCCCGCGAAATCCGGGCTGTCGGGGATGGTGACGAAAGACACCGGGTTGAGTCGGTGCGTCTCGGCAAAGGCCTCGGCCTCTTCCAGCGTTTCGCGCGCCACGGCGGCGACCTGAACGACCGCGCCCTTGCCCCACCAGTCGATCACCAGATCCTCGGGCGGATAGGGCGTGCGACCGTCCAGCGCGGCAAGGATCTGCGTGCGTCGGGTGGCCTTGTCGGGGCCGGGGGCCTCCACCTCGGTATAGAGGATCTGCGAGCGGGGCAGCACCAGCTTCGTGGTCATGCCCTGGGGCGAAAGCCCGAGTGCGGAGGCCCGCAGATAGCCGATGGCCTCGTCAAGGTCAGGGCTGTCGAAGGCAACCTCGCCCACCGGCATCCAGCCCCGTGAAGTGCGGTGCAGGAGAGCCAGGTGGCTGTCGGTGATGTTCAGGGCAAAATTCGGTTTCATTGCACCGGTCTAGCACAGGGTTCCGCGCGCGGGGGAGTCCCCCGCCGCAGGCTGCCCTTTCCTACAGCAGCTTTTTGCCGAATGAAAGAAAAAGCCCCGCAATTTCTGTTGAACCCGGCCAAGGATCGGGGTCTGGGATACGTCTGACTGCTATCTGAACCGATTTCGCATGAGGAGAACATGATGCGACTTGTGAAAACTGCCCTTCTGGCCGCCTTTCTGGTGCAGCCTTTCGCGGCGCTGGCCGAAACCGCGCCGCCCCGGATCACCGTGACCGGTGAAGGGCGCGTGGATGTGGCACCTGACATGGCGACGGTCAGCCTCGGTGTCACGACCGAGGCACCCACGGCGGCAGCGGCGATGGCGGCCAATTCCGACGAACTGGCGCGGGTGCTGGAACGGCTGCGCGGCGCCGGGATTGCGGAGCGCGATCTGCAAACCTCCTCGCTGTCGCTCAACCCGAACTGGCATCACGGGCAGGGCGCCGATACGCCCCGGATCATCGGCTATGTCGCCTCGAACCAGTTGACCGTGCGGGTGCGGGATCTGTCCGGGCTCGGCACTGTGCTGGATGCGGCGGTGAAGGACGGGGCCAACACGCTGAACGGGGTGAGCTTCGGGCTGACCGATCCTGCGCCGTCGCTGGCGGAGGCACGCCGCAGGGCGGTCGCCGATGCGCGTGCGCGGGCGGAATTGCTGGTGGATGCGGCGGGGGTGGCCCTGGGCCCGATCGACGCGATCACCGAAGGCGGCGGCATGACGGGCCCGCGTCCGATGTATCGCGATGCGCCGATGGTGATGGAGTCCTCGGTGCCGGTGGCCGAGGGGGAGCTTTCGGTCTCGGCCAATGTCACGGTGGTCTGGCAGATCAGCCAGTAGAGCCGGGCGACGGCGCTTGTGGCGGGGCGGCCAGCCGGGCCAGCCCCGCCCGCAGGCTGTCGGCTGCCTCGATGCCGGACTCAAGGGCCGCATGGGTCTCGCACCAGACCCTGTGGGCGCGCAGCATCAGCGCCCGGCCTTCGGCGGTCAGGTGCAGATGGCGGGCGCGACGATCCGCCGTGCCGGGGCGCACCTCGACCAGTCCGCGCCGTTCCAGCGGTTTCAGCGCAGCGGTGAGGGTGGTGCGGTCCATCGCAAGAAAAGTCGCAAGTTTCCCGATGGTTGTCGGCTTTTCCTGATGCAGCGTCATAAGAAGGGAAAACTGACCGTTGGTCAGGCCGAAGGGGCGGAATGCCTCATCGAAGTGCCGCGCCAGCGCGCGCGCCGCGCGCTGCGCATGCAGACAGAGGCAGGCGTCGCGCACCGCCAGCACCTGATCGCGGGACAGGCCGGGTTGACTTTCAGAGTTCATCATGTGTTGATACCAACATATCTTGTCTGACGCAAATGGGATGGAGAAAGTCATGGATTATGTGGATGGATTTGTCGCGGCGGTTCCCGAGGCCAACCGGCAGGCCTATATTGAACATGCACGGCAGGCGGCGACGATGTTCCGCAAACTCGGCGCAACGCGCGTTGTGGAATGCTGGGGCAATGATGTGCCGGAGGGCAAGGTCACCTCGTTTCCGATGGCGGTGAAGCGCGAGGAGGGCGAGGCGGTGATCTTCTCCTGGGTCTGCTGGCCGTCGAAAGAGGTTCGCGATGCGGGGTGGGCGGCGATGATGGAAGACCCGGCCATGGCCAATATGGAGATGCCCTTTGACGGCAAGCGGCTGATCTATGGCGGGTTTCAGATGGTGCTGGATGCCTGAGCCGCGCGGGTCGCCTCGGCGCGGCCCGGATTTGGGTCAGGGTTGTTGACATAAACCGCCTGCCCCGCCATTCTCCGCCGCAGCGAGGGATGGAGGGGCGCATGGACGGGCAGGGCATCGACTGGCAACAGGTGTTTGCGACGCGGATGGGGCGGATGAAAGCCTCCGAGATCCGCGAGCTTTTGAAACTGCTGGACCAGCCGGACATCATTTCCTTCGCGGGCGGCATCCCGGACCCCGCGCTGTTCCCGACCGACGCCTTCCAGCGCGGTTTTGCCCGGATCTTTGCCGAAGGCCGGGCCGAGGCCGCGCTGCAATATTCGGTGTCGGAGGGCTATCATCCGCTGCGCCAATGGATTGCGGGGCAAATGGCGGCGCTTGGTGTGCCTTGCGGGGTGGACAACATCCTCATCACCTCCGGCTCGCAACAGGCGCTGGATTATCTGGGAAAACTGATGCTGTCGCCCGGGGATACCGCGCTGGTGGGCTGGCCGACTTATCTGGGCGCTTTGGGCGCGTTCAATGCCTATGAGCCGCGCTATGACCGGCTGGACCCCGGCGCGAATCGCAGCGCCACCGATTACGCCGAGGCAGCGGCGGCAGCGGGCGGGCGGGTGAAATTCGCCTATACCTCTGCCGACTTTGCCAACCCGACGGGCCGCACGCTGACCCGCGCGGCACGTGAAGGGCTGCTTGATCTGGCCGAGGCGCTGGACATCGCGGTGATCGAGGATGCGGCCTATCAGTCGCTGCGCTTTGACGGCGCGGCGGTGCCGCCGATCCTGGCGCTGGAGATCGCGCGCAAGGGCAGTATTGACGCCTGCCGCACACTCTATGCCGGGTCGTTTTCCAAGACGCTGGCGCCCGGGCTGCGGGTGGGCTGGGTCTGTGGCGCGTCAGAGGTGATCGGGCGTCTGGTTCTGATGAAACAGGCCGCCGACCTGCATTCCGCGACGCTCAACCAGATGGTGATTGCCGAGGTGGCGGCGGAGATGTTCGACGACCATGTTGCCACGATCCGCGCGGCTTACCGCGAACGGCGCGATGCAATGCTGGCCGCACTGGCGGCGCATATGCCCGCAGGGGTGGACTGGACGTGCCCCGAGGGTGGCATGTTCATCTGGCTGACCCTGCCGGAAGGGACGGATGGCGCGGCGTTGCTGGCGGGGTCACTGAAAACCGAAAAAGTGGCCTTCGTGCCGGGATCGGCCTTCTTTGCCGATGGGTCGGGGCGGAACACGATCCGGCTTTCGTTTTCCCGCACCACCCCTGCGGTGATCGAACGCGGCATCGCAGGTCTGGGGCGGCTCCTGCGCGCCGCCCCTCTTCCTGCCTGACGGCATCATCGCCCCCCTGGCAAGCGATGACCGCCCGCAAGAGAGGGAAGTGCGGTCAGGCCGTGGCCTTGGCCAATGCCTGATCGAGATCCGCGATGATGTCGGCCGGATCCTCGATCCCGATCGACAGCCGCACGATGTTCGGGCCCGCCCCTGCGGCGATCTGCCGGTCCTCGGGCAGTTGCCGGTGCGTGGTGGAGGCCGGGTGGATGATGAGGCTGCGCGTGTCGCCAAGGTTCGCGACATGGGAAAACAGGTTGAGGCTGTCCACCAGTTTCACGCAAGAGGCATATCCACCTTTCACCGCCACGGTAAAAAGCGCACCGGCCCCCTTGGGGCAGACGCTCGCCACACGGCCATACCAGGGCGAGCTTTCCAGCCCCGCATAGGTGACGGCATCGACGCGGGGATCCGCCTCCAGCCATTTCGCGACCTTCTGCGCGTTTTCCACATGCCGCGCCATGCGCAGCGACAGGGTTTCGATCCCCATCAGCGTGTAATGCGCGGCCTGCGGGTTCATCGTCATGCCCAGATCGCGCAGACCGATGGCGATGGAATGGAAGGTGAAGGCCATCGGCCCCAGAACCTCGTGGAATTTCAGCCCGTGATAGGCGGGCTCGGGGGCCGACAGTGAGGGGAACTTGCCCGAGGCCGACCAGTCGAACTTGCCCGAATCGACGATGCAGCCGCCCGTCACCGTGCCATTGCCGGTAAGGTATTTGGTGGTGGAATGCACCACCAGCGTCGCCCCCATCTCGATGGGTCGGCAAAGATAGGGCGTGGCCGAGGTGTTGTCCACGATCAGCGGCAGGCCTACTTTGTCGGCCAGTTTCGCGACGGCGGGAAGGTCGGTGATATAGCCGCCCGGATTGGCGATGCTTTCGCAGAAGATCGCGCGGGTGTTGTCATCCACCGCCGCCTCCAGCGCACCAAGATCGTCGAAATCGACGAATGTCGCCGACCAGCCGAATTTGCGGATGGTGTTGGCGAATTGCTGCATGGTGCCGCCGTAAAGTCGGGTGGAGGCGACCACATTGCAGCCCGGACCCATCAGCGGGAACAGCGCCATGATCTGCGCCGCGTGACCCGATGAACAGCAGACCGCGCCCACGCCACCCTCCAGCGCCGCGATGCGTTCAGCCAGCGCGGAAACGGTCGGGTTGGTCAGCCGCGAATAGATATAGCCCACTTCCTGAAGGTTGAACAAAGCCGCCGCATGGTCGGCATCGCGGAACACATAGGCGGTGGTCTGGTAGATAGGCACCTGCCGCGCGCCGGTGGCGGGGTCGGGGCGTGCGCCTGCATGGACTTGCAATGTGTCAAAGCCGTAGGTCGGTGTGTCGGTCATCTGATCCTCCCAAAGTGTCGCTTTTCAGTCGCCGGTGACGTTAGGCGAAAGGGCGGGTTGGCACAACGGCGCTGAAAGCGGCGGCGGATCGCTGACTGTGGCGGGCCTGCGAAGCCGTGAATTGCAAGATTTGGCAGGGCGCGGTAAAGCGCCGAAAACCGCGAAAGGACCGCGCCCCCATGCAAGGACTGCCCCGCCGTCATTTCCTTCTGTCCGCCTGCGCTGCCGCGGGCCTCGCGCTGTCAGGATGCGGCACTCCTGCCAGCACCAGCCGGATGGAGATGTTCGACCCGCCGCTGCATGTTAACGAAACGCCGGAACTGCGCCGGCTCATCAACAAATATGCCGATCTCTATGAGGTGCCCCGCCCCCTGGTGCATCGGGTGGTGATCCGTGAAAGCCGCCACCGTCCCGGCGCGCGCAATGGCCCCTATTACGGACTGATGCAGATCCTGCCACAGACGGCGCGGACCATGGGGTATACCGGATCGCCTGCCGGGCTGCTGGATGCGGAAACCAACCTCCGATATGCGGTGAAATACCTGCGGGGCGCCTGGATGTTGGCCGATGGCAGCCATGACCGCGCGGTGATGTGGTATGCGCGCGGCTATTATTATGAGGCGAGGCGGCGCGGGAAGCTGCGGGAAACCGGCCTGCGCGCCTGACGCCCCGTCTGATCGGTTGTGCCGGGGCCGTGGCTCTGAATGCTTGACCGCGCCCCCGCTGGCAGCGATGTGCCAGGGTGGCCCGCGCGGATTTGAAATGGACGACGGCCAGTCCCCAGAGCCGGTCCGACATGAGTGTTGGGGCATTGTCGCGCAACTCATGCCTGAGGCATGACATCTCCTTTCCCCGTCAGCATCAGGCACCGCGAACGATCTTGGCGGTGCCGAGGGCGTTGACGCGGTTCATGAGTGCGGTGCGGATCTGGATTTCGGCGGTCTGGCGGTCGGTCTCTTGCGGCGAAGCGTTCACCAATGGTCTTGAGGTCGAACAGGTCAGGCGCCACAGGCTCGAGCGAGATCTGTGAGGGCATCTTGGCTTCGATGCGGTTTCGCGCGTGGTATCCTGCCAACCGTTTCCAGAGCGAGACGGGACCGTGGCCCCAGTGGGGCCGCGTAAGCCCGTCGAGCCCTGCCATAATGGCGCGTCGCCCGCAGGGGTTCACGTCGGGGCGATCCATGATCTGCGATTGATGGAGTGGATGGCTCCCTTTGTTGGTGATGTTCTCGGCACCCAATACGGCACATTTCGATGCCGGAAGCGGGAGCCATCCCTCCATCATTGGCGGCTCCATGGAACGGTCTCCACCGGCAGGTTCAGTGACCCATCAGCGCGGCGATACGGGATCTGGATGGTCAGGGGTTTTTTTGTCCTGCGGCACAGGGAGGAACAGTCCGGAACGGGCCAATCCGGCCCCGCAATGCGCAGGAGGCTGGCCACCATCCCGGCGGTCTGCCGCAGCGGCAGCTTGAACAACACCTTGACCGGCAAACAGAACCGGATCGCTGCGTTCGAGAAGACCGGCGGCGTCCCGCCCGACCCTCATGAGGCGCGTGCCAAGTCATCTCCTTGTCCAACTGGATCAGAAGAGACCCGCGCTTCTTGAGCGTGTGATTGCAACTGGACCAGTTCGTCATGCAGCAGCCAGCGTGCGCAGGCTTGCCCATGCGGCCTGTCTAGCCGCAGGCTTCCACAATGTGGATCCTTCGCAGGCAGGGTTCTGAAACAACGCTCTCGGCACGACGCAGGAATCTGCATCGCGACTGACGTTCACCAATCTTGGGTCTTGCCACGGAACCGGGCGCAGGTCGCCCGTTGCAACCGCGCTTTGTTGAGGTTGCGCGCGCGGGATGTTACTCTGCCGTCAACACCCTGCGCCGGGGTGTGGATCGGCGCCTATTTCAGGAGGACATTGTCCTGTCGCACTCTGACCCTTCGACCGGGCTGCCGGTCGGTCCACGCACCCTTTCCCGCTCTGCCGGGGCATCCTCGCCCGACTATTCGCCCGACCAGCTTCTTGCCACGGTGATTGAGTCCCTGGAGGACGACAAGGCCGAAGAGATTGTGCAGATCGATCTGCGCGGGCGGTCCGATATGGCCGATTACATGGTCATCTGCTCGGGCCGTTCGTCGCGGCAGGTGGCCGCCATTTCCGAAAAGCTGGCGCAGCGGTTGAAGGATGCTTACGGCATTGTTGCCCGCATGGAGGGCAAGGAAACCGGCGACTGGGTGCTGATCGACCCGGGCGACGTGATCGTGCATGTTTTTCGTCCCGAAGTCCGCGATTTCTACCAGCTTGAAAAGATGTGGCAGCCGGGTGCGCTTCTGGAGACCCGCGAGGCGGAGTGATGCGGATCACGCTATGCGCCGTGGGCAGGCTCCGCTCCGGGCCGGAACGCGCGCTGATCGATGACTATGTCACACGGTTCGACCGCACCGGTCGTGCCCTCGGTCTGGGGCCGCTGGCCGAAGTGGAGGTCGAGGACCGCAAGGGCGGTGGAATGGCCGCAGAGGCCGTGCTTCTGTCGCGTGCCCTGCCGGCCGGGGCGGTCTGCGTGGTGCTGGACGAACGCGGCCAGCAGATGACCAGCCCGGGGTTCGCCGCAATGCTCGCGGGCTGGCGCGACGCGGGACGGCAGGATCTGGCCTTCGCCATCGGCGGAGCAGACGGGCTTGCTGCCGAGTTCCGCAGCCGTGCCGATGCCGCGCTCAGTTTTGGCGCGATGGTCTGGCCTCATATGCTGGTGCGCGTGATGCTGAGCGAACAGTTGTATCGCGCGGCCTCGATCCTTGCGGGAAGCCCTTATCACAGAGCATGATCCGCCCGGTTCACCAGCATGAGCTGCTGCCGGGGTGATTTGCTCAGGCTGTGCGAAAATCGCAGGCTGGGCGCGGTCCGGACGGGTTTGTTCACGGCTTCAGGCACGGATATGTCATGCGCCACTGCCGTTGACTGGCGGGCGCGATCGGCGCCTTTTTCCACAGATAGGGCGCGGGAAAGCAGCGATCACAGTGCCAGATCAGAGGCCGGTCAGGGGCCAGTTGACCTTTGCTGGACCAGCTTGCAGGCAGGAAGTCAGACGAGCTGGGTGATGAAAGTTGATACGTTGGACGAAAAAAGCAAAGCGATGAAGAACGGGGAAAGGCCAACGCGAGCCATGTTCACTGGAGCCGGCGTAGTCGCGTAAGTCACGCCTGAGGCATGACATCCCCTTTCCCCGCCAGCATCAGGCCACGCGAACGATCTCGGCCGTTCCGAGGGCGGAGAAGCGGTTCATCACTGCGACGCGAATCTGGATTTCGGCGGTCTGGGTGTCAGGGTCTTTTGAGCGTTGCGCTCACCGAAGGCCTTGAGGTCGAACAGGTCAAGCGCCACAGATCCGAGCGAGCCTGCGAGGGCAACTTGGCCTCGATCCGGCTGCGGGCATGGTATGCGGTCCATCGCTTCCAGAGCGAGACGGGACCGTGGCCCCGGCGGGGCCACGCAAGCCCGTCGAACCCGGCCACAATGCCGGGTGGCGCGCAGGGTTTCGTTTCGGGGCAAGACATTGTCCGCCATTGGTCCGAGGACAAGCGCGCCGCCCGGCTGTCCTTCTTCCACGGCCGTCTGGTCTTGCGGATCGGGTGGAGGGCATGAACGCGACTGGTTCAAGAGAAGGCCCGACGTCGCGGTCGCTTGCCGGTCGAGGATAGCGGTGTGGCCGCGGCGGGTGTCACAGGCCCCATCGGCGGTGACGGTGCCGGTCTCTTCGCCTTCGGAGATCTGGTCGAGCAACTCCGGCAACACCCTCGCCGGCTCGCTCGAACCGGTGGCGCGCACCGGCTCGATGCCGCCAGCACTGCCGGGGTGACTTCCACAGCCCGGAAACACCGGGAGTCTCATGAAGTCTGTGTATCTGGCTTGGCCCATGCGGGTTTCAGATATTGTCAGGCATTGAAGCGCTCATCGAACATGATAGCGAACTGGTTCCGGTCGGCAAACCATTCCCGGACATTCCGGCCTCCTTTCCCGAAGTTGCGGATCGCCAGACAGATCAGCCTGGTCGCAGCCTCCCTGGTCGGGAAAGAGTCGCGGGTCTTGATCGA
>JBKBNP010000043.1:0-40269 GCA_046295215.1 Pseudorhodobacter sp. | reverse complement strand
CTGGCCCACCTCAGGGCTTGGCTTGCCTGGATATTCACCGCCATCCTGAACGCAGTCTACCACCCAGATCGCCAGTATCAGGCCGTCACATCAGCCTGAACAGATTGTTCAAGGCGAACTTGGTAGATCGACGTCCGATTTGCATCAGAAGAAATCGGCTCGCGCCTCCCCCCAGCCCTCGCAGGCTTGCTCGGGCGCATCGCACGGGAAAACAGTCCACCGAACTCTTTTCTGATCCGCCTCACCCCCATCACGCCGCCAGTGGTGCGCCATCCACAAGTGACACAATGTCCAGCATGATCCGGTTCAGCTCAAAATCCTTCGGCGTATAAACCGCCGCCACGCCCATGGCGCGCAGGGCCTCGGCGTCTTCCTCGGGGATGATGCCGCCCACCACGACCGGCACATGCGAAAGCCCCGCCGCGCGCATCAGCCCCATGGTTTCGGCGATCAGCGGCAGGTGGCTGCCCGACAGGATGGAAAGGCCCAGCACATGCGCGCCTTGTTCCTCGGCGGCGGCAACGATCTCGGCGGGGGTCAGGCGGATGCCTTCGTAATGGATGTCCATGCCGCAATCGCGGGCGCGTGCGGCGATCTGTTCGGCCCCATTGGAATGGCCGTCAAGCCCCGGTTTTCCAACGACAAACTTCAAGGGCTTGCCCAGCCGCGCGGCCACAGCGGCCACCGCTTCGCGGATCGGCTCCAACCCCTCGGTGCGGTTCGAGGGCGATTTCGACACCCCCGTCGGCGCGCGGTATTCGCCAAAGGCGGCGCGGATCGTGGCGCCCCATTCGCCGGTCGTCACGCCAGCCTTGGCCGCAAGGATCGAGGGCGGCATGATGTTCGCCCCTGACCGCGCGGCCTCGGCCAGACCCGCCAGCGCCGCCTGAACCGCCGCCCCGTCCCGGCCGTTGCGCCAGGCATCCAGCCGGGCGATCTGGTCGGCCTCTGCCTCTGCATCCGCCACCATGATCGACCCATCCCCGGCGGTCAGCGGGGATGGGGCGGCTTCGGTCCAGCGGTTCACTCCCACGACCACGGTTTCGCCAGTTTCAACCCGGGCAATGCGTTCGGCATTCGCCTCCACCAGCCGGGCCTTCATGTAGTCGATGGCCGCCACCGCCCCGCCCATCGCGTCGATGCGGGCGAGTTCGTCCCGCGCGCCGATCTTCAGCACCGCCACCTTGCGGTCCACCGCAGGGTTGCCGTCGAAAAGATCCTCGAATTCAAGCAGATCCGTTTCATAGGCGAGGATCTGCTGCATCCTGAGCGACCATTGCTGATCCCAGGGACGCGGCAGGCCCAGCGCCTCGTTCCAGGCGGGCAGTTGCACGGCGCGGGCGCGGGCCTTTTTCGACAGGGTCACTGCCAGCATCTCGATCAATATGCGGTAGACGTTGTTTTCGGGCTGCTGCTCGGTCAAGCCCAGCGAGTTCACCTGCACGCCATAGCGGAAACGGCGGTATTTCGCGTCCTCGATGCCATAGCGGTCTTGCAGGATCTCATCCCACAGATCGACGAAAGCCCGCATCTTGCACAGTTCGGTCACGAACCGGATGCCCGCATTGACGAAGAAGGAAATCCGCCCGACCATATTCGGAAAATCCGCTGCCGGAACCTTGCCCCTGAGGTCATCCAGCACGGCAAGTGCTGTGGCCAGCGCAAAGGCCAGTTCCTGTTCCGGCGTCGCCCCGGCCTCTTGCAGGTGATAGGAACAGACATTCATCGGGTTCCATTTCGGCATCGCCCCTTGGGTCCAGGCGGCGATGTCGGTAATCATCCGCAGGCTGGGTTTCGGCGGGCAGATATAGGTGCCGCGCGACAGATATTCCTTGATGATGTCGTTCTGCACGGTGCCTTGCAGGGCCGTGACATCCGCACCCTGCTCCTCGGCCACCGCGACATACAGCGCCAGCAGCCAGGGTGCCGTCGCGTTGATCGTCATCGAGGTGTTCATCTGGTCCAGCGGAATATCGCGGAACAACGCCCGCATGTCACCCAGATGCGACACCGGCACGCCGACCTTGCCGACCTCGCCCCGAGAGAGTTGATGATCGCTGTCATAGCCGGTCTGGGTCGGCAGATCGAAGGCCACCGAAAGCCCGGTCTGCCCCTTGGCAAGATTGGTGCGGTAAAGCGCGTTGGAGGCGGCGGCCGTGGAATGGCCCGCATAAGTGCGGAACAGCCAGGGCTTGTCTTTCTGGGTCATCATCGGCCTCCGGAATCATGTTGCGCAATTTTGTTTCTCTTGCGTGCAGATAGGCGCAACTTTCTGGCGTTGTCAATTCGCCGCGCTGCGGCATGGGTGGATTTACCGCAAGGCGCGGAGGCCCTAGGCTGCCCGGATGAACGCTGTCGTGGAAATCCCCGTCTGGATTGTGGTTCTGGCGCTGCTGCTTGCAGCGTTCGGGGCGTTGGACCGGGTGCTGGTGCCCTCGCTCCGCTGGTTTCTGCGTCGCCGCATGGAACGGGTGGTGGCAAAGGTCAACACGCGGCTGCAACGCCCCATCGAGCCTTTCAAGATCATGCGGCGGCAGGACCGGATCGTGCGGCTGGTCTTTGACCCCAAGGTGATGCAGGCGGTGGCGGACCGCGCGGAACAGACCGGCGTGCCGCAGAACGTGGTTTTCGAACAGGCCCGCCGCTACGCCCGCGAGATTGTGCCGGGCTTTTCCGCAACGCTCTATTTCGGTTTTGCCACATGGGCTGCACGGGCCCTGTCGCGCGTGTTTTTCCGCGTGCGGATCGGCAGGGTCGATGCGGCGCTGGATGCCATCGACCCGCAGGCCACGGTGGTATTCGTCATGAACCACCGGTCCAACATGGATTATGTTCTGGTGACCTGGCTGGTCGCGCGCCGCTCTGCCCTGTCCTATGCGGTGGGGGAATGGGCGCGCGTCTGGCCGCTCAGTGCGATGATCCGCGCCATGGGGGCCTATTTCATCCGGCGTGGACGCAGCAATGCGCTGTATCGCCGGGTGCTGGAACGCCATGTCCAGATGGCCACGGCGGATGGCATCACGCAGGCGATCTTTCCAGAAGGTGGGCTGAGCCTCGACGGGCGGGTGGGGGCGGCGAAGCTGGGGCTATTGCATTACATCGTGGACGGGTTCGACCCTTCGGCGCGCGATGTCGTCTTTGTGCCGGTCGGCCTGTCCTATGACAGGGTGCTGGAGGATGTGCTGCTGGTGCGGGCCGGAAAGACCGGAACGCGGCAGTTCCGGCCGCGCCTTTTGCGCGTCGCCTGGGAGGCGCTGGTCGTCGGCGTCAAGCGCGCCAGCGGGCATCTTTATCTGTTCGGAACCGCTGGCGTCGGCTTCGGCCCGCCGGTCAGCCTGCGGGCGCATCTGGCAGAGGGGCGGGATCTCGAAACCCTCGCGCAAGCGCTGATGGCAGAGGTCAGCCATGCCGTGCCGGTGCTTCCGGTCCCGCTCTGTGCTGCGGCCATTCTGGAAGATGTGACCGAGGAGACATTGGTGGACCGCCTGCTGGCGCAGGGCGCGGTGTTGAAACTGCCGCCGGGCGGGGTGGAACGGGCGCGCGTCGAAGGTCGGGCAATGCTGACCGCGCGCGGCATCCTCGGCCCGGATGGCGCGATCCGGCCTGAAAAGCGTGATCTGCTGGAATTCTATGCCGCGCAGGTGCGGCAAAGGCTCGCCCCGGGTCGAGATTAAATTTCTGCAACGCAGCAGACATAAAATTACAAAACTGCCGCCGCATCTATTGCATTATTGCGCAATCCTTCATATCCCTTCCGCAACGGCCGCGCGATTCTGCGCTGCGGCATGTCGCAACCGGACAGGAGGCCCGCATGGCACTGGATACGCAGCATCGGATCGTCCCCTATGACGCCCCGCAGAAAGACCTTTACGAGCTTGGTGAAATGCCGCCCCTCGGCCATGTGCCGGCGCAGATGTATGCTTGGGCGATCCGCCGCGAACGCCATGGTGAACCCGACAGCGCCATGCAGGTCGAGGTGGTGGAAACCCCCACAATCGACAGCAACGAGGTGCTGGTTCTGGTGATGGCGGCAGGCGTCAACTACAACGGTGTCTGGGCCAGCCTCGGCCAGCCGATCAGCCCCTTTGACGGGCACAAGCAACCCTATCACATCGCAGGCTCCGATGCCTCGGGCATCGTCTGGGCCGTGGGCGACAAGGTCAAACGCTGGAAGGTCGGCGACGAGGTGGTGATCCACTGCAATCAGGACGATGGCGATGACGAGGAATGCAACGGCGGCGATCCGATGTTTTCCCCCACCCAGCGGATCTGGGGCTATGAAACTCCCGACGGATCCTTCGCGCAGTTCACCCGCGTTCAGGCGCAGCAGTTGATGCACCGCCCGCGTCACCTGACATGGGAGGAGTCCGCCTGCTATACGCTGACCCTCGCCACCGCCTACCGGATGCTGTTTGGCCATGAACCCCATGACCTGAAACCGGGGCAGAATGTGCTGGTCTGGGGCGCATCGGGGGGGCTCGGCTCCTATGCGATCCAGCTCATCAACACTGCGGGTGCCAATGCGATCGGCGTCATCTCCGAAGAGGACAAGCGCGAATTCGTTCTGGGCCTCGGCGCCAAGGGCGTCATCAACCGCAAGGATTTCAACTGCTGGGGGCAATTGCCCAAGGTCAACACGCCCGAATACAATGACTGGCTGAAAGAGGCCCGTCGTTTCGGCAAGGCGATCTGGGACATCACCGGCAAGGGCGTGAATGTGGACATGGTGTTCGAGCATCCGGGCGAGGCGACCTTCCCGGTGTCCTCGCTTGTGTGCAAGAAGGGTGGCATGGTGGTGATCTGCGCAGGCACCACCGGATTCAACTGCACCTTCGACGTGCGCTATATGTGGATGCACCAGAAGCGGCTTCAGGGCAGTCACTTCGCGCATCTGAAACAGGCCGCAGCCGCGAACAAGCTGATGCTGGAACGCAGGCTCGATCCCTGCATGTCCGAGGTGTTCGACTGGGCCGACATTCCCGCCGCCCATATGAAGATGCTGCGCAACCAGCACAAACCCGGCAATATGGCGGTGCTGGTGCAATCGCCGCGAACGGGCCTGCGGACCTTCGAGGATGCGCTGGAGGCGGGGCGCGAACGTTAATCATTTCGAAACAGAGACGGGTGCCGGAAACGCTCCCCCCCGCCCGTTTTCGCATGTTTTCGAACATTCCGCCGTCTATCGTTTCCCCTGCGTTGACGGTCTGTCACCGGAAGGGCGGATACTCGCCCGGGTCGGCAGATGCTATGGTAAAGGCCTGATAACCTTGAATCGGGTCCGATCCGCATGCGTCACGACTGGATCTTCGAGGTGCTGAAGGATCTGCAATCCTACGCGCTTCGCCATGATCTGCCTGCGCTTGCTGCGCAGGCAGATCTGGCCTTGCGCGTCGCCCGTGCGGAAATCGACGCGGCAGGCAGGCAAGGCCCCACAGGGGGCTTGACTGCGGACGAGGGCGGCGACGAGGATGACAGCGACGCGCCCCCCTCGCCACGCTCCCGCCATCGTCATTGACCAAGCTTCATCGGACCGGCTCCCGAATGGCCGAAAGGACAGCACTTCAGGTGCCTGCAGCCGCTGGTCTCTCCCTGAAAGCGCGGATAAAGTCGCGCCATGTCCGTTCCCGCACTGACCTTTTCCGACGATCAGGCCGAGGCCTGGGACCGCCTAGCCGATCAGCTTCGTGGCATGGGCATTGATCTCGACGACGCCAGCCTGACGCCGGGCGCCGAGGGCAAGGCCAGCGTGACGGCGGTGGTCGGCAAGGCCGGGTCGGGCAAGACGATGCTGCTTGCGGCGCTCTACAAAGCCATGGTCGCGGCCGGGGTGGACATCGTTTCGGGCGATTACGAGGGGCGCAAGCGCAAGGATCGCCGCACGCTCGCCATTCTCGCGCCCACGAACAAGGCGGCCTCGGTGCTGCGGCTGCGCGGCGTGCCGGCAACCACGATCCACCGCATCCTCTACACCCCGCTTTACGATCCGCAATACGAACGCATCGCCGAATGGCTGGCCGGGAATGGCCCAAGGCCCGAGGTTGAAGGGTTGACCGAGCTTGCTCTGGACCGGGCGAAAGCCTTTTACGATCAGGTTGCCTCGATCCCCGGCGCGCTGGCGGCGGCGGGACTGCGCGGCAGCGATTTCATCAAGGGCTGGAAGCGGCGCGAGGAACCGCTGGACGTGGGGTTCGTGGACGAATCCTCGATGCTGGACGAACGCCAGTTCGACGACCTGCGCGAGATCTTCCCGACCCTCGTGCTGTTCGGCGATCCGGCGCAGTTGGCGCCTGTCGGTCAGTCCGGTGAAATGGTCTTTGACCGTCTGGGCCCGACGCGACGGCTGGAACTGAGCCGCATCCACCGCCAGACCGCCGACAACCCGATTCTCGATCTGGCGCACGCGCTGGCCGATCCCGGCCTGGGTTTCGAGTCCTTCGAACGCCTGGTCGAAGAGGCCGCAGAACGCGACAGCCGCGTGGAAATCGCCCAGCGCGTCGATGCCGGGCTGATGGCGCGCAGCCCGGTGCTGGTCTGGCGCAACGCGACAAGGGTGCGGCTCATCACCGCCTTCCGCACCGCCCATGGCGCGCCGGATTTCGAACTCATCCCCGGCGAGCCGCTGATCTGCGACGGGATCGAACTGCCGCTCAAACACCGCAAGAAACGCATCGACCTTGAGGCACGCGGCCTCATCAAGGGCGCGCAGGTGATCTATCTCGGCCCCGGCAATCGCGACGGTTTCGCCCGCCTGCATGTCGTGGGCGCCGAAGAACCACAGGTCTCGGCGGCCTCGATCATCAAGATCGAGAAACCGGATGAGGAAGAACCCTTCATCCCCTCGGCCGCGCGCATGGGGGCCGCCTTCCTGCACGGCGCGGCGGTGACGATCCACAAGGCGCAGGGATCCCAGTGGGAAGCGGTGCAGGTCTTTGCGCCCGATCTCTGGGCGGCGGCACAATCGGGGCGCAGCGAGGCGGGCGTGCCGCTGTGGAAACGGCTCGCCTATGTCGCGATCACCCGCGCGCAGGACCGGCTGATCTGGGTGGTGCGCAACCGGCTGGCCCGTCCGGCGGTGCCGCTCGGCATCGAGGATCTTCCGCGCCCCGCCTCGCCCCTGACCCTCGCGGCAGAGGGCTGACCCCTTTCGCCGCCGCGTCCGTTCGCCTAAGGTTGCCGGGCAACCTGATGAGGCCCGCCAGATGATCTGCGTTTTTGTCCAGTTCCGCTGCACCCCCGGCAAGACCTATGAGGTGGCGAATGCCATCTATGACCGGGAGGTGGTTTCGGAACTGTTTTCCACCAGCGGGGAATATGACCTGATCGCAAAGGTCTACATCCCCGAGGGGCACGATGTGGGGCACTATCTGTCGGAACGGCTGTTCGACATTCCCGGGATCGTGCGAACGCTGACCACGATGACATTCCGCGCCTTCTGAGCGCCTGCCCAAAGCCCCGGCACGGCTTTCATCTTGGCCCAAATACCTCCGCCGGAGGCTTCCCGGGCCGGGAAAGGGCGACACAACCCCCTCCTCGCCTTGCGGCCAAGTCAACCGCGAGGATTATCACAAGGGGAAAAGCGCGCGGTCAGAGCCAGCTCGCGCGGTCGGTGCCGACTGCCTCGGCCACCGTGGTAAAACCGTCGCGCGCAAGCAGGCGGTCCAGCCCGGTGGCAATTTCCGCTGCAAGGCCGATCCCGCGATAGACCATCGCAGTATAGATCTGCACCGCAGACGCTCCCGCCCGGATCTTGGCATAAGCCTGTTCCGCTGTTCCGATGCCACCGACACCGACCAGCGGCAAGCGGCCTCCGGTCAGATGCGACAGGCGCGCCAGAACGCGGGTCGACCGCTCGAACAGCGGCGCGCCGGAAAGGCCGCCCGCCTCGGATCGCTGCGGGCTTGTCAGCCCCTCGCGCGAGAGGGTCGTGTTGGTGGCGATGATGCCGGACAGGCCGGAACCCGATGCAACCTCGGCAATTTCGGCAAGGTCATCATCTGTCAGGTCCGGCGCGATCTTCAGGAATACCGGGATCGGGCGCGGCAGGGCGGCGCGTGCCGCCATCACCCCGGCAAGCAACGCCGTGAGGGCCTCCCGGCCCTGCAGGTCGCGCAGCTTTTCCGTGTTGGGCGAGGAGACATTCACGGTTGCGAAATCGACATGCGGGCCACAATGCGCCAGCACGAGCGCGAAATCCGCCGCGCGGTCGGGCGAGGTCTTGTTGGCCCCGAGGTTCAGCCCCACCGGGATACCGGACGGGCGCGCGCCGAGGCGGGCGGCAATCGCCTCCATCCCCTGATTGTTGAAGCCGAAGCGGTTGATGGCCGCGCGATCCCCGGTCAGACGAAAGAGGCGCGGACGCGGATTTCCGGGCTGCGGCAGCGGTGTCGCGGCCCCGACCTCCAGAAATCCGAACCCCGCCCGCATCAGCGGGGGCAGCGCCTCGGCATTCTTGTCATAGCCTGCGGCAAGGCCCACCGGATTGGGAAGGCTCATGCCCGCAAGATCGGTGCGCAGCCTCGGGCCGGTGACCGGGCCGGGCAAGGGCGCAAGCCCCAGACGCAAGGCCATGAGCGACAGCCCATGCGCGCGCTCGGGATCAAACCGGTGGAGGATGGCAAGCCCGACCCGGTCGCGCAGGGTCATGGGCCCCTGCCGGACCGCGTCATTCTGCGCTGCCGCCGTGCCGTGATCCACGGGGCCACGCGTCACGGGCGCGATCCCGTAAAGAGATGTCCTTCGGGAAAGATATGCCCCGTTGCACCAAGCGGCAGGGACTTGTCCCAGGCGACATCGCTCAGGCGCAGGCGGCGGTAAAGATGGGGAAAGAGGGCACCGCCCCGCGACGGCTCCCATTTCAGATCCGCCCCCAATGGGTCCGCCGCCACCGCAACCAACACCAGATCGCTTTCCTCGGCGAAATGTTTCGCGGCCGTTTCCGCGACCTGTGCCGCCGTGGAAAAATGGATGAAGCCATCGGCCAGATCGACGGGGGCGCCTGCGGTGTCACCCGCGGCAACAAGGTCATTCCATTCGGGCCGGCGGAAAATCTTGAAGATCAGCATGACCGCCTCATGCCCTGTGGCGCGGTTGCGGTCAATGGGCGCGATCCCTCCTGCCGCATCGGCGCGCCAGCCGCCTGTCATATGGGCGATGGAATTCCGTGGCAGGCTCCGCTCGCATCGAAGCTTTGACTCTCGGGATCATCCGCAGCAGTCTCAATTCACATCAACCTCTGGGAGATACCGACAAATGATCGCAAGGTTTCTGGCCTCGACGGCCCTGATCTGGGCAGCCGGCACCGCGTCGGCTGATTACACGCTGCATGTGCTGCATATCAACGATCTGCACAGCCGGATCGAGCCGATCAATGCCTTCGATTCCACCTGTTCGGCCAAGGATGCCGAAGAGAACAAGTGCTTCGGCGGCGTCGCCCGCGTGGCAACCAAGATCAACGAGTTGCGCGACGCGCTGCGCGCCGAGGGCAAGAACGTGATCGTTCTGGACGCGGGCGACCAGTTCCAGGGCAGCCTGATGTATACGACCTACAAGGGCGCGGTCGAAGCCGAGTTCATGGAGAAGATCGGCTTCGACGCGATGGCTGTGGGCAACCATGAATTCGATGACGGGCCGGATGGGTTGGGCGATTTTCTCGACAAGGTCAGCTTTCCGGTGATTTCCGGCAATATCGACGTCAGCCGCAACAACCGGCTGGGCGGACGCGTGCTGAACCATGTGGTGCTGCACGTGGGCGGCGAAAAAATCGGCATCGTCTCCGCGCTGGCCGCCGATACAGTGGACACCTCCAGCCCTGGCCCGGAAGTGATCTTCCAGGACGAGATCGAGAGCCTGAAAGCCGATGTCGCAGCGCTGGAAGCGGAAGGCGTCACCAAGATCATCGCATTGACGCATGTGGGCTATCCGAAGGATCTGGCAATCGCGGCACAGGTGCCGGGGCTCGATCTGGTGGTCGGCGGCCATTCGCACACCTATCTGTCGGCCACCGACCCGAAACGGCACGGCCCCTATCCGACCTGGGTCGATGCCGAGGCGGGCGGCATCGTGCCGGTGGTGCAGGCCTATGCCTATTCGAAATATGTCGGCCATGTCGAACTGACCTTCGATGATGCGGGCAATCTGATCCATGCGCAGGGCGACACGATCCTGCTCGATGCCTCGGTCGAACAGGATCCCGAAATCGTGGCGCGCGTGGCCGAGCTTGCCGGCCCGATCGAGGAACTTAAATCCCGCGTCGTGGCCAACACGCCCATCAACCTCGACGGCAGCCGCGAGACGTGCCGCGCGGTGGAATGTGCGCTCGGCAATCTGATTGCAGAGGCGATGCTGGACCGGGTGAAGGGTCAGGGCATCACGCTGGCCTTCCAGAACGGCGGTGGCATCCGTGCCAGCATCGAGTCGGGCGACATCACGATGGGCGCGGTTCTGGCGGTGCTGCCGTTCCAGAACACGCTCTCGACCTTTCAGGTGACCGGCGCGCAGGTCGTGGCCGCGCTGGAAAACGGGGTGAGCAAGGTTGAGGAAGGCGCGGGCCGCTTTGCGCAGGTGGCGGGGCTGAAATACAGCTTCGATCCGGCGGCGGAACCGGGCGCGCGGGTGTCGGATGTGATGGTGCAGGACGGCGGCCAGTGGGTTCCCATTGATCCGGCGGCCACCTATGGCGCGGTCTCGAATGACTATGTCCGCAAGGGGGGCGACGGGTTCCGCATCTTTGTCGATGCACAGAACGCCTATGACTACGGCCCCGATCTGGCCGATGTTCTGGCCGAATACATCGCCGCGAATGGCGTGGACAAGGCCGCGCTGGATGGCCGGATCACGGTGAAGTAACCCCGCGCCGACAGGGCGTGAACAGCGGGCGGTCCGATTTCCGGGCCGCCCCGTTCGCAAGAAAGGGCGCGCGATCTGCGATCGTTTCATGCTGACCCATCCAAAGAAAGCCATGGCGGCGCTGTTCGGCGTTGTTCCCGGCAATGACCTGCCGCCGGTGCCGCGCTGCAACATCTGCCCGACACAGGATGTGGCGGTGGTCACATCCGGGGCGGGCATGCGGCGGTTGCGTGCGATGCGCCGGGGCTTCGTGCCCACTGGTATGCGACCCCGCAGGACGGCCCCCTGATCCTCAATGCGGGCCGCCGACACCATCGCCACGAAACCCGCCTTCCGCGACGCCCTGCGGGCGCGACGCTGCATCCTGCCCGCATCGGGATTTTACCAATGGTCGGCGGGGCCGGGTGGCGAAGGCCTGCCCCGGCACGTCACCCGCAGCGACGCGGCACCGCTGGCCTTCGCCGCGATCCCCCCGGCAGCGGGAGGGCAAACAGCCTGACCACCTGCGCCCTCGTGACGACCGGGGCCGGGCCGGAATGGCCCCCACCCACCACCGAGAGCCTGTCGTGCTGGCCCCTGCGCATTGGCCGCTCTGGCTGGGGAAGGCAGGGCATGGCGCGGCACGGCTGATGAAGGCCAGCGGGGTGGGAGGCCTGTCGGCGCTCCGCATCGGCACAGCGGTCAAATCCAGCCGGGCCTCCGGCCCTGACCTGATCGAAGCTTTGCCCGCCTGAAGGCTTGCAGCGCCCGGAATGCGGGGTTATATCAGCCTCGCAACGCGGGCGTTGTGTAATGGTAAGACCTTAGCCTTCCAAGCTAATGACGCGGGTTCGATTCCCGCCGCCCGCTCCACTCTCCTCCATCGGAAAATCGTGGCCCGGCCTGGTCAAGGCTGCGCGCCGCCATCGGGTCAGATGTTTTCCGCCTTCGGCATGCCCAGAACGTGGAACCCGCCATCGACACGGATCACCTCGCCGGTCGTGTGCATCCCGTAGTCGGAACACAAGAAAACCGCAGCCCCCCCCACCGATTCGAGCGTGGCATTGCTGCCAAGCGGCGCGTTCGCCTCTGTGTGCCGGTAGGTCGCGCGCGCGCCCCCGATGGCCGCCCCCGCCAGCGTTTTCATCGGGCCGGGCGAGATCGCGTTGACGCGGATCTTCTGCACCCCCAGATCGGCGGCCAGATAGCGCGTGGCACTTTCCAATGCGGCCTTGGCCACGCCCATCACGTTGTAATTCGGTGTGACGCGGTTCGACCCCTGAAAGGTCAGCGTGATCAGACTGCCCCCCTCCGGCATCATTTCCGAGGCACGGCGGCTGACATCGATGAAGGAAAAGCAGGAAATATCCAGCGAGTTGGAAAAATTCCGGCGCGAGGTGTTGATGAACCGCCCCGTCAACTCGTTCTTGTCAGAAAAGGCGATGGCGTGGATCAGGAAATCCATCTGCCCCCAGCGGTCTTTCAGCGCGGCAAAACAGGCGTCGAGGCTCGCATCATCCGACACATCCACATCGACCAGAAAATCCGACCCGACCGAGGCGGCGAGCGGCTCCACCCGCTTGCCGAAAGCCTCTCCCTGATAGGAAAACGCGAGTTCCGCGCCCTCTGCCGCCAGCGTCCTTGCAATGCCCCAGGCAATCGAGCGTTCGTTCGCGACGCCCATGACAAGCCCGCGTTTGCCCTTCATCAGATCGGCCATTCTCTTACCCCCAGCACCCTTATTCCCTGAACGCGCTCATCACCAAAGTCGCATTTGTTCCGCCAAAGCCGAAGCTGTTGGACAGGATGCTGTCATGCTCCACCTCGCAATATTCGGTCGCGATTTCATGCGGGCGCAATTCCGGGTCCAATTGCGTGACATTGGCCGAGGCGGCGATGAACCCGCCCTGCATCATCAGCAGGGAATAGATCGCCTCATGCACGCCGGTTGCGCCAAGGCTGTGGCCGGTCAGCGATTTGGTCGAGGAAATCGGCGGCACGGCATCCTCCCCGAACACCCGGCGCACGGCCTTCACCTCGGTCACGTCGCCTGCGGGGGTCGAGGTGCCATGCGCGTTGATATAGGTCACGCGCCGCCCTTCGGGCAGGGTCGCCATGGCCAGCCGCATCGACCGCTCGCCGCCCTCACCGGAAGGCGCCACCATGTCATGCCCGTCCGAGGTGGCGCCATAACCTGTCACTTCGGCATAGATTTTTGCGCCGCGCGCCAGCGCATGGCCCAACTCCTCCAGCACCACCACGCCGCCACCGCCCGCGATCACGAAGCCGTCGCGCGTGGCGTCAAAGGCGCGGGACGCGGTTTCCGGCGCGTCATTGTATTTCGACGACATCGCCCCCATCGCATCGAAGAGGCAGGACAGCGTCCAGTCCAGTTCCTCGCCGCCGCCCGCGAACACGATGTCCTGTTTGCCCATCTGGATCAGCTCGGTGCCATTGCCGATGCAATGCGCCGAGGTGGAACAGGCCGAGGTGATCGAATAGTTCACACCCTTGATCCTGAAGGGCGTGGCCAGACAGGCCGAATTGGTGGAGGACATGCAGCGCGTGACCATGAAGGGCCCCATCCGCTTCGGCGCGCCCTTTTCCACCACGATGTTGTGGGCCTGAAAGAAGTTCGATGTGGACGGCCCCCCCGACCCCACGATGATCCCGGTGCGGTCATTCGACACATCGCCCGGTTCCAGCCCGCTATCGGCGATCGCCTGCTGCATGGCGAGGAAGTTGTAGGCCGCCCCCGGCCCCATGAAGCGCAGGTCGCGCTTGTCGATATGGTCCTCCAGCACGATCTGCGGCATGCCGTGGATCTGGCTGCGGAACCCGTGTTCGGCATAATCGGGGGCAAAGACGATGCCCGATTTTCCCTGCCGCAGCGAGGCCTCGACCTCGGACGCGGAATTGCCGATGGGGGAGATGACCCCGATCCCGGTGATGACGACACGGCGCATGGGGCCTCCCTCTCGTGCAGCTTGCACGATCTGTCTAGGACAGCAGGCACAGAGGAGCAAGAGGCAGGCCGAAACGGTACGTTGACAGGACAGGCGATTCAGGGTCGATAGACAGCAGAGGACTTTTGCAGATTTCGGCCCTTCCACATTTTCCTGCCACCATGGCGGCCAGCCCTTACCTACCCGGCAAACAGATGATCAAGGATACGCCCACTTTTTCTTCGCCCCGGCGACAGGACTGGCAACTCGTGCTTGTCCTGTGGGGTGACAAATATCCGACCTCCGAGGTCAGCCACCTGATCTCGACCATCCGCCGCCTGTCCGATCCAAAGCCATCAAGGGCGGTGCTGGTTACGGACAGGCTGCGGGACGGACTGCCGGAGGATGTGACGCAAATCGCGATCCCCGAATTCTTCCTTGCATCGGAGTTTCGCGGCGCGGGCTGTCAGGCCAAGCTCTGCATGTTCGACGACGGTCTGGTGCCGAAGGACATGCCGGCGATTTTCGTCGATGTCGACACGGTGGTATTCGGAAATCTCGCGCGGCTGCTTTCACTGATGACTACGAACAAGACAGTGGCGATCCTTCAAAGCGCGGCTCTTCCCTTCGGTTCTTTCGCGCGCGCCCTGTTTCTCCTTTCGCACCAGCGGCGCTATGCACGGGGAAACTCTTCTATCGTGGTGTTTCACCCAGCCGAATGTACCCATGTGGCGCAACGATTCCGACAGATGGTGGCCGAACTTGGCCCGAACGGGCTGCGGCCGATGGTTGCGGATGAACGGTTCCTAAGCTGGGCCAACCAGCGGCACATGCGTGCCATTCCGCGACGGCTCGCGGTAAAACTGCCGACCGAATTCATGCTGCCCTGGCGCTGGCTGATCCGGTTTCGGGCACGTCTGCCTTGGGTGCGAAAACGTTGGGCCGGTCTGGTGGCCGTGACCCTGCCGGGGGTGGAGGTGAAGGGCCAGATGCTTCTGGAGCTGCCCGAAGGCGCAGAGATCGTCGACCGCAAGGGGCGGCGTCTGATCTGGTCGACTGAGGCGCTTGGTCCCGTCAGACAGGGACTGGTCGATTACTACCGGGCTCAAGGCGTCATTGCGGGAAACGACGGGATACCCGGCCCCCTGTCCGGAACCTGACACCACTTCGCAGGAATCTATGCCTCGGACAACGCCACTTTCATGTCCTTGACCTGATAGATCACATCGCCATCCGCCTCGACGATGCCATCGGCCACCCCCATCGTCAGGCGGCGGGTGGTCAATGCCTTGGTGAAATCCACCTTGTAGGTCAGCATCTTGCGATCCGGGCGCACCATGCCGGTCAGCTTGACCTCCCCCACGCCAAGCGCATAGCCGCGCCCCTGCCAGCCGCGCCAGCCAAGGTTGAAGCCGGTCAACTGCCACAGCCCGTCAAGGCCAAGGCAGCCGGGCATGATCGGGTTGCCGGGGAAATGACAGGCAAAGAACCACAGGTCCGGATGGATGTCGAACTCTGCCACCACATGACCCTTGCCGTGCAACCCGCCGTCTTCCGAAATATCGGTGATGCGGTCCATCATCAGCATGGGCGGCTCGGGAAGCTGCGCGTTGCCGGGGCCGAACAATTCGCCCCGCGCGCATTTCAGAAGCCCTTCGCGGTCGAAGCTCGTCGGGTAGTCCGCCATTCCTGTCTGCCTCTGTCTGATAAGGGTCCGTTTCCCATAGCATCGGGCCTTTGCCCCTTGCAAGGGCAGCGCCAGCTCCGATGGCGGCCCGACTGCGACTCATGCTTGCCATACGGGTTGAAAACAGCGCCGCAAAGCCTTTATATAAAGCTATGGCAAAAGTGGACCCGATGTCAGGACCAGCAAGGATGCGCGGCCAGGAATGGCTTGCCAAGGGCGGCTTGCGCCCGACCCGGCAGCGGGTTGCGCTGGCGGGGCTGCTGGTGGGCGACGGGCAGAACCGTCATGTCACGGCGGAAAGCCTGCATGCCGCCTCTACCCAGTCGGGCGACGGTGTCAGCCTTGCCACCGTCTACAACACCTTGCGCGCCTTTTGTGACGCGGGGCTGATGCAGGAAGTGGTGGTCGATGGCGCGAAAAGCTATTTCGACACCCGCATGGACGATCATCCGCATTTCTATTGGGAAGACAGCGCCGAACTGACCGACGCCCCGGCGCATGAACTGGAAATCGCGCGCCTGCCAGATCTGCCCGAAGGCACGGAACTGTCGCGTGTCGATGTCGTGATCCGTCTGCGCCGCACCGCCTGAGGCCGCCAGCCCGGCCCCGTCATGTCACGGGATCGATCGTCGGTTCAGGGAAATGCGCAATTGCGCGGGCAAGTTCCGGCGCGTCCTTCGCCATCTGCGCCAGACTGACCCCGCCCCGCGCCGCCGCGCAGGCCTGCCGCAGCGCCATCACCCCGGCCGCAGCACCGTCAGGGTGGCTCAGGATGCCCCCCCCGGCACAGAAGATGAAATCGTCATTGCCCAGAACAGCCCGCGACGGCCCCACCTGCCAGATCGTCTGGCCCGAGGAAAACACCGGCATCGCGGCCATGACTGGGGCCACCCCCTCGCAGACAGGCGCCTGAACCGCGCGCGCCGATTGCACCACGACCGCATCCGTCTCGGTGAACTTGCTGGCAAGCCCGTTGACATGCAGATGATCCGCCCCCGCCAGCCGCCACAGCTTCTGCATCACCGGAAAACCGATCCCGATATGGGGCGAGCGGGAAAACAGCCCCCAGCCTGCCCGGTGGCCATGCACCGGCACCGGGCTGTGATCGCGCACCACGCGCAGTCCCGGCAGGCCCACCGCGTTCAGGCAAACCATCGCGCAGCCCGCCCCGTGCCGTTCCAGCAGATCGAGGTTGCGGCGCATCTCGTCGATCTCGCCCGAGATGTTGAAGGCGTAAAGCACGCGCCTGCCGGTCCGGTCGGCGTGGTCATTCAAGACCGCCATCACCTGCGCCACCCGTTCGGCCAGCGGGCAGTCGGGACCATCGGCCTGCAATTCGTCATCCTTGATGAAATCGATCCCCGCCCCGGCAAGACTGCACACCAGTTCCGCCGTCCCGGCGGGGGACAGCCCGACGCTCGGCTTGATGATCGTCCCGATCAGGGGGCCGTCGTGACCGCCCATTCCCTCGCGCGTGCCCTCCGCGCCGTATTTCGGGCCGGGATGGTCGCGGGCAAAATCGGGTGGCAGCGTCAGATCCGCCAGCCGGGCCGCCGAAAGCTCTGCAAGTTCGAACAGGTTTCCCGCGATTGTCGCCATCAATGTCGGCAGCGAGGTGCCGAAGGTGCCCATGGGCCAGCTGATCGTGATGCGGCCCCGTTCATGGACCGGACCGGTCGCGCGGGAGGGCAGCGCCGGGGTGGTGGATGTGCCCGTCACCTCCAGCGCCTCGATCCGCGCGGCGGACCGGTCGCGCAACGCATCGGTCTCGGCGGCGAGCCGCACGAAGGTTCCGGTGGATTGCTCCCCCGCCAGCACGGCGGCGGCATGGGCGATGCCGCGCGGCGATTCGATCTCGTAGGTCGCAGTGACGCGGGTCGTCTTGATCTCGTTCATCTTGGTCCTCCACCGTTGCGCACCCAGCCGAAGTAGTCGCGACTGCCCATCTGCCCGCCCTTGAGCGCCAGTTGCAGCCCGTCCATCGGCCCGGTCGCATGGGCGCGGAAGATCGCGGCACCGGGGATCGTGGGCGCAAGGGCAGAGAGGGCATGGATGCCCAACTGCCGCGTCGCATGGCCGGAGGTATCCCCGCCCGAAACGATGGCGCGGGCCGGTCCCGCCTCGGCCAGCAGCTGCGCCAGCAAACGGCCAAGCGCCTCACCGACGCGTTGCCCGGCAACCTGCGGGTCGGTGCCAGTTGTCTGGCAGGCGATGCGGAACTGTGCCACCGCCGGGTCGTCGGGGCCTGCCGCCGTATGGATCAGCGGATCGCGCCCTTGTGAAAGCGACTGCCGCGCCAGCGCCAGCAGCCGCGCCACCTCGCGCTCCATCACCCCAGCCCCGCCGCAGGCCACGCTTGCGTCGAACTCCAGCGCGTCGAACCCGTTTTCCGCTGCCCAGCCGATCTGCCCCGCCGTCACCGGCGAGACGGAGCCCGAGACAACGATGGTGGCCTTTGCCGGTCCGATCCCCATAGCGGCGCCGGCCACTTGCAGCAGCCCGCATTCCTGCCAGTGCCGGATCAGCGCATATTCGACACCTTGCGAGCCCGCAACGAAGGGGCTGTTCATCCGCCCCTCCCAGATCAGCCGCCCCGCCAGCGATTCGGTTCTGGCGTCAACGGAATCGAGCGTCAGGGCCGCGATCCGGTTCGCGGCAGGCGCCACATGGCACAGATCGGCGGTCGCCAGATCCTCCAGCGTGATGCAGCCTGCATCGATCCGGTCCGACTGCTGCGCCAGATGTGCCGCCACATCGGACTCGCCCATCGGCGTCACCGGGTGGCGGGCCATAACCGGGTGCCGGTCCAGCCGGAACACGCCTTCATCCGTGCCCGCGAAAAGATGCCCGAAACACTGATACCGCCGCATCTGCGGTGCCGCGATCAGCACCGGCACGACCGAAGCGCCACAAAAATCAGCGCCGATTTCGATCGCCCGCCCGATGGAGCCGATGGTGGGGGAAGAATCGAGCGTGGAGCAGGTCTTGTAATGCAGGATTTGCGGCGTGAGGGCCTGAAGCGCGCCAAAGGCACCGGGCAGTTCCGCCGACATCCGGTCGGGCGAATGGGTGCGCGCGGTGGAGGCGACGCCGACCCCGCGCAGCCCCGGAAAGCGCGCAAGCTGCGCCTCGGTCGGGGGGGCCAGAAACAGGACCGACGGCACGCCGGCAAAGGTCAGCACCTCCATCACTGCCGCCGCCCCGGTGAAGTCATCGCCATACCACGCAACCAGAACGCCCTCGGGCAAGCCCCCCTCGCTGCGGTTCATGCCCATTCTCCCCACGCCCCGGATGCCTCTTGACAGCCAGTGGCATTTATTACCTCATCATACCAGTTGTCAAACCCGATGGCCTCCTGGCCCAACGGATGCAAGGAAAACGGATGATAAAGCTCGCCCTCTTCGGGGCTGGGGGCAAGATGGGGATGCGTCTCGGCGCAAATCTTGCGAACTCGGCTGAATTTGAAACACTGCGCGTGGAGATTTCGCCCGAGGGGCAGGCCCGCGTGAAGGCTGCCTTCGAGACGGACTGCGTTCCGGCAGATACCGCGCTGGACGAGGCCCGCGTGGTGGTTCTCGCGGTGCCCGACACCCATATCGGCAAGGTCGCCGAAACCATCATCGACAAGCTGCGCCCCGGCACGATGCTTGTCTGCCTCGATGCGGCAGCCCCCTATGCGGGTCATCTGCCCGAACGGGCCGACATCACCTATTTCGTGACCCACCCCTGCCATCCGCCGATCTTCAACGATGAAACCGACATGGCGGCCAAGCGCGACTATTTCGGCGGCATCGCTGCGAAACAGGGTGTCGTGAATGCCCTGATGCAGGGGCCGGAAGAAGATTACGAGCTGGGCGAAAAGGTCGCAAAGGCGATCTATGCGCCGGTCGCGCGGTCGCATCGCGTGACGCTGGAAGGCATGGCGCTGCTGGAGCCCGGGCTTTCGGAAACCGTCGTCGCCTCGCTTCTGGTGGTGATGCGCGAGGCGATGGACGAGGTGGTCGCCCGCGGGGTGCCGGAGGAGGCCGCGCGGGATTTCCTGCTGGGCCATATGAATATCCTCGCCGCCGTGATCTTCAAGGAAGTGGACGGGGTGTTTTCCGACGCTGCGAACAAGGCCATCGAATTCGGCAAGCCGATGCTGATGCGCGATGACTGGAAGCGGGTGTTCGAGATTGACGAGATCCGCGCCAGCATCGAGCGCATCACCTGATGGTGCAACCATCGTCCCTGCCCCGCCCCGCGGCATCGCGGGCGGCGCAGCGGCCGGCACGGTCATTTGCCCGGTCGGGAGGACGATTCGGAATTGACGGATCGGGTCGGCGGGTGGTTATCTCGTCATTCCAGTTGGGGGAGGCAAGACAGCACATCATGCAGCAGGAAAGCGGCTTGGGATCAACACGCGCGGACCTGTCACCCCATGACCGGGGCAATGATGACATCATCGTGCGTCAGAAACTGTCGGATCAGGTATTCGACCGGCTCTGGCACATGATCGAGACGGGCGAGCTTTCCCCCGGCGATGCGCTGCCGTCCGAACGGGCGTTGATGGACCGTTTCAAGGTGGGCCGCCCCGCCGTGCGCGAGGCGCTGCAATCCATGGCGAACAAGGGGCTGATCTCGATCTCGCATGGCGAACGCAGCCGGGTGAACAAGGTGACGGCCGACATGGCCATCGACCAGATCGACGACATCGCGAAACTCCTGCTGTCCTGCGATCCGACCACGCTCGACCACCTCAAACAATTGCGCAAATTGCTGGAAGCCGGCACGATGCGGCTTGCGGCGCAACGCTGCACCGCCGCCGATGCGGCCGATCTGCGCGCGATCT
This sequence comes from Pseudorhodobacter sp., assembly GCA_046295215.1. Taxonomy (GTDB): domain Bacteria; phylum Pseudomonadota; class Alphaproteobacteria; order Rhodobacterales; family Rhodobacteraceae; genus Szabonella. Next base: position 19,982 of record JBKBNP010000043.1, on the reverse strand, counting down.
CGACCACGCAACGCGGCATGCTCGATCAGGACCGGGCGTTCATCGAGGCAGACATCGCCTTCCATGTGCGCATTGCCGCGATCACCGGCAATCCGCTGATCCAGGCCGTCACACAGGCCATGCTGACCTGGCTATTCAACTATTACAAACCCATGCTGCGCTGGTCTGGCCGCGAACATACAACCATGCGCGAACACGATCACATGGTGGATCTGCTGGAAGCGCGCGATGTCGAGGGCGCTGTGGCGTTGATGCTCGCGCATCTCAACCGTTCCGATCCGCTCTACGATGCGACGCAGGAAAGGGCCTGAGAATCCGACCCGACCTGCACGTCATGGCAGCCGTGAGCGCGCCTGCCGGATACTGACAAACCAGACGAAAACCAAAGAGGAGGAGACCTTATGAAACATTACATCCTGGGCACCGTTGCCGCACTTGCCCTTGCGACGGCCGCCGATGCGCAACAGCGCGTCGTGATCGGCACCACGACCACGGCGACGTCCCATTATGGCGTTGGCGCCGAAGCCTTCATCGCCAAACTGGCGGAGCTTTCGGGGGGCGCATTTGTCGGCGAACAGGCCCCCGGTGGCCAGCTCGGCGGCGAGCGTGACCTGATCGAAGGGCTCCAGATCGGCTCTGTCGACATGGCGATTTCCTCGACCGGCCCCCTGGGCAACTTCGTGCCGGAAGTGTTCGCGCTCGACCTGCCCTTCCTGTTCCGCGACTATGACCACGCCCGCAAGGTGCTGGACGGCGAGATCGGGCAGGAATTGCTGGCCAAGATCGACGAGAACAACCTCGTGGGTCTGGCCTGGGCCGAAAACGGCTTCCGCCATGTCACCAACTCGCAGCGCCCGGTCACCAAGCCCGAGGATCTGGAAGGGCTGAAGCTGCGCACGATGGAAAACCGCGTGCATATGGCCGCCTTCACCGGCATGGGCGCCTCGCCCACCCCGATGGCCTTCCCCGAAGTGTTCGGCGCGCTGCAACAGGGCGTTGTCGACGGGCAGGAAAACCCCGTGACCGTCATCACCGCGTCGAAATTCTGGGAAGTCCAGAAATACGTCACGCTGACCGGCCATGTCTATTCGCCCGCCATCTTCCTCGCCTCGCCCTCGCTGATGGACGGGCTGACCGATGAAGAGAAGGGCTGGTTCTACGAGGCCGCCAAGGCTGGCGTCGAGGCCAACCGTGCCGAGGTGAACCGGCTCGAAGAGGCCGGTGTCGCCCTGATGCGCGAAAACGGCATGGAAGTGATCACCGATATCGACAAGGCGCCTTTTGCCGCGGCGGCTGAAGCCTCGGCCTATTCGGTCTATACCGACCAGTATGGCACCGAGATGATCGAGCGCATCAAGGCTGTCGAATAATCCGTCGTTGACCGGACGGGCCGGCGCGCGCCGCGCGCCGGCCCTTTTTCCATCTGAAAGGGGCGTTCGGATGAACCTTTTTCTGCGCTTCGAGGCGCTGACCACGGGCCTTGCCTTGCGGCTGTCCATCATGTTCCTGCTGATTGCGACAGCACTTGCCGTCTATCAGGTTTCGGCACGTTTCATTTTCGGAAGCCCGTCAACATGGTCCGAGGTGATCACCCGATCCGCGATGATCTGGGCCGTGTTCCTCGGCGTGGCACCGGCCGTGCGCGAAGGGGCCATGATCGTGGCCGAGGTTGTGCAACGCACCCTTCCCGCCAAGATCGGGCTGGCGCTGCATCTCTTTTCGGCGCTCCTGACCTTCATCTTTTTCGCAATCCTGTTCTGGCAGGGTTGGTCGATGACGCTCAGGGTCGCGCGGCAGACAATGGCCGCGCTCGACATCTCCATCGGCTGGGCCTACGCGGCGCTTCCCGTAGGATCGGTGTTCATCATGATTGCCGTGATTGGCAGCGCGATCCGGGCCTGGCGCGGTGAATGGGCCGAACGTGCAGAGGTGATCGCATGAATACCGCGTTGGCGCTCTCGCTCATCATCTTCTTCGTCATCGGCGTGCCGATTGCCGTGGCCATTGGCCTCGCGTCGGTCATCGGGATCGAGGTGCAGGGCCGCCTGCCCATGCTGATCGTGGCACAACGGATGTTCACCGGGCTCGACAGTTTCCCGCTGATGGCGATTCCGCTGTTCATCCTCGCGGGCAACCTGATGTCGGCGGGCGGCATCTCCTACCGTCTGGTCGAGCTTGCGAAATCGGTCGTGGGTGGCATTCAGGGCGGGCTTGCCGCCTCCTGCGTGCTGACCTGCATGCTCTTTGCCTCGGTTTCGGGCTCATCGGTGGCCACAACCTTTGCCATCGGCGCGATCCTCATTCCGGCCATGGTGCGGCAGGGTTATCCGGCGCCGCTTGCGGCCTCGGTGCAGGCCAGTTCGGCCGAGCTTGGCGTGCTGATCCCGCCCTCGATTCCGCTGATCCTCTATGGCGTGTCCACCGACACCTCCATCGGGCAGTTGTTCCTTGCGGGACTCGGGCCGGGTTTTCTGGTCGCGGGCGCGCTGATGGCACTGGTGCTGATCCTGTGCCGGATCCGCGGCATCGGCAAGATGGACGGGGCGGACCGGCCGCGCTTCCTGCCGTCTTTCGTGGCCGCCATGCCCGCGCTTCTGGTTCCGGTGGTCATTCTGGGCGGCATCTATTCGGGGATCTTCACGCCCACCGAGGCGAGTGCGGCGGCCGTAGTCTGCGCGGTTCTGGTGGGCATGCTGTTCTATCGGGAGCTGAAAATCCGCGACCTCGGGCCGATCCTGAAACAGACCGTGCTGGCCACCTCCGCGATCATGCTCATCATCTCGGCGGCGGCGTTGTTTTCCTTCCTGATCGCGCGCTCGGGCCTGCCAAACGAAATCGCGGCCTGGTTCAAGGACATGTTCGAAAGCCGCATCGCTTTCCTGCTGGCGGTGAACATCCTTCTGCTGATGGTGGGCATGTTCATCGAAACCTCGGCGGCGATCCTCGTTCTGGCACCGATCCTGACGCCGATCGCGATTGCCTATGGCGTGGACCCGGTGCATTTCGGGCTGATCGTGGTGGTGAACCTTGCCCTCGGGATGATTACGCCGCCTTTGGGGGTGAACCTGTTTGCCGCCTGTGCGGTGGCTAAACTGCCGGTGGAAAAGATCATCCCGCAGCTTCTGTGGTTCGTGCTGACGGTCTTTGCGGCGCTGATGGTGGTGACCTATGTGCCCGCCGTGTCGCTCTGGCCGATGCAGTGGATCCTCGGGATCGGGCCCTGAGGCCCGCATCTCGGCCCTGACGGGCTTCCTTGCTGTGCTGCCGGGACCGAAAGACCGCCAGAAGGCTTGATGAGGGGCGGGGGGAAACCTCCGCCCCCTTCGTTCAGCCTTTCGCCGCGGTTTCGGCAAAGGCGGCAGAGGCTTCCGACAGGAAGCGCCCGGCCATGCCCGCCTCCACAAGCCCGGCCAGCGCCGCAAGCACGCCCGCCGCGATCTGCGCCTCCGCCCCGGTCTCGGCTGCAAGCCGCCCGTAATAGGCCAGATCCTTCTGCGCATTGGCGACCGTGAACTTCATGCGCGACGTGTCGCCCTCCAGCAGGAAGGGCGCGACCCGGTCCAGTGCCGCCCCATGCCCGCCACCCTTGCGCAGCGCATCGATCAGAACCGCCGGCTCGATCCCGCTGGCACTGGCGCAGGCCGCCGCCTCGGAAATCAGCAGCACCGAACCGAGCGAGACGAAATTGTGCAAGAGCTTCAGCGTATGCCCGGCCCCCACATCTCCCGCATGCATCCGGTTTTCCGAGAAGGACGACAGCAGCGGCTCCATCTCCGCATAAAGCCCTTCCTCTGCACCGATCAGCAGGTTGAGCCGCCCCTCCGCCGCCTCCAGCGGGGTGCGCGTCATCGCGGCATCCATGAAGCGGCTGCCTGCCGCCGCCACCTGTCCGGCGATCAATTCGGTCGATGACGGAACCGCGGTGGAACAATCCACCACCACGGACCCGGGCCGCAGCGCCTCCAGAACGCCGCCATTGCCCAGCATCACCGCCTCGACCTGTGGTGAGCCGTTGAGGCAGAGGATCACCACATCCGACGCCTCCGCCAGCGCCTGCGGTTCGTCGAAAGCAACCGCCCCGAGCGCCGCCAGATCCGCCGTCGGCTGGTTGCCCTCGTGATGCAGGAAGTTCAGCCGCCAGCCCTTTTTCACGATGTTGATCGCGATGCCGTGCCCCATGAGCCCGACACCGATGATCCCGATGGTCCTGTCTGTCATTTCCGTCCTCCCTGACCCGCCAAAGCGCGGCTGATTGCATCTGTCATTTCGCGGCAGGTCGCCTGCCCGCCCAGATCGCGCGGCACCGCTTCACCTGTTGCCAGCACCTGACCCACGGCCGCCTCGATCCGGTCTGTGGCCTCCGTCAGCGTATCATCCCCATGCCGGTCCGCCAGCCAGCGCAGCATCAGCGCGCCGGACAGGATGGTCGCCAGCGGGCTTGCGACCCCCTGCCCCGCGATGTCGGGGGCCGACCCATGCGCACCCTGAAACAGTGCATGACAATCGCCGATTTCCGCCGAGGGCGAAATGCCCATTCCGCCCACCGTGGTCGCGCCAAGGTCGGAAATGATGTCACCAAACATGTTTTCCGCCACGATCACGTCATAGAAATCGGGCCGTTTCACCATATGCACAGTGATTGCATCGGCATAGGCATAGTCGATCTCAACCCCTGGATACCGCCCATGCACCTCGTCGCAGATGGCGCGGAAAAAGGCATAGCTGCGCAGGATATTGGCCTTGTCACAGACCGTGACCCGAGAGTTGCCATCCTTGGGCGCACCCTTGCGTTTTTGCGCCAGATCGAAGGCAAAGCGCGCCACCCGTTCGGTGCCCTTGCGGGTAATCACCAGCGTATCCGACGCCATTTCCCCGCGCAGCAGCACCCCCGCCCCCCGGCTGGCATAAAGCCCTTCGGTGTTTTCGCGCACCACGACATAGTCGATCCCGCCGCCATCAAAATCCCGCAAGGGGGACCGCACCCCGGGCCAGAGCCGGATCGGCCGCATATTCGCGTAAAGGTCCAGCCGGAACCGCAGCCGCAGATGCAGGTCATTGCCCACCTCGGTGCCATTCGGGTAATTCACCCCAGGCAGGCCCGCCGCGCCATGCAGGATCGCGTCGAGATCGCGACAGGCGGCAAAGGTATCCTCAGGCAGCACCTCGCCCGTGCGCTGATAATGCCCCGCCCCGCCCGGCACATCCTCAAAGGCAAGGCGCGCAACCCCGACCGCCTCGGTCAACACCTTCACGGTGGCTTGCGTCACCTCGGGGCCGATGCCGTCGCCCTCGATGGTTGCTATCCGGTATGTCCTCATCGCCCCTCCCCAGACCGGGGCATTCACCACCGGATTTTTGCTTCCTATTTCAGATACGATACGATATTCGGCCTAATGAGCGACGCCCCGACCGTCAAGCCGCAATCGAGCCACCATGACCGAAACCCCTGCCCCAAGCCCCCTGCCCGCCCGCCCCTCGCTCGGCGAGGAGGTCCATGGCGTGCTTCTGGCGCGGCTCATGTCCTCGGCCATCCCGCCGGGGGAGCGTATCGCCATCGACACGCTGGCCCGCGATCTGGGCGTGTCGCAGACCCCGATCCGCGCCGCCCTGACGCGGCTGGAGGTCGAGGGGCTGGTGGTCCGGCGCCACAATGCGGGTTTCAGTGCCGCGCCCATGCCCTCGGCCGACCGGCTGCGGCAATTCTATGAATTCCGCCTGCTGCTGGAACCCGAGGCCGCCGCCATGGCAACGCGCGCCCGCCCGCCCGGCCTGATCGCTGACCTGCACCAGACGATTGCCGACATGCAGACAGCCCTTGCCACCGACCCCGCCGATCAGGGCGGTTTCGCGCTGGCCGATCTGCGCTTTCACGATGCCATCGCGGCAGGGTCCGGCAATGCCCTGATCGCCGAGGCGCTTGGCCGGTTGCGCCAGCCGATGCAGATGTTCCGCCTGCGCTTCACGCCCGATCTGCGCGAGGGGGCCGTGCGCGAACATGCAGCCATCCTTGCGCGGATCGAGGCGGGCGATGCGCCGGGGGCGGCAACCGCCATGCACGACCATCTTGCCAAAGGGCAGGCCCGCTATGAGCCCCATTACCGGATGCTGCGCTGACGCCGCGCGACCCGATCCCAGAAAGGACTGACCGAATGACTGACCCGAAACTCTGGTTCGACCCGACGCAGATCTTCATCGGCGGGCAATGGCGCGCAGTGACGGGCGGGGCGCGGATCGCCGTGATCGACCCTTCCACCGGGGCGCAATTCGCCGAAATCGGGCAGGGCCACTCCGAGGATGTCGATGCCGCCGTGACTGCCGCCGAGGCCGCGCGCGCGGGCGACTGGGGCCGGCTGACCGCCACCGACCGCGCGCGCCTTATGATGCGCCTGCGCGAATTGGTGCTGGAGCGGACCGAGGATCTGGCACGGCTCGAATGTCTGGATGTGGGCAAGCCGATCAGCCAGTGCCGCGCCGATGTGACCGCCCTTGCGCGCTATCTGGAATTCTATGCGGGCTGCGCCGACAAGCTGCATGGGCAGACCATCCCCTATCAGGCGGGCCATACCGTGCTGACGATCCGCGAGCCGCATGGGGTCACGGCCCATATCGTGCCCTGGAATTACCCGATGCAGATCGTGGGCCGGTCGGTCGGGGCGGCCTTGGCGGCGGGCAATGCCTGCGTGCTGAAACCGGCCGAGGATGCCTCGCTCACCTCGCTGGCGCTGGCGACACTGGTGGCCGAGGCGGGCTTTCCGGCGGGGGCCTTCAACGTGGTGACGGGTCTGGGGGCGGAGGTTGGTGCGGCACTGGCAGGGCATGCCCGTGTGCATCATGTGTCCTTCACCGGATCGGTGGGGGTGGGGCAGGCCATTCAGGTCGCCGCCGCGCGGCATGTGGTGCCGGTGACGCTGGAACTCGGGGGGAAATCCCCGCATATCGTCTTTGACGACGTGGATCTGGACGCCGCCCTTCCGACGCTGGTGGGGGCCTGCATGCAGGCGGCGGGGCAGACCTGCTCGGCCGCCTCGCGCGTGTTGATCCAGCGCGGGGTTTACGAGCGGGTGATCGAGGCCATGGCGGGCGTCTATCGCGGCCTGACGGTCGGCCCCGCGATGTCCGATCCGCGCGTCGGCCCGGTCGTGTCGGCCAGACAGAAACGCGGGGTGGAGGGGTTTCTGGCCATGGGCGCGGATCTGACCATTGCCGCGCAGGGCACCATCCTGCCCGACGCGCCCGAGGCTGGAAACTACATCCGCCCCACGCTTTTCCGCGATGTGCCGCCCGATCACCCGCTGGCGCAGCAGGAAATCTTTGGCCCCGTGCAGGTCGCCATCACCTTTGACGACGAGGCCGATGCCATCGCCATCGCGAACGGCACCGAATACGGGCTGGTCGCGGGCGTCTGGACGCAGGATGGCGGGCGGCAATTCCGCATGGCCCATGCACTGAATGTGGGGCAGGTGTTCATCAACAATTATGGCGCAGGGGGCGGGATCGAGCTGCCCTTTGGTGGCACCGGCAAATCGGGCCATGGCCGCGAAAAGGGGTTCGAGGCGCTTTACGGCTTCACACGGCTCAAAACCATCACGCTGAAACACGGCTGAAAGGCGGGGCGGGCGGGCGCTTAGCCCGCCGCCTTCGCCCCGCGCCGCCCTTCGATCAGCCAGGCCCCGATGGCAAGCACTGCCGCCAGCAACAGCCACAGCCAGCCGGGCAGCAACGCCCCCACCCGGATGTCCTGCGTCACATAGGCGCCGCGCGGGGTGATCCCGATCCAGCCCCGGCCCGAGGCCACGCGCCCCTCTGCCACGCGTCGAATGTCGGGCACGCCGTCCTCCAGCCGCAGGATGCCGCCGCCCGAGGCTGCGACCACCTCTGCCAGCTTGTCGCCCGAGGCGATGGTTTCCTCGAACTCCTTGGGCGCCGAGGGTCCAAGCGCGATGACCCGGGTCAGATCCCCCTGCGCCAGCCGGTAAAGCCCCATTTCCGGCGCGTCCCAGGCGGCCGCATATCGCCCCGGTGACGCCTCGGGCAGGTCCAGCACGGTTTCAATGCCGTCCGGATGGGTGATCGTCACCGGCCCCGGATCCTCGCCGATCGTGCGCCGCGTCACCGTCATCCGCTGGCCCGAGGCATTGGCCGACAGCGCCTCCTCCTCCAGTTCCGGTTCCTTCATCATCCAATGGGCCAGACGGCGCAGCAGTTCCAGTTGCGGCCCGCCGCCGTCATAGCCCCGGCCCCAGAGCCACATGTGATCGGAGGCCAGCACCGCCACGCGCCCCTCGCCCACCCGGTCCAGAACCAGGAGCGGCTGCCCGTTCACACCCGACATGACCGCCTGCCCCCCGGTCTGGGTTATGCCGATATGGCGATACCAGCGGCCCCAGCCCTCGGGCGGGGCCAGCGCCTCCAGCCCTTCGGTCACCGGATGGCGGCGGCCCAGATCAGTCAGTTCCGGGCGGAACCCCTGTTCATAGACACGGCTGGTGGCATCGACCGGCATGATTTCCGCCAGTGACGACCGCCACAGACTGTCCGCCCCACCGAATTCCGGCCCCGCCGCCACCAGAACCGTGCCGCCCCTTCGCACATAATCGCGCACATTGTGCAGATAGCTTTGCGGCAGGATGCCCCGCAGCCGGTAGCGGTCAAAGATGATGAGGTCGAATTCCTCGATCTTCTCGACGAACAGTTCCCGCGTCGGAAAGGCGATAAGGCTGAGTTCCGATACCGGAATCCCGTCCTGCTTTTCCGGCGGGCGCAGGATGGTGAAATGCACCAGATCCACCGAAGGGTCGGATTTCAGAAGGTTGCGCCAGACCCGTTCTCCGGCATGGGGTTCGCCCGACACCAGCAGAACACGCAAGCGGTCGCGCACGCCGTTGATCTGCACCACGGCGGCGTTGTTGCGGTCGGTGAGTTCCCCCTCGCTGACCGCGACCTGGAATTGCAGAACGTTGATGCCGCCATGTGGCAGGGTGACGGGCAGTTCCAGATCCTCGCCCACCGGCACGGTGAAGGTCTGCGGATCCTCGCCGTCGATGGCGATGGAAAGCTGCGCCGACCCGGCCAGAGCGGGGGGCACGCGGCCCTGATCCTCCACCCGCAGGCGCAGGGTGACGGGTTCGCCCAGAATGGCGAAGGCGGGCGCGTTGGTGATGACAAGGCGGCGGTCCCAATCGGCGGCGTGGCCCGTCAGCAGCACATGCAAGGGCGCGGGCATCGCAGGCGCAAGGCCCATGTCATGCGCCTGCCCGTCGGTAATCAGGATCGCACCCGCCACCCGCGCGCGGGGTTCCTCGGCAAGCGCCTCGGCCAGCGCGGTCATCAGTTGCGTGCCCAGATCGCCCTCACCATCGCCAAGGGTCACCTCGCGCAACTCGGTGTTGGGCAGCGCCGCCACCTCGGCCCGCACGCGGGCAAGCGCTGCGGCGGCCTGTCCGGGGCGGTCCGCGATGCGCTGGCTGGCGCTGTCATCGACCACGGCGATCACGATGTCGGACAGGGGTTCACGATCCTCGCGCTGCAAGGACGGATTGGCCAGCGCCACCAGCAAAACCGCCAGCGCCCCGCCCCGCAGCCACCAGCCCGACAGTCCCCGCCACAGCGCTAGGCTTGCCGCCAGCAGAGCCGCCCCCGCCAGCACATACAGTGCGAGCATCGGGATCAGCGGGTCGAGGATCAGCGTTCCGGTCATGGTAGTCTTTCAGTTTCCCAGCCGTTCCAGCAGGGCGGGCACATGGACCTGATCGGATTTGTAGTTGCCGGTCAGCACATGCATGATGAGGTTGATGCCGAAGCGCGTCGCGATCTCGCGCTGGCGTTCGCCCGCAAAGCCGCGCCCGACCGGGAACATCGGATTGTCCCGCGCGTCCAGCGCCCAGGCCGCCGCCCAGTCATTGCCGCCGATCACCACCGGCGTCACCCCGTCATTGAGGTTGCGAAAGGGCATGCCCTCCGCGCGTTCGGCATCGGGCGGGGCGGCTTCGACCCAGAGTGCGCGGTTCATGTGGCGGCCCGGAAAATCCTGGATCAGATAGAAAGTGCGGGTCAGGACGTGATCCTCGGGCAGGATCTCCAGCGGCGGGATGTCCAAGGGCGCCGCCAGCAGTTGCAGCCGCCGCGCCTCGGGCGTGGTAGAGGATCCCGAAATATCCCCGTCGCGCGTGTCGAACAGGATCATCCCGCCTGTGCGCAGATAGCTGTTGAGCCGGCCGTAAGCCGCCCCCGAAGGCGCAGGCTGATCGGCCGTGACAGGCCAATAAAGGAAGGGAAAGAACGCGAGTTCGTCCCTTTCCAGATCGACGCCGATCGGGGCCTCGGGTTCAATCGTCGTGCGTTCGAACAATCGCTGGCCAAGACCGCGCAGCCCGGCCTCGGACACGCGGTCCACCTGCGCATCGCCGGTCAGCACATAGGCCAGCCGCACCGCCGTTGTCGCCTCGATGGCGCGCCGATCGTCAGGGAGGACGCCTTGGGCGCGCGCCTCGACCGGCAGCGCCATCACCGCCAGCACCAGCGCCGCCGCGCGGGCGAAGCCCCCCGAAAGCCGCCCCGACAAGGCAAGGGCCGCCAGCACATCCAGCATCAACAGACCTGCCGCCAGCGTCAGCAGGCTGCCTTTCAGCGATTTTTCGGCCACCACCTCCAGCCCTTCCAGCGCGATGCGGTCGGGCCAGACGGTCGGCACAAGCTCTGTCCCCGCCCGGATGACGTTCAGCGCGATGCGCCGGTCCTCGCCCGCATACAGGCCCGGCGGCATCGCAGGCCCCGGCCCGGCTCCGGCCAGCGCTGCCGCCAGATCGGCGCCTTCGACCCCGGCGCGGTCGCCCGCATCGCCCAGCATGCCGAACCCGTCCAACACCACCTCCGGCACCCAGACCTGACCTGCCAGATCGGCGGCATCGGGTGCGGCGGGGCGGGTGGACACGGCCAGCCGTTCCAGCATCTGCATGAAAAGGCCCGACAGGGGCAGGCTGGACCATTCCGCATTGGCCGTCACATGGAACAGCACGACCTGCCCCTGCCCCACCGCCTTGCGCGTCACCAGCGAAGTGCCATCGGCCAGGGTCGCAATCGTGCGGGCCGAAAGCTCCGCGTCCGGCTGCGCCAGCACCTGCGCAGAGACCGAGACATCCGCCGGCACCGGCAGGCCGAAGAAGGGCGAGCCTTCGGCGAAGGGGGCCAGCGCCTTGGGTTCCCCCCAGCTCATCGCGCCGCCAACGTTGCGCCCGCCCTCGCGCAGCCGCACCGGCATCAGCGCATCCTCTGACGAGCGGCTGACATCGGAGGCCGCAAGGCGTGGCCCGGCAAATCGCAACAGAAGCCCGCCCTTTTCGACCCAGTTCCAGACCGCCTCGCCTTCATCCGGCGAGAGCCGCGCCACATCCGCCAGCACGATCACATCGGGGCTGGCCAGCACGACATCCGCCAGGCCTCCGTCGATCAGTTCCGCCACCGGTGCCAGTGCCTGCCGCAGATAGTGGACGGGCGACAGAAGCTGCAACCCCTCGGCCCCGCCCGACCCCGAAATCAACGCGATCCGGCGGCGTTTCAGACTGTCATCGGCAAGGCTGACCGCGCCCGCAGACCGGATGCCGGGCAGTTCGAACCGCGAGATGCGGTTGCGCAATTCGGGCGGCAGGGCCAGCGACACTTCGCCCTCTGCCGCACCTGCGTCAAAGCTGATCGGAAGGCGCGCCAGTTCGCGTTCGATCCCGGCAGGGTCGAGCCCGCGTGCCGACACTTCCACTTCTTGCGCCTCACCCGCAGGCAGACGGGTGGCCGCGAGCTTCACCACGCCATCCTCGAACCGCGCGGGGCGCAGGGCCAGCACCGGGCGCGGGCTTTCGAACACCGTCACCGCGCCGCGCGCCTCCAGCGCCGAGAGCAGCGCCGAGCGGCGCGGATGGTCCAGCCCGTCCGACAGCCAGAAACTGGAAAACCCGCCCTCGGGCAAGGCTTGTGCCCATTCCGCCAGACGCGGGGCCCAAGGCTGCGGCTGCACCCCGGCCAGCCGCTGCCCCCAGGCATTGGCCGCCTGAAACGCCGTCGCCACCGGCGCATCGGTCAGCCGGATCAGGGCCACCGGACGCCCCTCGCGCCCCGCCTCCTCGATCAGGGCCTGCGCGCGGTCCATCCGGCGTGGCCAGTCCCGCGCGTCCGCCCAACTTGCATCCAGCAGGATCAGCAGCGGCCCGCTGCCCGCCTCGCGCGTTTGCGGGTTCAGCACCGGCCCGGCAAAGGCGATGATCGCCGCCGCAATCGCCGCCATCCGCAAGAGCAACAGCCACCAGGGCGTCTTGTCGGTTTCATGGTCGCCGTCCTTCAACCCCAGCAGAAGCGCCACGCCCGGAAATCGGCGCCGGATCGGCGCAGGCGGCACGGCGCGCAGCAACAGCCAAAGCACCGGCAGCGCGATCAGCGCCAGAAGCAGCAGCGGCGTTACAAAGCCGACAGGGCCGATCATCCACATCACCGCCCCCTTTCCAGCGCGCCGAACAGCCACAAAAGCGCCGATTGCGCCCCTTGCCCGGTATGATGACACAGGTAATGCCAACCCGAGGCACGCGCCAGATCCGCTAGCCGCGCCTTGCGTTCCGCCAGCCGGTCCAGATAGCGGCCACGCAGGTCGGACGCCCGCAGCGTCTCATGGCTTATTCCGCCGCCCATGGATTCGAAAATCGTGCGACCGTCGAAGGGGAACTCCTCTTCTGCCGGGTCAAGAACCTGCACCAGTGCGCCCTTCACGCCGCGATCCGAGGCCAGCCCGAGCGCGGTTTCCACATCCTCCAATGATCCGAGAAAATCCGACAGGAACACCGCGCGCCCATGGCTGACGAGTCCCGCAACCTCGGGGCTGCCATAATCGTCCTGCCCGTCACCCACCAACCCCTCGGCCAGATGCAAAAGCTGCGCGCGGCCCGACCGGGGGCGTGTCGCCTCGCCGGACAGTCCGACCCGCTCACCGCCCCGCAGCAGCAGCACCGCCAGCGCCAGCGCCATGAGACGCGCGCGGTCGGCCTTGGGGGGGCGGTTCCTCGCCCCGCTGAAATTCATCGACTTCGACCCATCGACCCAGAGCATGACCGTCTGCGCCGCCTGCCATTCGCGCTCGCGCACATAATGCGCATCCGACCGGGCAGATCGCCGCCAGTCGATCATCGTCGCCGCATCCCCCGCTGCCGCCGCGCGATATTGCCAGAACTCGTCGCCCATGCCTGCCCGTCTGCGGCCGTGATCCCCCAGAATGACGGTGGAGGCCAACTGCTCCGCCTCCGCCAGCAAGGGCGGCAGCGACTGGCCAAGGGCTTCCGCCCTTGCGCGCAGACCGGAGAGGGCAAGGGCTTCGGGGCTGTCTGTCACGCCGCCGCCTCAAGGCCCAGCGTGCGGGTCACGGTCATGTCGATCAGCCCCCCCAGCGATTCACCGCGCGCGCGAGCGGCAAAGGACAGCGCCATGCGATGCGTCAACACAGGCCGCGCCAGGGCCGCCACATCGCCCACCGAAGGCACCAGACGGCCATCGAGCAGCGCGCGCGCGCGCACCGTCATCATCAGCGCCTGCGCCGCGCGCGGCCCCGGCCCCCAGGACAACTGCCCCGAAAGGGCAGTCCCTTCGGACTCCCCCGGCCGGCAGGCGCGCACCAGATCGAGGATCGCCTCCACCACCGTATCGCCCACCGGCATCCGCCGCAGCACCGATTGCGCCGCGATCAGGTCGGCGGCGGCAAAGACCTCATGCACCTGCGCCTCCTCTGCCCCCGTGGTGGCAATCAGGATGTCGCGTTCGGTCTTGCGATCAGGGTATTCCACATCGACCTGCACCAGAAACCGGTCCAGCTGCGCCTCGGGCAGCGGATAGGTGCCCTCCTGCTCGATCGGGTTCTGGGTTGCCAGCACATGAAAGGGCGTGCCCAGCGGGCGGTGTTTGCCCGCAATCGTGACCTCGCGTTCCTGCATCGCCTGCAAAAGTGCGGATTGCGTGCGCGGGCTGGCGCGGTTGATCTCGTCGGCCATCAGAAGCTGGCAGAAGATCGGGCCTTCAATGAAGCGGAAGGCGCGCGACCCGTCGGCGGCGGCGTCCAGCACTTCCGATCCCAGAATATCGGCGGGCATCAGGTCGGGCGTGAACTGGATGCGGTTGCCCTTGAGCCCCATCACGGTGGACAATGTGTCCACCAACCGCGTCTTGCCAAGCCCCGGCAGGCCCACCAGCAGCGCATGGCCTCCGCAGAGCATGGCGGCCAACACCAGATCCACCACTTTCTCCTGCCCGATGAACCGGCGGTCGATGGAGGCCTTCGCCTCGGCCAGCTTGCCGCCAAGGGCTTCGATTTCGGCCACCAATGCGGCGGTATCGGCAGGTGCGGTCATGACATTCCCCGGTCTCGGACTATATTGGCCTAGTAAAGCGAGTTATGCCGCGCGGCACAAATGGCAAAAGGGATGAACGGACAATTGATCGTGAAACCGGGCATGGACAGCGTGATTGCCTCGGCATCCGCCGCGGCAAAGGGCAAGGGGCCGGCGCCCGTGCATCTGTGGGATCCGCCCTTTTGCGGCGATCTCGACATGCGCATCGCGCGGGACGGGACGTGGTTCTATCAGGGCACGCCCATCGGGCGGCCCGCTCTGGTGCGGGTCTTTTCCAACATCCTCAAGCGCGAGGGGGACAGCTATTTCCTTGTAACCCCGGTTGAAAAGGTCGGTATCATTGTCGAGGACGCGCCCTTCGTCGCGGTGGATTTCGAGGTGGCGGGCGAGGGCGAGGCGCAGCAGGTGACCTTCACCACCCATGTCGGGGACAGTGCTGCGGCCGGTCCCGACCACCCGATCCGCATCACCCGCGACGCGGAAACCGGCGAACCCTCGCCCTATGTGCTGGTGCGCACCAATCTGGAGGCGCTGATTGACCGCAAGAGTTTCTACCGGCTGGTCGATCTTTGCGTGCATCACGACCATGAGGGCGCGCGCTGGTTCGGCCTCTGGTCGGGGGGGCGGTTCTTTCCGCTGATCCCGTCGGCAGAGCTTGCGTAACCCCGGGCCTGCCAAGGCAAGGGACCGTTCCACGAAAGATCGGGCTTGCCTTGGCAAGCCCGGGCCTCCGGCGGAGGTATTTTTTCCAAGATTAATGGGGCGCGGGGGGCTCTTGCTGCGGGCGCATCTTGGGATAGAATGGCGCGGACCCGAATTGCAGGAAGGCCCGCCATGACAAGCCCCGTTCCCGAAAGCCAGACCGTCACCACCTGGAAGGTCGCCTGCGACGGCGGCGAGGGGGCGCTTGGCCATCCGCGTGTCTGGCTGACCATTCCGCAGAATACCGGCTGGGTCGAATGTGGCTATTGCGACAAGCGGTTCGTGATCGACCGCGAACACGCCCATGACGATCACTGACCGCGCGACCTAACGGTTCCGCGTGCGCCAGCCCATCACCGCCCCGGCGATGGTTCCGGCAATCGCGCCAAGCGGCACCCAGAAAAAGGCGACCCCCATCGCATAGGCCCCCTCCATCTGCGAGATATTGAAGAGCGGCACGGCGATCAGCGCAAGCGCCGTTGCCCCCAGGGTTCCGGCAAGAAAGCCGATGACAATGCACAGGATCATGTTCCACATGGCCCGACCTCTCGCGGTGACAATCCAGCCCAGCATGCCACGGTTTGCAGCCCCCTGCGACGGTGTTTCGAGCGCGCCACCAGCCATTCGGCCGGCCGCTTGCGGCAGGCGGCGGGACTGGCAGGGGGCGGGCGATCATGCCACTATCACCCCGGCAGTTGTAGAGAGAGGTGCGGCATGGCGACGGCAGATGGACAGGAAGGGGATCAAACCTTCGGGCGGGGCCATCATCTGCATCTGATCGACGGATCGGCCTATATCTTCCGCGCCTATCACGCGCTGCCCCCCCTGTCGCGCAAGTCCGACGGGCTGCCGGTGGGGGCGGTTGCGGGGTTCTGCAACATCCTGTTCCGCTATCTTGAAAACAACAAGAATGGCGACGCACCGACCCATGTCGCGGTGATCTTCGACCATTCGTCGAAAACCTTCCGCAATGACATCTATCCCGCCTACAAGGCCAACCGCCCAGAACTGCCCGAGGATCTGCGCCCGCAATTCCCGCTGACGCGGGAGGCCACCCGCGCCTTCAACGTGTCCTGCATCGAGACCGAGGGCTATGAGGCCGATGACATCATCGCGACCCTGTCCTGCCGCGCGCGCGAGGCGGGGGGAAAGGTCACGATCATCAGTTCCGACAAGGATCTGATGCAGTTGGTGGGTGGCGGGGTGGGAATGCTCGACCCGATGAAGAACCGCGAGATCGGTGTCGATGAGGTGATCGAGAAATTCGGCGTGCCGCCCGAACGGGTGGTCGATGTGCAGGCCTTGGCGGGCGATTCGGTGGACAATGTGCCGGGCGCACCGGGCATCGGCATCAAGACGGCGGCGCTGCTCATTCAGGAATTCGGGGATCTGGAAACGCTGCTGGACCGGGCGGGCGAGATCAGGCAGCCCAAACGCCGCGAAACGCTGGTCGACAATGCCGACCAGATCCGCATTTCCAAACACCTCGTGCAGTTGGATTGCGAAACCCCGCTCGATTTCACGCTCGAAAGCCTTGAGGTGCGCAAACCCGACCCCGAAGCGCTGATGGCCTTTCTCAATGAAATGGAATTCCGCACCCTGACGCGCCGGGTGGCCGAAAGCCTGAAGGTAGAGCCGCCCCCGCCCCCCGAAACGGCGACAATGCCGGACCGACCCGAGGCCGCCGAGCCCGGCACAGCAACCCTGCCCTTCGACCATGCCGCCTATGAATGGGTGCGTGACGCCGCTGCCTTGCAGGTCTGGATTGACGAAATCTACGATCAGGGCTTCGTCGCTGTGGACACCGAAACCACCAGCCTGGACGAGATGCGCGCCGAACTGGTGGGCATTTCGCTCGCCACCAGACCGGGGCGCGCCTGCTATATCCCGCTGGGCCACAGACAGGGCGGCGGCGACCTGTTCGGGTCTGCCGATCTGGTCGAGGGGCAGATGGGGCTGGAGGAGGCGCTGGCGCTCCTGAAACCGCTGCTGGAGGATGGCTCGATCCTCAAGATCGGCCAGAACATGAAGTATGACTGGAAGATCTTCGCCCGCCACGGCCTCGACGTTTCCCCCATAGACGACACGATGCTGATGAGTTCCGCGCTTTATGCGGGCAAGCACATGCACGGCATGGACACGCTGTCCGATACCTATCTCGGTCATCAGCCGATCCCGATCAAATCCCTGCTCGGGTCCGGCAAGGCGCAGATCACCTTTGACCGCGTGCCGGTGGAGGAGGCGGTGAAATACGCAGCCGAAGATGCCGATATCACGCTGCGGCTGTGGCAGTTGCTGAAGCCGCGCCTGCACCGGGGGCAGGTCACGACGGTTTACGAGACATTGGAACGCCCGCTGGTGCCGGTTCTCGCACGCATGGAAATGGCGGGCGTGCAGGTGGATCGCGACACGCTGTCGCGCATGTCCAACGCCTTCGCGCAGAAAATGGCGGGGCTGGAGGCGGAAATTCAGGAACTGGCGGGGCGGCCCTTCAATGTCGGCTCGCCCAAGCAGTTGGGCGAGATCCTGTTTGACGAGTTGGGCCTGCAAGGCGGCACCAAGGGCAAGACCGGGGCCTATTCCACCGGGGCCGATGTGCTGGAGGATCTGGCGACCGAACATGAACTGCCACGCCGGGTGCTGGACTGGCGCCAGATCGCCAAGCTGAAATCGACCTACACGGATGCGCTGCAAGACCATATCAACCCCGAAACGGGGCGCGTCCACACCTCCTATTCACTGGTGGGGGCGGTGACGGGGCGGCTGTCCTCGACCGATCCGAACCTGCAGAACATCCCGATCCGCACCGAGGAAGGCCGCCGCATCCGCGAGGCCTTCGTGGCGCCCAAGGGGCGGGTGATGGTCAGCCTCGACTACAGTCAGATCGAGTTGCGCATTCTCGCCCATATCGCGGATATTCCCGCGCTGAAACAGGCGTTCAAGGATGGCATCGACATCCATGCCATGACCGCCTCCGAGATGTTCGGCGTTCCGGTCGAGGGCATGGACCCCGGCATCCGCCGTCAGGCCAAGGCGATCAACTTCGGCGTGATCTATGGCATTTCCGGTTTCGGCCTTGCGCGCAACCTGCGCATCCCGCGGGCCGAGGCGCAGGGCTTCATCGACCGCTATTTCGAACGGTTTCCGGGCATCAAGGAATATATGTCCGAAACTGTCAAATCCGCGCAGGAAAAGGGGTTTGTGCAGACGCTGTTCGGTCGGAAAATCCATACTCCGGAAATCAACGCCAAGGGGCCGGGGGCGGGCTTTGCCAAGCGTGCGGCGATCAACGCGCCGATCCAAGGCACCGCCGCCGACATCATCCGCCGCGCCATGGTGCGGATGCCCGAAGCCATTGCCGGGCTGGACGCGAAAATGCTGTTGCAGGTCCATGACGAGTTGCTGTTCGAAGTGGCCAAGGCCGATGTTGACGCCCTGATTGCAGCCGCGCGCGACATCATGGAAGGCGCCGCCGCCCCCGCCGTGCATCTGTCCGTGCCCGTCACGGTGGAGGCGGGGCAAGGCCCGAACTGGGCGGCAGCACATTGATTGCGGACTGGCCCGGCCTCAAGGCGCTTGCCCTTGCAATGGGCCTGCCGGAAGTGACGGACACGACCGCCTGGGGCCATCCCTGCCTCAAGGCCCATGGCAAGATGTGGTGCTGGTGGTCGCCCTATGTCGAGGCCGCCGTGTTCAAGGCCGATTTCGACGAACGGGACATGCTGATGGCGGCGGACCCCGACACCTTTTTCCTGCATCCGCATTACGCGGCGCATCGGTTCGTGCTGGTGCGCGCCTGGCGGATCGACCCGGACTGGGCCAGGGCGCGGCTGTTGCGGCAATGGCGGGAGGCAGCGCCGAAACGCTGGCTCAAACTTTGGGACAGCAGCGAGGCCTAGGGTTGTTTGATCCCGGACTTTGATGGTGCAATCTTTTCCTTGGAATGGAAGAAAGCACTATGGGCCAGATTCTTCACGGCAGCGCCACAACGACAGAGGCAATCCGTCGAGCAATACAGAATAGTGAAGAGAGCCCGAGGGCGCTGTTGGCGCGTTACGGCATTAACCAGAAGACCGTGGCGAAGTGGCGCAAGAGGACATGCGTTGCCGATCTTCCAACCGGGCCGAAGGAAGCAAAGTCTACAGTGCTGACGCTTGACGAGGAGGCGATCATCGTCGCGTTCCGGCGGCACACGCTGTTGCCGCTGGACGATTGTCTCTATGCGCTCCAACCAACGATTCCGCATCTGACGCGATCATCACTGCATCGCTGTTTGCAGCGGCACGACATCAGGCGACTGCCCGAGGTCGAGGGCGACAAGCCGACGAAGAAGAAGTTCAGAGCCTACCCGCTCGGCTACTTCCACGTTGATATCGCTGAGGTTCAGACGGCTGAGGGCAAGTTGTATCTCTTCGTCCCAATCGACCGCACCTCCAAGTTCGTTTTCGTTGAACTGCACCAGAAGGCCGGGAAGATGGCCGCAGCAGCCTTCTTGCGTAACCTGATCGCTGCCGTGCCTTACAGGCTCCACATCGTTCTGACCGACAATGGCATCCAGTTCACCAATCACGACCGGCATATCTATGCCTTCGAACACATCTTCGACCGGGTCTGCCGCGGGTATCAGATCGAGCACCGGCTAACCAAGATCAAGCATCCCTGGACAAATGGTCAGGTCGAACGCATGAACCGCACGATCAAGGAAGCGACTGTCAAACGCTTCCACTACGACTACGATGACCACGACCAATTGCGAAATTACCTCGCCAACTTCATCAGCAGCCTGAACTGGCCCCCTTTTCGACCGGTCACTTGGGCATAACCATGGAGGCTCAGGCATATGCCTGAGCACGTGCTTATGTCTGAGATTGAGACCATCACGGATGGCGGCCGTCGGCGCCGCTG
>JBKBNP010000042.1:0-41814 GCA_046295215.1 Pseudorhodobacter sp. | reverse complement strand
CGAGCGTGTCATTGCCCCAGGACCCCACGATCCAGTCGTAATCGCCAAGCGCCCGGATCCAGTTGTCGCCGTCATCCCCGGTGATCAGATCACCATAGATTGACCCCGTCACATTCTCGATGTTCTGCAGGATGTTGACGTCATCCCCCACCACCGCTGTGCCCGCCGCAAGATTGACCACAACACGGGTCGGCGCATCGACGAAACTGACCATGTCAACACCGGTGCCACCGTCCACCGTGTCAGACCCCGCCCCCGGCGTGATCCAGTCATTGCCGCCGCCCGCCATCAGGATATCGTCATTGGCCGTGCCCAGCACATTCTCGGCCCCGTCCGTGCCCTCGATCGGGGTGATGCCGGTGGCCTGGGCCACAAGTTCGGCATAGCTGCGGAAGGCATCGTTGAACTGGAAGAATTCGACATCCGCGGCAACTGTGTCATTGCCCGCCGCCCCGACGATATTGAGTCTGCCATCAGCCAGCCGGGTAACACTGGATCCGGCAAGCATCGCGGCAAAG
Organism: Pseudorhodobacter sp.; assembly: GCA_046295215.1. Taxonomy (GTDB): domain Bacteria; phylum Pseudomonadota; class Alphaproteobacteria; order Rhodobacterales; family Rhodobacteraceae; genus Szabonella. The sequence continues at coordinate 41,296 of JBKBNP010000042.1, read as the reverse complement.
ATGGCGATATCGCTGCCCGACCCGCCGAAGATCAGGTCATCACCCGCCCCCCCGATCAGCGTGTCATTGCCGCCGCCCCCCATCAGCGTGTCATTGCCGCCGCGCCCGTCCAGACGGTCGCCCCCCGCCGAGCCGGTGAGGTGGTCGCCGAAATCATCCGTGCCACGCACATCCTCGATGCTGATGAGGGTCTGGCTGAAGGCCACGTTGTTGACGGCCCCGGTGGCCGTTCCGGCCCCCAGATCCACAATCACGCCGCTGGTCGCCTCGCGCCGGTCATAGCGCACGCGGTCGAAGCCGCCGCCGCCGTCGATCGTGTCATTGCCGCCATTGGTGAGGAAGACCTCGTTGCGGTGGCTGCCGATGATGTGGTCGGCCCCCATCGTGCCGGTTATGTTGAGCCTGCCTTCGCTGCCCGAGATGGTGATGGTTTCGGAGTTGCCGAAACCGTCATTGGAGACGATGCCGGTGGCCAGATTGACCACGGCCCCGCTGGTCGCCCCCATCCATTCGTTGAAATTGCCCGAGAAGTTCAACCGGACATCGCCGCCGTTGAGCGTGATGTTGTAGCTGTCGATCCCGCGCCCGCCGAAGACCTCGATAAACTGGTTGGAATTGGCATTGATGTTGAACACATCGCTCTGGCTGGTTCCGAACAGCCCGAAGCCGCTGTCCCAGTTGAGCGCATTGGCCATGTTGAGGAACGTATCGGTGCCGTTCGCACCCTTGGCTACGGTGCCGCTGTTCGCGGGGCCGTTGATCGTTGCGGTGATGCCGGTGTTGAGATTCGCATAGGCGATCTCGGTGAACCGTGCCGAGAGCGTCACATCGGCAAAATCATAGGTGTCATTGCCCGGCGAGGCAATCAGCGTATCGCCGCGCCCCCCCATCGAGGAGGTGCCGGGATTGATGAAATCATTGCCGTTGCCGCCCTCGAGCGTGTCGCCGAAAGCCGAGCCGCGGATGGTGACCGGTGAATTGATCCCGTCGGCGAAGATTCCGGCGGCCTGCTGATAGGCGCTGGCATCGATGGAGACCGGTTGCAACGAGAACAGCACCATGAGCGGGCCTTCATCGTCATTGTCGAAGAGGGCGTTGATGGCGGCGTTGAATTGCGGGGCGGACCAGGAGATCCCGGTCACCGTGACAATGCGCTGACCGCCCGAGGTATCGGTGGTCCAGCCACTCACCGTGCCGGCGGTAAAGCCCGAACCCGGGTCGAAGACAAAGCCTGAACCGCTGACGGTCGTCAGCGCATCGGTCTCGGGATTGCGGATCACGATGGTGGTCGATGTGACCGACTGGATGTCGAGATCCGCGTCGGCTTTGAAAGCGAAATCGAGAAAATCGGCACCATTTATGGAATTGGTCAGAATAATCTGCATTGAATTCTCCTTGAGCAGGTTCGCGGGATTGGCGTCAAAAAAAGTCCCCATTCAAAGGGGGACCAACGGGAATGATAAATCAAGTCAAATATATGCCAATCAGTATCACAAAATCCGGGAGGCAGGATCCGGATTGTACCCTGCTTTTCAGGCTATGGTTGTTTGCGCGCCGCCGAGGTTTCCCCATGATGGCATGCCCCGGCCGGACCTCTGTCACGGCCCTGTTACAACCCTGTCATGGCCTGATCCGCCCGCGCTCAGCTTTCGCGGAAGGCGTGGAGGAAATAATCGGTAAAGGGTTTCACCAGATAGGCCAGCGGCGTGCGCGCGCCGGTCTGGATGAAGGCATCGACCGGCATTCCGGGCAGAAGCGGATGACCCAGCCGCTCGGCCTCCTGCGGGTCCAGCACGATCTCGGCGCGGTAATAGGTGGCCCCCGTCGCCTGATCGGTCAGCGCATCGGCCGAGACCAGCACCACCGTTCCGGCCAGTTCCGGCGTGGTGCGGCTGGAAAAGGTGGGGAACATCAGTTTCACCGGCTGGCCGACCCGCACCTCGTCGATATGGATGGGCGCCACCTGGGCCGCGATGATGAGCGGGCGGTCCTGCGGGATGATGAAGGCCACCGGATCGGCGGGGCGGATCACGGCGCGCGGGGTGGTGACCTGAAGCCCCAGAACGGTGCCCGCGGCAGGGGCACGAATGTCGAGCCTTGCCACTTGTTCGGCCAGCGCGCGCTGGCGCTGGACAAGCTGCAACTCGGCCGATCCGCTCTCGCGCAACTGGGTATTGGCCTCCTCGCGCCGCTGCGCGGACAGTCCCAGCATCTGCAGGTCGATCTCGATGAGCGCGCCCTCGGCCTGGGCGCGGGCGGCGATCAGCTCGCCCACCTGCCCGGACAGGCGGGATTGTTCGCGTTGCAGGGCCAGCACCCGCGTGGCCTGCGCCAGCCCCTTTTCAAGCAGTGACTGCTGGTCGGTCAGTTCCTGCCCGATGAAGCCAAGCTGTTCGGTCAGGGCGCGGGACTGGGCCTCGATCCCCCCGATCTGCGATCCGGTCTGCAACTTGCGCTGCTCCAGCCGGTCCAGCGTGCGGGCCAGCGTTTCGAGACGGGCGAGAAACAGGCGGCGCTGGCCTTCCAGCTGCTCGGCGGTGTCGGGGCTGTCCTTGGCGAATTCGAGCAGGTCCGCAGGAATGGTCATTTCCGCCAGATCGTCGCGCTCGGCCTCCAGCCGGGCGCGGCGGGCGCGCACCTCGGACAGCTGGCCCTCGACGATGCCCAGTTCGGAGCGCACCAGCGATCCGTCGAGCCGCAGCAGGATGTCACCCGCCGCGACCGTGCCGCCCTCGCTGACCAGAATCTCCGCCACCACGCCGCCATCGGGATGCTGCACGATCTGGCGGTTCTGTTCCACCTCGATCCGGCCCGAGGCGATGATCGCGCCCGAAATATTGGTGGCGACCGACCACAGGCCGAAGCCGCCGACCAGCACCAGCAGGGTCAGCCAGCCGAGCCAGAGCGGCGCGCGCGCGCGCAGGAAGGGGGGAAGGTCCGGCTGGCTCATGACATGCCTCCCGGGCCCTTGGTGCGCACGATCTCCGTGGCATTCTTGACGATCCCGCGCAGCACCTCGTCGCGCGGACCGAAGGCCCGGCGCATGCCATCCTCCAGCATCAGCAGCATGTCGCATTCCTGAATGGCCGCGGGGCGGTGCGCGATGACGATGACGCTGCCGCCCTCGGCCTTGATCTGGCGGATCGCGGCGTTGAGCGCCACCGAGCCGTCATTGTCGAGATTGGAATTCGGCTCGTCCAGCACCAGAAGCACCGGATTGCCGTAAAGCGCGCGCGCCAGACCCACGCGCTGGACCTGCCCGCCCGACAATTGCGCCCCGGCCGGCGACAGCCTTGTGTCATAGCCCTTGGGCAGGCGCAGGATCATCTCATGCGCGGCGGCGGCCTTTGCGGCGGCAACCACCTTTCCGGCATCCGGTTCTGTCGCGAGGCGGGCGATGTTCTCGGTCACGGTGGCGTCGAACAGCGTGACGGTCTGCGGCAAATAGCCGATATGGCCGCCCAGCACATCGGGATCGAACTGGTCAAGCTCCGCCCCGTCGAGCCGGATCTTGCCCGCTGCCGGACGGATCGCCCCCACCAGGGCACGCCCGAGGGTGGATTTGCCCGCCCCCGAGGGGCCGATGATGCCAAGCGCCTGCCCCGGCTCCAGCCGGAAGCCGACATTGCGCAGGATCGGGTTGGGACTGCCCGGCAACAGCACCGTCAGCCCCTCCACCTCCAGCAGCGCCTTCGGGCGCGGCAGGGCGGTGCGCACCGGCTCGGGCGGTTGCACCGACAAGAGCCGCGTCAGGTTTTCCCGCCCCTCCCGCGCCCGGGTCAAGAGCGCCCATTGCCCGATCGCCTGTTCGATCGGGGCCAGCGCGCGGCCCAGGATGATCGAGGCCGCAATCATCGCCCCGGCGGTCAGCTCGCCCTGCAGCACCAGCCAGGCGCCAAGGCCGAGGATCGCCGATTGCAGGAACAGGCGCAGCGTCTTGGTCGAACTGCTGAACCCGCCCGCCAGATCCGCACTGCCCACGCCTGCCGCCAGCGCCTTGGTGCGGGCCACTTCCCAGCGTTGAAAAGCCGCCCCCGTCATGCCGAGCGCGCGCAGCACCTCGGCCTCGGCCTTCAGCCGGTCGGCCATCTGGTCGGCGGCGATGCTGGTGGCATTGCTGTGCAGCACCGGGGCCTTGCTCACGCGCTGGTTGATGAGCGTCAGCACCACGAGAACCGATCCGCCCACGAGCGCAAACCAACCGAGGATCGGATGGAAGATGAAGATCGCGGCCAGAAAGATCGGGGCCCAAGGCATGTCCATCAGCGCCCCGGCAATCGGGGAAGACCAGTATTGCTGCATCGATTGCAGGTCGCGCTGAGCGGAATGGGCCAGCGGATCACCCGGCGCATGGCTGGCACGGTTCAGCGCGGCCTCGAAGACACGCCGGTCCAGCTGGGCCTGCAGCCGCGCCCCGATCCGCGCGAGCAGCCGCGCCCGTGCATGGTCCAGCAGCCCCATCATCAGGAACAGGAAGATCACCAGCACCGAGAGCGCGATCAGCGTCGCCTCGGACTGGCTGCCCAGCACCCGGTCATAGATCTGCAACATGTAGATCGGGCCCGTCAGCATCAGCAGGTTGACGAAGGTGCTGAACAGGGCGGCGGTCGCCAGCAACCCCCGCGATTCGCGGCCGACGCGGCGCAATTCCTCGCGGCCCTGGGCGGTTGGTGCCGTTCCGTAGCCAGATGTCATCGGTCAATCACCTTCCCGGAAAACGCAGATGCGAAGGCGCGGCGCCTTCCCTGTCGGGCCTTGCTATGGTCCGCTTGTGCCACAGGTCGCTCCGCATTGTCACGCAAGAGCTTGCGCCTCCCCCCCGTGTTTCCCCGTGTGCCCCGGCAACAGGATGTGGCGCCTCAGCGGGCGAGGATTGCCGCCACGACGCGCTCGGCGGCTTCCTCTGCCGAAAGGGTGACCGTATCCACCACCAGCTCCGCCGTCTCGGGCTCTTCATAGGGGCTGTCGATGCCGGTGAAGTTCTTGAGCTGCCCCGACCGCGCCTTTTTGTAGAGCCCTTTCACATCGCGTTCTTCGGCCACGTCCAAGGGCGTGTTGACCCAGATCTCGATGAACTCGCCCTCCGCCATCAATTCGCGCACCATGCGCCGTTCGGCCCGGAAGGGCGAGATGAAGGCCGTCAGCACGATCAGCCCGGCATCGGTCATCAGGCGTGCGACCTCGCCGACGCGGCGGATGTTCTCCACCCGGTCGGCATCGGTGAAACCGAGGTCGCGGTTCAGCCCGTGGCGCACGTTGTCGCCATCCAGCAGGAAGGTGTGGCGCCCCAGCGCGTGCAGCTTTTTCTCCACGATATTGGCGATGGTGGATTTGCCCGACCCCGAGAGCCCGGTGAACCAGACCACCGCCGGTTTCTGCGCCTTCTGCGCGGCATGGGCCTCGCGCGAGATGTCCACCGCCTGCCAGTGGATGTTCTGGGACCGGCGCAGCGCGAAATGGATCATCCCCGCGGCCACCGTCGCATTGCTGATCCGGTCGATCAGGATGAAGCCGCCCAGATCGGGGTTTTCCGCATAGGCCTCGAAGGGGATCGCGCGGTCGGTGGAGATGTTGACCACGCCGATCGCATTGAGCCCCAGCGTTTTCGAGGCCAGATGGTCCAGCGTGTTGACGTTCACCTCGTATTTCGGCTCGGTCACCGTGGCGGTCACGGTTTGCGTGCCGATCTTCAGAAGATAGGGTCGGCCCGGCAGCATTTCCGCCTCGGCCATCCAGACCAGGGTGGCCTCGAACTGGTCGGCCACCTCGCAGGGCGCGTCAGCGGCCACGATCACATCGCCGCGCGAACAATCCACCTCGTCGGCGAAGGTCAGGGTGACGGACTGGCCCGCCACGGCCAGCGCCAGATCGCCGTCATGGGTGACGATGGATTTCACCTGCGTGGTCTTGCCCGAGGGCAGCACGCGGATCGCATCCCCCGGCGCCACGGAACCGGAACCGATCTGGCCCGCGAAACCGCGGAAATCGAGATTGGGCCGGTTGACCCATTGCACCGGCATCCGAAAGGCATGGTCCTGCATCCGGGTCGCGTTGACCGGGGCCTCCTCCAGATGTTGCAGCAGGGTTGGCCCCTGATACCAGGGCATGTCCGGGCTTTTCGAGGCGATGTTGTCGCCCTTCAGCCCCGAGATCGGAATCGCGGTGAAGGCCTGCATTCCGATCTGGCTCGCGAAATGTGAATAATCCTTCACAATTTCGCAGAACCGTTCCTGACTGTAGCCGACCAGATCCATCTTGTTGATCGCCAGCGCCACATTGCGGATGCCCAGAAGGTTCACGAGGTAACTGTGCCGCCTTGTCTGGGTCAGCACGCCCTGCCGCGCGTCGATCAGGATCACGGCCAGATCGGCGGTCGAGGCGCCGGTGACCATGTTGCGGGTGTATTGTTCGTGCCCGGGCGTGTCGGCCACGATGAACTTGCGCTTTTCTGTGGCAAAGAACCGGTAGGCGACGTCGATGGTGATGCCCTGTTCACGCTCGGCCGCCAGCCCGTCGACCAGCAGCGCGAAATCGATCTCGCCGCCCTGGGTGCCCACCGATTTGCTGTCGCGTTCCAGTGCGGAAAGCTGATCCTCGAAGATCATCTTGGTGTCGTAAAGCAGCCGCCCGATCAGCGTCGACTTGCCGTCATCGACCGAGCCGCAGGTGATGAATCGCAGCATGGTCTTGTGCTGATGCGCGGCAAGATAGGCGTCGATATCCTCGGCGATCAGCGCATCGGTGACATAGACGGGGGGGGTTCCGGGAGCGTTCATCAGAAATACCCCTCCTGTTTCTTCTTCTCCATGCTGGCGGCCTGATCGTGGTCGATGGCGCGGCCCTGACGTTCGGAGGTGGTGGTCAGCAGCATTTCCTGAATGACCTGCGGCAGGGTGGTGGCCGTGCTTTCCACCGCCCCTGTCAGGGGATAGCACCCCAATGTCCGGAACCGGACCGAGCGCATCACCGGGGCCTCCCCGGGGGCGAGCCGGAAGCGGTCGTCATCGACCATCAGGATCAGCCCGTCGCGCAGCACCGTGGGACGTTCTGCGCTGAAATACAAAGGCACGATCTCGATGCCTTCGAGATGGATATATTGCCAGATGTCAAGCTCGGTCCAGTTCGAGATCGGAAAGACGCGGATCGACTCCTCCCTGGCTTTGCGCGTGTTGTAGAGCTTCCACAATTCCGGGCGCTGGTTCTTGGGATCCCAGCGGTGATTGGCCGAGCGGAAGGAAAACACCCGCTCCTTGGCGCGCGATTTCTCCTCGTCACGGCGCGCGCCGCCGAAGGCCACATCGAAATTGTATTTGGTCAGCGCCTGTTTCAGCCCTTCGGTCTTCCACATGTCGGTGTGCAGCCCGCCATGGTCAAAGGGGTTGATGCCCTTGGCCAGCGCCTCGGGGTTCTGATGGACGATCAGATCCATGCCCGCCGCTGCGGCGGCCTTTTCGCGCAGGTCATACATGGCCCGGAATTTCCAGGTCGTGTCGACATGCAACAGCGCAAAGGGCGGCGGGGCGGGAAAGAACGCCTTTTTCGCCAGATGCAGCATGACGGCAGAATCCTTGCCCACCGAATAGAGCATCACCGGATTGTCGGCATTGGCCGCCACCTCGCGCAGGATATGGATGCTTTCCGCCTCCAGCCGTTGCAGATGGGTCAGCGTCACGGCATCGGCCCCGGGATTGGTTCCCGGGGCCGCCCGGGAAGGGCTGGGAGGAGAACTGCTGCGCAACATCGGGCCACTCTTGTTGTTTGCCTCCCTATATGCGGGATTGTCCCCCCAACCCAAGAGAGGACGGCGCAGGCGCGTCACAAAAGGCCAGTTTTCCCGACAATGTGGCCTGGGCGCTGCGAAAATTCCGGCCGGGGCCGGGCAGAGGAAAACGCGGGTCTCCGGATGGGGCCGCGCCGGGGCATCCCGTTTCAGGCTTCCGGTTCAGGATTTTCCAGGCCGATCCTGGGCAATATATTTACATCCGATAATGCAACATTATCGGACATGGCGATAAACATCAGGAGGCGGCGGAAATGCCGGAAATCTGCGCCATGAAGCGCCGCACCTGGGATGGCACCGACCTGCCTTGGACGTCCCGCGCGGCTCGCTGCCCTCTGGGCAGATCGCGGGGCGGCGGGCAGATGCCGGGCTCGGTTGTCAGGCCGGTGGCGGCGCTGTAGACCCGGATCCAGGAATGACAGCACAGGACAGGCATGACCTCCCCGCAACCCGCCCTTCCATCCGATCCCCGCAACCCCTGGTCGCGGTCCCTGGCGGCGCTGGCGGCGCTGGCGGCAGGCGATCTGGCCCGGACGCGCGACATCATCGAGGGGCTGCGCCACCATCCGGATCTTGCCCCCGGGGTGCTGGCACTCTGGCAGGCGGAACTGGAGGCGGCGGAGGCGCTGCGCGGGGCGCCGCCCCCGCTCAATGTGCCAGCCGACTACACCGCCAATGCCCATGGCCTGTTCCGCCCGCCCTTCCGCCCGCTGGTTGCGGGCCGGGCGGTGCCGGAGGCCTATCCCTGGACCATGGCGCTGCCCACCTTCGCCGGGCCGGGCAATGACAGCCGTTTTCTGGAAGCGGCGGCGACGGCGCTGGAGGCCCGGCTCGCCCGCCTGCCCTGCCGCATCGAGGTGGTCTGGACCCCTGCCCCCGACATGTCGCCCGAGGCGCGCGCAGCGGCGTTGCGCGCGCTGACCGGCGATCTGGCAGCACAGGTCCAGCGCGCGCCCGAGGGCCTGACCGTTCTGGGGGGGGGCCTTGGGGGCGGGCCGCAGATACAGGCGCCTTTCGCGCTGCGGGGCCTTGACGGGCCGGCCTTCCATCCGGGATCGGCCGAGGCCCTGCGGGACAGTCTCGGCCCGGCGGATCTGGTCCTGTTCCTGTCGGGCGCGGTCCGGCTCGACCCGCTGGCACTGGCCCGCGCGGCGCGTCTCGTGCTGCTTTCGGACCGGGTGATCCTGCCACTGGTGCCGCTTCGGGAACCGGAGGCGGGGGAAAGCCGCAAGGGCGGGCTTTTCACCCCCTTCACCCCCGAGCCCCCCGGGGGCCGCTTCACCAGCCGCTATCCGTTCCGCGACATGACGGGGCTGAACCTGGCGCTGCCGGGCCGGTTCCTGCGCGACATCGGCCTGCCCGATCCCCGCTTCACCGATCCCGGCCTTGCCGGGCGCGATCTGGCCTACCGCGCCTGGGCGCGCGGCGCCTGGCTGGTGCCGTTGCAGGTTCCGGCGCTGGAGGAGGGCCCTGCCCCGCCCGCCGCCGAGGTCGAGCTTTACAAGGCGCGCTGCCCCAACCCCTGGGACCGCAAGCGCGACCTGCCGCATGAGGTGCCCAAGGTGTCGGTCTATATCCCGGCCTGGAATGCCTCGGCCCATATCGAGCGGGCGGTGGAAAGCGTGCTGTCGCAGGATGTGGCGGATCTGGAGGTCTGCATTGCCAATGACGGGTCACGCGACGGCACGCTGGCCCTGCTGGAACGGCTCTATTCCCGCGAAAAACGGGTGCGCTGGATCGACCTGCCGCATGGTGGCATCGGGCATGCCTCCAATGCCGCGATCCGCATGTCGGACAGTCTCTATATCGGCCAGTTGGACAGTGACGACTGCCTGAAGCCCGGGGCGGTGCGGCGGCTGATGACGGTGCTGGACGAGAACGCCTCCGTCATCTGCGCCTATGGCTCCTGCGAGCGGATCGACGCGGCGGGCACCCGGTTGCGGGACGAATATTCCTGGCCGGTGTTTTCGCGCGAGAAGATGATGACCACCTCGATCGTGCATCATTTCCGCATGTTCCGGCGTCAGGCCTGGGCGCGCACGACCGGGTTCCGCGAGGATGTCGAGAATGCGGTGGATTACGACCTTTTCCTCAAGATGGCGGAACTGGGCGATTTCCGCCATGTCGATGAAATCCTCTATCAGCGGCGCTGGCATGGCGGCAACACCAGCCATCTGAACGCGGACCGGCAGACCGAAAACACCCATCATGCGCAGCGCGCGGCACTGGCCCGCCAGGGGCTGTCACGGGTCTGGACTCTGGCGGTGCCAGACCCTTCAAGGCCGCGCGAGGTCACCTACCGGCGGGCAGGGAATGTGCCGCTGGTGATGGTCTGGCCGGATTTTTCGCAGGGCAATCCCTATCAGCGACTGCTGTGCGAAAAAGCCTCTGCACAGGCGGAATTTGTGGCAGGCGATGTCGATGCGGCCCTCCGGGCGGTCGCCACGCCCGAGGGGCGGCAGGCGGGAGTGATCTTTCATCTGCACTGGCTGGGCGCGCTGTTCCGGGGGGTGCGGCGCGAAACGGTTGCCCGGGCGGTGGCGGCGGAATTCGGTGACAAGCTGCTGCGCTTTCAGGCGGCGGGGGGAAGGATCCTCTGGACGCTGCACAACCATTTGTCGCATGACACGCCGTTCCCGGAGGTGGAGCGTGCGCTGTCGATCCGCATCGCGGGGCTGGCCGACCGTATCCACCTGCATTGCGACGGCTCCGCCGCCGAGGTGGCAAAGCTGTTCCGTCTGCCGAAGAACCGGCTCTGCATCTCGCGCCATGGCCATTACATCGGGGCCTATTCCGATTTTGTGCCGCGCGATCAGGCCCGGGCCATGCTGGGGATCGGAGCGGAGGAGGATGTGATCCTCTTCACCGGCATGATCCGGGCCTACAAGGGGGTGGACCAGCTGGTCACCGCCTTCCGCCGCATCCTCGCCGACCGGCCACAGGCGCGGCTGCTGATCGGCGGGCTGGAATGGGTCGACCCGCTGGCAGCCGTCGAACCGGCCCTGACCGATACCGAACGCACCCGCATCCTGCGCAGCGACCGCTTTCTGGCCGAAGAGGAATTGCAGGTGTTCTTCCGCGCCGCCGATATCGCGGCCTATCCCTATCAGCGCACGCTGACCTCGGGATCCTTGCTGCTGGCGCTGAGCTTCGGTCTGCCGGTAGCGATCCCGCGCTCGGCCATGACCGCCGAGGTGCTGGAGGGGCAGGGGGCAGGCGCACTCTATACGGCAGGCGGCGGGGTGGCGGCACTGGAGGCGGCGCTGCGCGACCTGCTGGCGGCCAAGGATGCCGGGCAGTTGCCTGCCATGGCGGCGCGCGCCCGCGCCCGGGCCGAGGCGCTGGACTGGCCCGATTTCAGCCCCTGTCTGCCGGGGGTCTGATGCCGGAGGGGGCAGAATAGTGCGCTAAGGGCTGATTTTGGGTCCTGCACGCTGTAGGGTTCTGTAGACCGTCGGCCGTGAGACCGAGAAGAGTTCGGCGAGATCGCTGATGGAATAGTCGCCAGAGGCGTGCATCCGCATCAGTTCTTTTTGTTGTTTTTCAGATAGCTTTGGCTGCTTTCCCCGCAGCTTGCCTTTGGCGCGGGCGATTGCCATTCCTTCTCTTGTCCGCATCCTGATCAGGTCAGATTCAAACTCGGCGAGGGTGGCCAGAATGTTGAAGAACATTCTGCCCATCGGATCGGTCGGATCGTAGACTGACGCACCCAAAGCAAGCTTGACACCCTTCTTTTCAAGTTGCTCTGCGATAGCGCGCGCGTCGGGAACGGATCGGGCAAGACGATCCAGCTTTGACACGATCAGCACGTCGCCTTCCCGCACGGCAGCCAGTGCCTGGTCGAGACCCGGACGGGTGCGGTTGGTGCCCGTCAGCCCGTGGTCAGTATAGATGCGGTCTTCTGATACCCCCAGAACTTTCAGGGCCTGCCGCTGCGCGGTCAGGTCCTGTTTGTCGGTCGAGCAGCGGGCGTAGCCAATTTTGGTCATGGTCATGCTTCTGTGTACGGATAAGGGGCCTCATGTGCGAATCAAATCGTACCACTTATACGAGATGTGGCGGCGTGCTGTTTCATTGCCGTTACCAACCCCCTCGACACATGTCCGCTGATCGACCCTCTTACGGACATCTGCGCTTCTCTCTCCGGAAAACATCATGCCACGACGCAATATTCTGACGGACCGTCAAAGGGCTGTCCACTTCGATCTGCCCACGGATCAAGCGGCTCTGCTGCGCCATTACACCTTGGCCGATGATGATCTGGAAATCATCCGTGCACGCCGCCGACCCCACAATCGTTTTGGCTTCGCCCTGCAGCTTTGCGCGTTGCGATATCCGGGAAGATTACTGGCGCCGGGTGAGGTCATTCCCGAGGCCGTGACGCGTTTCCTGGCGGCGCAACTCGGGCTGCGTCCTGATGATCTGGCTGACTATGCGGCCCGCGAAGAAACCCGCTGCGAGCATCTTGCTGCGTTGCGGGAAGTCTACGGCTACAAGATGTTCACGGGCCGAGGGTCGCGCGATCTGAAGGCCTGGCTGGAAGATGCGGCCGAAACGGGCCGGTCGAACGAGGATCTGGCGCGGTGCTTCGTGGAGCAATGCCGGGCAACCCAGACCATCCTGCCCGGGATCACGGTCATCGAGCGGCTTTGCGCCGATGCTCTTGTCGCCGCTGAACGGCGGGTCGATGCCCGAATTGCCAGCCGACTGGACAATGAGATGGGCAATCGGCTGAATGCCCTGCTGACAGAGGATTCAGGTGGCACCGTCACCCGCTTTGTCTGGCTGCGCCAGTTTGAGGTGGGCCAGAACTCGGCCGATATGAACCGACTGCTCGACCGGTTGGAATTTCTGCGAGCTTTGGCGCCGGGCGGTAGCATTCTGGCGGATGTGCCACCCCACCGCGTTACCCGACTTCGTCGTCAGGGGGAACGATACTTCGCCGGAGATCTGCGGGACATATCAGGCGAGCGTCGCCTTGCCATCCTTGCGGTCTGCGCCGTCGAATGGCGCAGCGCCCTCGCCGACGCCGTGGTTGAAACCCATGACCGTATCGTCGGCAAGACCTGGCGAGAGGCAAAATCCCGATGTGACGCCCGCGCGGATGATGCCAAGGCGGCACTGAAGGACACCCTGCAATCCTTCTCTGCCCTCGGATCAGCCCTGCTGGAAGCGCATGAAGATCGCGCCTCGCTGGAGGAGGCCGTCCAGAACGCGGGTGGCTGGGATCCCTCAAGGGGCTTGTCTCCACCGCGGCCCAGCTCACTGACACGTTGGCTGCCGATCCACTGACGTATGTCGTCCTCGGATACCATCGCTTCCGTCGCTATGCCCCGCGGATGCTGCGGTTGCTCGACATTCAGGCCGCACCGGTGGCCGTGCCCTTGCTGGAAGCCGCTGGGATCATCGCGCGCACAGAAACGACAGTGACCTTGCCGCTGACCTTTCTGCGCCGGGGTTCGAAATGGCAAAGACACCTTAATGCTGATGAGGGCGATGGGCAGCGGTTGTGGGAAGTCGCGGTCATGTTCCACCTGCGCGAGGCCTTCCGGTCCGGCGATGTCTGGCTTGTCCACTCCCGGCGGTTTGGCGACCTGAAAGAGGCGCTGGTTCCGGCCGAGGTCGCCCGCGCCACGCCGAGGCTGGCCATGCCGTTCGAACCCGAAGCCTGGCTTGCGGATCGCAAGGTGCGCATATCCGACGCCTTGCGCCGCCTGGCGCGTGCGGCGAAGGCCGGGGCCATCCCAGGCGGATCTATTGAGGACGACGTCCTGAAAATCGACCGGCTGACCGCGGCCGTCCCGGAAGAAGCTGAAGCCGTGGTGCTTGATCTCTATGGCCGCCTGCCGGGCATCCGGATCACCGACCTCCTGTTGGAGGTGGATGATGACATCGGCTTTACCGAGGCTTTCACCCATCTGCGCACGGGCGTACCCTGCGCAGACAGGATCGGCCTTCTGAACGTGCTGCTGGCCGAAGGGCTGAACCTTGGCCTCAGCAAAATGGCCGGGGCCACGAACACCCACGATTACTTCCGGCTTTCGCGTCTTTCCCGCTGGCATGTGGAAAGCGAGGCAATGACGCGCGCCCTGGCCATAGTGATCGAAGGCCAATCCTCCTTGCCGATGGCTCGGTTCTGGGGTGTCGGGCAGACAGCCTCAAGCGACGGGCAGTTCTTCCCCACCACGCGACAGGGCGAAGCGATGAACCTGATCAACGCCAAGTACGGCCATGAACCCGGGTTGAAGGCCTACACCCATGTCTCCGACCAGTTCGGACCCTTCGCCACCCAGACCATTCCGGCCACGGTGAACGAGGCGCCCTACATTCTTGACGGTCTGCTGATGACCGACGCGGGTCAAAAAATCCGCGAACAGTATGCCGACACTGGCGGTTTCACCGACCATGTCTTCGCCGTCACCGCCCTGCTGGGATTCCAGTTCATCCCTCGCATCAGGAATCTGCCATCCAAGCGCCTGTACCTCTTCGACCCGGCGTCCGGTCCAAAAGAGCTGAATGGGTTGATCGGTGGCAAGATAAAGGAACGCCTCATCACGACAAACTGGCCGGATATCCTGCGCAGCGCGGCGACCATGCTCACAGGCGTCATGCCCCCAAGCCAATTGTTGCGGAAGTTTGCAGCCTATCCTCGGCAGCACGAGTTGGCCGCGGCCCTGCGGGAAATCGGACGGGTCGAGCGGACACTCTTCATCATCGATTGGCTGCTCGACGCAGACATGCAGCGCCGCGCCCAGATCGGCCTCAACAAGGGCGAGGCCCATCACGCGTTGAAGAATGCCTTGCGCATCGGACGCCAAGGCGAAATCCGTGACCGCACCACCGAAAGGCAGCACTTCCGCATGGCAGGTCTGAACCTGATCGCCGCCATCATCATCTACTGGAACACCAAGCATCTCGGAAACGCCGTAGAGCAGCGCGAAAATGCCGGATTGGACTGTCCGGCCGAACTGCTGGCGCACATCTCGCCGCTCGGTTGGGCTCACATCCTCCTCACCGGCGAATACAGATGGCCAAAAAGGTGACCAGCTACCTTAGCGTACTATTCTGCCCCCTACGGTATCAGACCCCTGCCGGATCTCGCCGGAGGCGCGGCAACCGGATCCGGGGATCAGGGCAGGACCTGATCGAGGGGAGGGTCGGGGCAGGGCACCCGCTTCCGGCGCGCATGGATTGCAATCTGCCACAATTCGGCGGGGCGCGGACTTCCTCTGGCTTCTGCCCGAAGCGGGGCGTCTGTCGGGACAGGATCGCAAGGCCAAAGGGACAGCCCGGATGTTTCGCGTGCGAAACATCCGGGTTCTTCACATCGCCCCGCCCCGCGCCGCCCCGTCCTGACCCACCCCGTCCTGACCCGACAGAAAACGCTCCAGCCGGTCACAGAACTCGCGATCCACCCGCGGCCCCGAAAGTGTGAGAACCGGCAGATCAAGCGGCCCGGCGCGGTCCAGAAACACCCCCGGGCGGATCTCTTGCCGGGTGCCGGAAACACCCTTTTCCGCCTTGTCAGAGCCTTTTTTCGGTGAAATCAGGCGTGACAGACGCGCTTGTTCCCCGGCCCCGTCGCCTGCCGGGGCCCGCTCCAGATCCGCCCGCAACTGCGCCGCGCGGGCAGGGTCGCTGTCCAGGAATTTCGCCAGCGCAAGGCCCAGACGTTCCGGGATCGCCGCCGGAAACCGCAAGGCCCCGTCCAGCCCGTGATAGATCGTCAGAAATGACCCGATCTTGGAGCGCCGCGCCCGGCTGGCCGCCGAAAACAGCCGTTGCAGAGCCTTTTTCTCGGTCGGGAACACGCCCAGTTCCACCGCCCGCGCCACGATGCGCGCGCGTTCGTAATAGGACAGGCCCAGGCGGACCTCGTTTTCTTCGACCATCGCGATATAAGCGTCCGAGGCGGTTTCCGGCCGCCGCGACAGGGCAAGCACCGTGCCGAAGCGCGGGTCATTTTCCGTCTCATAGAGCCGTGTCAGAGCCTTTATCCGCCGCCAGCCCGAGATCAGCCCATAGCGGCCCGGGGCGATTTCCGCCACCTCGACAGGGGTGCGCTGGCCATGCTCGCGGATCGAAGCGATCAGATGCCCAAGCTCCTCCTCATCTGTGTCGATCCGGTCACGCACCAGATAGCCCGCGTCGATCGCGGCCAGCGGCAACGCCTCGACCAGACGGCCCTCGCTGCGGGCCCGCGCCATGGCTTCGGACAACTCGGCCAGAGCGGCCTGGGCCGAAGCATCCGCCGCAACCCGGGCGATGGGCGGCGCGCTGATCCCCAGGCCGGGGCCCAGCGGGCGGCGCGGCTCTGTCGGGACCGGACCGGTTGTGCCGGTCGGGCTGTCGCTGCCATCGCCGGTCGCGGTCGGGGAGAGGATCAGACGTCTGCGTTTGGCCATGGCGGGCCTCCTCTGTGACAAACTCCGGGGCGGGGGCAGGGCGGGCCCCCATGGCCGTTGCCTTGCGTCTTCACACTGCCCCGGCCCGCGCGGCCAGCTCGTCGCGCCGCCATATACCATAGAGCAGCCGCTTGAACTCGGCCCAGGTGGCATCGAAGGTTTCGCGCCCGCGCATATAGGTCTCGCGGTTGAAGTCGCGGTAATCGGCCTCGTAGATGCCGCTGACCTGTTCGCCCGCCTGCCCGATCAGCGCGGTGAATTCCTGCCGCTGCGGCGCCATCGCCCGGCCAAGACAGGTCTGCATGAAGGCGGCGAGTTCCGCCTGCTGGCTGCCGTCATAGCGGGTGATGATGGTGCGCACCGCATCCCATTCGAAGGCAAGCTCGGGCCGCCCCAGCGCGCGCGCGGCGATGTTCTCGCCATCCTCGATGCTGGAGAAGGTCGAATGGAGCATGTCGAAGAACCGCCCCGTGCTGTCGAATTCCAGAAACGACGCCCCCAACGGCACCAGCAGGATATCGGCCGCCGCGAGCCCGTTGATGGTGAGATAGCCGAGTGCGGGCGGCGTATCGAGAAAGATCAGGTCATAGCGGTCCAGCACCCCGCCCGCCTCCAGCGCCTCCGAGAGTGCATCCCAGAGCTTCCAGCTGCGCCCCTGCATCCGCCAGACCGGGATCTGGAATTCCGCCCAATAGAGGTTCAGCTGGCTGCCGATCAGGTCGATATTCGGCCAGTGAGTGTGCTGGATCAGATCGCCCGGCGTGATCTTCAGCGCCTCGGCCAAAGTGGCGTCGAGGGCCAAGGGCGGCTCGCCCCGGTCTGCGCGCTGGCGGTTCTCGGCCTGCAGATGGCGCGCGTAATGGCCCGCCAGCAGCGGGAACACCGTCTGCCATTCATCGGCGACGCGGCCGTTGAAAATCGAGGTCATCGAGCCCTGGGCATCCAGATCAATCACCAGCACCCGGTAGCCGTCCAGGGCCGCCGACATCGCCAGATGCGCGCAGGTCGAGGTCTTGCCGACGCCGCCCTTGAAATTCGCCACCGCCACCATCTTGGCGGGCAGGCCCGCCGGGCGATAGGGCAGGTAATCCTTGCGCTTGGCCCCTTCGGCCCCGAAATGCGCGCGCAGCCGCAAGACCTCGTCGAGCGTGAACCATTTGGCCCCGCCTTCGGTTTCCGCGCGGCCCTGCGGCAGGCCGGGATTGGCCTTCAGCACGCGGCGGAAATGGCCCTGTGCCACCGGGATCAGATAGCGGCAGATCTCCCAGGTGGAGAACATCCGCAAGGACTTGCGCCCATCCTCCGCAAGGCCCCGGGCGGCAAGGTCATTGCGCCCGCCTGCTGCCAGCCGCGCAATCTCTTCAAGGTCTTTCGTGCCGACCGGCGGGGTCAGGACATCAAGGGCCGCCTCGGGCGAGATGTTGAAATAGGGCGGCAGGTCGCTTGCGGTTTCCCGGCTCGATTCGCGGGTCATGGTGCCTCATGTACGCTGTTTTTGGCAATATACACAAAAACACACAACATGGAAGGAAATGCGCAACATCAAAAGGAACGACTTATTTCACAATTATTTTCAATGGCTTGTCATAGTAGCTCCGGGGCTGGAATACAGCCGTCACGGGGCGCCTCTCCGGCCTCCCTGTTAAATTCATGTTATCTTATTAGTTACGGGTCAGAATGGTTTTTATCATCCTGTTGATATTCCGTGTAAATAATCCGTTTTCAGGCATCGCTTGCGACTCTGAAACCCCGATATGGCGACTCCGGTCCCCCGATCCCCCGATTCCGATCCCCCGATGGCGGCAAACTTCGGGCTTGGCCTTCGGGGCGGTCTGTGGATAACTTGGTGTCAATGAAACCACGAAGTTTCGACAGAGGCCCCCGCAATGAGGGGCGGCCCCGGCAAGCGGGGTTCGGGCATGAGGCGGGCAGGACATGGCGATGATGATCGGGACGGGCGGCGGCATGCTGCCGGACCGCTTGCAGGGCAGGGGGGGCGATTTCTTCGTCTGCGACATCTTTGATGCGCTGCCCAAGGATGACATGGCCAGCATGGAACATCCGATCTTCTCGCTCTCCACCCGGCCGGACCGGCGTATCCTGAGCTACAGCCACAACGGGGTCGATGTGACGGTGGTGCCTTCGGTCCGCGGGCTGGCCACGCTCTTTGACAAGGACATCCTGATCTATTGCATCAGCCAGCTGATGGCGGCGGTCAATGCCGGGCGCGAGGTGACGCGGCATCTGCGCCTGACCGCCCATGACCTCCTGACCGCGACCAACCGCGAAACCTCGGGCGATGGCTACCAGCGCCTGCGTGATGCGCTGGAACGGCTGGCCGGCACCCGCATCACCACCAACCTGATGACCGGGGGGGTGGAGGGGGGGCAGGAGGTCACCACCGGCTTCGGCCTGATCGAGAGCTGGCAGATCCTGCGCGCCACCCGGGGCGGGCGCATGGTGCAGGTGGCGGTCACGCTGTCGGACTGGCTGTTCCGCGCGGTCATGTCGAAATCGGTCCTGACGCTCAGCCGCGATTACTTCCGCCTGCGCAAACCGCTGGAGCGGCGGGTCTATGAACTGGCGCGCAAGCATTGCGGCCGTCAGCCCGAATGGCGCATCGGCATCGGGCTCCTGGCGCATAAATCGGGCTCGGCCAGCCCGCTGCGGGTGTTCCGCAAGATGATCCGCGACATGATCGCCACCGACCATCTGCCCGATTATCACCTGACCGAGGAACCGGGCGACATCCTTCTGGTCACGCGCCGTGATGCGGTGGTGCTGCCGGGGGAGGGCAGGGCGGGTCCGGTGCTGAAACCCGCCACCCTTGCCACCGCGCGCGATCTGGCACCGGGCTGGGACATCTACGCGCTGGAGGCCGAATGGCGCGACATGTGGCAGCGCTCGGGCCGTCCGCGGTTGCGGTCTGCCGATGCGGCCTTCATCGGCTGGCTGAGGAAACGCGGCTGAGCGTCAGGCCCCGGGGGGCGTCAGCATCCCGCGCAGGGCCGCCTGCCAGCCGGGGCGGGGAATGCCGAAGGTGGTCTCGGTCGTGCGGCAGTCCAGCCGGGAATTCTGCGGTCGCCGCGCCGGGGTGGGATAGGCGGAGGAGGGGATCTCCTCCACCGTGATCGCGCGCCCGGCGATGGCGAAGATCGCGCGGGCAAACTCTGCCCAGGACACATCCGGCGTGCCCGCGAAATGATAGGTGCCGGATTTGCCCGCATCGGCCCGCAGGGCCTCGGCAATGGCCAGGCAGGCCGCGGCGATGGCTGACGCCGGGGTCGGCCCGCCCCTCTGGTCCGCGACCACGGCCAGCCGGTCGCGGCTTTCCGACAGGCGCAGCATGGTGGTGACGAAATTCGCGCCCTGCGGGGAAAACACCCAGGAGGTGCGCAGGATCGCATGGGGCCCGCCCGCCGCGCGCACGCCCGCCTCGCCTGCGGCCTTGGAGCGCCCGTAGGCCCCCAGCGGGGCCAGCGGGGCCCCGGGGGCAAAGGGCGCCTCCCCGGCCCCGTCAAAGACATAATCGGTAGAGATCTGGACGAAGGGAATGTCGAGGGCGGCGCAGGCCCGCGCCATGGCGGCAGGGGCCTCGGCGTTCACCACCGTTGCGGCGGCTTCCTCGGTTTCGGCGCGGTCCACCGCCGTCCAGGCGGCGGCATTGATCACCGCGCGGGGGGCATGGGCGGCAATGGCGGCGGCACAGGCGGCGGGGTCCGTCAGGTCGGCCGCCGCCCGGTCGAGGAATACCGCCCCGGGCGCCAGCCGCGCCAGCCCCTGCGCGACCTGGCCGGTGCGGCCAAAGACCAGAAGCCCCTTCAACCGCCCGTTCCCAGCCGCTGCCCCACGCCCTGCCGCGCCAGCAGGGGCTGCCACCAGGCCGGGTTTTCCAGATACCAGTCCACGGTGCGCGCGAGTCCCTCTTCCACCGTGACGCTCGGCCGCCAGCCCAGTTCGGTGCGGATGCGGGACGGGTCGATCGCATAGCGCGCGTCATGGCCGGGACGGTCGGCGACAAAGGTGATCTGGTCGGCATGGGAGCCCTGCGCCCTGGGCCGCTTTTCATCCAGAATGGCACAGAGCATTTTCACCAGATCCAGATTGCTGCGCTCGTTCTCGCCGCCGATATTGTAGCTGCGCCCGACCGCGCCCTTCTGCAGCACCAGAAGCAGCGCCTCGGCATGGTCCTCGACATAGAGCCAGTCGCGGATATTGGCGCCGGTGCCATAGATCGGCAGCGGCCTGCCCGCCAGTGCGTTCAGGATCACCACGGGGATCAGCTTTTCGGGGAAATGGAAGGGGCCGTAATTGTTGGAACAATTGGTCAGCACGACGGGCAGGCCATAGGTCTCATGCCAGGCGCGCACCAGATGGTCGCTGGCCGCCTTGGAGGCCGAATAGGGGCTGCGCGGGTCATAGGGCGTTTCTTCGGTGAATTTCACCGCAGGGTCGGGGGGCAAGGATCCGAACACCTCGTCGGTGGAGATGTGATGGAAGCGGAAGGTCTCCGGGCGGCCCGTCCTCGTCCAATGCGCGCGCGCGGCCTCCAGCAGGGTATAGGTGCCGGTGATATTGGTCCCGATGAAATCGCCCGGCCCGTCGATGGAGCGGTCGACATGGGATTCGGCCGCCAGATGCATCACCGCGTCCGGGTCATGGCTGGCAAAGATCCGGTCGAGCGCCGCGCGGTCGCGGATATCGGCCTGTTCGAAGGCATAGCCGGGCGCGTTCGACACGCTTGCCACATTCGCAAGGCAGGCGGCATAGGTCAGCGCGTCGAGATTGACCACCGAATGACCGCTCCGCACCGCCTGGCGCACCACCGCCGATCCGATGAACCCGGCCCCGCCGGTGACGAGGATCTTCATGGCTGTGCATCCCTCGTGAAGGGGGAGGTGACATCGCGCAGCAGGGGGGCTGCGGCATCCTTGGGCGACAGCAGCGGGGCCTGCACCCCGAGCGCCTCAAGGCCCCAGTCGATGCCCAGATCGGGGTCGTCCCAGCGGACAGACCCTTCGCAATCGGGGGCATAGGTATCGGTGCATTTGTATTGCACCTCGCAGGCATCAGTCAGGGTGACGAAGCCGTGCAGGAAGCCCCTGGGCACGAAAAGCTGGCGGCCGTCCCCGGCTCCCAGCCGCACCGCGACCCAGCGCCCGAAACCGGGCGAGCCCTGCCGGAAATCCACCGCGACATCGAGGATCGCCCCCTGCGTGCAGCGCACCAGCTTGTCCTGTGCGCGGGGCGGAGCCTGGTAATGCAGGCCCCGCAGGGTGCCTTTGCGGGCGGAATGGGAATGGTTGTCCTGCACGAAAACCGCAGGCAGCCCCTGTCCGGCCAGTTGCACAGCGTTCCAGGTCTCGCTGAACCAGCCGCGGTCATCGGCAAAGCGCCGCGGCGTCAGGATCACGACCCCTTCCAGGGCGGTTGTCTCGACCATCATCGCTCTGAAGGGTCCTTCTTGTCGCTCCGGGTCCGGTTTTAGGGGATCCTGCCGCCACATACAACGACAGCGCCCGTCCCCCACCCCCGGCCGGGCCGCCTCCGGGCGGTCTAGAGAAAGATCCGCCCGTCGCTGAACTCCAGCACCTCGACATTGAACAGCAGGTCGAAACCGTCGATGCCGCCGTCCCTGTGCAGCACCGTGGCGCGGCTGCTGTCGCCGGTCACCGTGTAATCGGCCCGGCGCCCCGAATAGAAGGCGTAATCCCAGCCGGGGCCGCCGTCGATCGTGTCATTGCCGGGCCCCCCTGTCAGCCGGTCATTGCCCGCCCCCCCGAACAGGTAATCCCGCCCCGCGCCGCCGTCGATCGTGTCATTGCCGCCATGACCGAAGATGAAATCATCCCCCCCGAGACCGCGCAGGATGTTGCGATCCTCGTCCCCGGCCAGCACATCGGCATGGCTCGACCCGGTCAGGTTCTGGATGTTGACATAGCTGTCGCCCGCCGCCTGCCCGCCGGTGCCGGTCCGGGTCAGAAGGCTCGCCACCACCCCGCCGGGCGCCGAGGAATAGGCCACCGTATCCCGCCCCGTCCCGCCGTCATAGCTGTCGCGTCCGGCCGAGCCCACGAACCAGTCATAGCCGCCCAGGCCGCGGAATTCATCATCCCCGGGGCTGCCATAGAACAGATCGGGAAAGATCGAGCCGGTGATCCGCTCGATGCTGACATAGACATCGCCCTCGGCATAGCCGCGCTGGCCGCGCCCGGTCCCGAGGTTCACCGTCACCGGATCGGGGCTGTTGACATAGGAGACCATGTCGCGCCCGCCGCCGCCGTCGATCGTGTCCGCCCCGCCCGTGGCGGTGATCCAGTCATCCCCCCCCAGCCCCCGGATCAGGTTCGCCCCGTCATCGCCCTCGATGAGATCGCCATACCCGGTGCCGGTGATGTTCTCGATCCCGCGCAGCAGGTTGGTGTCGGCCCCGCTTTCGGCAAGGCCGGTGCGCAGCGAGACGCGGACACCCTGGGGCAGGTCGGCGAAGCTGACCATGTCGGTGCCCGCCCCGCCATCGACCGTGTCATTGCCCGGGCCGGGCGTGATCCAGTCATTGCCGCCGCGCCCTTCCAGACTGTCATTGCCCGCCCCGCCGGTCAGCGTGTTGGCGGTTGCATCCCCCGCGATGTGGTCGTTGAAGGCGCTGCCCTCGATGATCTCGATGGAGCGCAGCACATGGCCGGCCGCCGCCCCCGCATTGCGCGACTGGACATCGAGATCGATGACCGCCCCCACCGGGGCCGCGGCATAGCTGATCCGGTCCGTGCCGGCCCCGCCCTCATAGCTCCGCACCCCGGCGACATAGAAGAAGGTGCCGGCATCGGCGGCACTGTCCGCAGCACTGCTGGCGGGCGGCATCGGGGCCGAAATCAGGACGCGATCCGTGGAAAAGACCAGCGAGGAGGTCACCTCCGCCACCGTCAGGCGCCGCCCCGCGAGAATCGTGATCTCGGTCGCGCCGATGCGGATCAGCGCGCCCCCGGCGGTGGAGATGATGGCCAGCCCCTCGGGGCCGCGCAGCATCGCAAAGCCCGACAGGTCGATGCGGTCCTCGGCCGGGTTGAAGCCCTGGATCGTGTCGCGCCCGGCGATATCGGGCAGCATGATGTAGAGGTCCGCCCCCGGCCCGCCCTCCAGCGTGTCGCGCCCGGAGCCGCTGATCAGGATGTCGTCGCCCGCCCCGCCGCGCAGCCAGGCCCCGCCCGCGGGGGCGGTCAGGATGTCGTTGCGCTCGGTCCCGTTGGCCGAGGTGCTGCTGATGCCCGCCTGGCCTGCGCCGAATTGTGTGGGGTCCAGCAGGATCCGCGTGACGCCCTGATCGCCCGAAGACAGCGCGAACAGCTCGACCCGCCCACCCACCATGACGAAACGCAGGTCCTGGATGTTCTGCAGCGCGGTGCCGGTGTCATCGACCAGCGTGTCCCATGTCACCAGCCGCCCCGAGGGCAGCAGCCGCAGCAGAGTCACGCCGCCATCCCCGCCCGCGGCGGCGATGAAGACCTGGCCCTCCACCACCACCATGTCCATGGCACTCAGCCCGCCGAACCGGCTGTCCCGCCCGTCGTTCACCTGATCGACATAGGTGAGCGCGCCATCCGCCGACAGCCGCATCACGGTGATCGAACCGGTTCCGAACGATCCCAGCACCACGAAATGCTGCCCGTTCAGCGTGACGGCGCCGATCTGGGTGGGGGTGGCGATGGGCAGTTGGCCGGAGGCGCCGATCTGCGCCACCGGAGTCAGGCTGCCCCCCGCGCCGATGCGCAGGGTCACGACCGCGCCCTGCGTCTGCGAGGCCGCGATCAGGTAGGTTCCGCCCGGGGTCGAAAGGCTCGTCATCGCCGAGATGCCCTCAAGGGCAAGGGCGGCTGTGTCAGCCAGCATCGACAGCCGCACCAGCCCGCCGTCGGGCGTGGCCTGATAGCCGGTGATGCCCGATCCGTGCCGGGCCGACAGGAACACCAGATCGCCGGTCCGGTGCGCGGTGAGCGCATTGCCGGAAAAGCCGCTGCCATCCATCCAGAGCGTCGTGCTGCCATGCAGGCCGGGGGCAGGCCCGGTGTCGAGTGCCGCAAGCGGGGTGAGGTCGATGCGCCGTTCCGCCCCGTCGATCTCGATCAGGGTCCGCTCGCGGCGGTTGTTGACGCCCAGCGTCACGATGCTGTCTGCGGCCACCGGAGCGGGGGTCAGTTCCATCGTCGCCGTCGTGGCCCGGGCACTGTTGTGGATCGAGAGCATCGGAACAGCCCCGCCCGGCCCCGCATCGCGCCAGGTCAGAACGAAACGCGCGGTTTCGCCGATGGCTGCGATATTTGCCGCCCAGAATGTCTGCACCGGCGCCAGAACCGCCATGACCCATCCCCCCATGCATCCCCATGCAGAGCGAAAGGTCAGGGGCAGGGGAGGGCAAAAGGCGGCCCGTTGCGGGCGCAATCAAGACCAATCCCTAAAAGCCCGATGTCTAAAATGCCGTTGTCCCGACGGGGCTTTCCCCCGTTTTGGCCCCCGTTCTGGCCTATCCCCGGTCCTGCCCCGTATCCAGCACCCGGTTGATGGCCCGACCCAGAAGGCCGCGGAGATTGCCCTGCGCCCTGTCAGCCCAGAGGGCGGCGGCGATGTCGGGCCAGATATGGGGCGGGATCTGGTCACGATGGAGCAGATCTCCGGGGGGCGGTGGCGGATCGAAGCGGAATTCCGGCTGCCAGGGCGCCACCGTCTCCACCAGCCGGGCATTGCCCTCGTGGAACCTCGAGGAGATCTTCCTGTATTCCCGCTGGCTCAGGATGGTCGAGCGGCGCGGCCTGTCGCCATGAAGGATGGCGGCGACCCTTTCGATCAGTTCCGCAGGGGGCGGGCCGTCCCGATGGATCTGCACCGCGAACCACAGCGACAGCGCATCGGGCGAAACATTATGCGTCGAAACCGGCGCCTGTTGCAGGTCGGAGACCTTCAAGGGGAGGCCGAGAATATCCAGAAAGCTCTGGGCGATGCCTCCGGGGCGGTGCCGGATGTCATCGTAATGGAAAAGGATGATCTGGCCCGGATCAAAACCCGTCAGCAGGTGATGGTAGAAAGCGTTGTGATCGAGGGCCGCCCCGAAGGCGCGCCGGGTTTCAAGCGATTGTTCGACGAATTTCCTCGGCAGGACCGAGGCCCGTTTCTTGACACGCTCGATCCAGGCGGAGTTGAGCAGGTCCGGCTGTGCCCGGACCGTGTAGATCACGCGCACCTCCTCGAAGGCGGAGAGGCGTTCGGCCAGCCGGGCCATGTCGATCCGGGGAGGGGTGAAATGCGAAAACATCTCGGATGACAGGAATACGGTTCCCGGGCCCTTCGTGATGTGGTCCTGCAGCAGGTCGGCCCACAGATCCTCGGGGCTTCTGGACAGGTGCTGCGCCGGATCCGGCGTCGGGGTCTTCATCCAGTAGCGCGCGAACTGGTGATGCGCCTGATAGGGATGGGTCGGTGGATAATGGATGCCATGATCCTGCAACAGGGCACGGTTCTGGTCGAACAGGGCCTGAAGATAGCTGGTCGCCGTCTTGTGCGCCCCGATATGCAGGAACAGCCGTGCCATTCAATCCTCTTGTGCCTGCGGTCCGGGCGAGGCCGTCCGGTCGGTGGTGTCGGCGGCGGCCCGGCCCGGGATGGCACGGTCCAGATCGGAGGCCTGCCGGATCTGCTGTCCGGCTGCGGCGGCAACAAGCCCGGCAACCCGTTCGAGCGCATGGGCCACCGTGCCATCGACCTGCCCCATCTCGGGCTCGAAATCCCCCGGCACCACCGGCAGCGCCGCCAGCGCCGCCAGCGCCACCGGCCTGATCCAGTAGATCGAGCCTGCGGCAAAGACAAGATCCGGGCCGGTTGCCCCGGCGGCAAGACCCGCCTGCGTCGGCAGGCTTTTGCAAAGACCCGCCTGCGTCAGCAGGATTTCGCCGCGCTCCCGGTTCGGCCCCCACCATTCCGCGCCGCGCGCCAGATGCCCGTCGGCGACCCAGAGGCCCGCTGCGGGATCGTCCAGAAAGGCCCCGAGCCGCGCGCCCGTCCGGGCAGGATCGCCGATCACCCCGTCCAGCAGCGCCTCGCGCCAGGCATCGCCATCGTCGCGATGCGGGGATTTCTTGCTGTGCAGCTTGCAGACCGCCGCATAGGGGGCAAGCAGCCCCGATTGCGCCAGATGCAGGAAGGGCAGGATGTCGCGGCCATGGTTGGGCAGGGTCCAGATCCGGGCGCGGGGGAAATCCGCCAGGATCCGGGCGCGGATCGCCGCATCGGGCTGCGCCGGATCCGCGGTCAGGGTGACAAAAAGATCGAAGGCAAAGCCCTGCCGGGCCAGTCTTGCGGCGAATCCCTCCCACATGTCGCGGTAATGCAGATGCAGCACCACGGCAAAGGGGGCGGCCGGGTCGGGCCGGTCGCGGGCCGCGATGGCGGGCAGGGCAGGGGCCGCCGCCCCGGCGGGCCGGTCCAGCGCCGCCCGCCCCCCGGCCCGGCCATGGGCCAGGTAATGGGCCAGCGGCGGCAGGCCCGATCCGGCCTGGTCGGGGTTCAGATGGGCATAGGCGCGGGGCGAGAACCCCTTGCCCGGGCAAAGCCCCGCCGCCTCGCCCACCAGCACATAATGCCGTTCGGGCAGCAACCGGCACAGGCGCGGCAGGCGCGGGTTGCAGGCCAGATACCAGTCGCGGTCGAAAAGCCCGCTTGCACGCACCGCGCGGGCATAGCGCCGTTCCCGCGCGGTGGGGAACAGCAGCCGGACCCCGAGACGGGCATAGCGAAGATAGCGATGGATCATGGACCTGCCGTTCTTCCGCACTTTCCGGGCCGCAGGGCGCACCCTGCGGGCCTCTTTCCGCCGGTACCGCCCTATACAGTCCCGTCTGCGGCTCCTATAGACGGCATTGTTTTTCCCATCCAGTCGCAAGGTCTTCAAACATCATGTCCGAGATCGAGATTGCCGTCGCCAAGATCGCTGTTGCCAGGATCGCTGTTGCCGGCCTAGGATATGTCGGCCTGTCCAATGCGATCCTGCTGGCCCAGCACAACGAGGTCCGCGCGCTCGATGTGGACCCGGCCCGCGTGGCGGCGGTCAAGGCCGGCAGGAGCCCGGTCGTGGATGCCGACATAGAGGCGTTCCTCGCCACCCGTCCGCTGCGGCTGGAGGCGACGACCGATCCGGTCCGGGCCTATTCGGAGGCGGAATTCGTCATCGTGGCGACGCCCACGAACTATGATCCGCAAACCAATTGCTTCGACACCTCCAGCGTCGAGGCGGTGGTGGAACAGGTGCTGTCGATCAACCCGGGCGCCACCATCGTCATCAAGTCCACCGTGCCCGTGGGCTATACGGCGGGTCTCGCGGCGCGGCTTGGCACTGACCGGGTGATCTTCAGCCCCGAATTCCTGCGCGAGGGGCGCGCGCTGCATGACAACCTGCATCCCTCGCGCATCATCGTGGGCGAACGCTCGGCGCGGGCCGAACGCTTTGCCGGGCTGCTGCGGGGCGGCGCCCTCGATGCCGATGTGCCGGTATTGTTCACCGACCCCTCCGAGGCCGAGGCGATCAAGCTGTTCGCCAATACCTATCTGGCCATGCGGGTCGCCTTCTTCAACGAGCTGGACAGCTATGCGCTGGCCCATGGGCTGCAGTCGCGCCAGATCATCGAGGGCGTCGGGCTCGACCCGCGCATCGGGGGGCATTACAACAACCCCTCCTTCGGCTATGGCGGCTATTGCCTGCCCAAGGACAGCAAGCAGCTTCTGGCCAATTACGCCAATGTGCCGCAGAACCTGATCGCCGCCATCGTCGAGGCCAACCGCACCCGCAAGGATTTCATCGCCGACCGGATCATGGCCCGCCGCCCGCGCCGGGTCGGGGTCTACCGGCTGGTGATGAAGGCGGGGTCGGACAATTTCCGCCAGTCCTCGGTGCAGGGCATCATGAAGCGGATCAAGGCCAAGGGGGTGGAGGTGATCGTCTATGAACCCGCCCTTGATGCGCCGGAGTTCTTCGGCTCGCGCGTGATCCATGACCTTGCCGCCTTCAAGGCCGAGGCCGATGTCATCATCGCCAACCGCGCCACGCCCGAACTTGCCGATGTGGCCGGCAAGATCTTTACCCGCGACCTCTTCGGGGGGGACTGACAGGAGAGGGTCGGGGGCGGGGCAGCGGTTTCCGGCCCGGCCCTCTACCCGGCTTCCGGTCCGGCCCAGTCCTGCGGCGACAGATCGATATGGTGCAACTGATCGGCGTGCCGGGTGGTCAGCGCCGCGCGGACCAGGGGGGCGGTCGGGTGCCAGACCGCCTCCTGACCGAACCAGTGCCGGATATTCTCGGCGCAGGCGGCAATGTCATAGCGCAGCCTGCCGCCGGGCCCCGCGCCTGCACCGGAATCCTCCGTCGGAGGCTGGTCCAGGATGACGCGGATCATCTCCGCCTTGATCCGGGGAAGATAACGCTGGGGATGCCACAGCACCGCAGGATCGCGCAGCAGCAGAAGGTCGCAGCTGACCGTGTCGCCATAGGACAGGATCTCGGTGCCGAGGCGCCAGAGCGCGCTGCGCGCCGGGCCGGACATGTGAAGCCGCGGGTCTTCCTCCTCCCCGTCCGGGTCATAGCGCGACAGTTGGAAGGCGCCGGTGGCCTGTCCCGTCCCGGCGCGCGCGCGCAATTCCCCGAGGCACGCCTCGACAGCCCTGCCCGGATGGCGCCAGTCCGTCCCGACGATCACCGGGAGATGCCGCGCCCGGTCCTTTTCCCGGTCGGGCCGCATGATTTCCGGCGCCGGAAAGGGCCGGCGGGCCCCGTCATATTTCAACGGCGCGCCGCTTTCGTGATGGTGGCGCTGCGCATCGAAATATTCCTTGCGCACGCCGAAGAGGAAGCCGTTGATCCCAAGCACGTCATCGGCCACGATCGAGCTGTCGCTGTCGCGCTGGAAGGACAGCGGGCCGGTGGCGAGGAACCGGACCGAGCCGCGCCCGAAGGTGCGCCGCATGCGCCGCACCAGCTCATTGTCCGCCGAGAACCGCACCGTGTCCCAATAGCCCAGCCTTTCCCGCATCGGCGCCCGGCGGAACATGAAGGAAGAGGTGTTCGGGATGATGAAGATGCCATGCCCGGTCCAGCGGGTGAAGCGCAGGTCCGACCCGATGCGCGCCTGTTCGGATTTGCAGCCCATCAGCGCGGGCATGTCCATCAGGGCGCGCACCTGCGTCTCGATCTTGGCCGGATGCGACCAGTCATCGGCATCGTGCAGCGTCACGAACTCCCCCGTGGCGAGATCGAGACCGCGGTTGCGCGCGACATAGGCGCCACCGTTCACGGGCATGCCGATGGCGCGGATGCGCGGGTCGCGCGCGGCGAAACCCTCGGCCACGCGCAGGGTTGCCGGATCGGGCGAGGCATCGTCTATCACGAGGATCTCGAGATTCCGCCAGGTCTGTTCCTGCAACGCCCTGAGCGCGGTCGGCAGGGTCTCGGCGGCCTCATGGGCGGCGATCAGGACGGTCACTTTCGGACCATCCGTCACCGCCGGCAGCGTCCCGGCCGCGGTGAGCCGGTCATAGGCGGTGGCGGGGAAGGCGGGCGTCCCCCCGCCTTCGGGGCAGAGCGCGAGCGGGGCGATGCCGTGGCGCGCCAGCACCACATTGATCCAGGCAAGCCGCGCCTGCGGGGTCGTCTCCAGGGTTGCCCGCGCCAGCATCAGGTTGGCGGTCGCCGCCCCGGCAAGGGCCGCCCGGTCATAGGCGTCCCGCCCGGCCTGCGGGGCCCCGAGATGATGATGGCACAGGATCTCGATCGTCGCGAGCGTGGCCGCAAAGCCCGGATCGCCGCCCGCCTCCCGCGCCCTTGCGACATGGTCCAGCGCCCGGCAGAACCCCTCCCCGGAGGTTTCGCGCATTGCCCAGAGCGCCAGTTCGCGCCCGGCCCAGGCGCGGTCGACCGGGGCGGTTGCGGTCGCGGCAAGATCCTGCAATTCCGCCAGTGGCCTGTCGGTAAAGCCCAGGCCGAGAAGTTTCCGGCGGATCGCGAGGACGGGGCCGGATTGGTGCCCGGAGGGCGGGCTGGTGCGATAGCCCTTCTGCCGGCCGGTCATCGCGAAGTGCAAGAGCGGGTTGAGACCGCTGGCCGCGGCATCGGGATAGGTCTCCAGATAATACTGCGTGTCGAAATTGCCTCCCGGATTGCGGCCCAGATCCGCCCCCAGCCGCAGATAATGTTCCGCAGGATGCATCCCGAGCAGGTCGACCTCGGGATGGCGGTCCCGGTACCAGGTGGCATGCACATGGCCGGTCGCCCGGATCAGCCTGATCTGCTCGTCAAGGGGCGGGGCGGGGGGCATGCTCGGGGCTTCCGGGTCGGGGCTTTGGGGCCGGGGGGGGGGCAGCCTGGGGTTTCGGGCCGGGGCGGTTGGGTCAGGGCTATTTCAGCACGATCTCGGTGTGATAGCGGCGCAGGAACAAAAGCCCCAGAACCGCGAGCGTCAGCGAGATGCCGAAGACATAGAGCGGGCTTACATGGACTGCCTCATAGGTGCTGTAAAGACCTTTGCGCATCTGGCTGGTGATGTGGAAAAGCGGGTTCCACATCAGGTAGTCGCGCAGCGCCCAGGGGATGTCCTCGGGAATGAACATCACCCCGGAGATGAAGAACAGGGGCCGGTTCAGCATCACCCAGGCCCGTTCCCAGAGGGGAAAGCTGGACATGAGATAGCAGTTCATCACACCCACGCCAAAGGCGAAGGACAGGGTCATGGCAATGGCCAGAAACAGGGCGGACCAGTCGAGAATGGGGGTCATGTCGTAATAGAAGATAATCCCGGACAGCAACAGCACCATGACAAGAAGCAGCGTGACCGCGTTCAGCGCGAAGCGCGCGGCCAGCGCATCGATGAAACTGACGGCCGGATATTCCAGCAATGCGCGGGAAAAGCGCATCGAGGCGGCGGTGGTGTTGCTCAGCGTTATGTAAAGCATGAAGGGCAGCAGCCCGCCGGCGAAGAAATAGGTGAAATTGGTGCCGAGGCTGGGGGACCGGATGACATAGGAAAAGGCGACGCTCAGCAGCACCACCGCGCCCAGCGGTTCCAGCACCGCCCAGAGATAGCCCCCCGGCGAGCGGCCATAGGTCGTCGTCATTTCCCGCAGGACCAGCGCGGAGAAGGAGCGCAGGAACCGCAATCGCGGCCCTGCCGGGCGTTGTGGCGCCGGTATCTGCATGAAATCGACAGCCCCATCTTGCATCTGGAACAGAACCGGTCCAGTCGGTAGACTAGAATACCGTGTCCAGCCAGAATGGAAAGGCTTGGTCCACCTTGTCTTCCGATGCCGCCACGCCCCCGCCCGCCCCCGCCCCGCCCCGCCCGCAGGTGAAACTCGTGCAGGTTCCGCCTGCCGCGCGCCCGGCCCGCCTGCAGCGCCGCCACCGGCTGGCGATGGCCAGTTTCGCGCTCTGCGTGCTGGCGCCGGTGCTGGCCATGGCGGTCTATCTGCATGCCTTTGCCGCCGATCAATATGCCTCCAGCATGGGTTTCACCGTGCGCACCGAGGAAACCGGATCGGCCATGGAGATCCTCGGTGGGCTGACCAAGCTGTCCACGGCCAGTTCGTCGGATACCGACATCCTCTACAAGTTCATCCAGAGCCAGGAACTGGTGCAGGCGATGGACCGCGACCTCGACCTGCGCGGGATCTTTGCCAGGCCCGGGGGCGATCCGGTGTTCAGTCTGGCGCCTGGCAGCAGCATCGAGGATCTGGTGGCCTACTGGAAACGCATGGTGCGGATCTATTACGACCCCGGCATCGGGCTGATGGAGATCGAGGTGCGCGCCTTCGACCCGGTCGATGCCAAGACCATCGCGACCGATCTCTTCGCCCGTTCCAGCGAGCGGATCAACAGACTCTCGGCGATCGCGCGCGAGGACACGATGCGCTATGCCCGCGAGGAACTGGATACCGCCGTGGCGCGGCTGAAAACCGCGCGGCAGGCGCTGACGCTGTTTCGCAACGATACGCAGATCGTCGACCCTTCGGCCGACATCCAGGGACAGATGGGGCTGCTGACCTCGCTCAACGCGCAACTGGCCGAATCGCTGATCGAACTGGACATCCTGACCGGGACCACCCGCGACAACGACCCGCGCATGGAGCAGACCCGGCGCAAGATCGCCGTGATCGAACGGCGGATCGGGCAGGAACGCGAAAAGCTGGGCGTGGGCCGGGGCCATGGCGGGCGGGCCTATGCCGATCTGGTGGGCGAGTTCGAAAGCCTGCAGGTCGATCTGGAATTTGCCGAAAAGGCCTATATCTCGGCGCTCTCGGCCTATGACACGGCGGTGGCCGAGGCGCGGCGCCAGAGCCGCTATCTGGCGGCCTATGTCGAGCCGACGCTGGCGCAGACCGCGCTTTATCCGCAGCGCGGGATCATCCTGCTGGTCGGCGGCTTCGTGCTGTTCGGGGTCTGGGCGCTGGCGCTCCTGATCTTCTACAGCCTGCGCGACAGGCAATAGGGCCGGGGCACAGGCGGCGATGATCCGGCTCGAAAACGTCTCCAAGACCTTCCACACCCGCACCGGGGCCAGAACCATTGCGCGCAACATCACCGCCACCTTTCCGCGCGGCCTGTCGGTGGGGCTTCTGGGGCGCAACGGGGCGGGCAAATCCAGCCTTCTGCGGATGATCTCGGGCGTGATCGCCCCCGATTCCGGCCGCATCAGGATCGAGGGCAGCCTGTCCTGGCCGGTCGGGTTCTCGGGCAGTTTCCACCGCGACCTGACCGGGGCGCAGAACACCCGCTTCGTGGCCCGGGTCTATGGCGTGGACACGGAGGAACTGCTGGATTTCGTCGCCGATTTTTCCGAGCTCGGAAAGCAGTTCCACCAGCCGGTGCATACCTATTCCTCGGGGATGAAATCGCGACTCGCCTTCGGCATCTCCATGGGCATCCATTTCGACATGTATCTGGTCGATGAGGTGACGGCCGTGGGCGACGCCTCCTTCCACGAAAAGAGCGAAGCGGTGTTTTCCCACCGGATGCAGACCAGTGGCGCGATCTACATCTCCCATTCGCTGGCCTCGGTGCGCAAGGTCTGCACTGCGGTCGCGACGCTGGAGGACGGGGTGCTGACCTTCTTCGACAATGTCAACGAGGGCATCGAGCAGCACAAGGAACACATGAAGCGCCGCAGCGATGATGTCGGCTTTTCCGGGCCGCAGGGGGGGTAGCCGCCCCGGCCCGGTGCATTATGGCGGCGGTCCCCCCGTCCCGAGGCCCTTGCCCCGGCAATCCCTGCCGACCGCCAGTCCGATCCGGCCCATTAGCGGCCTTCCCGGCGGTGATCTTTCCCGGGGGCGGGCATGCCGTGGTTTTCGCTTCGGTGATGGCGCAGGCAACGACCGGGCGATGTTCGGCATGGCCCAGACGGAACCGACGGCCTGACCAGTGTCGAATATTGCCGCTTCGACGACATGGCGCTGAACATCCGGGGCTCAGTCCCGGGCGGAACTGAAAACAGCCCGGCCTTGCCACAGGGGCGCGGGGGAGTCCCCGTCAGAGGAACAGGCGCCCGTCCGAGAACTCCAGCACCTCGATATCGATCAAGAGATCGATGCCGTCCGCCCGTGTCCCCCGGCTGTGGAAGATGCTGGTGGACCCGTCGGCATTGGCCTGCACGTCGTAATCGGCCATCCGCCCCGAATAGATCGCCGTGTCCCAGCCGCGCCCGCCATCGATCGTGTCATTGCCCGCCCCGCCGGTGAGGCGGTCATTGCCGTCGCCACCGAACAGGTAATCCCGCCCCGCGCCGCCGTCGATCGTGTCATTGCCGCCATGGCCGAAGATGAAATCATCCCCCCCGAGACCCCGCAGAACGTTGCGGTCATTGTCGCCGGCAAGGATGTCGGCATGGCTCGATCCGGTCAGGTTCTCGATCGAGATATAGCTGTCGCCCGCCGCCTGCCCGCCCGTGCCGGTCCGGGTCAGAAGGCTGGCCACGACACCCGAGGATGCGGCCGAATAGGCCATCGTGTCGCGCCCGTTGCCGCCATCGATCGTGTCGAACCCGCCCGAGCCCACGAACCAGTCGTAATCCCCCATGCCCCGCAGCAGATTGTTGCCCGCATCCCCGATGATGAGATCGGCCTGGCTTGTCCCTGTCACATTCTCGATACTGCGCAGGGTCCAACTCTGGGCTCCGCTTGTGGCTGTGCCAGTGTTCAGGTCGACCACCACCCGCGCGCCCAGATCGATGAAACTGACCATGTCCACCCCGCCCAGCCCGTCGATCAGGTGGCCGGTCGCGCGCGCGTTGAGCCAGTCCGCTGCCTCCGTGCCGCGCAGGTCGAGCGGGTTGGTGCCGATGTCGTCGCGGTTGAGGTCCAGCTTCACATTCACCGTGCCGACCGTGATCTGCTGGCTGTGGCTGCCTCCCAGCCCGCCCCCCGAAAAGGTGACGGTATAGCTGCCCGCAGGCAGGACCATCTGATAGCCGCCGCTGCTCCAGGTCGTCGTGGAAAAATTGCCCGCTGTTCCGCTGGCGGTCACGGAAACCGCGCTCAGCCCCTCGCCCGCGTCATAGAAACGGTCGCCATCGGCATCGTCGAAGACCACCCCCAGAAGCTGCGGCGCGTAATCCCGGCGTGCGCCGAAATTCTGCGTCACGATATGGGGACCGACCCGGGTGGCGGGGTCGGTGTCGGCCAGAACACCCATCCCCACTTCGGTATAGATGCCGTTGAGGATGGTATTGCGGTGACCCGCCGGCTGCTGGATGCCGGTGGGGGTATTGCCCCAGTCGATATAGAACCCGGCATGGGCATAGATCGGGTCATAGGCATAGGCAAAGACGTTCTCGGCGACATTGCTCAGGTTCTTGTACCCTGCTGCGCGGATCCGGTCCACCAGGCCAGGCTCGCCGGGCAGTTGGTGCGACTGGGTGTCGAAGTCGATGACCAGTTGCGAATGGGCCCCCGCCGCCGCCGCCAGCGCCTCGTTCCATGCCAGCGGGGCCACGGGGGAATAGCTGTTGAGCTGGTTGCGCAGCAGCACCATGTCGACCTTGAAGAAGGCCAGCGCACTGCTCACCTCGCGGGTAACGCCTGTTCGGGTGGCGGCATCCAGCACCAGTTCGTCGAACTCGCCCGCCGGGTTGGCGCGGGCGCGGTTCATCAGTTCCAGCAATTCCTGTTCGAAGGCGGTCGGTGTCAGCATGTCATACTCTCAGGTTCCGGTCTGTGATCTGCCGTGGCCCCCCCTATCCTCGACGGTCGGAGGCCACGGCCTTGTCTGTTGCGGTCAGAGGAACATCCGCCCATCGCTGAACTGCAGCACCTCGATATCGATCAAGAGATCGATGCCGTCCGCCCGTGTCCCCCGGCTGTGGAAGATGCTGGTGGACCCGTCGGCATTGGCCTGCACGTCGTAATCGGCCATCCGCCCCGAATAGATCGCCGTGTCCCAGCCGCGACCACCATCAATGGTGTCATTACCCGCCCCGCCGGTGAGGCGGTCATTGCCGTCGCCACCGAACAGGTAGTCCCGCCCCGCCCCGCCATCGATCGTGTCATTGCCGCCCAGCCCGAAGATGAAATCATCCCCCCCGAGACCCCGCAGAACGTTGCGGTCATTGTCGCCGGTCAGGCGGTCGGCATGGCTCGACCCGGTCAGGTTCTCGATCGAAATGAAGACATCGCCATTGGCTTGCCCCACATTGCCGATCTTGCCCAGAAGTGTCGCCCAGACCCCGCCGGGGGCCGAGGAATAGGCCACCGTATCCCGCCCGGTGCCGCCATCGAGCGTGTCATTGCCCCAGGACCCCACGATCCAGTCGTAATCGCCAAGCCCCCGGATCCAGTTGTCGCCGTCATCCCCGGTGATCAGATCGCCATAGATCGTGCCCGTCACATTCTCGATGTTCATCAGGATGTTGGCGTCCGCGCCGCTGATGGCCGTGCCGGCGGCAAGGTCGACCACGACCCGCTGCGCCAGATCGACGAAGCTGACCATGTCAACGCCCGTGCCGCCATCCACCGTGTCCGACCCCGCCCCCGGCGTGATCCAGTCATTGCCGCCCAGAGCCTCGATCCGTTCCGAGGCCGCAGTCCCGGTCAGGTTCTCCGCCGCATCGGTGCCGCGGATCACCGGAGGGCCGGTCTCGGCGCGCAGCAGGGTGGCTTCGGCATAGCTCAGCGTGCGGTCGGTGAAGACAAGGAATTCCACGTCATTGGCGATGAAATCCACCCCTTCGGTCGAGGTCAGCAGCATCGACGAGGCCCCCGCCGCCGCGTTCACCGTGGTCGAGGCCACGCCCAACACCGCCCGGTCGATCCCCGCCCCGCCATAGAGCGTGTCATTGCCGGGGCCGCCCCACAGCGTGTCGTCACCATCCCCGCCCGACAGCCAGTTCGCGCCCGCATTGCCGCGGATGTCATTGGCGATCTGGTTGCCGGTCAGCACCAGTGCCGCAGTGCTGTTCTTGTCGAGCGCATGCAGCTGCTCGACAAAGACGGTGGAGGCCAGCGCATAACTGATCGTCGTCAGGATCGTGTCGGTGCCCTCGCCCTCGGCCTCGAACACCCGGTCGCCGGGGCTGCGGACGATATAGATGTCATCGCCCAGAAAGCCGCGCATCACATTGTCGCCGCCGCGCCCGTCCAGCCGGTTGTTGCCGTTGTTGCCGCGCAATTCGGTGTTGAAATCCGAGCCGGTCAGGTCGATGGCCCCGGTCGAGGACTGGTCGCCCACGCGCAGCACCTCCACCTCCGCGCCCGGGTCGAGCGCAAAGCTGACGCTGGTGCGCACGGTGTCGAACCCGCCGCCTGCGGCCTCGACCACGCGGGTTCCGGAATGTTCGACATAATAGGTGTCATCGCCCGCCCCGCCCTCCATCGTGTCGGCCGCCCCGCCGCCGCGCAGCGTGTCGAGCCCCGCCCCGCCATACATCAGTGTTGCCGTGGCTGAGGAGGCATAAAGAATGTCATTGCCATCCCCGCCATGGAGCGTGTCGGGGCCGGTGCCGGCCCGCAGGGTGTCATTGCCGGCGTCCCCGTAAAGAACGTTGCTGCCGTTCCCCCCGATCAGGCTGTCATTGCCTTCCCCGCCATGGAGCGTGTCATTGCCCGCATCGCCCCGCAGCGTGTCGTCGCCTGCCCCGCCCAGAAGGCTGTCATTGCCGTCGCCCCCCACAAGGCTGTCATTGCCGTCGCCGCCGTCCAGCGTGTCATCGCCGCCATAGCCGAAGATAAGGTCGTCACCGCCCCGCCCGCTCAGGCGGTTCGCGCCGTTGTTGCCGCGGATCTCATTGGCGCTGTCATCGCCGGCCAGGTCGATGGCCCCGGTGCCGTTCTGGTTCGTGGTGCTGAGGAATTCGATCTCGTTGTCGGCCCCGAGATCGAGCGAGACCGCAGAGCGCACGGTATCGGAGCCCTGCCCCGCCAGTTCGCGCACCACAGTGCCTGGACCATTGACCACATACTGGTCATTGCCCGTGCCGCCTTCCAGCGTATCGAGGCCGGGGCTGCCCTCCAGCGTGTCATCGCCCGCCCCCCCGCGCAGCAGGTCATTGCCGCTGCCGCCAAACAGCGCGTCATTTCCGTCACCGCCGTCGATCACGTCATCACCCGCGCCGCCGAACAGACGGTCATTGCCCGCCCCGCCCTCCAGCGTGTCATTGCCCGTGCCGCCCTCAAGCTGGTCATCGCCGTCTCCGCCGGTCAGGCTGTCATTGCCGCTGCCGCCGAAAAGCGTGTCATTGCCCGCGTCGCCGTGCAGCGTGTCATTGCCGCCGAAGCCGAAGATCAGGTCGTTGCCTGCCCGCCCCGTCAGGATGTTGCGGCCGTCGTTGCCGCGGATCTCGTTGTCGAGATCGGTGCCCCAGAGATTGATCATGGCGGTGCCACCCTGGTTGGTGGTGTTGATGATCTCGATGTCGTTTGCGGCCCCCGGATCATAGGAGACCGAGGTGCGGATCGTGTCGCGCCCGCCGCCCGGCAGTTCGATCACGACATCGGAACTGTCCTCGATCGTGTAGTCGTCATCGCCATCGCCACCGATCAGCGTGTCGCTGCCCGCCCCGCCCTCCAGCGTGTCATTGCCCGCCCCGCCATAGAGCCGGTCATTGCCGTCCTCGCCGAACAGCCGGTCGTGGCCGTCCCCGCCGTAAAGCGTGTCATCGCCCGTCCCGCCCAGAAGCGTGTCGTCGCCCGCCCCGCCATGGAGCGTGTCGCGCCCCGCATCCCCGAGGATGCTGTCATTGCCGCCAAGGCCGCTGAGGACATTGTTGCCCGCCGTGCCGCGGATGGTGTTGTTTTTGGCATTGCCGGTGCCGTTGATACTGGCGGTGCCCCAGAGCGTCAGATCCTCGATATCGGCCCCGAGCGTATAGCTGATATAGGACAGCACCGTGTCATGCCCGCCCTGGTCCACACCGCCCAGGCGTTCATTGACCACATCGCCGATATGGTTGACGATATAGGTGTCATTGCCCCGCCCCCCGTTCATCGTGTCGGCGCCATAGCCGCCGTCCAGCGTGTCATTGCCGTCGAAACCGTTGAGCACCTCGTTTTCCAGAAAGCCGACCATGTCGGCCCGCAGGTGGTCATCACCCGCCGTGCCGTTGATCGGGGGCGCGGGATCGGGGGAGGTCAGGGACAGGTTGCGGAACTGTGCCGCCAGCGTCTCGGGGGCCTTGGCCCGGTAGACGCCGAATTGCGCATAGGGGCCGACCGCATCGTTATAGCCCAGCGGACCGGTGTAATCGACGATCTGCACCCCGTCGAGAAAGACGCGCAGCAGGCCCGCCCCGTCCGGGGCATCATCGAAAACCATCTCGAAACGGATATTGTAGAACTTTCCCCGGGTGATCGGGTTGGTATCCAGATACATCTGGATATTGGGCGGCGAGACCGTGGTGGCGGCATTCGGATCGGTGCGCCCCACGATTTCCAGCCGCTCGCCGCGCAGTTGCAGCGCGAGCGGCGGGCTGGCGGCGGCATCGATCAGCGTGCCGTCGGGATTGGTATCCTCGGTCTGGTGGAACTGTGCCAGCAGCAACCAGTCGGCGGTATTGGTCGCCCCCGCCTCCACCATGAAGTCGAAGTCGAAGACGAAGGCCCGGCCTTCCTGCAGCTTTTGCAGCGTCACGATCTCGCTGCGGTTCTTGCCCTGAACAAGGTCGCTTTCGGACGCGGGAATCGTCGGGCTGCTGAAATAGTCGCCGCCCCGGACCTCGAACCGGTAGGTGCCGTCCGCCGGGCTTGTCGCACTCCAGGGCTGATCGGCGCTCTTGTAGAGGAAAGTCCCATCGGACAGAAAACTCATCGTGCATTCCCAACGGCCAGAAGGTTCTGGCCCGGTGAAGCGCGTGCAACCCGCCCGCTGGGCCGGGGATTTGCAACAGGCCAACCGGGCCGGTCATGGACTATACGTCAGGACGCAACAATTCATTCCTATCAGGCATTTCTGTGGCAGGTTCCGCCCATAATCCGGAAAAGACGTGACAATCCCCACAGAGTCCGGCGCGGAGAGGTCCGGCAAGAACGGCCTGTGCCCGCCGGGGATGGGCGGCTTTTCGCCGGGACGGGGGCCGGGAACCGGGGGGCCGGCAAAGATGTTGTGGAAAACTCCGCCAGGGCACAACCTGTCGTGCGATTTGGCCTGTCCACTGTGGCAGGCGGCCTGTAGACAGAACAGGATGTCATTCTGACCGAGGTCCGAAGGGTGGTCTTGCACCGGTTTGCAACAGTCCTGTTTCTGGTTGTGGGGGCGGTTGCCCTGGGCGCCTGCGCGGCGCCGCGCGGTGCGGCCCTCTCCTCCGAGATCCTGAAGATGAAAGACCCCGAGGACACGCGCTTTGCCGTGGTCCCCGTCACCCGCGACAACGTGGCCGCCCTGCGCAAATGGCCGGTGACGGGCGGCGCTGCGGGGCATCGCTGGATCGAGGCGCGGCAGGGCCCTGCCAGCGCGATGATCCGTCCCGGCGACCGTATCAGCCTGATGATCTGGGACAGCCAGGAGAACTCGCTGCTGGCCGCCGAGTCTGAAAAGGCCGTGAAGATGGCCGATCTGGTCGTCTCCCCGGCGGGCGCGATTTTCGTGCCCTATCTCGACGAGGTGGTGGTGAACGGCCAGACCCCCGACCAGGCCCGCCGCCAGATCCAGCAGGCGCTGGCCCCCATCGTGCCCTCGGCCCAGGTGCAGTTGTCGATGGAGCCGGGGCGGCAGAATTCGGTCGATCTGGTCAGCGGGGTCGCCAAGCCCGGCAATTACCCCCTGCCCGACCGCAACTATTCCATCCTCAGCCTGATCGCGCTCGGGGGCGGCATCGACTCAGGCATGCGCAATCCCCTGGTGCGGCTGATCCGGGGCGGCGAGCGCTACGAGATCCCGGCCGAGAAACTGCTGTCGAACCCGGCGCTCAACGCCACGCTGCGCGGCGATGACAAGGTGCTGGTCGAGGAGGACAAGCGCTATTTCACCGCCCTCGGGGCCACCGGAACGCAAAGCCTGATCCATTTCGAACAGCAGGAGATCACCGCGATGGAGACATTGTCGATGATCGGCGGGCTGGAGGCCAGCCGGGCCGATCCGAAAGGCGTGCTGATCCTGCGTGACTATCCGGCTTCGGCGCTGCGCCCCGACGGGACCGGACCTTCGCGCGAACAGGTGGTCTTCACCTTCGACCTGACCCAGGCCGAGGGCCTTTTCGCGGCACGCTCCTTCCGTATCCATCCCAAGGATACGGTGCTTGTGACCGAGGCCTCGCTTGTCACCACGCGCAACATTCTGGGTCTGGTCGGCACGATGCTCGGGCTTGCGAACACGGTGGCCTCGAACTGAGGCTGTCGCGGGCGGATCCTTCCCTGCGTCAGAGGAACATGCGCCCGTCCGAGAATTCCAGCACCTCGATGCTCACCAGCAGGTCGATGCCGTCCTCGCGCGTGCCGCGGCTGTGGAAGATGCTCGTGGTGCCATCGGCATTGCCCACCACATCGTAATCGGCCATCCGCCCCGAATAGATCGCCGTGTCCCAGCCAAGGCCGCCATCCAGCGTGTCATTGCCGCGCCCGCCGATGAGGCGGTCATTGCCCGCCCCGCCATAGAGGTAATCGC
>JBKBNP010000041.1:3410-42008 GCA_046295215.1 Pseudorhodobacter sp. | reverse complement strand
GGGCCTGAGCTCAGCACGGTCGGCGGGGCCAAGGTAAAGGCTGAGGTCATCACGTCTCATACCCCGAATATCGCACGGCAGAGCGGCCTTGGGAATCCTGTGTCAGGCGTGCAGCATTAGCTCGACTGGAGCAAGGTGATTCACCCGATGCCGTTGACCTGCTTACGACAGGCTTACGAGTAAGCCCCAACCTTTTGCCAACGCCCTGAGGGGTATTGCCAAGCTCTTGAAGTTATGCGGGAATTTGGTCGGAGCGAGAGGATTCGAACCTCCGACCCCCTGCTCCCGAAGCAGGTGCGCTACCAGGCTGCGCTACGCTCCGACCGTGCGCTGCGGGTTAAACGCTTGCCTTCGGATTTGCAAGGGGCTTGTTCGATCAGCCGGACGGCCCCTGATCGCGCTCCCTGCCGCGTCGCAACATCACGCTGATCCGCGGCATCAGGCCGGTTTCGGGTCGGGACCGCGATTGCAAGACCGGGCTGTTCTTCGAGACATTCGCCCGGCCTTCGCGCATCACGATGTAAAGCCCGCTCGCGATGATGACCCCTGCGCCGACCAGCGTCATTGCATCAGGGGTTTCATTGAAAATCAGATAGCCGAAGATCGCGGCCCAGATCATCTGGCTGTATTGCATCGGCGCCACGATCACCGCCTCGGCAGACCGATAGGCCGCGATCACGAACAGCATCGCGACGAAACCAAAGAGCGCGATGATCCCCACCATGCCCAGATGCAGGATCGGCATCGGTTCATAGACGAAGGGCAGCGCCACCCCCAGCACGACGAAATTCCCGATCATCGGATAGAGCAGCAGCACGACCGACCGTTCCTCCTTGCCGATGCGGCGCACGATGACCGAGGCCAGCGACGAACACACCGCCGCCAC
Source organism: Pseudorhodobacter sp. (assembly GCA_046295215.1). Lineage (GTDB taxonomy): Bacteria > Pseudomonadota > Alphaproteobacteria > Rhodobacterales > Rhodobacteraceae > Szabonella. The sequence continues at coordinate 41,122 of JBKBNP010000041.1, read as the reverse complement.
CAGCGCCGCCGCATGGCCAAGGCTCAACTCCGCCCCTCCGGGCCGCAGCACGATCAGAACGCCGATCATCCCCACCACGATGGCGAGGCCCCGCCGAAGGCCCACCTTCTCTCCCAGAATGGGGATCGCCAGCAGGGTAATCAGGATCGGCGAGGCGAAGAGGATCGCATAGGTCTCCGCCAGTGGCAGCACCGAAAAGGCGTAAAACGCCGTGACCCCGGTGACGACCGCCGAAACCGTGCGGGTCAGCGACCACCAGGGATGGCGCGGGCGCAGGTTTCCGTCCACCGGGTCGCGGATCAGCATCACCGTGACCAGCGGAAACCCGAAGAGGACCGAAAAGAAGATGATCTGCACCGGCGAATAGGCCGCGCCGAGGAATTTCACCACCACGTCATGCGTCGCAAAGATCGCGAAGGCCACCAGCGAATAAACGGCGCCGCGAAGATTTGCATTGGCGATGGGCATGATCTGGCGTCCGGTTAAGGATTGCTGGTATGGAAGGGAAACTGACCCGCCACACCGGGGAGCGCAAGGCCAAATGACCCCGGAACCGCCACCACCACGACATGAAAACCGCCCGCTTGCCGGGCTTCTTCTGGGGTTTTGCGGCGTGGTGATCTTTGGCGGCACGCTGCCCGCGACACGGATCGCGCTGGAAGGGTTCAGCCCGCTCTTCATCATGTTCGCCCGTGCGCTGATCGCCACGGGCGCAGCCGGGCTGGCGCTGATCGTGCTGCGGCGGCGCCCGCCCCTTGCGGAATGGGGCGCGCTGATGATCGTGGCGGCGACGCTGGTTTTCGGCTTCCCCGGTTTCCTGAATGTCGCGATGCAGACGGTTCCGGCAGCCCATGGCGGCATCGTTCTGGGTGTCCTTCCCCTGCTGACGGCGGGGATTGCCGCGCTGATCGGGGGGGAACGCCCGGGCCCGGCCTTCTGGGGCTGGAGCCTCGCCGGGGCGGCACTGGTGATTGCCTTCACCCTGCGCGGCAGCGGGATGGTGCCGGGGCCGGGGCATCTGTGGCTGTTCTGCGCGGCGGTCGTCACCTCGCTCGGCTATGTCGTCTCGGGCAAGCTTGCGCGGACAAGGCCGGGCTGGGAGGTTATCGCCTGGGCGCTGGTGCTGGCGCTGCCTGTGACAGCGGGCGGAACCTGGGCGCTCTGGGACAGCGGCATCGGCACGCCGGGACAGGCGGCGCTTGGCGCGATGGCCTATCTTGGTCTGGGCTCGATGTTCGCGGGGTTCATCTTCTGGAACCGCGGCCTTGCCCTGGGTGGCATCGCGCGGGTCGGACAGGTGCAGCTTTTGCAGGTTTTCGTGACGCTGGCCATCGCCGCGCTGCTGCTGGGCGAGGCGCTGACCCCTGCCATGCTGGGCTTTGCCGCCGCGGTCGCCTTCACCGTCTGGAAAGGCAGCCGCGCGCGGATCGGCTGACCGCGCCTCAAGCCGTCAGGCTTGAGGCGCGGAAGCTCAGAGGCTGGCCTCAAGGGCCGCGACGATCGCATCGCCCATCTCGGAGGTGGAGATCGGCGTGCCGCTCTCCGGCCCCATCAGATCGGCGGTGCGCAGACCGTCGGCCAGAACCTTCTCGACCGCCTGTTCCACGCGCGTCGCCTCGGCACCCATGTCGAAACTGTAGCGCAGCGCCATGGCAAAGCTCAGCACGCAGGCGATGGGGTTGGCCTTGCCCTGTCCGGCAATATCGGGGGCAGAGCCATGGACGGGCTCATACAGCGCCTTGGGCCGACCATTTTCAGCCGGGGCGCCAAGGCTCGCCGAGGGCAGCATGCCAAGACTGCCGGTCAGCATCGCCGCCAGATCCGACAAGAGATCGCCAAAGAGGTTGTCGGTCACGATGACGTCGAACTGCTTGGGCCAACGGGTCAGCTGCATCGCGCCCGCATCGGCATACATATGCGACAGTTCGACATCCGGATATTCCTTGTCATGCACTTCCTGCACGACCTGCCGCCACAGGATGCCCGATTCCATCACATTGGCCTTCTCCATCGAGCAGACCTTGTTGCCGCGTTTGCGCGCCAGTTCAAAGGCCGACCGCGCGACGCGGGCAATTTCCGATTCCGTGTAGCGTTGGGTGTTGATGCCCACCCGTTCATTGCCTTCGGTGAAAATCCCGCGCGGCTCGCCGAAATAGACGCCAGACGTCAACTCGCGGATGATCATGATGTCGAGGCCCGCCACGACCTCCTTTTTCAGCGAGGAGAAATCGGCCAGCGCGTCGAAACACTGGGCCGGGCGCAGGTTGGAATAAAGATCCATCTCCTTGCGCAGACGCAGCAACCCGCGCTCGGGCTTCACCGAGAAATCGAGGTTGTCGTATTTCGGCCCGCCCACGGCCCCCAGCAGAACGGCGTCCACCTCCAGCGCGCGTGCCATGGTCGCATCGGTCAGGGGCGTGCCATGCGCGTCATAGGCGCAACCGCCCACCAGATCCTCGGACACGTCAAAGGCGATGCCGCGCCTGGTGCCGAACCAGTCGATGATCTTTCTGACCTCGGCCATGACTTCAGGGCCGATGCCGTCACCGGCGAGGATGAGAAGGGAGGGATTGGCCAAGGGACGCTCCTGCGGTCAAGGGAAAACGGGACGGCATGGGCCTAGCCCCTTGGTGCCCCGGGGTCAAGGCAATGGGTGCAGACCATGGCTGAGGGAGGGGGGGCTGCGGGGCCATGGCGGCGGCGGTCAGGGAAGCACAATGTCCACCCAGACCGGATAATGCCGCGAGGCCCGGGCGAAAAGGGCGGCGTCCCCGTCCCCCTCGGCGGGCCAAAGCACACCGGAATCGCGGACCTCCAATCCGGCAGAGGGCAGCACATAATCCACCCGCAGCCCGCCGATGCGGGCATAGAGGGCGGTGTCCAGCGCCGGGTCGCCGCGATGCCCGGGATCCTGCGCGCGGCCATGGTCGGCGCGGGGGGCAGGATCCTGCAAGGCGGGATGGGCCAGCAGGGCGCGGATGGCCTCGCGCCGCCCGTCGCCATCCTCGGCATCCAGATTGGCGTCCCCCAGCAGGATGAAGGGCGGATCCGGCGGAGAAATAGGCAGGCGACCCTCCAGCAGCAGCAGCCAGAAGGCAGCCTCGTCATGGTTGCGCGCGGCATTGCGCGCGATCGGTCCGTCAAAAACAGGGGGCGTTGCGTGCCAGGCCAGCAGCGTCAGATGCCCCCCGTCCGGCAGGATCACCGGCACGGCCCAATGCCCGGTCGAGGACAGGCGCTGGATGTCGCCGCCCGGCCCTTCGGGCATCAGGTTTCCGGGCAGATCACGCCAGAGAAAGCCCGAGTGATCGGCAGGTTCACCGAGCGGCAGGCGCGACAGCACCGCCATCCCCCCTTGCCCCGCAAAGCGCCCGAACCCCTGCGCATCCCGTGGCCCCCCGATGCGGCCGTCTCCGTCGAGGTCCAGCCCCGTCTGCACGCCCCGGTTCGGGGCTGCGGCGAAGCGGTGCGGATAGGGGCTGCCCGCCACCTCCAACCGCGCGGCAAGTTCGGCCAGCGCCAGAAGATCATGGTCGAAATCCACATCGGTCAGCAGGATCACATCGGCATCGAGCCGAACCAGTACCTCCACCGCCGCAAGGCTCTGCGCCTCCTTGCCCGACCGCAGATCGCGCAGCAGAAGCCCCGGCCCGTCACGCGACAGATCGGCGTGCCAGGTGGCGATGCGCAATGTGCCTGCACCCGACGGAAGCCCCCAGAGCGCGAGGACCGTCAGAACCGGCAGGAAGTGGCGCAGCAGGGCAGTGGCGTTCAGGCCGGCAGATAGCCGGCGGCGGAAGGCTCCTGCCCGCGTTCCCGCTTTTCGCGGATCATCCCCGCGATCCGCCCCATTGCGATCCCGCGCATACACAGGGATGCCGGAAGAAATGCCCATGCCGTCATCACCCAGACAAGCGATTGCGGCGAGCCGAGATCGAGCGTTCCCAGACCGAGTCCGCCCAGTTTCACCACCGCAGGGATCAAGAATGGCAACAGGAACCCTAACACGAGGTTAACGCGCGCATCCCGTTCCAGCCGGGCAACCACATCGCCGCCCACGGTCGGCTCGAAGGTCGGAAGGTTGACCCAGACATTGAAGGCCCCATTCTGCGCGGGCCAGCGATAAAGCCGCAGCAGCATGACAAAGATCGCGAGCGCAACAAGGGAAATGAGATAGGCCGCCGCTGCGGCATTGCGCACGGCAAGTCCCTGTTCGGGCTGAAGCGGGTCGGCCAGAACCAGACGGGCCAGGCGCACCGGGCTGTAGGGGAAATCAAACGACTGCCCGATCAGGATGCCCAGAGCCTCGAACAGGAGACGCGCCGTCGAGGGTTCTGCGGGGGAGTTCTGCATCATCGACAGCACGAACACCGTCGACAACAGCATCAGGAATCGCACGCGGTTGTAGGGGGGCGCGTCGCGGAATTCGACCAGGCCCGGGTAGGTCGCGTTGTATTCGACGAAGGTCAGAACGCCGAGAAACAGCGCCACAAGCGCCACCATCTGCCGCCCGTCCGTGCCCATCCCCGGCAGGATGACCGAAGGTATGGCGACAAGCACCATGACCAGAAAGGCCCGCACGGCTGCGCCCGTGAATCGCGAAAACACTCCTGCCTCACCCTTCATCGGGCCGGACACGATACGATGTCGTGGCCTTGTCCCCGTCCAGAACCGCACTTTGTGGCGGATTGCCTCAATCTTGCCCAAATTCTGCCTTCTTTCGGAATCTGCTGCAATCGCCCAGAAAGAAAAGCCTGATATTATGGCCGTTTCGCGGTGAATGTGTCGCCAGATTGCATCAAACTTACGAAAAAAAGAGGGCCACCCGGTAGGGTGGCCCCAGATGTTGTGGTGGGTGCCCCGGACTGTCCCAAGTCGGGCCCAAGCCGGGCCCAAGTCGGGCGGCAGGTCAGATCCAGGGACGCAGCGTTGCGGCCCTTGACTCGTAACTGTCGATGCTTGCGGCCTTTTCGAGTGTGAGGCCGATGTCATCGAGCCCGTTCATCAGGCAATGCTTGCGGAAGGGATCGACCTCGAACCCGAAGGACTGCCCGTCGGATGTGGTGACAGTCTGAGACTCCAGATCCACCGTCATCCGCGCATTGGCGCCTTTGCGGGCATCGGCCATCAGAACCTCCACCACCTCCTGCGGCATGACGATCGGCAGGATGCCGTTCTTGAAGCAGTTGTTGTAGAAGATGTCGGCGAAGCTGGTGGAAACCACGCAGCGGATGCCGAAATCCAGGAGCGCCCAGGGCGCGTGTTCGCGGCTTGAGCCGCAGCCGAAATTGTCACCGGCAATGATGATCTCGGCGGACCGGTAGGCTGGCTGGTTCAGCACGAATCCGGGGATCTCTGCCCCGTCCTGCGTGAAGCGCATCTCGTCGAACAGGTTCTTGCCGAGGCCAGACCGCTGGATCGTTTTCAGGAATTGCTTGGGGATGATCATGTCGGTGTCGATATTGACCAGCGGCATGGGAGCCGCGATTCCGGTCAGGGTGGTGAACTTGTCCATGGGGACTCCTGAATGAGGGCCGGGGTCAGGGGACGCGCGCCGGGGCGCTGCCCCGGACCCCGGGATATTTATGAACAGATGAAGGTCAGACCGCCGCACCCATCATCTCGCGCACATCCGTCAGATGCCCGGTGATCGCCGCCGCCGCCGCCATCGCGGGGCTCATCAGATGGGTGCGACCGCCCCGGCCCTGACGGCCCTCGAAATTGCGGTTGGAGGTGGCGGCACAGCGCTCGCCGGGGGAAAGCTGGTCGGGGTTCATCGCAAGGCACATCGAGCAGCCCGCAAGCCGCCATTCAAAGCCAGCGTCGAGGAAGATCTGGGCCAGCCCCTCCTCCTCGGCCTGGGCGCGCACGAGGCCGGAGCCGGGCACGACCATCGCGCGCAGACCGTCCTTGATCTTCTTGCCCTTGAGGATTGCGGCGGCGGCGCGCAGATCCTCGATCCGGCCATTGGTGCAGGAGCCGATGAATACGGTGTCGATCCTGATGTCGGTCAGTTTCATGCCGGGGGTCAGGCCCATGTAGTCAAGACTGCGCTGCGCCGCCTCGACCTTGCCGCCGGCGAAATCGCTGGCGGCAGGCACGGTGCCGGTGATCGGCAGCACATCCTCGGGGCTGGTGCCCCAGGTCACGACCGGGGCGATGTCCTCGCCCCGGATGGTCACGACCTTGTCGAAATGGGCATCCTCATCGGTGAAAAGGGTTTTCCAATGCGCCATCGCGGCCTCCCATTTTACGCCTTTGGGGGCGTGGGGGCGGCCCATCACATATTCAAACGTCTTTTCATCGGGCGCGATCAGGCCTGCGCGCGCGCCGCCCTCGATCGCCATGTTGCAGACGGTCATGCGGCCTTCCATCGACAGTTCGCGGATCGCCTGACCGCAATATTCGATGACATAGCCGGTGCCGCCCGCCGTGCCGGTTTCGCCGATCACCGACAGGGTGATGTCCTTGGCGGTGACGCCGGGGCGCAGCGACCCGGTGATCTCCACCTTCATGTTCTTCGATTTCTTCTGGATCAGCGTCTGCGTCGCCAGCACATGTTCCACCTCGGAAGTGCCGATCCCATGAGCGAGCGATCCGAAAGCACCATGGGTGGCCGTGTGGCTGTCGCCGCAGACGACGGTCATCCCCGGAAGCGTCCAGCCCTGTTCGGGGCCGACGATATGGACGATGCCCTGTCGCACGTCGCTGACGGGATAGTAGTGGATGCCGAAATCGCGGGCGTTCTTGTCCAAGGCCGCAACCTGGATGCGGCTTTCTTCCGGCATCTGGTTCGGGTTCTCGCGCCCTTCGGTGGTGGGCACGTTATGATCCGGCACGGCAATGGTCTTGTCCGGGGCGCGGACGGTTCGGCCCGTCATGCGCAGGCCCTCGAAGGCCTGCGGGCTGGTCACTTCATGGACCAGATGCCGGTCGATATAGAGCAGGCAGGTTCCGTCATCGGCTTGGTGGACAACGTGGTCGTCCCAGATCTTGTCATAGAGAGTCCGAGCGGTCATGGCTCATCCCTTGGAATTGGCTGCGAATGGGGGTGGGCCGGTGGCCCGGGGTTCGGCTGGCAGGGTTCAGCGAAGTCGCGCGAGGATCGACCGGTTCAGGGCCGTGAACCGCCAGGGCAGGCGTGCATGGTCGGTGATGTCGAAAAATCGCTGCATCGGGTTGATATACGCCCGGAACCGGTGTCAGGCAAGGTTCGATATGGCTGCGCGCGCCGGTCTTGCGCCGGTTCTGCGGGGTGGGGTGGTTCAGAACGGGGCAGGCGCGGTGAAGGTCAGCGGCGTGCCGGTGACGGGGTGGTGCAGGTGCAGCCCCTCAGCATGCAGCATGAGGCGGGGATGGTCCAGTGCTGCTCCGCTGGCATAGAGCGTGTCGCCGAGGATCGGGTGGCCCAGTTCGGCCATATGCACGCGCAACTGATGCGTTCGCCCGGTCAGCGGAACCAGCCGGACGCGGGTTTCCGCCGCATCACGACCGATCACCTGCCAGTCAGTGCGGGCCGGGCGGCCGGTGTCATGGTTGACATGCTGGCGCGGGCGGTTGGGCCAGTCCACGATCAGCGGCAGGTCCACCCGGCCTGCGTCCTGCGCCATCACGCCCGCCACCCGCGCGACGTAATGCTTGTCCACCAGACGTTTCTCGAATTGCTGGCTGATCGCGCCCTGTGCGGGTTTCGTGCGGGCAAAGACCATGACCCCCGAAGTGTCCAGATCCAGACGGTGGACCAGAAGAACCTCCGGCCAGATTGCCTGCAGCCTCGCGATCAGGCAATCGGCCAGATGCGCACCCCGTCCGGGCACCGACAGAAGGCCCGCGGGCTTGTCCACGATCACGAAGTCCCTGTCCTCATGGATCACGGACAAAGGCTGATCGGGGGGGCTGTAGGTGAAGTCCACCATGCCGGGTCAGACGATCTCGTGGCCTGCGGCACGCAGGGCGCGGGCGAGTTCGGCGATATGGGCAGGGCCGACTTCGCAGCAGCCGCCGATGATCGTGGCGCCCATGGCCACCCAGTCCATTGCGAAACGGGCATAGACCTCGGGTGTCAGGTCATGGCGGGCATCGAGGGCCTTTACTGTCGGGCTTGCCTCCAGAAAGGCGGGGGCGATATGGCTGAACCCGTTGGCATAGGCCCCGAAGGGCAGCCCGAACCGCGCCACCTCGGCCAGGGCCGCCGCCATCGCCTCGGGGACAGAGCAGTTGACCAGCACGGCCGCAGGATTGTAGCGGGCGATCAGCGGCGCGAGGTCGGCCACCGGTTCCCCGGACCGCAGGCGGGTGCCGTTGCCATCCTCCACCGTGACCGAGAGCCAGACCGGCCGCCCCCCGGCCGCCGCCCCTTTCAGCGCGCCTTCCGATTGCAGGACCGAGGCCGAGGTTTCGATCAGGAAGAGATCGACATGCGGGGCCAGAAGCCGGGCAATCTCTGCGAATTTCGGAGCGGCCTGATCGACGCTTTCGGCAATGTCGGCACGGTAGCTGGCACCGAGCGGGCCGAGCGACCCCGCGATGCGGCCCGAGCCATGCGCCGCCCGCGCCTCGCTGGCCTGTGCGGCGGCCTTCAGGTGCAGCGTTTCAAACAGGTCGTCCTTGCCGAAGCGGTCCAGCCGGTCGTGGTGGACCGCATAGGTGTTCGTGGTGGCCACCGTCGCCCCTGCCGCAAAGTAATCGGCATGGATCTGACGCACGAGATCGGGATGGTCCAGCATCACCTGCGTTGCCCAAAGCGGCGTCGGCTCATCGCCCGTGCGGGCCAGAAGTTCCTGCCCCATGCCGCCATCCAGAAGCGTGATCCGTGCCATGTCCTTGTCTCCTCCGGTTTTGACCGCGCAGCTATAGCGCCCCTATGCGGGCTTGCACAGGGAAAGCGCGGCGTCTTGACCTTGTCGCCACGCTGGGGCCACTCTGCGCGGGAATTGCCCGCCGAAAGATCCACCTTGAAACTCGCCTATCTGGTCAACACCTATCCGCGCGCCTCGCAGACCTTCATCCGGCGCGAGATCCAGGCGCTGGAGCGGCGGGGGCTTGCGGTGCATCGCTTTGCCATGCGGTCGGATCGTGCGGCGCTGGTGGATGCGGCGGATCTGGAGGAGGATGCGCGGACCGAGCATGTGTTGAGGCTGGGGGCCGGGCGGCTGGGAGTTTCGGCCTTTGGATGGATGCTGCGCCATCCGGGGCGGGCTGTTGCGGCGCTGCGGCTGGCGATGGACTGCGGGCGCCGGGGTGCGGGTGGCGTGGCAGGGACCGGCGGGCGGCTGCGGCATCTGGTCTATCTGGCCGAAGCCGCGCATGTCGCGCGGCGCTGCGCGGATCTGGGGATCACCCATCTGCACGCGCATTTCGGCACGAATTCCGCGACCGTTGCGATGCTTGCCCATGCGATTGGCGGCCCAAGATTCAGCTTTACCGTGCATGGGCCGGAGGAGTTCGACGCGCCCCATGCCCACAGTCTCGGGGTCAAGACCGCGCGGGCGGTCTTCACGGTCGCGATCAGCAGTTTCGGGCGCAGCCAGCTTTGTCGCTGGACGCCGCTGGCGGACTGGCCACGTCTGAAGGTCGTGCATTGCGGGATCGAAGTCGCGCGGTTCCCGACTCCCGCGCCCTTGCCGGAGGGCGGGCCGCATCTGGTGGCCATCGGGCGATTGGCGGAACAGAAGGGATTCTCGCTGTTGATCGAGGCTGTGGCGCGGGCTGCCCCCGACCTGCCGGGCTTGACGCTGACGATCCTTGGCGACGGGCCGTTGCGCGGCGATCTGGAGGCCGCGATTGCTGCGCGGGGATTGACCGGGGTGGTACGGCTGGCGGGCTGGGCGGATGAGACCGCTGTGCGGGAGGCACTGGCCGCGGCGCAGGTGCTGATCCTGCCGTCCTTTGCCGAAGGGCTGCCGGTCGTGGTGATGGAGGCCATGGCAGCGGGGCGGCCGGTGATCGCCACGGCCATCGCGGGCGTGCCGGAGCTGCTGCGCGCGGGGCGCGAGGGATGGCTGGTGGCCGCAGGCGATGCGGAGGCGCTGGCGGAGGCGATCCGCAACCTTGCCGAAACCCCGCCCGAACGGCTGGCCGCGATGGGGGCGGACGCCCGCGCGCGGGCGCTGGAACGCCATGACATCGACCGGGAGGCGGCGAAACTGGCAGCGCTGTTTTCGGCACCGAACGGGGATGCCTGATCTGACCCCGATGGCCTACCGCCGGTTCGGGCCGCCAAGGGCGCAAGGGGGGCTGTCTGCCCCCCTCGGATCCGGCAAGCCGGCTCCTCACCCCCCGAGGATATTTCCAGACAGAAAAAGGCGGGGCGGGGTGCGGGCAAAGGGGCAGGCTATCGGCCGCGCACCCAGCCTCGATGGCTGCGCCCCAGCCGCACCGCGACAGAGACAGCAGCATAGGTTGCAAAACCCACGGGATCCCGAAAGGCGAGTGCGGCCAATCCGGCGGCACCAAGCCGGGCTTTGCCCTCGCGTTCCAGAAGGTCAGGCCAGAGGCGCGCGATTTCTGCCACGCCTGCATCCTGTCTGCGACGCACGCGGACGAGGGCGCCGAAGCCCTCGATCATCGGCCAGAAGTAGGGGGCGGGCACGCCGATCCGTTCCTTTGGCGCGAACTGGAGCCGCACGAAGGTATCGTCGGAAATGATGCCGGGAAAGCCCCCCCAGCGGGCCCGGCCCGCGCGGTTGACGGCAAAGAAGCCATAGCCCGGAGCCTCGGATTGCGCGAAAGGCAGGCGCTGCCAGAACCGGGCATAGGCGCGGGTGACGGGCGAGGCCGCGCGCGGAATGGTCGCGCGGCCCGAGGCGTAGCGGGGCGCGTCGGTCAACAGCGCGACGACGATCTGCGCGAGGAGGGCGGGGCTGACCTCGACATCGGCGTCGAGATAGGCGCGCATTTCGCCCGTTGCGGCCGCGTCGCCTGCGTTGAGGGCCGCGGGCTTGCCTCCTTCGGCGCGTTCGATCACGGAAAGGGTCCAGCCCGCCGCCTCGGCCTGGGCGATGCAGGAGCGGGCGCGGTCGGCGGTATCGTCGTGGCAGCCATTGGCGACCACGATCGCCTCTGCCCCGCCCGGCACCGGATCCGACCGGAACAGCGCCGAGAGACAGGGAACGATCCAGCCGGATTCGTTGGAGGCCGGGATGATGACGCTCAGCACCCGGGGCAGCCTTCGGCCAATGCGCGCCAGCGCGGGTTGTCGTCGCCAAGATGGCGCAGACCGCCCCAGCTTCCCCATTTGGAGGGCTTTTCGACGTCGTTGAAGGCGGTGAAGGGCGCATCCGTCAGGGCGGCCCAGCCGTCCTGAAGGCGCGCATAAAGCTCCCCCATTTCCGGGCTGTAATTCAGGTGATGGTAGAATTCGGTCAGCACCGGATCGTCAAGCTGTGCGCCGATGCCGACGACATGGGTGCCGCCCTCATACATCACGAGATCGAGGCCGCGCGCCCGCGCAACGCGGGCGTGATGGGGCAGGACATCGGTCAGCAGATGCGCCAGCGTGTCCTGCGGATCGCCGGTGACAAAGCCGTTTTCCAGTTCGGTTCCGGCGCGGTTGGTGGCCAGATCAAAGCGTTGGTCAGCGATGAAGGCGTCGCGCGCGCTGCCTGTGAGCCCCGCAGCATCGGCCTGCGTCTCGGCCATGCGCTGGCTGTCGGCGATCCAGCGGCGCAGCGTCGAAGCCTTGGCATCAGTGCCCAGCGAGGCCGCGAAATAGCCTGTGACGGCATAGCTGTCGAAACTGTCCACTGGGGCGGGGCGGCCCTCTGCCTGCACCAGCGGGGCGTCGAGAACCGCCTCCTCCAGCCCGAGCCAGCCGGTTTGCGAGGACATCACGCGGTTGAGCCGGGCCGGGGCCTCCGTGCCAAAAACCTCGGTCCAGATGTCTGCGATTTCCGCCGCGCGCAGGGCGTAGAACTGCATCCAGCCGTCGCCCTCGACCTGCCAGCGGGCGCGGGCCTGGTCCTGCGCCCAGCGAGCCTGTTCGAATTGCCAGTTCCAGACCTCGTTGGAATATTCGACATGCGCGCGCAGGTCGGGGGCGAGGCTGTCGCGCACCTCCCCGGCCCAGAGGCGGACCAGATCATCCCCGGCCTGATGCGGCAGGGTGAACCAGGGCTCGGCCCGCAGGCCATTGGCCAGCGCCACCATCACCTCCATCGGCACGCCGCGCAGCGCCCAGGTGAAATCGTCGCGGCGGGGGCGGTCGGCGGCATGGGCGAGGGTGGAATTGTTGGTCGCCATCCAGTCCATGAAGCGCAGGGTCCGCGTGCCCCGGATGAGGTCCAGCCAGTCCGGGTTGAACATCTCGCCCGCGTCCAGTGCGGCCTCGCGGTCCTCGCGCACGATGGAAATCGCGCGGATCGGGTCGTCCGGGGCGGTGGCGGCTATGGTCAGGATCACGCCGCCCTCGCCGGGGACAAAGCGGAAGGTGACGCGCCCCGGCGACCGGGACAAGACCCGCGCGCGGCCCTCGAGGCGAAGTTCGCCCCGGCCCTGATGGCGCAGGACATAGGTGCCCGCGACGCCGCCTGCATCGGAGGGCAGATCGGTCAGGACAAGCGTGGAAATCCCGGTCACGCCCTCGGGCAGGCGCAGGGGCCAGCCTTTGACATCCAGATACCCGCCCGCGCGCAGATCGGCAAATTCCACCCCGCCCCAGCGGCCCTCCAGATGCCCGATCCAGGGGCGGGCGGTCTTGACCACATCCAGAAAGGGTTGCTGCACCGACCAGTCCACCACCGGCGCGAGATTGAGCGCGAGGCGCGGGTTGGTGATGCCCTGCGGCCCGTCGGGCACAAGGATGGGCGGCAGATCATGGGACGCACGATCAAGATGCGCCGCCACCGCCGGTGCAGCGGAAATGAGGGTCGTTTCCGGCGCGGTCTCGGTCGGGGGGAGCGGTTCGGGCGCGTGATGTTCCCCCATTGGGCTATGGGCCGGGGCGGCAGAGGCAGCGGCGAGCCGCTCGGCCTCGGTCGCGCGGTAGTCCCGCACCGCCTCCCAGGCGATGCGCTGCAGGACGGCGGCCTGCGCGTCGGTAAGGACCGCCTCGCGCTTGGGCCAGTGGCGTGTCAGTTTCGCGGGCAGGCCCTCGGGTGACTGCCCCGTGATGGCCGCCATATGCACCAGCGCGAGAAAGCCGAGGCCCTTGCCGGAAGGGTGGATCTCGTCGTCGAACATCTCGTCAATCTTGCCGATCCCCGGCACCTCGCCCGCCTCGATGGCATCGGCGAGCCTGCCCATCGCCTGCCCCGCCGGGATCAGTCGGACGGGCGGGGCGGTGTCGGGGCGCGCAGCATTGGCGGCCACTGTCAGGCTTTCCCACAGCGGCAGGTCGGCGGTGATCCGGTCGCGCCATGCAAGCCCCGAGCCCGGATCATTCGGAATGGCCGCACCCGGTGCGCTGAGCAGACTGTGCCAGGTTTCATAGACATAGACCTGTGCATCGGGCCGGGACTCCCAGGCCAGCGCTGCAAAGCGCGCGACATGGGCGGCGCTGTCATTCCATTCGATCTGGCCTGCCAGCGGGATCGCCTCGGTCAGCACCAGAACCCGCGTTCGGCCCTGCGGCAGCACCTGTCTTGCGTTCTGGCCTTCGGCCTCGGCGCCGTTTTCCCAACTGTATTTCAGGGGCGCGCCGTTGATGACCTGTGCGGAGACCTCGACCTGCATCCCCTGCCGCGCCAGCCCCGCCTCCACCATCGCGGGCAGGGTCGGGCCGACAAGGCTGTGCCCTACGAACAGAATGTCGGTCAGCAGCGACAGAAACGACATGAAGACCTCGATACTCAGGACCGCAGGGAAACACCTGTGCCAGCATAGCCTGTCACCACATCCCAGACCACCCGTTGCACGGTCGCAGCCGCTGCATCCGGCAGGGGGTCCGCCGGGGTGCCATCGGCGTGGGTCAGGCGGTGGGGCAGCCCTTCCGGACTGCGGTGATAGAGCGTCGCGAAATGGGTGGCGGCAATGATATAGGCGCCAAGATCGCCAAAGTGAATCGGATCGACGTCGCCTTCCGGTGTGCGGGCAAAGAAATCGTTGCGCCCGGACAGACCGTGGATCTGCCCTGCCTCGGCGGCGGCAGTGACAGCGGCCAGTGCCTGCCCGCCGGGGATCACGCGAATTTCACCGGACCCCTCGCGCGCCAGCGCGCCGCGCAAAAGGTCGCCCTCCCAATGCCGGGGCAGGTCGGCGGCGACGCGAACCTCCCAACCCTGCGGGTCGTCCAGCCGGTGCCATGTCTCATAGAGATAGACGCGGGCCTTGGCGTTCATCGCCCGGGCCGCCTGCGCCCAATGCGCCAGATAGCGCGCGCTGTCGTGGTAACGGATGGCATCGCGGATCTCGACCATCTCGGTCAGCACCAGTGCATCGAACTCCCCCGACCCCAATGCCTCATGCGCGGGGCGGTGGCGGGAATGGGCGTTCTCGGCCTCGAAGCCGGGGATGGCCTCACCCGGTTCCCAATGCTGGCGCAGGCTGGCGCCCCAGCCAAGCTGGCTGGCATGGGAATGGCCCGCAAACCCGGCGGCATGGGCAAGCTGCTCCACCATCGCCGGCATGTCGCGGCCCACAAGGCTGTGCCCGAGGTGATAGACCGAAAGCCCCCGCGCCGGGGCCTCCAGCGGCGTGGCAAAACGCGCCGCCAGCGCCTCGGCGCTGATCGGGCGGCGCGCGCGCCGTCCCCAGACCGCAGCCCCCGCCCCCGCCAGTGCCGCCAGCGCAGCCGTTCCCGTCAGCCAATGCCGTCTTTTCATGCCGAACCCCTGTTGTCCGGTGTCAATTCTGGTATCTCTGGATCGGGAAGCCAAGCCGGGAGGGCGGAAATGATCGGTTTTCATTTGCTGCGCAATCGCGGCGGTCATGCACGCTATTACCGGGTGGATGTGGATTACAACCTCTTTGGCGAATATTCGGTGCTGCGCGAATGGGGCCTGAAAGGGCGACCCGGAGCCGCCACCGGGCAATGCCGGATCGACTGGTTCGCCAATCTGCGCGAGGCTGCACTCGCCGCCGAAAGCTGGCAGAAACGGGCGCTGCGCCGGGGCTATGCCCGGCTGGCCGAAGCAAGGGATTGAGGCATGACACATATCTGGGTCCGCGCCGAACAGCGCGCCAATGAGGAGCGGGTGGGCGTGACGCCCGAGGGCGTGGCCGCACTGCTGGCCGCAGGGTTCCGTGTGACGGTGGAGGAAAGCTCGGTCCGGGCCATCCCTCTGAGCGGCTACCGCGCGACGGGCTGCGACATCGCAGCGGAAAACGCGTGGCCCTCCGCGCCCGCCGACGCGATCATCTTCGGGCTGAAGGAACTGCCCGAGGATGGCACGCCGCTGACCCATCGCCATATCCTCTTTGGCCATGCCTACAAGGGCCAGCCTGCGGGGCAGGACTTGCTGCGCCGGTTCAAGGCCGGGGGCGGGGCGATGTATGACCTCGAATATCTGGTGGATCAGTCGGGCCGCCGGGTTGCGGCCTTCGGCTATTGGGCGGGCTATGCGGGGGCGGCGGTTGCGTTGAAATGCTGGATCGCGCAGGCCAAGGGGGGCATTGCGGGGCCGGTTGCGCGCTCTGCCGGGCGGGATGCGCTGCTGGCCGATCTGACGGCAGAAATGGCGGGGCTGCCCGACCGCCCCCGCGCGCTGGTGATCGGCGCCTTGGGGCGGGTCGGCACCGGGGCCACGGATCTGTGCAAGGCGATGGATCTGCCGGTCACGCAATGGGACATGGCCGAAACCGCGCATGGCGGGCCGTTTCCGGAAGTGCTGGCGCATGAGATTTTTCTCAACTGCATCCTCGCGCGGCCCGGCTGCCCGGTCTTCGTGCCGGAATCGGCGCTGACCGCGCCGCGTGACCTGCGGGTGATCGGGGACATTGCCTGCGATCCGACCTCGGATTTCTCGCCCATCAAGGTCTATGACCGGGTGACGGACTGGCAGGCTCCGGCGTTGCGGGTGGCCGAGAACCCGCCGCTCGATGTGACCGCCATCGACAATCTGCCGTCCCTCTTGCCGGTGGAAAGCAGCGAGGATTTCGCGGGGCTGCTGCTGCCGCATCTTCTGACGCTGGATGCGCTGGACAAAGGCGTCTGGGGCCGGGCGAAAGCCACATTCGACGAGCATATCGCGCAGGTTTGAAGGAGCTTCCCATGACGATCCATTGGTGCGGAACCGGCCTTTCGGCCATCCCCGGGCTGCGGCGGCTGATCGGGGCGGGGCATCCCGTCACGGTCTGGAACCGCACGGTCGCCAAGGCGGCCGAGGCGGTGGGCGACATCGCGACCGACATCCGGCCCTATACGCTGGAGGCCCTGAGCGCGGCGCTGCGGCCCGGCGATGTGGCGGTGTCGATGTTGCCGGTCGATCAGCATGTGAAAGTGGCAAGCGCCTGCCTTGAGGCGGGGGCGCATTTCGTGTCGTCGAGCTATATCTCCCCCGAGATGCGGGCGCTGGACGAGGCGTTCCGTGACAAGGGGCTGGTCAATGTCAATGAGGTCGGGCTCGACCCCGGCATCGACCATCTGATGGCGCATGATCTGGTGGCGCGCTATCGCGCCTCGGCGGCCTTTGGCGCGGGCAATGTGATTTCCTTCACCTCCTATTGCGGCGGGGTGCCGAAGGAACCGAACGCCTTCCGCTACAAGTTTTCATGGTCGCCGCTGGGGGTGCTGAAGGCGCTGCGGTCCCCTTCGGTATCCTTGCGCAATTTTTCCGAGTTGCGGGTGGCGCGGCCCTGGGATGCGATCACAAGCTATGATGCGCCGCTGCCGCAGCCCGAAAGCTTCGAGGTCTATCCGAACCGCGACAGCCTGCCCTTCGTGCAGGATTACCGCTTCGATGCCGACTGGAAACTGCGCGATTTCGTGCGCGGCACGATCCGGCTGAATGGCTGGGCCGAGGCCTGGGCCCCGGTGTTCCGCGAGGTCGAGACGCTGTCGGGGCCCGGGGGCGATGACCGGCTGCGCGAGATGGCCGAAGGCTTCTGGCGCGACAATGCCTACGGCGAGGGCGAGCCTGATCGGGTGGTGCTGTTCGTGTCGCTGAAGGCCGAGCGCGAAGGCCGCGCGGTGTTCCACGAGACTTGGGCGCTGGACGCCTGGGGCGATGCGCGCGGCACCGCCATGGCGCGGCTGGTGTCGGTGCCCGTATCGCTGGCGGTGGAGGCCGTGCTGGACCGCGCATTGCCGGTCGGCGTGCAGCCCGCCCCGCATGATCCGCGGCTGGTAGCGCGCTGGCTGGATCAGGTGCAGGGGCTGGCGCAATATATGGCGCGGGTGGATCATCCGGGCTGAGGCGCGCGCCCGTTGACGCCAAGCCGGGAGTTTCACACCCCCGGACCCCCGGTGGGATATTTGGGAACAGATGAAGGGCGCGGCTGTCAGGTCACTTGGCCGCGAAAAGGCGGTAATAGGCCCAGTCGGGCAGGAATTGCGACAGGCGGAACAGCCAGGAAAAGAGCATCGGAAAGCTTTTCTTGAAATGGTCCGTCTGCATATGTTCGAACATTTCGCGGGCGGCGGGATCGGGGTCCATGATGAACGGCATGTTGAAATCATTCTTTTCGGTCAGCCTTGTTCGGATGAAACCCGGATTGGCCACCTGCACATCCACGCCCGATCCGCGCAGATCGGCATAAAGACTTTCGGCCAGCGCCATCACTCCGGCCTTGGACGCGGAATAGCCGATTGCGCCCGGCAATCCGCGAAAGCCCGAGAGGGAACCGGTCAGCACGACATGGCCCGAACCGCGCGCCACCATGGCAGGCAATGCCGCGCCCAGCACACGCGCGCAGCCGGTGAAATTCACATCGCACATCGCCTCGACCTTGTCGGCGTCCCAGTCCTGCGCCTTCATCGGCCAGTAGACCCCGGCGAGGAATACAAGCCCGTCTATGTCACCGACCGCTTCGGCGGCAGCGCGGACGGAGGCCGGATCCGCCACATCCAGCGCCACATGCGAGGCGCGGCCCGGCATCGACGCCACGGCTTTGGCAAGCGCATCTTCGCTTCGGGCGGACAGGATGACCTCGGCCCCGGCCGTGCTGATCTGGCGGGCCAGCGCCAGTCCCAGACCCTCGCTCGCACCTACCAGCCAGTAGCGTTTGCCTTGCCAATCCCTCATGCCGCGTTCCTTTTCTCCTTCGGCCGCATTGTCGCAATCAGTTCCGCAACCTTGACGCCCCATTTGTAAAACTGGCTGCGGTTCATGATGGTTCCGTTCTCCATCACATACATCCAGTCCGTGACGTCCAGAACATGACCGCCCGCCGCAGGGTCGAGCCGGATGCGATAGCGCATCACCACGCCCGCACCCTCCACCCGGCCCTCGCCTTGCCCCACAATATCGGCAGCTTCGGCAATAATCGACCCGTCATTGCCCAGTTTCAACGACCACTGGCGATTTTGTTCCAGACCGCTGTCATAGCGGAAGCGTTCAGCGAGGATGCCCTGATTGCCGGTCCAGTGCCCCTCCATATCCGCCACGAATCGCGAGGCGACGCGGCCCGTCGGCCCGTAGACGACGCCTTCGCAGAGGATCGGGCCCGAGAGATGACGCCGCAGGTCGAAAGGAGGGGATTTCGCCGCAAGGTCGGAAGGTTTCTGCGAGCGGAAGCCGGTGACCCGGCGCAGGATCGCAAGGAGGGCCAGCATCGTGAGCATTCCGAGGAAAAGATCGGGAAAGGACATGGCGTCAGACCTCCGCAACAGGGATGCGCATCAAAAGCGCGATGGCGATGAGTTTCAGGCCGCAAGGCAGCGCTGCATAAAGCAGGGTAAGGGTCCGCAGGGCGGCGGCGTCATTTTCCATCCCGGCCCGGAATCCTGCCAGGTCGAGCAGCGGAAACAGCGTCACCGCCGCCACCGCCAGCATGAATTTCGACGCGAAAGACCAAAGGCCGAACCCCATCGCCTCGGCCCCCTGCCGGGCCATGTGGCGGGCAAAGATCGCGGGCAGCAGCACCATATCTGCGGCAAGCGCCGCCCCGGAGGCGGCTGAAATCACCGCAAAGGCCAGCCCGTCGCCCGGCCCCAGCCGCATGGCGAAAGCGAAGGCAAGGATCGCCAGCACCATGCCCGCCAGCAGCGCGCGACGCGCGCCGATACGGTCCGCAAGGCGGCTCCACCCCGGCGCGGTCAGCGCGGCGGCAAGGAAAAACAGCAAGAGAAGCGGACCGGCGAGATCTGGCAGTTCCAGACGGCTTTCGACAAAGAACAGGAAGAGCGTGGAGGTCACGGCGACGGGGGCGGCATTGACCAGCGCGAGCAGCAGCAGGCGGCGCAACCCGGCGTCTGCGAGAAGCCCGGCGAAAGAGGGGGCCGGGGCGGCGCGCGTGGCAGACCATTCGCGGCGCATGGCATAAAGCGCGATCAGCCCGAGGCCCAGAAAGCCGAAGGCAAAGGCGGCAAAGGGGCGGTCGGTGGCAAGGGCCAGAACGGTCGGGGCCACAGCGGCCAGCGAAATGCCGATCAGCGCCCCGGTTTCGCGCCAGCCCGCCAGACCCAGATGCCCGCGCGGCAGGGTTTCGGCCCGCGCGACCCCCTGGGCATAGAAACAGATCGTCAGGAACGAGAACGCCGAAAACAGCCCCGCCAGCATCAGCGCGAACCAAAGAACCGGCGCGACCGGCGGGGCAACCGCGAAAAGCCCGATCATCGAAGCCGTCATCAAACCGACCGCGCCCGCCACCATGCCCCCGCGCAGATGCCGCATGCGTTCCGCAAGCCAGCCCAAGGCCGGATCCTGCACAACATCCAGAAGCCGCAGCCCGAACAGGACAACCCCCAGCGTGGCCAGCGTCACGCCATATTCATCGACGTAGAATTTCGGTGCATGAATGTAGATCGGCAGTCCTGCCGAGGCGATCAGCGCGGCAAATATCGACCAGGGCAGCAGCGACGGGGACGGACGGGCAATCGTGGTCCTGCCGGTCACCGCGTCACCTCGTCCTGCGGGGGGGGCGGGCGGGAGAAGAACCGCGCGCCCTTCCACCAGAGTTTCATGGCCTGCCAGTGAATCAGCGCCAGCACACGGCGTGACCCGAAGGGGCGGCGCAGGCTGATGCCAAGGATCGCCGCATCCGTCAGGGGCGCAAGCCGGCCGGTCAGCGTGGCATAAAGCCCGTTCTCCCCCGCGCTGAAGTCGATCCAGATGCCGATGCGATCCGGCCGGATGTGAAAGCGGAACCGATAGCCGCCCGCGATCGGCTGGAAGGGCGAGACATGGAAGATCTTCTGGGCTTCGATCAGGTCATGGCGAGTGATCGGGCCATGGTCATCGCGGTGGCACAGGTAGGAATGGCGGTCGCCAAAGGTATTGCTCACCTCGGCGATCACGCAGAACAGCGCGCCCGCCGCATCCTCGCACAGCCAGAAGGACACCGGGTTGAACACATGCCCCAGCACGCGCGGCTGTGCCAGCAACCGGATACGGGTGGGGTCGGGCAGGCCATGGTCCGCCAGAACCTCGCGGACCCAGTGCTGGCCCCGTCCCGCCTTGGGTGCGCCGCCATGGTCCGTATCCCAGAGCGACATCAGGTTGCGGCGGTTGCGGGAAAAGAGCCTCGGCCCTTGCGCGGTTTCGGGGTCCAGCAGCACATAGTCCACGCCGTATCGGAAACTGTTGGCGATGCTGCCGCGCCGCCCGTGAAAGGTCTGTCCGCGAAGATGCGACACCCCGGTCATGCGGCAACGGCCCTTTCATCGGCGCGGAGGCGGTCCACCACATCGACCGCCGAGGCAAAGCCGTCCTCGTGGAACCCGTTGCGCATCCAGGCCCCGCAGAACCATGTGGCCCGCGTCCCGTTGGCCGCCCGGATCCGCGCCTGTGCGGCCAGTGCCTCCAACGTATAGACGGGATGATCGAAGGTCACAGCATCGTGGATCAACTCCTCGCGGATGCGGGTGGTGGCGTTCAGCGTCACGAAAAGCGGGTCGTCCATCGGGATCGGTTGCAGCGAGTTCATCCAGTAGGTGAGGTCGATGCGGTCCGGGCGTGGCCCCGTCCGCCCGGCCCCGTCCTGTTCGACATAGACCCAGGAGGCCCAGGCCCCCCGGCGGCGTGGCATCAGCGAAGCGTCCGAATGAAGCACCACATCGTTGGGCTGATAGCGGATCGCGCCAAGGTCGCGCGCCTCCTCGGGCGTCGGGTCGGACAGAAGGCGCAGCGTCACATCGGAATGGGTGGCAAGGACCACCTCATCGAAAACCTCCCATTCCGCGCCCGCGCAGCGCACACGCGGCAGCCCGCCCTCGCGGGTCACGCCCTGCACGGCTGCGCCCAACCGCACATCGACCCCGGCAGCTTCCAGCGCCGATTGCAGGCGCCGGACATATTCCACCGACCCGCCTTTCACGGTCATCCACTGGTGCTGCCCGGTGACACCCAGAAGCGCATGGTTGCGGAAGAAATCGATCATCGCGCGGGCCGGAAAATCCAGAATCCCCGCGCAGGGCGTGGACCAGATCGCCCCCGAGAGCGGCAGGAGATAGCGGTCACGGAACCAGTCCCCCGTCCCCAGCACCGCCAGAAATTCGCGGATCGACATGGATCCGTCCCCCGCCAGCCGCTCCGCGTCGCGGTTGAACCGCAGGATATCGCGCAGCATGACATAGTAGCGTGGATCGACGAGGTTTGATTTCTGCGCGAATAGCCCCTGCCAGTTGCGGAACCCGTATTCGAAACGTCCGCCGTCGATGGAGGCCCCGAAACTCATCGAACTTTTGGCCACCGGCACGTCGAGTTCACGGAACAGATTGACAAGATGGGGATAGTTCACCTCGTTGAACACGATGAACCCGGTATCGACCGGCTGATCGCCGCGCTTGCCTGCCAGCACGGTGCGGGCATGGCCGCCCAGACGCGGCTCGGCCTCGATCAGCGTCACCTGATGGTCGCGGCTCAGAAGATGGGCGGCGGCCATGCCGGAAACACCCCCGCCGATGATGGCAATGCGACGGGTGGCGGGGCCTTGGGTCTCGAATGGCATGGATGGGCAGTCTCCTGAAGGGCCGGACAGACAAGAACGCGGGTGTTGCCGAGGGATGCGACAACGGCACCTGTAAGCTACGCTTTACAACGGCGACTGGATCAAAAACCCCGGCACGAGGCGCTTTTTCCGGAAATGTGATAATTCGGGTGATCCGGTTCCCGACAGGCCGCGTAAATCACCCATGTTTGACGCCCTGCCTTGCGAGAAACCGGATGCGCCTTACTTCGGCGATGACTATGCTGCTTCCGCAAACAAGGGTGCGCAGCGTCCGGGAAGGGTGGCCGTGGCGGAAAACAGGGATGAGGACGGTTGGGCGGCGCTCCTGATCCGGGTGCGCGACCAGCGCGACGAGGCGGCCTTTGCCGACCTGTTCCGGCATTTCGCCCCGCGGGTGAAGGGCTTTCTGATGAAGTCCGGTGCTTCCGCGGGCGTGGCGGAGGATTGTGCGCAGGATGTCATGGCGGTGCTGTGGCAGAAGGCGCATCTGTTTGACCCCGGTCGCGCATCGGTTGCGACTTGGGTTTTCACGATTGCCCGCAACCGGCGGATTGATGTCTTGCGCAAGGCGCGCCGCCCGGAACCGGAGGATCTGCCCTGGGGCCCCGAAGCTGAACCCGATCAGCAAGAGGCGCTGGAGATGCAGCAGGAAACCGACAGATTGGGGGAAGCCATCGCCCAACTGCCCGAGAAACAGCGCGTGCTGATCGAAAGGGCCTATTTCGGCGATCTTTCCCATACGGAAATCGCTGCCGAAACGGGCCTTCCGCTGGGAACGATCAAATCGCGCATCAGGCTGGCGCTGGAACGGCTGCGCCACGGAATGAGTTGAAGGCTGACAAATATGACGATCAAGCATCATGTATCGGACGCGCTTTTGATGGGCTATGCTGCAGGCCAGTTGCCCGAGGCCTTCAGCCTCGTGGTCGCCACGCATCTTTCGCTTTGTGACGATTGCCGCGCGCGGCTGGCGGAATATGAAGCGGTCGGCGGCGCGGTGATGGACCGGGCCGGGGCGGTTGCGATGACCGAAGGCAGCCTTGCCGCGACGCTCGCCCGGATCAGGACCGCCCCACCCGCGGACCGACCCGCGGCGCGGCGCGCCGGACTTTTTCCGGGGCCCCTGGCCGATTATGTCGGTGGCGGCCTGGAGGCGGTGAGGTGGCGGTCCATCGGCATGGGCGTGCGACAGGCAATCCTGCCCACAGAAAAGGACGCCTCTGCGCGGCTTCTCTACATTCCCGCCGGGCAGAAAGTGCCCGATCACGGTCATCGTGGGCTGGAACTGACGCTGGTGCTGCAAGGCGCCTTCCGTGACGAGACGGACCGTTTCGGCCCCGGCGACATGGAAATCGCGAATGAGGATTTGAACCATCAACCCGTGGCCGAGGCTGGCGCGGATTGCATCTGCCTTGCCGCGACCGATGCGCCCTTGCGCTTCAACGGGCTGATCCAGCGCATCGCCCAGCCCTTCCTGCGGATCTGATGCCTCATCAAGCCTGACGGCTTGCTTTGGGTCATCCAAAGGCCGCGGGGGAGCCGGTCAGGGCAAGGAAGCAAACTGGATCAGGACAGCAATTGCCGGACCGTCCATCTGCCAGTCCAGCGCCCCATCGGACAGGACCAGATCACCCACCGCAATGGCCCGACCATTCACCAGCCCCGCTGCAAGCGCATAAAGCCCCGCAATTCCGCCTGCTGCATCCACCGAACCGGAAGCAGCAACCCGCACCTCAGGGTGCGGAATATGTCTTGCGGTCATCACGTTGAAATCGTCGCAAGGTGCCGCCACGCCTTCGGCCCGGATCGGGATGTCCCCCGCAAAGGGCACCGGTCGCAACGGGTCCGCGCGCAGATGCACCCCCCGTCCCACCAGATCGAATCCCGGCCCGGTCAGCACGGTCAGGTTCCGCTCCACCCCCGGAAAAACCGAGAACTCCCCGTTCTCGACAACGCTCGCCCGCGACAACCGCCAGAGCATCGCGCCGCCCCGGTCCTCACGCGCCATTTCAACCGTCACGCCCTTGCCATTGGCCCAGGGCATCGTGCGGAAATCGGCTTGGGTCAGATGGCGGATCATCAGTCAGCCCTATTCCGCCGCCCGATCCGACAGAACCGGCACAGCCACCTCCGGGGTCAGTTCCTCGAAATCGAAATTGTCCAGTTTCGCGGCCCGCTTGCCCGCCCGTTCCGCTGCCGTGCCGATACCGTCGAGATCTGCGCGCGCCTGATTGAAATGGGTGTCGAGCTTCTGCACCCGTTCCACCACCAGTTCCACATCGCGGTGCAACAGGCGCAGGGTCGACCGGATCGCACCCGCCTGTTCGCGCATCCGCGCGTCTTTCAGGATCGCGCGCATCGTGTTCAGCGTGGCCATGCAGGTGGTGGGCGACACGATCCAGACCTTCACCTCAAACCCCTCGCGCACCAGTTCGGGGAAATTCGCGTGCAATTCGGCATAGACCGCCTCGGAGGGCAGGAACATCAGCGCGCCATCCGCCGTTTCACCCTCCACGATGTATCGCTCGGCAATCGCCTTGATATGGGCGCGCACGGAGGTCCGCATGGCGCGCGCGGCCTCCAGCGTCTGGGCGGGCGTTTCGGCGCGGCGCAGCGCCTCATAGGCCTCCAGCGGGAATTTGCTGTCGATCACGATGGGGCCGGGCGGATTGGGCAGATGGATCAGGCAATCGGCGCGCCTGCCGTTGGAAAGACTCGCCTGCATCGAATAGGCATCCGAGGGCAGTGCCTTGCGCACGATGTCATTGAGCTGGATTTCCCCGAAGGCGCCGCGCGTCTGCTTGTTGGACAGAATGTCCTGCAGGCTCAGAACATTGCCCGACAGTTTCTCGATATTGGCCTGCGCGCGGTCGATGGTTTCCAGCCGCTGCTGCAACTCCCCCAGACTGCGCGCGGTGCGGGTTGATGTGCCTTGCAGGCTTTCCGTCATGCCGCGCTGCACATCGGCAAGCCTTTGTTCCATGACCTTGAGCATCGCCGACTGGCTGTGGGCCTGCGCCTCGGACACATGGTGCAGGCCGCCTGCAAGCCGTTCCTGCCCTTCGGCCAGACCCTGCACCCGCTGGCCGAGCCAGTTCATTTCCCGCATCAGGGGTTCTGTCGCGCGCGCCGATTGCCCCACCGCCCGCAGGATCAGCAGGAAGAACCCGATCACCACGATGGCAATTCCAGCGGCGATCAGCACCTCCGGGTCGTTCCACGCATAGGTCTGTTCCCCGATGTGGATCATCTGCGGCCAAACAGTTTTTCGATGTCGGCCAGTTTCAATTCCACAAAGGTCGGCCGCCCGTGGTTGCACTGGCCCGACAGCGGCGTTGCCTCCATCTCGCGCAAGAGCGCATTCATCTCCTCGGCCCGCATCTGGCGACCGGAGCGGATCGAGCCATGGCAGGACATGCGTGACAGAACGGCGTCGATCCTGCCCTGCAACCGTTCGCTGCCGCCCGCATCGGCCAGATCGTCAAGGATGTCACGGATCAGCGCGGCGGCGTCGATGCGCCCAAGGATCGCCGGGGTTTCGCGGACTGCAATGGCTGAACCGCCGAAGGGTTCAATCACCAGCCCCAGCCCCGCCAGATCGGCGGCAAGCTCCAGCATCAGGGCTGCCTCGGGGGTCGAAAGCTCCACAATCTCGGGGATCAGCAGGGCCTGGGCGGCAATGCCCTTGCCCGCACGTTCGGCCTTCAACCGCTCATAGACCAGCCGTTCATGGGCGGCGTGCTGATCGACGATCACGATGCCATCGGCGGTCTGGGCGATGATGTAGTTTTCATGCAATTGCGCGCGGGCGGCCCCGAGCGGATGGGACGCAGCGGGGTCTGTCATGGGTTCCGCCCGCGCCGTGGGTGCCTCTGCAAAACCGAAAGAAGCAGGCGGCGGGGCAGGTTCGAACCCTTCGGGCGCCTGCATCCGGTGGCTTTGTGACAACGCCCCTGATGACGGGCGGTCCATCTGATAGATGCGCGGCGGCGCCCCCGGATCGGACCGGAAACTCGCCAAAGTTTCCGCCCCAACAGTGGAGGAGGCCCGATGCCCCGCCTCGGCCAGCCCATGCCGCAACGCGGTGATGATCAGCGCCCGCGCCCCTGCGGGGTCACGAAACCGTACCTCGGATTTCGCCGGATGCACGTTCACATCCACCTCCTGCGGATCGCAGCGCAGGTTCAGCACCACCGCCGGGTGCCGGTCGCGGCTCAGCACATCCATATAGGCCGCGCGCAACGCACCAAACAGCATCCGGTCCTGCACCGGGCGACCATTGACGAACAGGAATTGCGCCACGGACGAGCCACGCGAATAGGTCGGCAGGCCCGCATAGCCCAGCAGATGCAAAGGCGCGCGGTCAGCATCGACGCGGAAGGCATTGTCGATGAAGTCGCGCCCCAGAACTGCCCCCAGACGGCGGGAGAGGCTGTCGAAGAAATCCCCCTGTTCAGGATCGGCGCGAAAGATCACGCGCCCCTCACCCCCGCCAGACACATCGCGCAGGGTGAAGCCAACACCGGGTTCCGCCAGCGCCAGCCGTTTGACCACCTCGCCGATGGCCTGCGCCTCGGCCCGGTCGGAGCGCATGAATTTCAGCCGCGCCGGTGTTGCGAAAAAGAGGTCGCGCAATTCGACCACCGTGCCGCGCGTCAGGGCGGCGGGGCGCACCGGGTCCATCCGCCCGCCTGAGACGGTGAGGCTTGCGGCCTCTGCCCCCGCCGCGCGCGAGGTGATCGTCAGCCGGCCGACCGCCCCCAGCGAGGGCAGCGCCTCGCCCCGGAAGCCGAAGGAATGGATGTTCAGAAGGTCCGATCCGTCGATCTTGGACGTGGCATGCCGCGACAGCGCCAGCGGCAGATCGCCCGGTGTCATGCCGCAACCATCATCCGTCACGCGGATCAGCGTCTTGCCCCCATCGGCATAATCGACCGAGATCCGCCGCGCGCCTGCGTCCAGCGCATTTTCGACCAGTTCCTTGACCGCCGAGGCAGGGCGTTCAACAACCTCGCCCGCCGCAATGCGGTTGATCGCCGCCTCGTCGAGTTGGCGGATGACGGGCCGGGGCGCAGCGTCCATCTTGGGGGTGTCCAGCATCATGCCACCAGTCCTAGCATGATGCCGCAGATTCGGCCAATCTCAAACGCAGGTCAGGGGGCGAAGGTTTCCAGCCCCTCCGGTTGCCCCACCACGACAAAATGCAGATCTTCGGGCCGGATCAGGCGGCGCGCGACGCGTTCCACATCCGCCAGCGTCACGGCCTCCACCATGGCGTTGCGGTTGGTCACATAATCCACCGGCAGACCATCCACCTGCATCCCCACAAGGATGCGTGCAATCGGGCCGTTGCCGTCAAAGCGCAGCGGATAGGCCCCGGTCAGATAGGTCTTGGTCGCCTCCAGTTCCGCCTCGGTCACGCCTGCGGCAGCCTTGGCCCATTCGGCGCGCACAATCCCGATCGCCTCGGCCGCCGTGGCGTTGGAGGTGGCGAATTGCCCGAGGTAAAGCTCGGCATGGTCGCGCGGCGACAGGAAGCTGGAAATGCCATAGGTCAGCCCGCGCCGGTCGCGCACTTCGGTCATCAGCCGCGCGGAGAACCGCCCGCCTCCGATGATCTCATTCAGCACGAAGGCCGGGAAAAAATCCGGGTCATCGCGCTTGATGCCCTGATGGCCGAAACGGATGACCGATTGCGGAGTCGGAAAGTCCACCACCGTCACACCGCCCGCCAGTTTCCAGTCGGCCCGCTGCGGCAAGGGCGCACCGGTCGCGGGCAGGTCGGACAGCAAGGCGTCCATCACCGCACCAAGATCTTCGGCCGAGATGTCGCCCGCCGCCGCCACAAAGACCCGATCGCGCGCCAATGCGCCCTGATGCGCCGCCATGATGTCGGCGCGGCTCAGGCCCGCGACGCTTTCGCGGGTGCCATCCCCTGAACTGCCATAGGGATGTGCCCCAAAGGCCGCACGGGCAAAAGCGTTGGCTGCAATCGTGGCGGGGTCTTTCAGGTCAGAATCGATGTTCGACAGAACCTGAGCGCGGACCCGTTCCACCGCGTCGGCATCGAAACGCGGTTCAATCAAGGCTTGGCGCAGCAAGGCAACCGCCTCATCCCGGTTCTCGGTCAGAAATTGTGCGGAAACGGAAATCACATCCTGCCCCGCGTCGAAGCGGAACCGCGCGGCCAGATCGTCGCGCGCCTCGGCAAAGCCCTGCGCATCCAGATCGCCCGCGCCTTCCTCCAACAGCGCGGTCATCAGGTTGACGACCCCGCGCTGGTCGGCCGGGTCCAGCGAGGTGCCGCCCCGGAACCGCAATTCCAGCGCGGTGAAGGGGATGGTTGCATCCTCGATCAGCCAGGCCTTGTGCCCGGCGGGCGAGGTGACCTGCTGGATCGCGATTTCCGCCCGCAGCGGCAAGACGACGGCCAGAAAGGCCGCGAGGATCATGCCAAGCCGGATCATTGCCCTGCTCCTTCCGTTTCGGTGACGCCCAGCGGCAGGTCGGGCGTTTCTGCCGCCTCCTGTGCCTGTTCCGTTTCCGCCTGCATCAGCCAGCCGGTGACCGACGCGCGCCGGTCCAGCACCGATTGCGCCGCCGCCATCACATCTTCCATCGTCACGGCCTGAAGCACCTCGGGCCATGCCTGCACGTCCTCGACCGTCAGGCCGGTGGTCAGCGCCGTGCCATAGCGCCGCGCCAGCCGTTCGACATTGTCGAGCAGATAGATTTCCGAGGCGCGCAACTGGCGTTTCACCCGGTCGAAATCGGACTGGCTGAACCCGTCGGCCAGAAAGCGTGCCACGACCGCGTCCATCGCATCCTCCGCCTCCTGCAGCGTCACCCCCGGCACCGGCACGATCACGAGGCCGAAATTCGCATTGTCCAGCGCATTGCCGTCGTAGAAGGCCGAGGTGTAGATCGCCTTGGCCTCCGCCCCGAATTGCAGCGCGCGGGCCAGCACGGAGGTCGTGCTGTTGCCACCGAGGATTTCCGCCAGCACCGTCAGGGCGGCGGCCTCGGCCTGATCGCCGGCCCGACGCTGCGGCGCCAGATAGGTGCGGATCGCATAGGGCTGCGCCACGCGCGGATCCGCCATGGAAAGCCGCCGTTCGGACAGGTGCGGAGGCTCCGCCGGGCGGATGCGCGGGGGCAGGTCGGGCGTGGGCTCAATCGGGCCGTAATGGGTTTCGGCCAGCGCGCGGACCTCATCGGGCGTCACATCCCCCGCCACGATCAGGATCGCGTTGTTCGGCGCATAGAAGGTGCGGTAGAATTCCAGTGCATCCTCGCGCCCCAGGGCCTCGATCTCGTGCCGCCAGCCGATGATCGGGATGGCATAGGGATGGTTGAGATACAGCGCCGCGCGGCGTTGTTCGCCGAAGAGCGACCCCGGATCGCTGTCCGTGCGCTGGCTGCGTTCTTCCAAAATCACGCCGCGTTCGGTTTCAACATCCTGTTCCGACAGGATCAGTCCACGCATGCGGTCGGCCTCCATCCGCATCATTAGGTCCAGCCGGTCGGCGGCAACCCGTTGGAAATAGGCGGTATAATCCCAGGAGGTGAAGGCATTGTCATCGCCACCCTGCGCCTCGACCGTGGCGGAAAACTCGCCCGGGGCCATGTTCTCGGTGCCCTTGAACATCAGATGTTCCAGAAAATGCGCGATGCCGGACTTGCCGGGCGGCTCGTCAGCGGCCCCGGTGCGATACCACATCATATGCACGACGACCGGCGCGCGGTGATCCTCGATCACCACGGCCTCCAACCCGTTGGGCAGGGTGAAACGGGTGACATCCGCCGCACTGGCCGGGATGGGCAATGCCAGCAGAAGCGCCAGAGTGAGTGACATCCAGAGACGGTTCAGCATGCATCTTCCTCCATGGCGAAACCCCGGGCGGCGACCCAGGGCATCTGATGCGGCCACCAGATACGCGCCGTCACCCTGCGGTCAAGCCCCCGGGAGCCGCATTGACGCTGACGTGAAAAATCGTGGTGGAACCTGATCTTATTCGCCGCGCTGGCGGGGCGGGGCAGAGACGTTCTGCGTGCCGGCACGACGCCAGCGGGCGAGTTCCGCATGCTGGTCCAGTTCCTGATTGCGATAGGCGCGGTAATAGACATTCGTGCCGAACAACCGTTCCAGAAGCCGCCCGTCGCTGCGACGGCGGTGATCGAGGTCGGCCATGGCCAGATCCTCGCGGATACTGCCACTGACACCGTTGCGCGAGGCGTGGTTTATCAACCCTGCATCCGCAGCCGGAACGCCGCGCACCGCATCGGGCCGCCCGCCAAGCGCCACGATGGCATCTGCCTCGGGCGTCGGATCGGTGCGGTTGGTGCCACCGGGCGTGGGCGTTGGCAAAGCCGCAAGATCGGTGGGCATTTCCAGCGGCTTGGGCGGCACGATGGCAAATTCGTCCGGCCCGTCGGTGGCAGACCGCAGGTTCATCAGGCGCGGCTCGTCGCTGCCGCCGGAACATGCTGCGAGTGCCAGCATCGCCAGTGCTGCACAGCACAATGCGCCTTTTCCTGCCCGCATGGGTCTCTCCTTCAAACCGCCTCGCGCCCTGTTTAGCCTAAAGCCCCGCGCGCGTCACGGGTCTTTCAATCCGTCGTCTTGCCCTTTGCCTTGGGATCGGCGGCAAAAAGCACCAGCCCCGCCGCCCCGGCAAAGATCGCGATGTCGGCCACGTTGAACGCATAGGGATTGTCGAAGCCGCAGCAGGACATGTTCAGGAAATCCGCCACCGCGCCATAGATCACCCGGTCCACCACATTGCCCAAAGCGCCGCCGATAAGCACGCCTGCGCTGACCTGCGCCATCGGTGGCTGGCCGGATTTGCGCATCCAGTTCCAGACCCAGGCCGAGATGGCCAGTGCGACGGCGATCAGGATCCAGCGTGTCAGGTCGCTGTCCCCGGCAAAAAGCCCGAAATTCACGCCCCGGTTCCACGCCATGCGGAAGGTCAGGAAGGGCGGCCAGATCTCGATCTCGCCGTGCTCGATCAGGTTCAGCCCGAACACCACCGCGATCTTGCTGGCCTGATCGGCCAGAAAGATGACAAGGGCGCTTGTGTAAAGCCGTATCATTCAGTGCCGGAAGTGACGCTGATTGGTGAACACCATTGCGAGCCCCGCCGCATCGGCGGCCGCGATCACCTCATCATCGCGCATCGACCCGCCGGGCTGGATGATCGCCGTCGCCCCCGCCTCGGCCGCAGCAATCAGCCCGTCGGCAAAGGGAAAGAACGCATCCGACGCCACGACAGAACCATGGGTCAGCGGAGCCGCCAGCCCCATCGCCTCTGCCATGTCCGCACTTTTGCGCGCGGCGATGCGGGTGCTGTCGATCCGGCTCATCTGGCCCGCGCCGATGCCCACGGTGGCCCCGTCCCTGACATAGATGATGGCGTTGGATTTCACATGTTTCGCCACGGTCCAGGCAAACAGAAGGTCGGCCATTTCCGCATCAGTCGGCGCGCGTTTGGTCACGACCTTGAGATCGGCGCGCGAGACATTGGCGGCGTCGCGGTCCTGCACCAGAAACCCGCCCGCCACCTGCCGGAAGGCAAGGCCCCGTGCCGCCGCATCGGGAAGGCCATCGGTCGTCAGCAGGCGCAGGTTCTTCTTGCCCGCGAACACCGCACGCGCCGCATCGGTCGCGCCCGGAGCAATCACAACCTCGGTGAAAATCTCGCAGATCCTTTCCGCAGTCTCTTCATCAAGCTCCTGATTGAGCGCGACAATCCCGCCAAAGGCCGAGGTGCGGTCACAATCATAGGCCCGTCCGTAGGCGTCGAGCAGCGAGTTGCCCGTTGCCACGCCGCAGGGATTGGCATGCTTGATGATCGCGCAGGTCGGCCCGGCCTCGGCAAATTCCGCCACCAGTTCGAACGCGGCATCGGTGTCGTTGATATTGTTGTAGCTGAGTTCCTTGCCCTGCCATTGCTTCGCGGTGGCAACGCCGGTGCGGTTCGACCCGTCGGTGTAGAAGGCCGCCGACTGGTGCGGGTTTTCGCCATAGCGCAGGGTTTGGGCCAGATCCCCACCAAAGGCGCGGCGACGCGGCGCCGGTTCCTTCAGCGCGCCCGCGATCCAGTTGGACACGGCGGCATCATAGGTCGCGGTGCGCGCATAGGCGGTCAGCGCGAGTTTCTGGCGGAAGGCCAGCCCCGTCGCCCCGTCATGGCGCGCGAGTTCGGCCAAAAGGGTGGCGTAATCCGCAGGGTCAGTCACGACATTGACGAAACGGTGGTTCTTGGCGGCGGCGCGAATCATCGCCGGGCCACCGATGTCGATATTCTCGATGCAGGTGTCATAGTCGGCCCCGCGCGCCACGGTCGCCTCGAAGGGGTAAAGGTTCACCACCAGAAGGTCGATGGGCTCGATCCCATGCGCGGCCATGGCCACCAGATGTTCGTCATCGTCGCGCAGCGCCAGCAAACCGCCATGCACATTGGGGTGCAGCGTCTTGACGCGGCCATCCATCATTTCGGGAAATCCGGTGACTTCGGCCACGTCGCGCACCGCCAGCCCGGCCATCCGCAGCGTCGACGCGGTGCCGCCGGTGGAAATCAGCTCGATCCCCCGGCCCGACAGGGCGCGGGCCAGATCAATGAGGCCGGTCTTGTCGGAAACGGAAAGCAGCGCGCGTCCGACGTGAACGAGATTGGTCATGGGCGGGCCTCCGGGCCATTGGTCAGAACACGATGGGCGGGTCGTCCCGCTCCAGATCGCGGATGGCGAGCGGAGTATCCTGTGCTTTCGCCAAGGTCCAGCCGATCCGGGTCTCGAAATCGGCCAATTCCGCCGAAAGCACGATCTGTTTTGTCGCACGCGGGCTGATCCGGCCCTTTTCGAGATAGACGGACGGTTCCAGCGACAACCCCTTGGGCCGGTCGTGGCGGAACACCCAGATCTCGCCGCTTTTGAGCGCGAGCGACACCGCCGCGCCGCCCATGTCGATCTCGGCATCGACATCCGGGTGAAGGTGGAAACGCAGGGCAAGGCGCAATCGCCCGCCGGGGCTGCGGCCCAGGGCGGCCTCCAGCCGGGCACGGCCAGCGGGGCTTTCGGCGCGCAGATCGTCCTGCCCGCCGATGTGCCGCCCGTCAGGGGACAGCACCAGAAGCCGCGAATGGCTCAGCCCATGCGTGCGCACCCAACCGTCCTGCGCCAGTTGCAGCACCTGCCCTTCGGCGGTGCGCGCCGGACGGATCAACGTCACAGTTGCGCGATCAGCCAGAACCTCCACCGCACCCCGGTCCAGCCGTGACGACGAATAGCCTTCCAGCGCCAGCGTGGAATGGGATGCGGTCGCACGGCCCGCGCGGTGCCAGTCCGCGCCAAAGGGCCCGCCATTGCCACAAGAGACGATCACCGGGCGGCGGCCCGAGGTCATTTCAAAGGCCAGTGTGGAGGCATGGGCCGACGCCCCGGCCCGCCCGCCCGGCGGGGTGGCTGCATCCAGAATGATCGTCGTGCGCCCTGCCGCCATCCGCAGAAACCCCATGGCGAGCCCCGCCCCCGGCACCGCCTTGACACCCGAGGCCGCCAGCGCCTGATCGAGCCGCCCTTCAATCCCACGCCCGCCCCCGTGGAACCGCGCCAACCCGCCATCGGCATGGCGCAGCGCGCGCAACGTCGGCGCGATGCGTTTGATCGCGGCGCGGATCGGCGGGGGCAGCGGCTGGCCAACCTCGCCCAGCGCCTGCGCGGCCCAGTTCAGCAGGGTGAACACCTCCAGCAATTCCTCGGGGTTGCGGGTCGGGATGCCGCCCTCGGCATCCACCTCGCGGTCACACTCGCGCGCAAGGGCGGTCACCGCGCCAACGGTCAGCGACTCCATCCCGGTCAGCGCGAGCCCGGCATAGATCAATCCCGTAAGCGCCTCGAACCTTGGCAGCCCGGGGGCGGCGGCCTGCCAGCGACGCGAAAGGAACACGACCTGCACCGTCAGCGCCCGGAAAAAGGCATGGCTGTCCGAAGGACTGCGGCCGTTCATCAGAAACAGCGCATGGTTGATCCAGCGGATCAGCCGCCGTCCGGTCTGGTCCGGCGTCCAGCCGGGTCCGCGCCCGGTGCCGAACCGGGCGATCCAGTCCCAGGTCCAGTCTTGCGCCCGTTCCCGCGCCCTTGCATCCGCCACCGCCGCCAGATCATCGAGCCAGAGAAAACCGTGCGATGCCTCATGAAA
Organism: Pseudorhodobacter sp.; assembly: GCA_046295215.1. GTDB lineage: Bacteria > Pseudomonadota > Alphaproteobacteria > Rhodobacterales > Rhodobacteraceae > Szabonella. The sequence continues at coordinate 6,936 of JBKBNP010000041.1, read as the reverse complement.
GGCCACTGATTCAGTCGGCGCATCCCACAGGCTGACCCCCGGCGCCTCCACCAGATGCCCGGCGAGCAGGTAGTTCCCGGCCAGCAACTGCCGGCCCCGCGCGAAAAGCCCGATGCTGCGCGGTTCGGGTTGCGATACGAACCCTGTTGCCGGACGCGCCGCGCGCGCGCGCCAAACCGCATATCGGTTGGCAAGCCGCGTCATCGCCCCTGACTGGCCCTGATTTCGGGCTGACCCCACCTGCGCCTCGCCTCGTCCACTCGATAGGCCGCCCGTTGTCCGGGCAGCGATCCCCCGCCCGTTCCGGGTCGTTCAGAAACGAGGATAGCGCGCGGGTCCGGTGCTGTCACCGGGCTTTGCCCAACTTCACGCGCCCCACCGCAGACGCGCCATGTAGAAGCCATCCATGCCGCCCCGGTCCGCCCAATAATCGGGCCTGAGCCGCAGACCACCCTCCGCAGAGATCCAGCCCTGATCAACCCCCGGCAGGTCGGGCCGGTCCACAACCAGCCCCGGATGCCGCGCAAGGGCCGCGACAACCTGCGCCTCGCCTTCCTCGGGCAAGAGTGAGCAGGTCGAAAACACCAGCCGCCCGCCCGGCGCCAGAAACTCCAGTGCCCGGTCCAGAAGCCGCCCCTGCAACTCCACCAGCGCCGGCAGGTCGCTGTCATCCTTGACAAAAGGCAGGTCGGGGTGGCGGCGCAGCGTGCCGGTGGCCGAACAGGGCGCATCCAGCAGGATCGCGGGAAAGGCGGCAGGCGGCGACCAGTGCAGCGCATCCGCCGTCACCACCTCTGCCTGCAACCCCGTGCGCGCCAGATTGTCATGCAATCGTGCGAGCCTTGGCCCGGACATGTCCAGCGCCGTCACCTCTGCCCCCATGCTTGCGGCCTGAAGTGTCTTGCCCCCCGGGGCCGCGCAAAGATCCAGCACCCGTTCCCCGGCCTCGGGTGCCAGCAGCCGCATGGCCAATGCTGCGGCGGCGTCCTGCACCCACCAGTCTCCCTCCGCATAGCCCGGCAGGGCCGAGACCTGCCCGGCAGAGGCAAGACGGAAACTGCCGGTCGGCAAGGCCTCGATCCCCTCGATCTCCGGCACAACCCCCGGCTTTGCGGTCAGGTCGAGGGGCGCGGGCTGGCTCTGCACCTCTTCCATCGCCGCCACGGCCGGGCGGCCCCAGGCATGGACCAGCGGCTGACGCAGCCATTGCGGCAGTTTCTGCACCGGCAGGGCGGCAAAGCTCTCGCGCCCTTCGGATACCCGGCGCAGCACGGCATTGGCCATGCCCGCAAACCCGCCAAGATGCGGGTCGGCACGCAGGATCGTGACGATGGAATTGACCACCCCATGCGGGGCTGCACGGTCCACGCCCAGTTCCACCGTTCCCAGCCGCAGCGCATTCAGCACGGTTGCGGGCGGTGTCTTGCGCAGGAAAGGGGCCAGGGCGCGATCTGCCGGGTCAAGATGCCGCAAGACGGTGACTGCCAAACGCAAGGCCGTGGCCCGGTCGGGCGGCGACAGCGGGGCAAGCGGGCTGTCGCCGCTTTCCGCGATCTGGCTCAGGGCTTCGCCGCCATCCAGCACCCGGTCCAGCAAAGCCACCGCCGCGCGCCGCCCCGCGATCCCGTCCTGTCGCGCCATCTGATGCACCCCACCTTGTCCCGTCTGGGTCGCGGGGTATATCAAGGCTGGCGACTGCACAAGGAAAGCCCGGCCCGATGCCTGACATCCCCCCCGACGCGCCCCCCGACGCCACTGACAAGGATCTGCCACCCGCCGCGCAACGGGCCCTTGCCGAGGCAGAGGCACGCCGCCGCGCAACGGCCGCCTCTAACGCGCCAAAGGAACTTGGCGGTCGCGACGGGCCAGAACCTGTCCGCTATGGCGATTGGGAGAAAAAGGGCATCGCGGTCGATTTCTGACGCGACGCTGCGCGCGGATTACTTCAGCCGCAGATCGGCGAATTCCCCGCGCCCCTCGTCGGCAATGAACCGGACCGTATCGCCATTCTTCTGCACCAACTGGCAGTTCGGCCCCAGATCACGGCTCCCGAAGAACAGGTCGCGGCAGAAATAGCCGTTGGACCAGCGCCACGCCCCTGTTACCGGCTGGCCAAAGGCGCGCCCGGCAATCTGGCCCGAAGGCAGGACATTCAGCGTGATCCCGAACCGGGTCAGCGCCTTGCCGTTCACAAGGCTCACGAATTCATCCTTGGCCCGGATGTTGCTGAACTCATTTGCCAGCGCAGGCACGCCAACCGAAATCGCCAATGTGGCGGCTGCAAGCAATCTGAACATGAACAAACTCCGCTGCGGTTTGAACGGGGTTACGCAGCAACTGCTTGCGCGGATCACCCGCCTCGCCTGACGCCGATCATCATTCCGTGAAAGGCAGGCCCTACAGCCCCAGAACATCCATCATGTCATACTGGCCGGGTTTCTGACCCTGCCCCCAGATCGCCGCCCGGAGCGCCCCCCGGGCAAAGATCGCACGGTCCGTCGCCAGATGGCGCAGCACGATCCGCTCGCCTTCGGTCGCAAAGATCACGTCATGCTCGCCCACGATGTCGCCGCCCCGGATCGCCGCAAAGCCGATATTGCCGGGCCGTCGCGCACCCGTGATGCCGTCCCGGCCCCGGTCCGACACCTCCGCCAGATCGACGCCCCGGCCCCGCGCCGCCGCCTCGCCCAGCATCAGCGCCGTGCCGGAAGGCGCATCGACCTTCATGCGGTGATGCGTCTCCACCACCTCGATGTCCCAGTCGGCATCCAGCGCCGCAGCCACCTTCTGCGTCAGCCGCACCAGCAGATTGACCCCGAGACTCATGTTCCCCGCCCGCACGATCACCGCATGCCGCGCGGCAGGCTCGAGCGCTGCCAGATGATGCGGTTCCATCCCGGTGGTGCCGATCACATGGACCGCCCGCGCCTGCGCGGCGAGGGCGGCAAATTCCACCGTCGCGGCGGGGGCAGTGAAGTCGATCACCGCCTGCGCCTTTGCAAAGGCCCCCAGCGGGTCGTCGGTCACTGCCACGCCCAGCGCCGCGCCGCCCATCGCCTCGCCGATGTCGCGGCCGACCCAGGGATGGCCTTCGCGTTCCACGCAAGCAACAAGCCGCGCCCGGCCCGAGCCTGCGATCAGGCGCACCAGCATCTGCCCCATGCGGCCGGAGGCACCCGTCACCACCACGCCCGGCCCCGCCGTTTCCCGATCCACCCTCATCGCTCTCGCTCCGCCCCCTCGCCCCGCATTGTCCACAGCCTCCTTACCCCGATCCGCCATCAGCCGCAAAGCCCCCGCAGAACGCCCGTTGCAGCCACCCCGCAAAGCCCCTAAATGACAGCCATGGCAAAGAACCGTTTTTCCTCGGGCGAAGGCCCTTCGCAGCGTCAGTTGCGCGTCGGTGAACTGATCCGGCGCATCCTGTCGGATGTGCTGAACCGCGCCGAAATCCATGACCCCGACCTCAACCGCCGCTCCATCACCGTGGGCGGGGGGGGGGCCCCGCCCGACCCGAAAGTGGCAC
>JBKBNP010000041.1:0-3400 GCA_046295215.1 Pseudorhodobacter sp. | reverse complement strand
GGCGCGGGGTTTATCTGCGCGGGCGCCTCGTGTGTGTGGGGCCCCCCCCCCCCCACCCCCCGCCCCCCCCCCCCCCCCCCCCCCCCCCCCGGGGGGGCGCGGCCCCCCCCCCCCCGGACCTGAAGGTGGCAACGGTGCATGTGATGCCATTGGGCGGGCAGGATGTCGAAGGCGCGATTGCAGCGCTTGCGCGCAACAAGGGCGAATTGCGCAAGCTGGTCATCAAGGGCATGACGCTGAAATACGCCCCCGATCTGCGGTTCCGCCCCGACGAAACCTATCACCAGCTCGACGAGACACGCCGCCTCTTCGCCGATGAACGGGTCCGCCGCGACATCGAGGCGGGTGACAGCACGGCCGCGCCGGATGCTGATGACTGAGCGGACGGGCAGCCAGCGTGGCCCGGGCCGCGAGGAAGGCCTGCGCCGCCGCCTTGGCCTGCGGGCAGCAATCTCCCTCCTGCCCCTGCTGTTCGGCATCGGCACCGCAACCGCGCAATCCGCAGCCTCCGGTTGCCGCGACATGATCCATGATGGACAGGAGTATACGCTCTGTTCGGTCGCCTCGACCGAGGATCTGCGCATTTTCCAGACCGGTGACAGCGGCACGCCGCTGGCCGGATTCAACCGGGTGAACAACCAGCTTGCCACCGAGCAGCGCCGCCTTGCCTTCGCGATGAACGCGGGCATGTATCACGCGGACCGCCGCCCCGTCGGCTTGATGGTCGAAAACGGCACCGAACAGGCCCCGCTGGTGACCACCGCAGGCCCCGGCAATTTCGGCATGCTGCCCAATGGTGTTTTCTGCATCGCCGCCGACCGCTTTGCCGTGATCGAATCGCGCCGTTTTGCCGCCGCGCCCCCGGATTGCCGCTTTGCCACCCAGTCCGGGCCGATGCTGGTGATCGACGGCAAACTCCACCCCCGCTTCATCGAGGGCTCCGACAGCCGCTTCATCCGCAATGGCGTCGGGGTTTCCCGCGATGGCCGGACCGCCCATTTCGCCATTTCGCGCCGCCCGGTGAACTTCGCCGATTTTGCCCGCTTCTTCCGCGACGCGCTGGACACCCCCCAGGCGCTCTATCTCGACGGCAAGATCAGCCGACTTTACGCCCCGGATATCGGCCGCAACGATTTCGGCCTGCCTATGGGCCCCATGGTTGGCCTCGTGGTGCCCCTCGCCCAGTGACCCGCAGATCAGATTCTGACAGGCCGCTGCATTTTGCCTCTTGCGGCGGCGCCTCTCTCTTTATACATCACCGCTCACCGAAACGGAGTGCGGGCGTAGCTCAGGGGTAGAGCATAACCTTGCCAAGGTTAGGGTCGTGAGTTCGAATCTCATCGCCCGCTCCAATCGGTTCCGACCGCAGCGGCGGCCAAGTCTTTCCAAAAACTTCCGATCAAACCAGCAGCGCGCCGCCTTTCATCTTGGCGAAAATACCTCGGGGTGAGCCGCGGAACGCCGCGAGGGGCAGCGCCCCTTTGCTTGACGCCCCATGCCGCAGCCTTTATCCGCCACTGCTTGCAGGTCATTGCCTGTCAAAAGGATGCAGCATGAGCAGAAAACGCAAGGGTCGCGCCATTTCCGGCTGGGTGGTGATCGACAAGCCGGCAGGCATCACCTCCACCGCCGTTGTGGGCAAGGTCCGCTGGGCGTTCGATGCGCAGAAGGCGGGCCATGCCGGCACGCTCGACCCGGATGCGACCGGGGTTCTGGCTGTAGCGCTGGGCGAGGCGACCAAGACCGTCCCGCATGTATCGGACGCGCTGAAGGCCTATCGCTTCCGCATCCGCCTCGGGGCCGCGACCACCACCGATGACGCCTCGGGCATCGTGATTGCAACCTCCGCGCTGCGCCCGGACCGTGCGGCCATCGACACGGCCCTTGCCGCCTTCCGGGGTGACATCCAGCAGGTTCCGCCGCAATTTTCCGCCGTGAAGGTCGATGGCGAACGCGCCTATGACATTGCCCGCGAGGGCGAGGCGATGGACCTTGCGGCCCGGCCGCTCCGGGTTGAAAGCCTCGATGTCATCGACCACCCCGCCCCCGATCTGCTCGACCTTGAAATGATCTGCGGCAAGGGCGGCTATGTGCGCTCCATCGCGCGTGATCTGGGGCAGGCGCTCGGATGTTTTGGCCATGTCGAATGGCTGCGCCGCATCTGGTCCGGCCCCTTCGACGTGGAGGAGGGCATAACCCTCGACCGGATCGAGGCGCTGGCCCGGACGCCAGACCTCGACGCCCTGCTCTTGCCGCTGGAAACCGCGCTGGCCGATCTGCCCGAACTGCCCGCCACGGCTGAGGGGGCGATGCGCCTGCGCAACGGCAATCCCGGCATGGTGCTGACCGGCGGGCTCGACTACGGCACGACCGCCTGGGCCAGTTTCGAGGGCCGCGCCGTGGCGCTTGGCCAGTATCGGGGGGGCGAGTTGCACCCAAGCCGGGTGTTCAACACCGACCCGGAATGATCCGCCGCCACGAAAGCGGCGGAACGGTCAGCGAGGCGGATTTTTCCGGCTGTGGCCGCTATCGCTATGCGCTGACGCGCCTCTGGCAGCCCGGCGCGCCCCGGCTGCTCTGGATCATGCTCAACCCCTCCACGGCCTCCGAGTTGCGCAACGACCCGACCGTGGCGCGCTGCGAAAGCCGCGCGCGGGGTATGGGGTTCGGGGCGTTCCGGGTGGTCAACCTCTTTGCCTTCCGCGCCACCGACCCGCGCGAGCTGCGCCGTGCGGCTGCCCCCAAAGGCCCCCGCAATGACGCGACGATTGCGGCGGGTGCGGTCTGGGCGGATGTGGTCCTCTGCGCCTGGGGCGGCCACGGCATCTGGCAGGGCCGCGGGGGCGAGGTGGAGGCAACCCTTCGCCGCGCAGGCCATGCGCTCCACCACCTCGGACTCACCGCTACGGGCCATCCGCGCCATCCGCTCTATCTGTCCTCCGCCATCCTGCCGCAGGTCTGGCATCCGCTCGGCGGACCGGGCGGGGATTGAGCTGATGGAGTGGATGCCTCCCCCCGTACGGCATCGCAAAGTGCCAAGCTTTGGGCGTTGAAACCAAGCTAATCGAAGGAGGCATCCATGAAAGAAGTTACCATCATTGGCGTCGATCTGGCAAAGAACGTTTTCCAGCTCCATGGCGCAGCGGCCGATGGTTCAGTCGTTTTCCGCAAGAAGCTGACGCGGGTTCAGTTTCACAAGTTCTTGGCGGGCTATCCAGCCTGCCTTGTGGCGATGGAGGCTTGTGGTAGCGCGCATTACTGGGCGCGCGAGGTGGCGCAGATGGGCCATGAGCCGCGGTTGATTGCGCCGCGCTACGTCAAGCCCTTCGTCAAACGGCACAAGAACGATACGGCCGATGCGGAGGCTATCGTCGAAGCGGCATTGCGTCCGACCATGCGT
>JBKBNP010000040.1:0-42470 GCA_046295215.1 Pseudorhodobacter sp. | reverse complement strand
CCGCCCCTCCGAAAACCGGTCGGGGGCGCGCCCCCGGTTTTCGGCCCGGCCACAGGGGGGGTAATGGTGGGGCGGGGGGCTGCCTGCCCCCGCACCCCCGGGGATATTTCCAGACAGAAAAAGGCCAAAGATCCTGTGCCCCTTCATCTTGGCCTGAAATACCTCGGGGTGAGCGGTGGAACACCGCGAGGGGCGGCGCCCCTTGCCCGTCACGGGGCCAGCGCCGCCGCTTCCTCTTCGGGCGTCAGTGCGGCCGATGCGCCGATCCGGTCCAGATAGCCGTCGACCAGTTCGGCAACCGTATCGGAGGCGGTGACAAAGCCCCGCCCGATGCCGGTCTGCAGGGTCATCGCCACGGTCCAGTCCGCGCCGGACCCGCAAACGATGGCGCGCTGTTGCTGACCCGACTGTTCCAGCGCGATCATCCGGCACAGGCCCTGATCCGTCCGGTAACTGCCCAGAGCGCGCGCTGTTCCGCCGTCTGAAAGGGTCGTTTCGGCCCCGGTCGGCAGGGAGGCGAGCGCCATGGCGGCGGCTTCGGCCGGGATCATGGCCGAGGCGACCGGGCCTGCGGGCTCCGTCGCCCGTCCGGCGAGAAAGCCGGTGGCCAGCGCCAGAACCACCGAGGCCGCTACCGCCATCGGCGCAAGGGCGCGGAAGGGGCGGCGCAGGGGAAGGGCGGTGACATTGGCCGGGGACGCGCCCATCGGGGTTCCGGCAATGGTCTGCACCAGCCGGTCCGGCACCGGCCCGGCATCGAAGGCGGCGCGCAGGTCGGCGGATGTGGCCTCGAAAACCGCGAACCGTTCGGCGAGTCCGGGGTCGGCGGCAATCCGGCTGCGCAGCCGCAATGCGGTCGCGCCGTTCAGTTCCCCGTCGGCAAGGGCCATCAGCATGTCATCCGTCACTCCCTCCGGGCCATCTTCGCCCGGTTCGATTGTCCTGATCATCGGGTCACCCCTTTTCTGGTTGTTCGTGCCGGGCTCTGCGCCGGGCCATAGCCGAGCGCCTGTGCCAGTGCTGCGCGGCCCCGGGACAGGCGGCTCATCACCGTGCCTTCGGGAATGTCCAGCGCCTCGGCCACTTCGCGGTAGCGCAGGCCCTCGACGCAGACCAGCATCAGCACCGTGCGCTGGTCCTCGGGCAGATCCTCCATCGCGCGGCGAACCTCGGCCAGATGCAGACGGTTCTCCGCCACCTCGCGGCCATCCTCGCCGATCATCGCGGCGCTGTCGGTGAAATCCGCGATGTCGGACGTCTCGCGCCTGGCGCGATGCCCGTCGATCCAGGCATTGCGCAGGATGCGGAACATCCAGGCGTCCAGTCGCGATCCTGCCGCATATCCCGCAATATTGCGCAATGCCTTCTCGCAGGTGATCTGCACCAGATCATCGGCCGTATCCTGCGCCCGCGTCAGACTGCGGGCATAGGCCCGCAAACGGGGCAGCAATGCGATCATCTCGGATCTAATCTCGTTGGACACGTGGATCACCTTCCGCTCGAACAGCCGCCTGGAGGGATAACGGCGCAGTCTTGCGGTTCATTCCCGCCATCGGCAAAACAAAATTCCTGTCCCGCAGGGAATGAAACCTGTGACCGGAGTGTTATCTTGCAAGGGGTGATCGGGCGCAAGCGGCAGGAAAGAGGATGGGCATGACAGACCGGCACAAGGATCGGGCGGCAAAGGCGGAGGCCAAGGGGCCGGAGGTGGACCCGCGTCGGCGGGCGCTGCTCAAGCGCCTCGGCCTTGCCGCCCCCATCGCCTATCTGGCCCCGGCGCTGAGCATGATCGGAACGGCCAGAGCCTCGGGCGGGTCCGGAGGCTCGGGTGGATCCTCGCGGGCGTCGCTCCCTTCCGGGCGGAGGGCGCCCCGCAGCCGCGAGACGACGCGCCAGCCCGCCCGCCAACCCGCGAGCCAGACGGTCCGCGCGGCGGCCACCCGGCCCGAGATGGTGGCGCTGCTGCCCGATGGCATCGCCCCCGAGGCGCTGGCGGCGGCAGGCTATCCGGTGCTTGCCCGGATCGGCGCTCCGCACGCGGGGGGCACGCTTTTGCGGCTCGGTCTGCCGCCCGGCCGGACGGTTGGGGTGGCGCAGGCGGAGCTGGCCACGCTGTTTCCCGGCACGCTGTCCGATGCGAATGCGCTCTATGCGCCGGAGAATTTCCTCTGTGGTCCCGAAGGCTGCGCCGCGCAGGAGATGATCGGCTGGACGGGCTGGCCAAGCGCGCTTGCCCCGAAGATCGGCATGATCGACACCGGCATAAACACGACGCATGACGCCCTGGCCGGGCAGCGCCTGACCGTGCAACAGGCGGATCTGGCCGAGCGTGCGGTTGCCGGGCGCCAGCATGGCACGGCGGTTGCCGCGATGCTGGTGGGGCGGCTGGACAGCCGGGTTCCGGGGCTTCTGCCCTTTGCCGAACTGCATGCAGTCGAAGCCTTCCATGCCACCCCGCAGGGGGACCGGGCCGATGCCTTTGCCCTGGCGCAGGCGGTGGACCTGCTGATCGGGGCGGGTGTCTCGGTCATCAACCTGTCGCTGTCGGGGCCAGACAATGCGGTGCTGCGGCGGATGGTCGAGATTGCGCATGCCGAGGGCGTGGCGCTGGTCGCGGCGGCGGGGAATGGCGGGCCGGGGGCGGCGCCCGCCTTTCCGGCGGCCTGGCCCGAGGTGATTGCGGTGACAGCGGTGGACAGGCAGGAACGCGCCTGGCGGCAAGCCAATCAGGGCCCCTATATCCAGTTCGCGGCCCCCGGTGTGAACCTCTGGACGGCGGCCTCGGTTTCAGGCGGAAGGCTGCGGTCGGGCACTTCCTACGCAGCCCCCTTCGTCACCGCCTCCCTGGCGGTGTCGCGCCTGCGCGACCCCGACGCCCCGATTGCGGATGTCGTGGAAACCCTGATCGGCTGCGCCCGCGATCTGGGCGAGGCCGGGTTTGATCCGGTCTTTGGCCACGGTCTGATCCAGTCTCCGGCGCAATGCGAGGCGGAAACCTTCCTGACGAGCGGCGACTGACGGCGGCGCAGGGCCGCGGCGTGTCGGGCAGGGGCCTCGGAGACGGTTCTTGCGGGCGCCTGACCAGCCGGAAGGGCGGTCCGGGGTGCCCCGCGTTCGCCGTGATCCGCTTGCAGGATCATGTCATACCGGGTGCGGCGGCTTTCCGCATCGACGCGAGGAGCCGCCCGAAGCTGTAACAGCCTGAAGCGGGAGCAGGGGCGCTGCCCCTCGGCCCTTGCGGGCCTCACCCCGAAGGTATTTGAGCCAAGATGAAACGGCAGGGATTTCATCTTGGCTCAAATACCTTCGGGGGGTCCGGGGGGCGAAGCGCCCCCGGCGCCGGACAGGGGCGGCCCTGGTCAGGTCAACTGTCGCCGGTTTCGGTCACCACAACGACCGGCGGGGGCGTGACAACGGGGGCGGCCGCCCGCCGTTTGGTCTTGGTCACCCCGATCCCGGCCGAGAAATCGACGCCGCCCCGGGCCAGGTCGAGCCCCATATCCAGCCCGATATAGGCATTGTTGCCCAGATAGGCCGCGCCGATGGTCGGGCGGATGCGCTGCGAGCGGAACACATAGTCAAGCCCCACCGATGCCGCGGCCCGGTTGCGCCGGTCGCTGGAAAAGATCCGCAGGCCAAGCGAGGACTCGCCTCCGAAGAGGATGCTCACGCCGACGCCTACTGCAGGGTCGGCCCTGGCCGGGCTGGCAAGGGGCAATGCGAGACCAAGGGCAAGGAGAACGGCTGTCGGAGTCATGCGCATATCGTCATCTCCAGAAAGATTGTTTGATAATCACAAGGTTTGCGCGTCTCCGGCGGGGCTGTCAATCGTCACCGCAGGCGATGCCTTGTAACGTGGTGACCTGCGGCGCATCGGCCTCGACTGTCACCCGAACCACACAACCCGGCGGGGCCTGCCCGGTGATCTGCGCTTTGCCATGGCCCGCTCGCGGCAATCGGGGTTAACTGGCCTTCTGGGTGGGGCCCCTTTTTGGACGTGATGGAATGTGCAAGGCTCTGCTTGCGGCACTGGCCGCGGTTTCGGTTGTCTCCTCCCCGGTATTGGCCCAGTCCGGCGCCATAGATCGTGGCACGCTCGGCTTTGGCCGCTTCTTCAGCAATGACGCCATCGGCGACGGGAAAGACCGGTGGCGAACCGGCTCCTATACGGTCAGCATGGTGCGCGGGCCGGGCTGGAGCTATGCGCTGCCCTCCCGCTTCGGGGAGATCGTCGAATATCGTTTGCGCTCGGAAGTCATCGCACCGGCAAATCTGGCGGCACCTGCCGCCACCGACCGGCGCTATGTCGGGGCCCTTTCGCTGGGTATGCACACGCATTTCGCACTCGCCGGGGCCGAGGCGCGGGTCGGGTTCGACCTTGTGGCCACCGGCAGGCAGACCGGAGTCGGACAGTTGCAGCGCCGGGTTCACCGGCTGCTGGACCTGAAATCCCCTGCGCCCGCGCTGGCGGGCCAGATCGGCGATGCGCTGCATCCCACGCTCTCTGCCGAACTCGGGCAGAGCTTCCGGCTGTCGGAGCGCCTGCGCATCCGGCCCTTTGTCGAGGCGCAGGCCGGGGTGGAATCCTATCTGCGCGTCGGCGGCGACCTGACCTTCGGATCCTTTGGCGAAGGCGCGCTTCTGTTGCGCGATCAGGTGACGGGGCAGCGCTTCACCGGCATCCGGGGCACGGATGGCGCCGGGACGAGTTTCGTTCTGGGGGCCGATGTCGCGCGGGTGCAGGACAGTGCCTATCTGCCATCGGGCGGTGCCGCAGCACTGGAGGGAACCCGCAGTCGCCTGCGCGCAGGGCTGCATTGGCGCGGTGAGAAGTCCGAGGTTTTCTATGGCGTTACGCGCCTGAGCCGCGAATTTTCCGGCCAGCCCGCCGCGCAGACCGTCGGCTCCCTGCGCTTGCGGCTGCGCTTCTGACCGGCACATGTCAGCCGACATTCTTTCTGGATGACTGTGGCATTCCTGTCATATCGCATCTGCGACGCATCTGTTAACGTCGTCTCATAAAGCGTTGAAAACAGCGCAACAAAAAGAAACGAAATTGAGCAGGCAAACAGGCAATGACTACGGGCTGTGGGGGCACGTTCGTCATCTCCTGGTCGCAGACCGAGACGGATGGCCTGAGGGCCGCTTCACTGGACCTGATGGCCGTCGGCGCCTCCTGGCGCTGGACGGGCACGGCGGTCCGCGTGGACGGCGTTCAAGGGTTGTTGCGGCTGGATGCGCCCGAGGGGGCGACGGAACTCAGGAAACGGGCGGCGCGCACGGTTCGCCGTCTGGTCGGCGTGGCGATCGGGGTCAGGCAAAAGCCGGCTGACGATGGCCGGGACGCCGAGGAAACCGGGCAGGATGGCCCCGAGCAGGCCTTCGTCGTGACTGACGGGCGCGGCGCCTTTACGGCAACCCTCATTGATGTGCCCGATACCGGGGCGCGGCTTGTGATGTTCGTGGGGGATCTGCCGCCGGTGAACCGCGATCTGTGGATCGTGCAGCAATCCATCGACCGCAATGCGCGCCCGTCGGGCAGCAGCCCGGCCGGTGGGGTGATCTGTTTCGCGCCGGGCACGATGATCCGCACGGCAGGGGGGGAATGCGCCATCGAGGATCTGCGTCCGGGCGACCGCATCCAGACCATGGACAACGGGCTGGACGAGGTGCTGTGGACCGGACAGCGCCGCATGACCGGGGCGCGGCTGCATGCGATGCCGCATCTGCGCCCGATCCGGCTCAGGGGGGGCGCGCTCGGGGCAGGGCGGCCGGATCGCGACCTTCTGGTGTCGCCCCAGCACCGGATGCTGGTGAAGGGACCGGCGGCGCAGGCGCTGTTCAACACCCCAGAGGTGCTGGTTGCGGCGGAGGATCTGGTCAACGACCACTCGATCATGGTCGATCACGCCTTGCGCGAAGTGACCTATGTGCATGTGCTGCTGGACCGCCATCAGGTGATCTGGGCCAATGGTCTGGAGACGGAAAGCTTCCATCCCTCCAACACCGCCCTGGAAACGGTGGCGCCCGAACAGCGTGCCGGACTGTTGCAGATCCTGCCGGGGCTGGCCGACAATCCCCATGTCTATGGCGATTTTGTCCGCCGCAACCTCTCAGCCCCCGAGGCCGCGATCCTGCGTCACGATCTGGCGGCATGAGGACCGCTGCGGGGCGGTTGACACCGGCTTTTCCGCCTGTATAAGCGCGGCATCGGTCCCGGGGGGCAGCCTCCGGGGCTTTTCATTGGTGTTGGTGGACCCCGCAAGGGGAAGCCTGTCGCCCGAAGGCAACTCTGCCCGCGGGAAAGGACAACGCCCTTCGCAAAACTGCAAGGAGATCAGCGGTGACCAAACGCACCTCTGCCAAATACAAGATCGACCGCCGCATGGGCGAAAATATCTGGGGCCGTCCGAAATCCCCGGTGAACAAGCGTGAATACGGCCCCGGCCAGCACGGCCAGCGCCGCAAGAACAAGCTTTCCGACTTCGGCACGCAGCTTCGCGCCAAGCAGAAGCTCAAGGGCTATTACGGCGACCTGACCGAAAAACAGTTCCGCAAGATCTATGGCGAGGCCGAGCGCGTCAAGGGCGACACCGGCGAGAACCTGATCGGTCTGCTGGAACGCCGTCTGGATGCGATCATCTATCGCGCCAAGTTCGTGCCGACCGTCTTTGCCGCCCGCCAGTTCGTGAACCACGGCCATATCACCGTGAACGGCAAGCGCGTGAACATCGCCTCCTACCGGTGCAAGGAAGGCGACGTGATCGCGGTCAAGGACAGCTCACGCCAGCTCGCCATCGTGCTGGAAGCGGTGGCCCTGGCCGAGCGCGACGTGCCGGACTATCTGGAGGTTGACCACAACAAGATGACCGCGACCTTCGTGCGCACCCCCGGTCTGGGCGATGTGCCCTATCCGGTCCAGATGGAACCGAACCTCGTCGTCGAATATTACGCGAAGAACTGATCCTTTCTTCGGACAGGATTGCAACGAAGGGCTGCGGGAAACCGCGGCCCTTTCTTGTTTCGGCTGTTCCGGCAACAGGTCTGCCGGTCGTTTCCCCCCAGGTCAGAAAACCGGTGTCAGATCCTGTCAAGGCCCGCTGGCGCCCATGTATCTGGAACGCTTGCGGATTCGACAGGAAAGCCTCCATGAAAGCCGCAGCCGGGCATCCGAAATCCCGATCCCGCAAGGCATGGAACCGGCCTGATCAGTGCAAACCGCCGGCGCGGAACCGCGCCGTCGGGCAAGCGAGGGCATGAAGGGCGGTCACAGGCCGGGCGCGGAGTTCGAAGCCGAGGTCGCTCTTCTGGCGCGCGGGAAATTCAAAGAAGCGTCGAAGAAGAAATAGCTGTCGGAACAAGGCCCGGGTTGCGGGCAACCGGATTTGCGCAGTGACCCGCGCCTGTCACCATCCTGACCGGCGGTCACAGGCGCGCGCTTCCGGTCCGTCATGCCTGCGCTCCAGCGCCAATGCCGCTCGCGCCGCCCCGGACAAGGCATTTTCAACGCCCGTTCCCGCCTGACCCGCCCCGCCCCCTTGCCCTATCGGGCCAGCATCTTGCGCAATTCGTCGTTCAGCACCTTGAACACATTGCGCGGGCTCACCTCGTCCAGCATCTCCACGATGGCGGCGGTCTGGGCGTCGGTGAGGTTGCGGTTGCCGGTCAGTTGTTCCAGCTTGACCTTGACGACATGGTTGCGGATCTCCTCGACCGGGGCTTTCGCCGCGGCCATGTCGGCCACCACCTTGCTCGATTTGGCGAACTGGATGAAATCCTTGTTCAGCAGGTCATAGGACAGCGCGCCGCGCTTGTCGGTATAGGCGGCGACGATGGCGCCATATTCCTTGCTGCAGACGGTCGCGATCTCGGCCTCGGTTTCCTCCACCTCTTCGGGCTTTTCCGGGGCGGCACCCAGCTTGATCGTGCCGCGCTGGTTGTAGGGCAGGCCCGAAGTCAGATCGAGCGCCTCGACAAAGGCTTCGACCGGAAACAGATCCTTCGGCACGTTATGGGCGATGTCGGGGCTGCCATCGTTGCGGTTGATGGAGGCGAGGCCGGGCTGCGCCGAATCGAACCGCTGGATGACGACGCCGGAATGCCCGCCGCGCAGCTTGCGGCGATAGGCGATGGCCTCGATGGTGGAAAGTTCGACAAGACGGGTTCTGATCACGGGGGACATTCCTTTCGCTTCGACTTGAATTCTGGTCCGACCTACGCGAGAACCATCATCCTGCCAAGCTTTTGTGCCCGCCCGGCCTGCGAAAAGGGGGCCCGGAGGCCCCCTTCGTCAGTCTGTTTCCATGGACCGGTCAGGCCTCAGGCCACTTCCTTGAACACCTTCTTCAACGCCTGTTCCAGCTTGTCGAACAGTTCGTCCAGATGCGCGGTGGTGCAGATGAAAGGCGGGCACAGCACGATGGCCTGACCCAGCGGGCGGCAGATCAGCCCGTGATCGGTGCAGGTGTTGGCAATGCGCTCGCTGACCGACAACTTGCCGTCAAACGGCGTCTTGGTTGCCTTGTCCTTCACCGCCTCAAGCGCGCCCATCAGCCCCTTGCCGCGCCATTCCCCGATATTGGGATGTTCCGCCAGCCGCGCCATACCCGCCTCGAAATAGGGTGTGAGCGTGCGGACATTCTCGGCCAGCCCTTCATTCATCACCACGTCGATGGCCTTCAGCGCCACCGCACAGCCGACCGGATGGCCCGAGGCGGTGAAACCATGGGGAAACTCCTCGATCGCTTCGGCCGCCGCCTGCACCCGGTCGGCAAGATCGGGGCCGAGGATCACCGCGCCCATGGGGAAGAAGCCGGCCGTGATGTTTTTCGACGAGATGATCGCATCGGGGATGAAATCATAGGTCTGGCAACCCCAGGTATTGCCGGTGCGCCCGAAGCCGCAGATCACCTCATCGGCGATCAGCGGGATACCATAGCGTTTCAGCACCTTCTGCACCGCCTGGAAATAGCCCGCCGACGGCGGGATCACCCCGCCCGCGCCCATAACCGGCTCGGCGAAGAAACCCGCAATCGTGTCGGCTCCTTCCTTGATGATCGTGGCCTCCAACTCGCGCGCCATACGCTCGGTGAATTGTGCCTCGCTCTCGCCCTCATGGCCGAACCGCCAGTAATGCGGGCAGCCGACATGGATGAAGCCGGGCAAGGGCAGGCCGAAAACCGAATTATAGGGCTTGCCGGTCATGGAGGAGGAAACCGCCGTGACCCCGTGATAGGAGTTGATCCGCGTGATGATCTTGCGCCGCTGCGGATTTCCCTCGGCGCCGCCGAGGAACCACAGGATCTTGACCATCGTGTCATTCGCCTCGGACCCGGAATTGGTATAGAAGACCCGGCCCCGGTCGAAAGGGGACACTTCCACCAGCTTTTCCGACAGCATCACCGTCTGGTCCGACATCCGGCCGAAAAAGGCGTGATAGCCCGGAAAGCGGTCATATTGCGCCTTGGCGGCCTCGGTCAGCCCCGGATGGTCGAAACCCGCGACCATGTTCCACAGCCCCGAATTGCCATCGAGATAGGCACGGCCATGCACATCATAAACATAGGGGCCCTTGCCATGCGTCAGGATCACGGCGCCCCGTTCGTGGACGGAGGGCAGGTCGGTGAAGCCATAAAGCGAATAATTGTCGGCGCGGCTTTCCCAGCTGTTGGGGGTATCGTCACGCATGTCGGTCATCCTTCTGTCTCTGATCCCCTCCACGCTATCCGCGCGCGCGCGGGCTTTCAATCCGGGGCGTGAGGCGGGCGGGCGGAATGCAGGGCTTTCCCGGCGGAATGACTGGAAAGCCCCCGCCCCGATGCAGCACTCTGACAGCGGCGCGTCACCGGCAGACAGGGCAGGGGGGCCGTCTGCCCCCTCGCCGCGTGCCGCGGCTCACCCCCCGAGGATATTTGAGGACAGAAAAGGCGGTGGGTGGTCTTTTTCTGTCCTTAAATATCCCCGCCGGAGGCTCCCACCCGGGCAAGCCGCACTGCCGCAGGGTCAGAGGCCGAGCCGGTCGCGCAGCGAATACCAGGTCATCGCCGTCACGAGCAGTGGCCAGCGCAGGGCCGAGCCGCCCGGAAACCGCGTCTGCGGCAGGCTGGCCATGACATCGAACCCGCCCGCCTGCCCACCAATGGCCTGCGCCATCAGCTTGCCCGCCAGCGTTGCCATGGCGACGCCGTGGCCCGAATAGCCCGAGGCCGACCAGAGGTTCGGGCGCGGGCGGAGAAAACAGGGCAGTCGGTTCATTGTGATCGCCAGCGTGCCGCCCCAGGCATGGTCTATCTTCACGTCGCGCAACTGCGGATAGACCTCCAGCATCGGCTTGCGCACGGTTTTCACGATGTCGGGAAAACGGTAGCCATAGCTTTCGCCCCCCCCGAACAGCAGCCGGTTGTCGTCGGAGAGGCGCCAGTAATTTACCACGAATTTCGTGTCACAGGCGGCCACGGGTTCGGCCAGCACCTCGCGCGCCAGATCCCCCAGGGGTTCGGTCGCGATGATGAAATTGTTGATCGGCATGACGCGGGCCGCCACGCGGCGGTCCAGCCGCCCGAGATAGCCATTGCCTGCCAGCACGACATGATCGCAGGCGATCTGCCCCTCGGCGGTGCGCACCACCGGGCGTGCGCCGTCCGAAATGGCGTGGACCTCGGATCCCTCATGGATCACTGCCCCCGCCGCAACCGCGGCCTGTGCCAGCCCGATGGCAAAATTCAAGGGGTGGAGATGGCCCGCCCCGCGGTCGATATCGCCGCCCTTGAAGGCGGTCGAGCCGATCAGCCCCTCGGGCAGCGGCTCGACATGGGGGTAGTCGTAATCCCGCGCCAGTTTCTCGGCCATGGACCTGGCATGATCCACCTCGGCTTGGCTGTAGCAGGCATGTGCGATGCCGGGGCGGAATTTGACCGGCATCGCATGGCGCGCGATCAGATCCTTGACCAGCGCCTTGGCCTCCTCGCCCATGTCCCAGAGCGTGCGGGCGCGCGTGCGGCCCACCATGGATTCAAGCTGATCCTGTTCCAGCCGCTGACCGGAGCCCACCTGCCCGCCATTGCGCCCCGAGGCGCCGAAGCCCACGCGATGCGCCTCCAGCACCACGACGCGGAATCCCGCCCCGGCCAGATGCAGCGCCGCCGAGAGACCGGTATAGCCGGCCCCCACCACGCAGACATCCGCCTCGACCTGCCCTTTGAGCATCGGGAAGGGGGCCAGCGGGGTCGCAGTCGCGGCATAATAGGACGCGGGATATTCCCCGCGCCGGTCATTGGCATGCAACAGGTTCATACGTTCAGGAGCAGATGTTCGCGTTCCCAGGGGCTGATGACCTGCAGGAACTCCTTGTATTCATTACGCTTGACCGAATCGTAGACCGAACAGAATTCAGGGCGCAAAACCTCCTGCAGGGCCTTGTCCTCGTCCAGCAGGTCCAGAGCATCGCCAAGGTTGTAGGGCAGGTCGGTTTCCGACATATAGGCGTCGCCCTTGCATTCGGCGCGCGGAATTGTCGCCTCCACCAGCCCCAGATAGCCGCAGGCAAGGCTGGCCGCGAGGCCGAGATAGGGGTTGCAATCCATCCCCGCCAGCCGGTTTTCCACCCGCCGCGCCTCGGGCCCCGAGATCGGCACGCGCAGCCCCGTGGTGCGGTTGTCGCGGCCCCATTCCAGATTGATGGGGGCGGCAAAGTCGGGAACGTAGCGGCGATAGCTGTTCACATAGGGGGCGAGCAGCGCCACGGCGGCGGGCAGATGGTTCTGCATGCCCGCGATGAAATGGAAAAACGCCTCCGTCTCGCCGCCATCGGGGGCGGAAAAGATGTTGAGCCCGGTTTTCGTATCCACCACCGAATGATGGATATGCATGGCCGATCCGGGTTCGCCCTCGATGGGTTTTGCCATGAAGGTGGCGAAACAGTCATGCCGGAGTGCGGCTTCGCGGATCAGACGTTTGAAGAAGAAGATCTCGTCGGCCAATGCGATCGGATCGCCATGGGCGAGGTTGATCTCCACCTGTCCCGCACCGCCCTCTTGCAGGATGCCGTCGATCTCGAACCCCTGCGCCTCGGCAAAGTCGTAAATATCGTCGATCACCTTGCCGTATTCATCAACCGCCGACATGGAATAGGCCTGCTTGCCCGCCGCGCGGCGGCCGGACCGGCCCATGGGCGGTATGATCGGCTGGTTGGGGTCGATGTTGCGCGCGACAAGGAAGAACTCCATCTCGGGCGCGACAATCGGGGTCCAGCCCCGCGCCTTGTAAAGCTCGACCACCCGGCGCAGCACATTGCGCGGCGCCGAGGCCACCGGGTTCCCGGCCTGGTCATAGGCGTCATGGATCACCTGAAGCGTCACATCCGCCGTCCAGGGCGCGGCGGAGGTGGTGGCATAGTCCGGGCGCAGGATCATGTCGGGTTCGGTGAACAGGCCCGCAGGGTTGTCCGCCCATTCGCCGGTGATGGTTTGCAGGAAGATCGAGTTCGGCAGGAAATAGTTCTGCTGTTTGGCGAATTTCGATGCGGGCATGGCCTTGCCGCGCGCCACCCCGGCAATATCGCCGATGATGCATTCGATTTCATCCAGACGGCGCCCGTCGATATAGGCGCGCGCCGCCTCGGGGATCTGTGCGATCCAGTCAGCCATGGGCGGCCTCGCTTTGCTGGGCCTGTGCGGCCTGTTTGGCGCGGAAGAAATCGCCGATGCGCTGCGCGATGGTCCCGGTATCCAGCGGATCGGACAGGCGCGCCCTTGCCGCCTGCATCAGCGGGTCAGGCACAAGGCCGGGTCCGCGTGTGCGCATGAGGCCGTCAATGAAGGCGGGCTGGAACTCGGGATGCGCCTGCACGGTCAGGATGCGGTCGTCATAGAGCAGCGCCGCATTCTCGCAGAAGTCATTGCGGGCGATGACCTGTGCTGCCTCGGGTGCGCGCGTCACCTGATCGCGATGCCAGGCATTGAGCGTGATCGTTTCACCGTTGAAGTCATAATCCGTCGGCCCGACCGACCAGCCCGCACCATATTTCTCGACCCGGCCGCCCATCGCCTGCGCGATGATCTGATGGCCGAAACAGATGCCGACCACGGGCACATGGGCGGCGTAGGCGTCGCGGATGAAGGTTTCCAGCGGCGGGATGAAGGGGTGATCCTCATAGGCGCCATGGCGCGACCCGGTGATGAGCCAGCCATCGGCGGCGTGGATGTCGGGCGGAAACTCCATCACCTCGACATGCCATGTGCGGAACGCGAACCCCTGATCCGCCAGCAACTGCCGGAACATGTCGGGATAGTCGCCGGTTTCTTGCCTGAGTTGGTCGGGCGCGGCGCCGGTTTGCAGAATGCCGATCAGCATGGAAAATCCTGATATGAGGGTGCGACCAGACTACCCGCGCGGGCAGGGGGTCGGCAAGGGGGCGCGGAGGGGCAGGGGCGTCGTGTTGTGGAGGCGTGTTGCGGGGACGCAGGCAGGGGGGCGCTGCCCCCCTGCACCCCCCGGGACATTTCCGGACAGAAAAAGGGGGTCAAGGGCCGACCGGAAGCGGGAGGGTCGGCGGCGCTAGTCGCCGCTGTGCTGCAGTCCGGGGCGCGGGTGGGGCGCATCGACACCCGATCGGACGCGCGGTTCAGTCTTTTGTCTTTTTCGCCTCGGCGGCGGCTTTCAGTTTTGCCACAAGCTCGGCTTTCGGGGATTTGCCGGTGTAGGGGGTCTTGTCGGTGCCATAGGCATTGTGTTCGGCATGGCGGGGCGCGTTCTTGTGGGCCTTGGCGCTGCCTGATTTTTCGTAATCCATCGGGGACTCCGGGGTTGGGGAAGTGGTTTGGCGGGGGTCTTTCCCCGCCAATGCCTGATTGGCGGCCCGGATGCAATCATCGGGGCCACCCGCCGCGATGCGGGTCAGACCGTGTCGAGGTAGAGTTCGACCTGTTCCTCGGGGCTGAGTTCGGCGAGATAGTGCATTTCCTGCCGCTTGGTCAGCACCATGTTGCGGATCAGTTCGGGGTTGAAGATGCGCGACAGGATGGTGGAGGATTCGAAGGCATTGATGGCTTCGGCCCAGGAGGTCGGGATGCTCGCCAGCCCCTCGATCGCATAGGCATTGCCGGTGATCGGGGAAGGCGGTTCGGTGCCATCCTCGATCCCGTTCAGCGCAGCCCCAAGGATCACCGCCAGCATGAGGTAGGGGTTCACATCGCCCCCCGCCACGCGATGCTCGATCCGCCGCGCGGCGGCATTGCCCGCAGGGATGCGGATGGCCGCCGTGCGGTTCTCGTATCCCCAGCAGATGTTCACCGGCGCATGGGCCTCGGGCACGAGGCGTTCATAGCTGTTGGCATGGGGGGCAAACAGCAGCGTCGAATCGGCCATCGCCTCCAGACAGCCCGCCACCGCATGACGCAGGATCGCCGTGCCTTTCGGTCCGCCGCTGTCGAACACATTGGCCCCGTTGCGGTCGATCACCGAAAAATGCGTGTGCAGGCCGGACCCCGAATATTCCGGATAGGGTTTGGCCATGAATGACGCCGCAAATCCGTGCCGCCGCGCCAGACCCTTGACCAGCATCTTGAAGAGCCAGGCATCATCGGCGGCCCGCAGCGGGTCGTCGCAATGCATCAGGTTGACCTCGAACTGCCCGAGGCCGGTTTCCGAGGTGGTGGTGTCGGCGGGAATGTCCATCGCCTCGCAGGCGTCGTAAAGATCGGTGAAGAACACGTCGAACGCATCCAGCGCCCGGATCGACAGCGTTTCGGCGGCCTTCCTGCGTTTGCCCGACCGGGGCGACAGCGGCACCTGCAGCTTTTTCCCCGAATCGTCGATCAGGAAGAATTCAAGCTCCATCGCCACCACCGGCGTCAGGCCGCGGTCCTTGTAGCGTTCGACCACGGTATTGAGCGCATGGCGCGGATCGCCCTCATAGGGTTTGCCATTCTCGCGGAACATCCAGATCGGCAACAGGGCCGTCGGTGCCTCCAGCCAGGGCATCGGCATGAAGCCGCGTTCGGTGGGCTTCAGCACGCCGTCCTGATCGCCCTGTTCGAAGATCAGCGGGTTGTCGTCGATATCCTCGCCCCAGATGTCGAGGCTCAGGACGGAGAAGGGAAAGCGCGTGCCGTCCTTGACCACCTTGTCGGCAAAGCGGGCCGGGATCCGCTTGCCGCGCGCCTGCGCGTTGAGATCGGCGGCGGCCACGCGGATCGTGCGCACCTCCGGGTGTTTTCTGAGCCAGTCTTTCATGTCGTCACCTGATGATCTGGGGCAGCAGCCTCGGCCGCGCCCGCGTATTGGCCGGCAGATGCCGGTTGAGCCGTGAATTGATGCGCCCGAAAACCCAGATCAGCCCCAGTGTCAGCGCGATGAAGTAAAGCGCCACGATCGGATAGGGCACGAAGGGGTTGAAGGTCTTGTCCACGAAATACTTGGCATAGTAAAGCGCGTCGCCGCGTTGCTGGAAGGCAGGAAAGCCCGAAAAGAACACCAATGTCGTGGCGTGGAACAGGAATATCGCCTCATTCGTGTAGGCGGGCCAGGCCAGCCGCAGCATGGTGGGCCACTGGATGCGCCGGAACCGCGCCCAGCCGGTCAGCCCGTAGGCATCCGCCGCCTCCAGATCGCCCTTGGGGATGGATCGGAGCGCGCCATGGAAGATTTCTGCCGAATAGGCGGCGGTGTTGAGAAACAGCACGATCAGCGCCCCGGCCCAGGCCTTTGTCAGCCAGCTTGTCTGCACCGTCAGCCCGAAAATCTCCACCCCGGCGCGCGGCAGCAGCACCAGCGCCTCATAGGCAAGGAAGAACTGGATGAACAGCGGCGAGCCGCGAAAGATGAAGATGAACCATTCGCAGGGTTTGCGCAGCAGGGGTGCGCGGGCGGATTTGCCAAGGGCGATGGCATTGGCAAGAAAGAACCCCGCGATCAGCGCCAGCACCCCGAAATAGACATTCCAGATCAACCCTGATCCGATCAGGGTGAATTGCTGGCACAGCGTGAAATCCTCGCGCGGGAGCAACCGTTCACCGTAGCCCAGGGACCGGAAGGCATAGGCGTTGACGGTTTCCCAGCAGGTCATGCTCATGCTGCCGCCCGCCGCTGCGCTTCGCCCGCCGCTGTCGCCTGCCCGTGGCTCAGGCGGCGCTGGACGCGGGTCAGGATGACCTCGGAGACCTTGGTCATGGCGAGGTAAAAGACCAGCAGCACAAGAAAATACCAGAGCCGCCAGTCGGGATGCGGGTATTCGAAGGCGGAGGTTTTGGACCCGCCCAGTTCGCGCGCCCAATAGACCACATCCTGCACACCCAGCAGGAACAGGAGCGGCGTGGCCTTGATGAGGATCATCCACAGGTTCGACAGGCCCGGCAGCGCATAGACCCACATCTGCGGCACAAGGATGCGGCGGAACACCTGGCCCTGGCTCATGCCATAGCTTTCGCCGGTTTCAAGCTGCGCACGCGGCACGGCGGCCATGGCACCCGACAGCACATTGGCGACAAAGGCCCCGAACACCAGCGCGAAGGTGAACACCGCCAGCCCCGCCCCGTAAAGGCGGTGGACGGATTGCGGCGCCGATCCGAGCGGCACCTTGGCCTCGGGGCAGACGCGGAACTCCAGACCCTGCCGGATCGGGTCGGTCCAGTCCGGGCAGCGGATCTGGTGCATGATCCATTCGATGCCCTGATCGAGTGCGATCACGAAGAACAGGAAAAACACGATGTCGGGGATGCCGCGCACCATGGCGGTATAGGTCTTGCCGATCACCCGCAGCGGCAGGAAGGGCGCGCGCGACGCCATCGCCCCGGCAAAGCCGAAGGCCAGCGCCGTGGGGGCCGTCACGGCCAGGAGCGTCAGCACGGTCAGGAAAGACCAATAGAATTCGAAATGCTTGCCTGTGGTCAGGTAGCAGGAAAGCCAGACAAGGCCCTCAAGTTGCGAAGGGTCGCTGCAATAAGCGAACATCGGGGAATGGGGCAGGGGGCACGGATGCGCCCGCCTGCCCGCACCTCAGGTCATCAGAAGGTCAGCGCGTCGGCGCCGAACCATTTGACGATCAACTCGTTGAGCGACCCATCCGCCTTCATCGCGGTGATTGCATCGTCGAATTTCGCCTTCAGCTCGGTGTCGGATTTGCGCAGGCCCATGCCGACGCCGCCGCCCAGTTGCACATCGGAATCGAGCATCACCAGTTGTCCGCCCGATTCCGCTGCGATCGGCACAAGGTAATCCTTGTCGGCAAAGACCGCATCGGCCTCGCCATTGCGCACGGCAGCCACGGTTTCATCCGGTGTCGCGAATTCCAGCAGCGTGGCACCGCTTTCCGCGATATAGCCCGCCTGGATCGTGCCGACCTGGGCCGCGATCACGCCCGAGATGTCAGCCCCGGCCTCCAGCGCCATATAGGCGCTGGCAGCGGGGGGGATGTAGTTCTGGGTGAAGTCGATCACCTTGCCGCGTTCCTCGGTGATGCTCATGCCCGCGATGATCGTGTCATAGTTGCCCGATTGCAGGTTGGGGATGATGCTGTCCCAGTCGGTCGTGACCCATTCGCAGGTCAGCCCGGCCATTTCACACATCTTGTCGCCCAGTTCGCGCTCGAACCCGTCCACCTCGCCCGAATCGTTGATGAAGTTGTAGGGGGGGTAGGCGCCCTCGGTGCCCATGCGCACGGTCTGCGCCACGGAGGCCCCCGCCGTCAGCGCCACAAGGGCGGTCGCGATCATCAGTTTCTTCATGTTTCAGTCTCCCGTTGAGTGGCTTGTTTTCAGTTTTTCCGCCCGTCTGTCCCGTCAGGCCGTGGCCGACAGGAATCCGCGCAGACGGTCGGTTTTCGGATTGCCGAACAATTCTGTGGGTGGGCCTTCTTCCTCGGTGCGTCCCTGATGCAGGAACACGACATGGTCCGATACATCCGCCGCCAGCCGCATGTCATGGGTCACAAGGATCATCGTGCGCCCCTCCTCGGCCAGCGCCTTGATGACGCGGACCACTTCCTGTTCCAGTTCCGGGTCCAGCGCCGAGGTCGGTTCATCGAACAACAGCGCACGCGGCTCCATGCACAGCGCCCGCGCGATGGCCGCGCGCTGCTGCTGCCCACCCGAAAGCTGCGCGGGAAAGGCATCGGCCTTGTCCGCGATCCCCACCTTGTCCAGATAGTGCCGTGCCTTGGCCTCCACCTCGCCCGCATCGCGTTTCAGCACCGTCACTGGCGCTTCCATCACGTTCTGCAGAATGGTCATATGCGCCCAGAGGTTGAACTGCTGGAACACCATCGACAGGTTGGTGCGGATCCGCGTCACCTGCGCGCGGTCCGCCGGATGCCGCCCCGCCCCCGCGCCTTTCCAGCGCACCGCCTCGCCCTCGAACCGGATCTCGCCCTGCTGGCTGTCCTCCAAAAGATTGCAGCAGCGCAGAAGCGTCGATTTTCCCGATCCGGACGATCCGATCAGCGAGATCACATGCCCCTTCGGTGCGACCATGTCGATGCCCTTCAGCACTTCGAGCTGTCCATAGCTCTTGTGCAGATCCCGGATTTCGATGACCGGGGTCGCGGAAGGGGGGAGGGAAGGTTCGGCTGGCACGTTCGCTTCTGTCATTGTCATGGTTGTCGCAAATTAGGGCCGATAAAACGCGCCATTGCAACGGGCATTGTGGCAGCACGCAAGGTCATCCCGCCGTTTTGCGCAGGTCCGCCGCCGAAATGGGCTGTCGCAGCGGTGGCCGACCCGTCCTCAGGTCAAAGCCTCCGGCGGAGGCGGGTTCGGCACGGCAAGATAGGCCGATGCCGGGATCTGCACGATCCCGCGCAGCCCCAGCACAAGGCGCGGTCCATCGGGCAGACCGGCCACGGCCTCGGCCAGCGCCCCGCGCAGGGCCGCTGCGTCAACTTCGGCAGCACAAATCAGCGGCAGGCCCGGTGTCGGGGGGGTCCGCCCCACCACCCGCAAGCGCGCGGCCACCGGGTCGAGCCGTTCCAGATGCCGCCATGTCACCGCATCCAGCGCCGCCAGATCCGCCCGCCCCTCGGCCACCGCCAGCGCCGAGGCGCGGTGCGCGCCGGTTTTCAGCACCGGACGCAAGGACAGCCCCAGCCCCGCCGCATGGGTCGCAGGTGCCGCCCAGCCGGACTGGGACAGGGGCTCGTTATAGGCGAACCCCGCCCCGTCGAACTCCGCCAGATCCCCGCGCGGATCCCCGATCCGGGCAATATAGACGCTGCAATAATGGCCCGGAGGGCAGCCGGGCAGGCCATAGTCCGGGGTTGCGACCAGCGTCACCTTGCCATGCAGCCGTGCGCGATAGGGGTAGCCGCAGGTCTGCGCCAGAACCAGCGCGGGCGATTGCCAGACCGGCCAGAGGTCGGGCGCGTCATGGGTCAGCGCCTCGGGGGCGTCCTGCCCCTGCGCGCGTAGCCCGTCACGGATCAGCGCCCAGAACTGATCATTCGCCGCGGGCAGGTCGCCGAAATCATACATCGGCAGGGCGGCGATCATCCCCGCGCCGCCACCCGCTGCCGGGCCTCGGCCGAGGCGCGGTCGCTCAGCCCCAGCAGGTTCGCGACCAGCCGCATCAGCCGGTCCTCCTCGTCGTCGCGCTGCCGGTCGGCCAGCGCCACCGACCACATCGCCTCGAGCAGCGACTCGCGATCCTCCAGCGGCACCGCCTCTTTCAGCGCGCGGGTGAAGCGCACCGTGTCGGGGGCCTCGGATTCCAGCACTTCGGCCTCGGCGCGCAAACGGGCGGCTTCCTCCGGCGTCAATCCGTGGCGGCAGGCGAGAATCGCGTCGATGCGGGTTTTCTCGGAGGGCGCATAGTCGCCATCGGCCCGGGCCAGCCGCACCAGAAGCGCGCCGAGCGCGAGACGCGCCTCGGGGTCGGGAAGGGCGGCGGGGGCGGGGGCCACAAGACGGCGCAGGAAAGCTTCGAACATGGGGCAGATATAACGGGGCCCTGTCGCCGCGCCAATCCCCCTGGGGACGCCGCGCCTGCGCGTCCCGGCACGAACCTGTGTCGATCCTGCGAGCCCCGCTGCGCGGCACCCGGCCCGGACCGCGATTCATTTCCCGTTAACCTTCCTCGGCCAGTCTGCGGCGACGGCATCAATAGCGGTCAGGGCAGGGAGCGGCGAATCGATCATGCCGGAGATGCGGGAAAACAGCGCAGGTTTCGATGCTGCCGAACGGCTGGCGCGGCTGCGGCTGATCCGGTCGCGCCGGGTCGGGCCGGTCACCTTTCACGGGCTGATTGCCGAACATGGCAGCGCGCAGGCGGCGCTGGAGGCGCTGCCCGGGGTCGCCGCTGCCGCCGGGGCCCCGGATTACGCGCCCTGTCCCACCGGCGTTGCCGAGGCGGAACTCGCCGCCGGCCGGAAGGCGGACGCCCGGGTCATCTTCCATGGTGAACCGGACTATCCGCTGCCGCTGGCGGGGTTGCCGGACGCACCGGCACTCCTTTGGGTGATCGGCGATGCAGGGCTCCTGCACCGGCCGATGGTGGCGATGGTGGGGGCACGCAATGCCTCCTCGCTCGGGCACCGGATGGCGCGGCGGCTGGCGGAAACGCTGGGCGAGGCGGGACTGGTCATCGTCTCGGGCCTCGCACGCGGGATCGACGCCGAATCCCATGCGGCCGCGCTGCGCCTTGGCACGGTGGCGGTGCAGGCGGGCGGGGTGGATGTGATCTATCCGCAGGAAAACGCGGGGCTTGCCACGGCGATTGCCGGACAGGGCTGCCGGATTTCCGAACAGCCCATCGGTCTGGAACCACAATCACGGCACTTCCCGCAGCGCAACCGCATCGTTTCGGGCCTTGCCCGCGCGGTGCTGGTGGTGGAGGCGGCAACCCGCTCGGGCAGTCTCATCACCGCGCGCCTGGCGCTGGAACAAGGGCGCGAGGTGATGGCCGTGCCGGGCCATCCCTTCGACGCCCGCGCGGGGGGCTGCAACGAACTGATCCGTGATGGAGCCACGCTGATCCGGGGCTCGTCGGATGTGCTGGAGGCGCTGGGCGCCTCGATCCTGCCCCCCGCCCCCCGCCCGCGCCCTGTTCCGGCATCGCCCCTGCCGGGTCCGGCCCCCACAGCCCGACCATTGGCCGAGATTGCCGCCCTGCACCGCCGCATCCTCGACCGGCTTGGCCCCAGCCCGCTGGCCGAGGATCAACTGATCCGCGATCTGGCCCTGCCGCCCGCCAGTGTCGCACCGGAACTCCTGTCGCTGGAGATGGAGGGCAGGATCCGCCGTCAGGCGGGGGGGCTGCTGTCGCGGGCCGGGTGAAGACGCAAGGCGCGTCAGCCACAATATTCGGGCAGAACGGCCCGCCATTCGCGGCAGAACTCAGGCGAGGAGAACCAGACATCCGTCGCGCCCACCGACCAATGGACCGCGACCCATGTCGCCCCCGACCGGCGATAGAGAACCTGCACCTCGATATTGTCGGGATACCAGCCGTCCCGCAGAACGACAGGCGTGCGCGAAAGGTCGATGCGTCCACCGCCCGGCCGTTGCGGGGACAGCATGGCAAAGGCCACGTTCCCCTCACGGCGCAAGCGGCCCACCACGAATTCGAGCGGGGCGCCCAGCATGGTTTCGACATGCGGCCGGGCGGCGTCCATCAGCGCCCGGCGTTCGGCGCTGCCGCGCGCCGGTTCGGTCCAGCCCTGTGCGGGACCGGCCAGCACCACGGCCAGTGGAATCCAGATCAGCGGTTTCATCCTGCCTCCTGCAAGCTGTCCCTGTCGCCGCACCGGCTCTCTGCGCCCAAGCTGCACAGGGGGTGCATGCAGGGTGCATCGCGCGCCCGGCCTGCGTCAATGCCGCAGGGAACGCGCCTCCATTGACAATCCCGCCCCATCCCGCACATGGTGCCGCCCCGTTCCGGGGGTGTTGAGAGAAGAGGTTTCCATGGCTGTCGTTGTTGTCGAATCACCTGCCAAGGCCAAGACAATCAACAAATATCTCGGCTCCGACTATACGGTGCTGGCCTCCTATGGACATGTCCGCGACCTGCCGCCCAAGGATGGATCCGTCGACCCCGAGGACGATTTCGCGATGAAATGGGAGGTTTCGGCCGACAGCAGGAAACATGTCCGCGCCATCGCCGAAGCCCTGAAAACCGATGATGAACTGATCCTCGCCACCGACCCCGACCGCGAGGGCGAAGCGATTTCCTGGCATCTTCAGGAAGCGCTGTCCTCCAGTCTCAAAAAGGGGAAAAAGGTCAGCCGCGTCACCTTCAATGCCATCACCAAGGCCGCCGTGACCGAGGCGATGAAAAACCCCCGTCAGGTCGATGGCCCGCTGGTCGAGGCCTATCTTGCGCGCCGCGCGCTGGATTATCTGGTGGGCTTCACCCTTTCGCCGGTGCTGTGGCGCAAGCTGCCGGGCGCGAAATCCGCGGGTCGCGTCCAGTCGGTCTGCCTGCGCCTCATTGTCGAGCGGGAAATGGAGATCGAGGCCTTCCGCGCCCGCGAATACTGGACCGTGGGCGCCGGGTTCGACACGCCCCGAGGTCAGGGCTTCGAGGCCCGGCTGGTAACGCTCGGGGGCAAGAAACTGGACAAGTTCGACATCGCCACCGCCGAAGCGGCTGAACTGGCCGTGGCCGCCATCCGCAGCCGGACCTTTTCCGTCGGCTCGGTGGAGCAGAAACCCGCCTCGCGCAACCCTTCCGCGCCCTTCATGACCTCTACCCTGCAACAGGAGGCGAGCCGCAAGTTCGGCATGGGGGCCAAGCAATGCATGAACGCGGCGCAGCGGCTCTATGAAGCGGGCCATATCACCTATATGCGGACCGACGGCATCGACATGGCCCCCGAGGCCGTGATGTCCGCCCGCGACCAGATCAAGTCGCAATTCGGACCGAAATACATCCCCGACAGCCCCCGGATGTATAAGAACAAGGCCAAGAACGCGCAGGAAGCGCATGAATGCATCCGCCCCACCGACATGGCCGCCACGCCCGAGAGGCTGCGCCTGACCGAGGCCGACCAGCGCCGGGTCTATGACCTGATCTGGAAACGCACCATCGCCAGCCAGATGTCGGCGGCGCGTCTGGAACGCACGACCGTCGATGTGATCAGCCCGGATGGCCAGGTCGGCCTGCGGGCCAGCGGTCAGGTGCTGCTGTTCGACGGCTTCCTGAAAGTCTATGAAGAGGGCCGCGACGAGGAGGAGGATGACGAGGCGCGTCTGCCGCAGATCCTCCAGGGCGATGCGCTGGTGACCCGCAAGGTCTCGCCAGAACAGCATTTCACCCAGCCCCCGCCGCGCTATACCGAGGCCACATTGGTCAAGCGGATGGAGGAGTTGGGCATCGGCCGTCCTTCGACCTATGCCTCGATCCTGACGACGATCGTGGACCGCGAATATGTCCGCAAGGACAAGAACCGGCTGTTCCCCGAGGACAAGGGCCGGCTCGTGACGGCGTTTCTGTCGAACTATTTCCGCAAATATGTCGAATATGATTTCACCGCCGATCTGGAAGGCCAGCTTGACGATGTCTCGGCGGGGGAGCGGGACTACAAGGAAGTGCTGGCGCGCTTCTGGCACGATTTTTCGGCGGCCATTGCCGAAACCGCAGATCTGCGCATCGGGGAGGTTCTGACACGCATTGACGAATTTCTGGCCCCGCACCTCTATCCGGTGCGCGAGGATGGCAGCGATCCGCGCTCCTGCCCGGTCTGCGGCTCGGGCCGGCTGCATCTGAAAACCGCGCGGGCGGGCGGCGCCTTCATCGGCTGCGGCAACTATCCCGAATGCCGCTATACCCGCGCGATCTCGATTTCGGGGGGCGAGGAAGAAGGCGCTGTTCCGCCGGAAGGCCGGGTTCTGGGTGAGGATGCTTCGGGCCAGACGATCAGCCTGCGTTCCGGGCGTTTCGGCCCCTATGTCCAGCGCGGCGAGGCGACCGAGGCGCAACCCAAGCCCGACCGCGCCAGCCTGCCGAAAGGTTGGGCTCCCGATACGCTGACGCTGGACCGCGCGCTCACGCTTCTGAGCCTTCCGCGCCTTGTCGGCCAGCATCCGGCGGATGGTGAACCGGTCGAGGCGGCCATCGGGCGCTATGGTCCCTATGTCAAACATGGCAAGACCTATGCGAACCTGCCGGATGTCGAGGAGGTTTTCACCATCGGCATGAACCGCGCGGTGGAGGTGCTGGCCCAGAAATTCAGCCGTGCGCGGGTCGCGGCCGAGCCTTTGAAATCATTGGGCGACCACCCCGAAGGCGGCGCAATCACCGTCATGCCGGGGCGCTACGGGGCCTATGTCAAATGGGAAAAGGTCAATGCGACCTTGCCGAAGGATCTCGCCCCCGAGGATCTGACGGTGGAGCGCGCACTGGAACTGCTGGCCGAGAAGGCGTCGAAGGGGGACAAGAAGAAGGTCGCCCCGAAGAAGTCGGCGGTCAAGAAAGCAGCCCCCAAGGCGGCGCGGACCACGGCCACATCGAAGACCAAGCCCAAGGCGGTCGCGGGGACGGTGAAGACGAAGGCCCCAAAACCGACCGCGAAACCCCCCTCTGTCGAGTAGAGTCCAGGATTGCGGTGTGACCCCCACGCCGCGATCATGGGTCTTGTAGAGTTGTTCCGCCATTCCCCGGCAGACCCCCATTCGTTTCCGGGGCGTGCCTTCACCGCTTGGTGTTCTGCCGTCTTGGACTGCGCTCCAAATCCGACTATAATCGTCGGGTCAATATGCGAAGGAGGCCCTCCATGCCCAAGACCCTCACACAGTCCCTGTCCACGGTGGATCCGGTCTGGACCCGGCTGGAGGAGGAAGCCCATGCCGCAGTTCAGGTCGAACCGATCCTCGGTGGATTGATCCATTCGAGCATCCTGCACCATCCTTCGCTGGAACGTGCGCTGGCCTACCGGTTTTCGCTGAAACTCGCCTCGGGGGAAATGAGCGAACAGATCCTGCGGGAAATCGCGGATGAGGCGCATGCCTCAGATCCCGCCATCGGCCAGGCGGCCCGCGCGGACCTTATGGCGGTTTTTGAACGCGACCCGGCCTGCAACCGCTATCTCCAGCCGATCCTGTTCTTCAAGGGGTTTCAGGCCGTGCAGGCCTATCGGATCGGACATTGGCTCTGGACGATGGGACGGCGTGACATGGCCTATTTCGTGCAGGCCCGTGTGTCGGAGGTGTTTGGCGTGGACATCCATCCCGCCGCCCGCATCGGGCGCGGCATCATGATCGACCATGCCCATTCCATCGTTGTCGGTGAAACCGCTGTGGTCGGGGACAATGTGTCGATGCTCCATTCCGTCACACTTGGCGGCACCGGCAAGGTGGACGGCGACCGCCATCCGAAAATCGGCAATGGTGTCCTGATCGGGGCCGGGGCCAAGGTGCTGGGCAATATCCATGTTGGCCATTGCTCGCGCATTGCGGCGGGGTCGGTCGTGCTGCATGACATCCCGCCCTGCAAGACCGTGGCCGGGGTTCCGGCGCGGGTGGTGGGCGAGGCGGGCTGCGACCAGCCTTCGGTCACCATGGATCAGGTGCTGCCCGAGAATATCTGAGACCGGCTGATCGCCTTTCCAAAGAGAAAAGCCGCCCGGACGGGGCGGCTTTTCCATGTCATCGCGGTTCCGTGCCGAAGGGTCAGCCTGCGAGGTCTTTCGACAGGTATTCGTCCACCTTTTCCAGATAGCCCATCGTGGTCAGCCATTTCTGGTCCGGGCCGACCAGCAGCGCCAGATCCTTGGTCATGTGGCCATCCTCCACCGCCTGCACGGTCACACGCTCCAGCGTTTCGGCAAAGCGCGCGAGGGCCGCGTTGTCGTCCAGCTTCGCGCGGTGCTTCAGCCCGCCCGTCCAGGCAAAGATCGACGCGATGGAATTGGTCGAGGTTTCCTTGCCCTGCTGGTGCTGGCGGTAATGCCGCGTCACGGTGCCATGGGCGGCCTCGGCCTCCACCGTCTGCCCGTCCGGCGTCATCAACACGCTCGTCATCAGGCCAAGCGAGCCGAAGCCCTGCGCCACGGTGTCGGACTGCACATCGCCGTCATAGTTCTTGCAGGCCCAGACATAGCCGCCCGACCATTTCATCGCCGATGCCACCATGTCGTCGATCAGGCGGTGTTCATAGGTGATGCCCGCCTTCTTGAAGGCATCGGCAAACTCTTCGTCGAACACCTGCTGGAACAGATCCTTGAAGCGCCCGTCATAGGCTTTCAGGATGGTGTTCTTGGTCGAAAGGTAAACCGGCCAGCCCTTGACCAGCCCGTAATTCATCGAGGCGCGGGCAAAGTCGATGATCGACTGGTCGAGGTTATACATCGCCATGGCCACACCGGACCCGGGAGCATCGAACACTTCACGCTCGATCACCGTGCCATCCTCGCCCACGAATTTGATCGTCAGCTTGCCCTTGCCCGGAAAGCGGAAATCGGTGGCGCGATACTGGTCGCCAAAGGCATGGCGGCCCACCACGATGGGCTGCGTCCAGCCCGGCACGAGGCGCGGCACGTTCTTGCAGATGATCGGTTCGCGGAAGATCACACCGCCGAGGATGTTGCGGATCGTGCCGTTGGGGCTGCGCCACATCTGTTTCAGCCCGAACTCCTCCACCCGCTGCTCATCCGGGGTGATGGTCGCGCATTTCACGCCGACGCCGTATTGCTTGATGGCATTGGCGGCATCGACGGTGATCTGGTCATCGGTGCGGTCGCGCTCCTCGATGCCGAGGTCGTAATATTTCAGATCGATGTCGAGATAGGGCAGGATCAGCTTCTTCTTGATGAAATCCCAGATGATGCGGGTCATCTCGTCGCCGTCAAGCTCGACGACGGGGTTGGCTACCTTGATCTTGGTCATGGGGCCCTCTCGGTTGGGGTGGGGATTCGGTTGACTGGCTTCTAGCCGATTTCAGGGGCTTTGGGAAGTGCGGTATGCAAATGTATACAAATCGGCGCCGCGTGTTCGGGGCCATACTCTGCCCGCCCGGCAGGCCGGGTCAACCTGTCGACGCTGCCTGTCCAGAGGGTTCGGACATGCCCACTGGCACGACATATCATGACACGGTAAGTGTTGGCCACCAGGGTCAGTGACTGCTCCGATGTCGGGAAATTCGAACGCTTTGATCCGCTCAACCAAAACGAACTCAGGAGCGATGCCTTGACATGCCCGGGACCGGACCTGCCATGACACAGACGCTTGGGCGGGTCCGGGCCTGGATTGCTGCGGAATGGCTGTTGGTGCTTTTGCTGGTGCTGTTTCCCCTCATGCTGTGGCTGGTTCCGTCCCCGCTGACCGGATTGGCCGGGTTGGTGGACTGGAAAACGGTCGGGGCATTGGCCGGATTGATGATCCTCAGTCGCGGGCTGGAAGTGTCGGGGCTGATCGACCGGCTTGGCCATTCAGTCGTCGTGCGGTTGCACAGTGAACGTGGCCTTGCCCTGGCGCTGGTGCTTTTTGCCGCTCTGCTCGCGGCGGTCGTCACGAATGATGTGGCGCTTTTCGTGACGGTTCCCTTGACGCTGGGGCTTGCGCGGGTGGTGAGCCTGCCTGTCGGCCGGCTCGTCATCTTTCAGGCGCTGGCTGTCAATGCGGGCTCCACCGCCTCGCCTGTCGGCAACCCTCAGAACCTGTTTCTCTGGCAGGTTTCGGGCGTCGGTTTTGTGGAGTTTACCCTCGCGATGCTGCCTTTGGCGGCGGCGATGCTGGTGATCCTGCTGGTGTTCATTCCGTTCGGCTTTCGCAAGACGCCATTGCTCCTCCAGGAAACCACACAGCCGGTGGCCCTGCGGCAGGGGCTGATGATCGTCGCCGTCCTCCTCTATCCGTTGTTCCTGCTGGCTGTGAATGGCGGGTTCGTTCTGGTCGGGACGGCTTTCGTGACGGTTGTTTTCGCGCTTGCCTTCAGGACCGTGCTGCGGGGTGTGGACTGGCCGCTCCTGCTGGTCTTCGTGTTGATGTTCGTCAATCTCGGCTTGTTTGGCCAATTGCCCGCAATTGGCGGGCTTGTGCAATCCGGCATGGACTGGCCGGGCGGCGTCTATACGCTGGGGGCGGTCCTGTCACAGGGGATGTCGAACGTGCCTGCGGCGATCTTTCTTGCGCCCTTTACCGAGGATTGGCGCGCGCTGGCCTGGGGTGTCAGCACCGGCGGGTTCGGCCTGGCGATCGGATCGCTCGCCAATCTGATTGCGCTGCGTCTTGGCGGGCGGCCGGGGATCTGGGGGCAGTTCCACCTCTGGTCCCTGCCGATGTTCGCGCTCAGTCTGCTGGCCGGGGCCATCCTGCTGGCCAACATCTGACCCGAGGGGCCGCCATCAGCGCCGGGTGAGGCCTTGCTGGCATAAGTTCACCGCCCGAACCAAGTTGCCGCCTTGCCCTGCACCCAATCCCACAGCCTCGGCGCGCCCCGTGCAACCTTCATCCCCACGCGGGCCTCCAGTTGTTCGAAGGTGACGTTGTAGGTTTTCCATGTCCCCCCGTCCGAGGCGAGGTTCTGCATGACCGGCTGCACCCGGTCGAGCGATTTGGCGAAAAGGGCGTCGGGGGTTTCGGCGGCCTCGAACTCCTCCCAGAGCGCGCGGAACATGTCGCACAGGTCAGGGGGCAGGAGGCCGAAGATGCGGTCGGCGGCAAGGGCCTCGGCCTCTTGCACCGCGGTCGATCCATGCGCCTGTCCGTCTGCCGAATGGATCGGCACATCGCCGGTGTCGATTTCCACCAGATCGTGCAGGATCAGCATGCGCAGCACCCGGTCGATGGCGACACCGGGGGGCGCGTGATCGGCCAGCACCATCGCATAGAGCGCCAGATGCCAGGAATGTTCGCCCGAGTTTTCACGTCGCGACCCGTCGCAGAGCGTGGTCGCCCGCAGGACGGATTTCAGCCGTTCCGCCTCGGCCAGAAAGGCGAATTGCGCCTCCAGCCGGTCGGTCAATGCCCGCCCACCGACAGGTCGGGCGGAGCGTCGGGGGCCTTCTCGCCGGAGCGGGCCGCCGCCAGCGCCTTGGCGAGAAACTCCTGCCCGCGCCGTTCGGCCAGCCGGATGCGGATGGAGGTCAGGAAGGCCTCCTGCAAGGTCGGAGAGGAGGCGCCGACGATCCGGCTGACCTTTTCATAGAAACGGTCATCGTCGATTTCGGTCATTGCCTCCAGCGTGGCCTTTGCAAGCCCGTCGCCCAGATCCTCCACCACACCCATGGCTTACCTCGACCCTTCGCCGAGTCGGCGGCGGACATAGGTCGAAACGGTGGAGATCATCGGGGTCATATGCGCCTCTTCATCCTTGAAGAAATGGTCGGCCCCCTCGATCTGCTCATGGGTGATCTTGATGCCCTTCTGCTCGTGCAGCTTGTTCACGAGGCTGACGGTATCCTTGGGCGGGGCGACCTTGTCGGCGCTGCCGTTGATGATGAGACCCGAGGAGGGGCAGGGGGCGAGGAAGCTGAAATCATACATGTTGGCCGGGGGGGCGACCGAGATGAACCCGGTGATCTCCGGTCGCCGCATCAGAAGCTGCATGCCGATCCACGCACCAAAGCTGAAGCCCGCGACCCAGCAATGTTTGGAATTCTGGTTCATCGACTGGAGGTAATCGAGCGCCGAGGCCGCGTCTGAAAGCTCGCCGATACCCTGATCATATTCGCCCTGGCTGCGCCCGACACCGCGAAAGTTGAACCGCAGCACGGTGAAGCCGAGATTGTAGAAGGCGTAATGCAGGTTGTAGACAACCTTGTTGTTCATCGTTCCGCCGAATTGCGGGTGCGGATGCAGCACGATGGCAATCGGTGCGTCACGTTCCTTCTGGGGGTGGTAGCGGCCTTCAAGACGGCCTTCGGGGCCTGCAAAGATGACTTCGGGCATCGGCGTCGCCTGTTTCCTTCCGTCGCGGGCTTTGGTAGACAAAGCGGGCGAAAATACTTAGAACGATTCAAAACTGGTCGTCATCGGACGCCAGTGGTTCTCCTGTGAGTTAAGCGGCCTGCCCCGGCAGGTCAATGGAGAAGCGGAATGCGGGGTGATGCTGCGTGAAACTCTCGACAAAAGGGCGCTATGCGATGGTCGCGCTGGCCGATCTTGCCCTGGCCACGACGGATGACCTTGTCTCGCTGGCGGAGATCTCGAGACGTCAGGACATTTCGCTGCCCTATCTGGAACAGTTGTTCGTCAAGCTGCGCCGCGCCGGGCTGGTGGAGGCGGTGCGGGGCCCCGGTGGCGGCTATCGCCTTGCCCGCACGCCGGAGGAGATCCGGATCAGCGAGGTGATGGAGGCCGTCGAGGAAACCGTCAATGCGCTTCATTCCGGGGCGGGGGCCTCGGGGGGGGTGTCGGGGACTCGGGCGCAGAGCCTCTCGAACCGGCTGTGGGAGGGGCTTTCGGCGCATGTCTATGTGTTCCTGCATCAGACAAAGCTGTCGGATGTGATCGGCAACGGGATGAAGCCCTGTCCTGCGGTGCCGGCGTTGTTCCGGGTGGTGGACGAGGACTAGCCCGGGCCGGAAAAGGCAGGCGCAGGGGGGGCTGTCTGCCCCCCTCTGGGCCTTGCGGCCCATTCACCCCCCGAGGATATTTCCGGACAGAAAAAGGAGCGCCGCGTGGTGGATCGGGTTTATCTTGACTGGAACGCGACAACACCGCTGCGGGCCGAGGCGCGGGCCGCGATGGTGGCGGCAATGGATGTCGTGGGAAACCCGTCTTCCGTTCATGCCGAGGGGCGCGCGGCCAAGGCGCTGGTGGAGCGGGCAAGGGCGCAGGTGGCGGCGGCCATCGGGGCGGAAGGGGCGGATGTCGTTTTCGTGTCAGGCGCCACCGAAGCGGCGGCATTGGCCTGTGTAGGGCAGGGATTGAACTGCGCCGAGCTGGAGCATGAGGCCGTGCTGGCCTGGTGCGCACCGACCCTGGCCGTGGATGCGGCGGGGCAGGTGGTGGTGGACGACCCGGGGGAGGGCCATGCGCCCGCCGCCGTGCAACTGGCCAATTCCGAAACCGGTGTGGTGCAGGATCTGAAGCCCTGGATCGCGGTGTCGGACCTGACGCAAGGATTTGGCAAGCTGCCGTTTTCCTTTGACTGGCTGGGGATCCGGGCCGGGTTCGTGTCGGCGCACAAGCTGGGCGGGCCGAAAGGCGTGGGCGCGCTGATCTTGCGGCGGGGCGTTGATCTGCCTGCGCAGATCCGGGGCGGCGGGCAGGAAATGGGCCGCAGGGCAGGCACCGAGAACCTGATCGGCATCGCCGGTTTCGGGGCGGCGGCGGAGGCGGCGGCGCTGGATCTGGCAAATGGCGTCTGGGACCGTGTGGCCGAACTTAGAAATATTCTAGAAAAGGCATTGGCATCCGGCGCGGAAGAGACTATTTTTGTCGGGAAAGAGGTGGCGCGGCTTCCCAATACGCTTTGCCTGATTTCTCCCGGTTGGAAAGGGGAGACGCAGGTGATGCAGATGGATCTGGCGGGATTCGCAATATCTGCGGGCTCTGCCTGTTCCTCGGGCAAGGTGCGTGCCAGCCGGGCCCTGACGGCCATGGGCTATGATGCGGTGGCCGCGCAATCGGCGATCCGTGTCTCGCTGGGGTCCGGGACAACCGGGGATGAGGTTCTGCGCTTTGCCGATGTCTGGCTGGCGGCCCGCAAACGACACCGCAGCCGCGCTGCGACCTGACATCTGATGAACCGGGACCGCCCCGGCAAGGAGTGAGCGAATGACTGCAATGGACCAGATCGACCTTGAGGTGCGCGAGGGTGTGGATCGCGAGACGATCGAGACCGTTCAGGCCATGGCTGGAAAATACAAGCACGGCTGGGAAACCGAGATCGAGACGGAATATGCGCCGAAAGGACTGAACGAGGATATTGTCCGGCTGATTTCGGACAAGAATGGCGAGCCGGAATGGATGCTGGACTGGCGTCTTGCCGCCTTCCGCCGTTGGGTGAAGATGACCGAGCCCCGTTGGGCGATGCTGAACTATCCCGAGATCGACTATCAGGACCAGTATTACTATGCCCAGCCGAAAAGCATGGTCGACAAGCCGAAGAGCCTCGATGATGTGGACCCCAAATTGCTGGCGACCTATGCCAAGCTGGGCATTCCGCTGAAGGAACAGATGGTGCTGGCCGGCGTCGAGGGGGCGGAGGATGCCCCGGCGGAGGGCCGCAAGGTGGCGGTGGATGCGGTCTTTGATTCCGTGTCTCTCGGCACCACGTTCAAGGCGGAACTGGCCAGAGCTGGCGTGATCTTCTGTTCCATTTCCGAGGCCGTGCGCGAGCATCCCGAACTGGTGCGGAAATATCTCGGATCGGTCGTCCCGCAATCCGACAACTTCTTTGCTACGCTCAATTCGGCGGTGTTTTCGGACGGATCCTTCGTCTACATCCCCGAAGGCGTGCGCTGCCCGATGGAGCTTTCGACCTATTTCCGGATCAATGCCGAAAACACCGGGCAATTCGAGCGCACGCTGATCATTGCCGAGAAGGGCGCTTACGTCAGCTATCTGGAAGGCTGCACCGCACCCAAGCGCGACACCAACCAGTTGCACGCCGCTGTGGTGGAGATCGTGATTCTCGAGGATGCGGAGGTGAAATACTCCACCGTGCAGAACTGGTATCCGGGTGATGAGAACGGGGTGGGCGGCATCTACAACTTCGTTACCAAGCGCGCCGATTGCCGGGGTGACCGCGCCAAGGTGATGTGGACGCAGGTGGAAACCGGGTCCGCGATCACCTGGAAATATCCGTCCTGCATCTTGCGCGGGGACGACTCACAGGGCGAGTTCTATTCCATCGCCATTGCCAACAATGCCCAGCAGGCCGATACCGGCACCAAGATGGTGCATCTGGGCAAGCGCACGAAAAGCCGCATCGTCTCCAAGGGGATTTCGGCGGGGCGCGCGCAGAACACCTATCGCGGGCTTGTTTCCATGCACCCGAAGGCCACCGAAAGCCGCAATTACACGCAATGCGACAGTTTGCTGATCGGTGACCAGTGCGGGGCGCATACGGTGCCCTATATCGAGGTGAAGAACAATTCGAGCCGCGTCGAGCATGAGGCGACCACCTCCAAGGTTGATGATGACCAGCTCTTTTATTGCCGGTCCCGTGGCATGGATGAGGAGGAGGCCGTGGCACTGGTCGTCAACGGCTTCTGCAAGGAGGTGCTGCAAGCCCTGCCGATGGAATTTGCCATGGAGGCGCAGGCACTGGTGGCGATCAGCCTCGAAGGCTCGGTGGGCTGAGGCCCGGCACGGGGAAGGGGACTGACGCGGCATGGCGGATGGGGCGAAGGCACGGATGGCTTGGCTGGCGCAACGGCTTGCGCCCGCACGTCCCCTGCGTCTTGCCGATGTCGGGGCCAACCCCTTGGGCAAGCCACCCTATCAGGGATTGTTGCGCGCCGGTCTGGCAGAGGTCTGGGCCTTCGAGCCCAACCCGGCGGCTTTCGCGCAACTGACGGAGTCGGATCCCGCCATCCACTATTTGCCCTATGCGGTGGGGCGCGGGGGGGAGGCGGATTTCCATGCCTATCCGGCTTCGGAAATGTCGTCGCTCTATCCGCTCAGTCGCGCCGCGATCAGCTATCTGGGGCATTTCAGGCGGCATCTGGGCACGGAAACCACGAGCCGGATCGACACCCGCAGGCTTGACGACATGGCCGAACTGCCTCGGCTCGATCTTTTGAAAGTCGATGCGCAGGGGGCGGAACTCGCTGTGCTTGAGGGCGCGCGCGACCGGTTGTCCGAAGCGGTGGCGGTGGTGACCGAGATGCGGTTCTACGGGCTTTACGAGGGTGAACCGGCGCTTTGGGAACTGGACCGGGCGTTGCGCGATCAGGGCTTCGTGCTGCACCGTTTTCTGCATCAGAAAAGCCGGATGCTGCACCATTCGCAGCGTGCCAATGTCGATGCGCGCGCCATCGGGTCGCAACTGATCGACGGGGACGCGGTTTATATCCGCAACCTGGAGGATCGGGGGCAATGGTCTGACGATCAGATCGGACGGCTGGCGCTTCTGGCCGCTGCCATGTTCGGCAGTGAGGATCTGGTGCTGTTCTGCCTTGATGAGCTGGCGGCGCGGCGGCGGGTCAAGGCGAAGCTCGCGGAAAACTATGTGGCGATGCTGCCGAAGGCGGTGACAGCATGACCGATGCCGTGATTGCCGCGCCGGAACTGACCATGCCGCCCGAGGCGGCCGAACTGCTGCGCGAAACCTATGCGGCGGCCTCGGTCATTCTGGAATATGGGTCGGGCGCGTCCACTGTTCTGGCGGCCGCGATGCCGGGCAAGCGGATTTTCGCGGTGGAAAGCGACAAGGGCTGGATCGGGCGGATGCAGGACTGGTTCAGGGCCAATCCACCGGTGTCGGAGGTGCTGTTTCACCACGGCAATATCGGGCCGACCGTCGAATGGGGCCGCCCTGCCGACGACACGCACTGGCGCAGGTTCCTGAACTATCCGCTGGGCGTCTGGGACCGGCCGGATTTCGTCCATCCCGATGTGGTGCTGGTGGATGGGCGGTTCCGGATCGGCTGCTTTCTGGCGACGTTGATGCGGATCACCCGGCCCGCAATCCTGCTGTTTGACGATTATGCGGATCGTGCCTCCTACCGTGCGGTCGAGACCTATGCCGCCCCCACAGGGTTTGCAGGACGAATGGCGCGGTTCGAGATCGCCCCGCGCCCGCCCCGCCCGGAGGAATTCGGCCGCTGGGTCAAGCTGATGCAGCGCCCGCTCTGAGATATGCCCTTTTGTCGGGCACAAAGTTGAAATGAGGAAGAAATGCTGAATATCAAGAACCTGCACGTCAAACTTGAAGATGAGGA
Source organism: Pseudorhodobacter sp. (assembly GCA_046295215.1). Classification (GTDB taxonomy): domain Bacteria; phylum Pseudomonadota; class Alphaproteobacteria; order Rhodobacterales; family Rhodobacteraceae; genus Szabonella. Next base: position 7,714 of record JBKBNP010000040.1, on the reverse strand, counting down.
CAAGGCCATTTTGAAAGGCGTCGATCTGACCGTCGAGGCGGGGACGGTCCATGCGATCATGGGGCCGAACGGGTCGGGAAAATCGACACTGTCCTATGTTCTTGCGGGCCGCGACGGCTATGAGGTGACGGATGGTTCCGCCACGCTGGACGGAGTGGAACTGCTGGAGATGGAGCCCGAGAACCGCGCGGCGGCAGGGCTGTTTCTCGCCTTTCAGTATCCGGTGGAAATTCCCGGCGTCGGCAACATGACCTTCCTGCGCACAGCCGTCAACGCACAGCGCAAGGCGCGCGGCGAGGAGGAAATGTCGGCGGGCGAGTTCCTCAAGGTGATCCGCGAAAAGGCGAAATCGCTGAAGATCGACGCCGAGATGATGAAGCGCCCGGTCAATGTCGGCTTTTCGGGGGGCGAGAAGAAGCGCAACGAGATCCTCCAGATGGCGATGCTGGAGCCGCGCATGTGCATCCTTGATGAAACCGACAGCGGGTTGGATGTGGACGCGATGAAACTGGTGGCGGACGGTGTGAACGCCTTGCGCGATGCCGGGCGGGCCTTCCTTGTCATCACGCATTATCAACGGCTTCTGGACCATATCAAACCCGATTTCGTGCATATCATGGCTGACGGGCGCATCGTCAAGACCGGCGGGCCGGAGCTTGCGCTGGAGGTTGAAGAGAACGGCTATGCCGGTATTCTGTCCGAGGTGGTGTGATGGCGCTGGCGCAGAAGAAAGCAGATGTGCTTGAGGCGCGGATCGCCGGGCTGGCATTGCCGAAAGGCGACTGGTCGGAAGCGCCGCGCGCGGACGCGCTGTCGCGCCTGGCGGCCATGGGCCTGCCGGACCGGCGCGATGAATACTGGCGCTACACCGATCCCGCATCGCTGACCGCGACCGAGGCCGCCACCGCCGCCCCCTTCGTCTACAGCGATGAAACCATGGTCTTTACCGAGATCGACCGGGTGCGGCTGGTGTTTGTCGATGGCGTCTTCGATGCGGCGGCATCCGATGATCCGGCGCAGGCAGGCGTCGAGGTTTCGCGTCTTGCCGATGGCGGCGCATTGCATTGGGCGCGAGAGTCCTACGGGGTGTTGGAGGCGCGGGGACAGACCCCGGTTCCCCGTCCCCTGGCAGCCCTCAACACCGCCTTTGCGACCGATGGTGTGATGATCCGCGTCACGGCCCGGGCGTCCAAGCCGATTTCCCTGATTTATCTCCATGAATCAGAAGGCTCTGATGTGATCCTGCACCATTGCATTAAGGTGGAGGCCGGGGCGGAGGTGACAATCCTCGAAAACGGCCCGGCGGCGGCGCGGCTGAACATGGTGATGGAGGTCGATATTGCCGAAGGCGGGAAGTTTCATCATATCCGCACCCAGGGGCGCGACCATGAACGTCGTGCCGTCACCCATGTCTTTGCCCGGCTTGCACGAGAATCGCTGTTCAAGAGCTTCACTCTGACCGCCAATGGCCGCCTGACCCGCAATGAGGCCGTGATCGAGATCGCGGGCGACGATGCCGTTGCCCATGTCGCGGGGGCAGCCGTCGGGGATGGCGATTTTCACCATGATGACACGGTCTTCGTGACCCATGCCGCCGAACGCGGTGAAAGCCGGCAGGTGTTCAAGAAGGTTCTGAAAAACGGTGCGGTGGGCGTGTTCCAGGGCAAGATCCTCGTCAGGCAGGGTGCGCAGAAAACCGATGGCTACCAGATCAGCCAGAGCCTGCTTCTGGATGGCGACAGCCAGTTCCTTGCCAAGCCGGAACTCGAAATCTATGCCGATGACGTGAAATGCAGCCATGGCTCCACCTCGGGGGCGATCGACGATGTGGCACTGTTCTACCTGCGTTCGCGCGGGGTGCCGGAAAAGGTGGCGCAATCGCTGCTGGTGCTGGCCTTCCTTGCCGAGGCCTTGCAGGAAATCGAGGATGAGGCGCTGGCCGAGGACATCCGGGTCCGGCTGGAAAACTGGCTGACACGCCACGAGGCTCCGGCGAAGGTTGCGGGCTGAATGTCGGTCACCCGCGATATCGTGGCAAGCTGGCGCCGCCCGAGGGCGGTGATGCGGTCGCATCTGGCGCGCCCGAAATCCGAGCCCTTTGCCTTCAGCCTGCTGGTGACTTTCCTCGTGGTGGCCTTTGTCGCGCAATGGCCTGCCGCCAGCCGGGACAGCCTGTTGCACCCCGAGGTTCCGATGACACAGCGGCTGGTTGCCGCATCGCTGGCGCTTCTGGCGCTGGTGCCGTTCTGGTATCTGCTGGCTGCCATCGGCCACTGGGTCGCGCGGCTGCTGGGCGCGGGCGGGGACCATTACCGTGCGCGGCTGGCGCTTTTCTGGGCGCTGGTCACGGTCACGCCCTTGATGTTGCTGCAAGGACTGGTAAGCGGCATGATCGGGCCGGGGCCTGCGCTGACATCGGTTTCGGTGCTGGCGGGGCTGGTCTTCCTGACCTTCTGGGTCGTAAATCTGAATGAGGCGGGGCGCTGAGCGATGGATTTCACACTCTCGGGATTGCTCAATCTCGCGCGGGATTCGGTGTCCGACCCACGCGGCGTGGCGCGGCGGATCCTGTCGCTGGGACTTCCGGCACAGGTCGGCTGGATGGCTCTGGGGCTCATGGCGGTGGGGTCGGCGGTTCTGACCCATCTGAGCCTTGCGCTGTCGCCACCAGCCGCGCAGGAATTTTTCGGCAATGCCATGGCCAGCCCGCTTCGCACGGCCGTTCTGCAATTGGTGGTGATGGTGGGTTCTGTTCATCTGATCCACCGGATCGGCAGGGCGCGGGGGGGGATCGGCGGTCTGACCGACGCTGTGCTGCTGGTGGCCTGGGTGCAATTCGTGCTGCTTCTGGTGCAGGTCGTGCAGATGGTGGCGCAGGTGCTGTTGCCGCCGCTGTCGGAACTTATGGGCATCCTTGGACTGGCACTTTTTTTCTGGCTTCTCAGTCATTTCGTGGCCGAACTTCATGGGTTTCCCTCGGTCGGAAAGACCTTTCTGGGCATCCTTGCCGTGATGATTCTTGCCGGTTTTGCGCTGGCCATCGTGTTCGCGGCCCTGTTCGGCCCGCCGGCAGGGGTCTGATCCATGTATGATGTCAAGGCGGTCCGCGCCGACTTTCCGATCCTTGCGCGGCAGGTGAACGGCAAACCACTGGTCTATCTCGACAATGGCGCCTCTGCACAGAAACCGCAGGTGGTGATCGACGCGGTGACGCGGGGCTATGCCGAGGAATATGCCAATGTGCATCGTGGCCTGCACTACCTGTCGAACCTTGCGACCGATAAATATGAGGCCGTGCGCGGCACCGTCGCGCGGTTTCTGAACGCCCCTTCCGAGGAAGAGATCGTTTTCACAACCGGCACCACCGAAGGCATCAATCTTGTCTCCTACGCCTGGGCCGCGCCGCGGTTTCAGCCGGGGGACGAGGTGGTGCTGTCGATCATGGAGCATCACGCCAATATCGTGCCCTGGCATTTCTTGCGTGAACGGCAGGGTGTGGTGCTGAAATGGGTGGAGTGTGACGCCAATGGCGATCTGGACCCCGAGGCGGTGCTGGCGGCGATCGGGCCGCGCACGCGGCTCGTGGCGATCACCCATATGTCGAATGTGACGGGCACCGTGGTTGATGTGGCTGCGATCTGCGCAGGCGCGCGCGCGCGCGGCGTGCCGGTGTTGGTGGATGGCTCGCAGGCAGCGGTCCATATGCCGGTCGATGTGACGGCCATCGGTTGCGATTTCTACGCGATCACCGGGCACAAGCTTTACGGGCCAAGCGGTTCCGGCGCGATCTTCATCTCGCGCGACCGGATGGCCGAGATGCGCCCCTTCCTCGGTGGCGGTGACATGATCCGCGAGGTGGGGCGCGATGCGGTGACCTGGAACGACCCGCCGATGAAATTCGAGGCCGGAACCCCCGGCATCGTGCAGCAGATCGGCCTCGGCGTGGCTCTGGACTACATGACGGGTCTCGGGATGGCGAACATCGCCGCGCATGAGCAATCCTTGCGGGACTATGCGCGCGACCGGCTCGCGGGGCTCAACTGGCTGGCGGTGCAGGGCAATTCCGCCACCAAGGGCGCGATTTTCAGCTTCACGCTGGAGGGGGCGGCCCATGCGCATGACATTTCCACCGTGCTGGACAAGCGCGGTATCGCGGTGCGGGCGGGCACCCATTGCGCCATGCCGTTGATGACGCATCTGGGCGTCGGGGCAACCTGCCGCGCATCCTTCGGGCTTTACAACACCACGGATGAGGTCGATGCGCTGATTTCCGGGCTGGAACTGTGTCACGAGCTGTTCGCCTGACCGGGCCGCGCGATTTTGCGTTGCAACCGGACGGCAGTTTCGCTACCTAGACGCCATCGACAACCGGCGCGGGCCGGGCCTTTCCCGCACAGCGCAGAAATGCGATGGTCCCATAGCTCAGCTGGATAGAGCGCTGCCCTCCGAAGGCAGAGGCCACACGTTCGAATCGTGTTGGGACCGCCATTCCCCTTTCCACCGGATACAGATTGCCGAACGTCTTTATTTCCCGCGTGCGGGTCGATTTTCCATGCCTGCAGGCGTTGACTATCTGCGGTGATTGATAGACCTAGTATGGCAGTTTGCGACGCCCCCGACGCGAGGTCAGCGCGGGGCAGCCACGGGGGACGGATTTGGGACGTTTGACAGGAAAGACCGCGCTGGTCACGGCGGCAGGTCAGGGGATCGGCCGCGCGACGACGCTGGCAATGGCGCGCGAGGGCGCAAAGGTCATCGCCACCGACATCAACGCCGAGGCGCTGGACAGCCTCAAGGCCGAAGGGATCGAAACACGGATCTTCAACGTGCGCGATCCGCAGGCGATCGCGGCCATTGCGACAGAGATCGGGGCGCCGGACGTTCTGTTCAACTGCGCCGGTTTCGTGGCGGCGGGCACTATCCTTGATTGCGACGAGGATCAGTGGAATTTCTCGGTCGATCTGAACATGACGGCCATGTATCGCATCCTGCGCGCCTTCCTGCCGGGAATGATCGAAAATGGCGGCGGGTCGATCATCAACATGGCCTCGGTCGCGGGCTCCACGCTTGCTGCCCCCGGGCGCTTTGTCTATGGCGCGACCAAGGCGGGCGTCATCGGCATGACCAAATCCGTGGCGGCCGATTTCGTGACCAAGGGCATCCGCTGCAACGCGATCTGCCCCGGCACGGTTGAAAGCCCCTCGCTGGAACAGCGCCTGCGCGACACGGGCGATTATGATGCCGCGCGCGCCGCCTTCATCGCGCGCCAGCCGATGGGCCGCATGGGCAAGGCCGAGGAAATCGCGGCCCTTGTCGTCTATCTTGCTTCCGATGAAAGCGCCTACACAACCGGTGTCGCCCATGTGATCGACGGCGGCTGGGCCAATACCTGAGAAAGGACATTCCATGAAACTTCTGCGTCACGGCCCCCGCGGCCAGGAAAAGCCCGGCCTGATGGCCGCCGATGGCACGATCCGCGACCTGTCGGCCCATGTGGCCGATATCGGCGGCGATGTGATCTCGGATGCGGGACTGGCGAAACTCGGCAAGATCGACCCGGCCTCCCTGCCCGAAGTGGCCCCCGGCACGCGGCTTGGGGCCTGTGTCGCGGGCACCGGAAAATTCATCTGCATCGGGCTCAACTATGCCGATCACGCCGCCGAATCCGGTCTGGCCGTGCCGCCGGAACCTGTGATCTTCATGAAGGCCACCTCGGCCATCTGCGGGCCGAATGACGACATCATCATCCCGCGCGGCTCGGAAAAGACCGACTGGGAGGTGGAGCTTGCCGTCATCATCGGCAAACATGCCAAATATGTCTCCGAGGCCGATGCGCTGGACTATGTGGCGGGCTATGCCGTGTCCAATGATGTGTCCGAACGCGCCTTTCAGACCGAACGCGCGGGCCAGTGGACCAAGGGCAAGAGCTGCGACAATTTCGGCCAGCTTGGCCCCTGCCTTGTCACCCGCGACGAGGTAGCCGACCCGCAGAACCTGTCCATGTGGCTGACGGTGAACGGCGAAAAGGTGCAGAACGGCTCTACCAAGACCATGGTCTACGGGGTAGCGCATGTCATCAGCTATCTCAGCCAGTTCATGTCGCTGCATCCGGGCGATGTCATCTCGACCGGCACCCCTCCGGGTGTGGGTATGGGGATGAAGCCGCCGCGCTACCTCAAGCCGGGCGATTTGGTTGAGCTTGGGATCGAAGGTCTTGGCCAGCAGCGCCAGGACGTGATCGCGGACGTATGAGCCGGGGAGGGCAAGGTCGTGAACAGCTATGATTTGAAAGGCCAGGTGGCCGTCATCACCGGCGGCGCACAGGGCATCGGCCTTGCCGTCGCCGAACGCATGGTCGCCTCCGGCGCCCGCGTCGTCCTGTGGGATCAGGATGGCGCGATGGCGGCGGAGTCGGCTGCGAAACTGGGGCATGGCACGCTGGCCATGCAGCTTGACGTGACCGATGCGGGTGCCTGCACGGATCTTGCGCAAAAGGTCGTTGCCGAATGTGGCCAGATCGACGTGATGGTGGCCTCTGCCGGGGTTGCGGGCGCCAATGCCAATGTCGCCGACTATTCGGTGGACGAGTGGCACCGCGTCATCGCGATCAACCTGCATGGCGTGTTCCATTGCTGCCGCGCCGTGTTGCCGCACATGACTGCGCGCAAATACGGGCGGATCGTGAACATCGCCTCCATTGCGGGCAAGGAGGGCAACCCGACAGCGGGGGCCTATTCCGCCTCCAAGGCGGGGGTGATCGGCCTGACGAAATCCATCGGCAAGGAAACCGCCGGCATGGATATTGCCGCCAACTGCGTGACCCCGGCGGCGGCCAAGACGCGGATCTTCGACCAGATCACCCAGGCGCATATCGACTTCATGCTGTCGAAAATCCCGCGCGGGCGCTTTCTTGAGGTGGCCGAGGCCGCCTCGATGATCACCTGGCTCTGCACGAAGGAAAATTCCTTCACCACCGGGGCCGTGTTCGACCTCTCGGGCGGTCGCGCCACCTACTGACAGCGACTGGATCATCAAGAAAGGGGGGCATGAACAATCGCCTCCCTTTTTCCATCGAGAAGTGATGGTGTGGATACCCCTCCCGACGGCATCGCAATGTGCCAAGGTGATGTTGGGTAACGTCAGTTGAAGGAGGGAGTATCCATGGAAGATGTTGGCATCGTCGGGCTGGATCTGGCAAAGCGGATTTTTCAGGTTCATGGCGCGACTTCGGACGGGCGGGTTGTGTATCGCAGGAAGTTGTCTCGGGGTCAGGTCAGGGCTTTCTTTGAGCAACTGCCACCGTGTGTGGTCGCAATGGAAGCCTGTGCGACGGCCCATTTCTGGGCTCGTGATCAGCGCGCTTGGCCATGAGGTCCGGTTGGTGCCGCCTGCATGCGTCAAGCCGTTCGTGAAGAGACAAAAGAATGATGCTGCCGACGCCGAAGCCATAGCTGAGGCTGCCAGCCGTCCGGCGATGCGGTTCGTCGAACCAAAGACACCCAAGCAACAGGCACGCGCGATGGTGTTTAGCACCCGTGATCTGTTTGTGCGCCAGCGGGCGCAATCGATCAACGCCCTGCGCGCCCATCTGGCGGGGTAATCCCCCCGTTTTTAACGGGGTGCACTCATAGAACTTACGCGGCCATTCTCAGTTTCTGGGCGGGTGTGATGCCGCCGATGCCCATGTTCGGGCGGTCGTTGTTGTAAGTCCAGA
>JBKBNP010000039.1:0-43100 GCA_046295215.1 Pseudorhodobacter sp. | reverse complement strand
GCAAATCAGTTGCCACGCGTCATCGAGGGCGTCAAATTCACCGACGGGGTCGCCAACAGCAATCCCGCCAAAATCAGCGCCGCTTGATCAGGCCGCGTCACCCAAAATCAGGCATAGCTCGTAGTGGCCTGCGGAAAACCTGTCAGGACATATGTCTGACGACGCCGTCGGGGGCCGACGGGTCCGCGCCCCAGGCGCCTGTCAGCGTCCATCGGTCCGACAGCAACACCAGTTCCGGCAGATAACCCGGTGCGATTCTTCCAAGGCGATTGCTCTGCCCGATCAGGCGGGCGGGGATCAGGCTTGCCATCGCCAGCGCGCGTTCGGGCGCGATACCGACCGGACCCGTCAGCACGCGCAAGGCCCCGGCCATGGTCAGATCCGCCCCCGCGAGCGTGCCGTCGGCCAGACGGAGCCGCCCCTCCCCGCGCAGCACGGGCCGTCCCCCGAGGTTCATTTCCGCAAGTTCCGTGCCTGCAAAGGCCATGCAATCGGTCACAAGGAAGATACCGTCGCGTCGTGCGGCCAGTGCGATGCGCAAGACATCGGGATGCACATGAATGCCATCCGCGATGATACCGGCAGCCAGCATGCCGCCCAGGATCGCACCCACCAACCCCGGTTCCCGATTGCCAAGCTGACTCATCGCATTGAACAGATGCGTGGCACATTGCGCCCCCGCCGCAATGGCAGCACAAGCCTCGGCCTGCGAGCAATCGCTGTGTCCGAGACTGACGATCACCCCTGCCTGCGTCAGGGCGGCAATCTGCATGGGTGTTGCCGCTTCAGGGGCCAGCGTCACCAGGAGCGCGGGCAGCGCGCGTGCGGCTTCGCACAGCCGGGCAAGGTCGGTGTCGGTCATGGGCCGGATCAGGCCCGGATCATGCGCACCCTTGCGGCGCGGGTCGAGATGCGGGCCTTCCAGATGCAGGCCCAGAAACCCCGGCACTCTGGCCTTCGCTGCGGCAATCCCTGCCGCAACGACCGCATCGGTCGCCTCGGGGCGGTCGGTGATGAGTGTCGGAAGCACGCCTGCGCACCCAAGTTGGCGGTGTGTCGCGCAGACCTGTGCGAGATCCGAAACCGTCGTCGCCCCCGAAATCTGATGCCCGCCGCCCCCGTTCACCTGCAGGTCGACAAAGGCGGGGGCCAGCAGCCCGGTGATCCGCTCCGCCCCCGGCCCGGCTTCGACAGCCGGGATCAGGCGTGCGATGCGCCCCGCCTCGATCACCACGGCAAGATCGCGGTGGAGACGCTCGCCGTCGAAGACATCCGCGCCGGTCAGGATGTGGGCCATGTCAGACCGTCTCTGTCACCTTGCGCAGATGCGGCGGGGTGTCGGGGTCCAGACCGCGCCGACGCGCAAGGGTTTCGATGAAGGCATAGAAGGTCGCCATGTTCAGGAGGGGTGCCACGATCGGATGCAATCCGCCGACCGAAGGCAGCCGGGTGCAGCCGGGCACATCGGCACCGGTGACAAAGACATCCGCACCCTGTGCCGCCAGCCGTTCCGCCGTGGCGCAGAGTTGCGGCAGGGCGGCATCATCGACGCCCAGTGCCAGCACCGGGAATTGTGCCTGCACGATGGCTGCGGGCCCGTGCAGCACTTCGGCGGCGCTGTAGGCCTCGGCATGGATGCCGCAGGTTTCCTTGAACTTCAGCGCTGCCTCGCAGGCGGTGGCATAGGCGGGGCCACGCCCCAGCACGAAGGCCGACTGCGCCCGCGCCAGCCGGGCCGACAGGGGCGACCAGTCCAGCGTGACAGCGGTGGCCAATGCTTCGGGCAGGGCGGCGATGGCCGCGCGCAGGGCGGCATCCTGCCGCCATTCCGCCAGCAGACAAAGCCCGGCCAGAACCGAGGTCACGAAGGTTTTTGTCGCCGCCACGCTGCGCTCCTCGCCCGCTTGCAAGGGCAGGCAATGGCCCGAAATCTCGGCCATGGGGCTGTCGGCATGATTGGAGATGGCAATGGTCAGCGCCCCGGTCTCGCCCGCGCTGCGCATCATTTCCACGATGTCGGGACTGCGTCCCGATTGCGAAATGCCGATCACCGCCGCCCCCTGCAACCGCAAGGGCCGCCGGTAGATCGAGGCAATGGAGGGGCCGACCGATGCCACCGGCACGCCTGCCTCCAGTTCGACCGCATATTTCAGATAGGTCACCGCATGGTCGGACGACCCGCGCGCCACGGTCACGAGAAGCCCCGGATCGACGCGCCGCAGGGACCTGGCGGCTTCCGCCACAGCCTCGGCGGAAAGTGCAAGAAACCGCGCCGCGGCCTCGGGGATTTCGGCCACTTCTCGGGCCATGTGGGTCTGTGTCATCCGGCAGTCCTTTGATCGGCCGGGGCTTCCGGCGCCAGTTTGAGTTCCACGGCGAAATCATAGGCATCACCGCGATAAAGCGATCTGGTGAACTCCACCACCCGGCCCGATGGCAGGTAGGAGACACGTTCGATCTTGAGCCCCGCCGCACCCGGCGGAACAAGCAGCAGCCCGGCATCCTGGGGCGAGAGGTTCGCCGCCGTGATCCGCTGCACGGCGCGCACCGGGCGCATGCCCCGCGCCTGCAACACGGCATAGAGCGAGGCATCGACGCCTTGCGGATCGGGCAACACGGTTTCGGACAGGGATGCGCGTTCGATGGCCAGAGGCACGCCATCGCTCTGTCGGACCCGTTCCAGCCGCGCCACCCTTTCGCCGGCGCCAAGACCAAGCGCCATGACCTCTTCCGGGCTGGGGGTATGCAGGCCGCGCGCCAGCCAGAGGCTTTCGACGACCTTGCCGCGTCGTGCCATGTCCTCGGTAAAGGATGTCAGCAGGGACAGCGCCTGTTCCAGCCGCTCGACCTTCAGCGCGACAAAGGTGCCCGATCCGCGTTTCTGCACCAGTTGTCCAGAGGCCACCAACGTTTCCACCCCCTTGCGCACCGTGACCCGTGAAAGGCCGGTCATCGCCGCCATCTCGCGCTCGGGTGGCAGGCTGTCACCGGGCCTGAGCCGGCCCGAGGCGATGGCCTCGGCCAGACGGCGGTGCAGTTGCAGGTAAAGCGGGCCGCCGCCAGCCTCATCGAACCCCTGCGGTGAAAAGATCTCCTGCATCATCCCTCCTGCCGGGCGAGCAGCAATGCGCCGTCCAGCCCGGTCCCCCTCGCCGCGCGGATCTCCCAGCGTCCGGCGAGGCGGGTGGCACAGGCCTCTGCCAGTCCACCGACGAATACCACCGGCAGCTGACCCTGCATCTGCAAGCTGTCGATGACGGCGGAGATCTGGCGCAGGGCAGCGCCGAACAGCCGTTCGGCAGCGGGATCATCGCCCGAGACGATCTGCGGCGCATAGCGGGCGAAGTCGGCGGGCCGCGCGGTCAGGCCGAAGGCGATCACGCCGGCAGGGCCGCCATGTTCGTCCAGAACCTCTTGCAACAGCGGCGTCATCGGGGTGAAACCATCCGTTGCGCGCAGGGCTTCGGACAGAAGCGCCCGGCCCAGCACCGCACCGCTGCCCTCATCGCCCAGCAGGAATCCGTGCCCGCCATGGCTGCGGAACGCGCCGTTCCTGACCACCCCGAACACGGACCCTGTGCCGATGGCAGCAACGATCCCGTCGTCACCGTGCAGGGCCCCTATCGTGGCGGTCATGGAATCCGGAACGACCCGGTGCCGTGCGAAAGGCAGGCTGGCGGACAGTCGAGCCGCGGCTTGCGGCACATTGGCCCCGGCAAGGCCAAGAACGGCTGTCAGATCCTCGATCACCCCGGTCCCGGCCTCGGCCAGCGCTGCGCGGGTCGCAGCGAGAATATTGCCCGATGCGCCTGCGGTATCGGTCGATATATTGGCCGGTCCACCCGCGCCGCGTCCCAGAACGCGACCATCCGCATCGGTCAGCGCCGCCCGGCACCCCGTTCCCCCGCCATCGATTCCCAGCATCAGCCGCATGTCGCCTCCCCTTGCTCCAACAAGATACCAAAACAATACCAAATGAAAAGGGGAATATTCAAGATGAGCCCTAATCTCTGATTTAGCACCGGATTTTGCGGCATGAAAGAAATATGTTTACAATTGGTATTGTTTTGGCATTATCAACACAAGAGGGAATCACATGACATCACCCACCACCGAAGACCGCCACCCTGCCGCTGCCGGACTGCACCGCCGCACGGATGCCGAGGTGCTGGCCTGTCTGCATGCGGCGCAGACTGCCGGGCTGGGTGCTTTGCGACCGGCGCTGCCGATGCTGGCGCGGGTGGCAGGTGCCGCCGCCGATGTGCTGCGCAAGGGCGGGCGGCTGGGCTATGCCGGGGCCGGGTCGTCGGGGTTGATGGCGCTTGCCGATTGTCTGGAGCTTGCCGGCACGTTCGGCATCCCGCCGGACCGCACGCCGATGCTGTTTGCGGGTGGGGCAGGGGCCTTGCTGCATATGCGGGGCGATGTCGAGGATGACCCGCGCCTTGCCCGCGCCGATCTTGCCCATTCGGGTCTGGAGGCCGGGGATATGGTGCTGGTCCTGTCGGCTTCCGGGCGCACGCCCTATGCGCTGACGGTTGCCGAAGGCGCGCGGTCGTCGGGCGTCCTTGTTGCCGGTTTTGCCAATGTCGCGGGATCGCCGCTGCTGGCACTGGCGGATTTCCCGGTGCTGGTCGAAACCGGGCCGGAAGTGGTGGCAGGGTCCACCCGCATGGCGGCGGCAACCGCGCAGAAGGTGGCGCTGAACATGGTTTCGGCATTGATCGGCGTTCACCTTGGCCATGTCCATGACGGGTTGATGGTGAACCTCGTCGCCGACAACGCCAAGCTGGTCGACCGTGCGGCGCGGATTGTCATGGACCTCGCCGGTGTGTCGCGCGGCGATGCCGAAACCGCCCTCGGACTGACGGGCGGCGCGGTGAAACCTGCGGTTCTGGTGGCGCGCGGCATGACGCCCGAAGCCGCAACCGGCATTCTTGAGAAAACCGGCGGATGCCTGCCGGAGTGAGTTCAACCAGATGGCCGCAAAATGCGGCCAGCTTTCAGGGAGACGACCATGAAGACACCGTTTTATCTGGCCCTTCTGACAGGCACTGTCCTGTCCGGCGCGGCGCTGGCCCAGACCACGCTGACCATCGAGAGCTGGCGCAATGACGATCTGCAGATCTGGCAGCAGCAGATCATCCCGGCCTTCGAGGCGGCCAATCCCGGCATCAGGGTGCAGTTCACGCCTTCGGCCCCGGCGGAATACAATGCTGTCCTGAATTCCAAGCTCGATGCCGGTTCGGCGGGCGATCTCATCACCTGCCGTCCCTTCGATGCCTCGCTGGAGCTTTTCAACAAGGGGCATCTGGCCGATCTGTCGGATCTTGGCGGGATGGCGAATTTCTCGGATGTGGCGAAATCCGCCTGGCAGACGGATGATGGCGCCGCCACCTTCTGCGTGCCGATGGCCTCGGTGATCCATGGCTTCATCTACAATGCCGATGCCTTTGCCGAAGTGGGTGTCGAGGTTCCGAAAACCGAGGCTGAATTCTTCGACGTGCTGGAAAAGATCAAGGCGCATGGCGGCTATATCCCGATGGCGATGGGCACCAACGACCAGTGGGAAGCCGCCACCATGGGATACAACAACATCGGTCCGAATTTCTGGAAAGGCGAGGAAGGCCGTCGCGCGCTGATCGACGGCAGCCAGAAACTGACGGATGAGCCCTGGGTCGCGCCCTTCCGGCATCTGGCGCGGTGGAAGGACTATCTGGGCGACGGGTTCGAGGCACAGACCTATCCCGACAGCCAGAACCTGTTCACCCTGGGCCGCGCCGCGATCTATCCGGCCGGGTCATGGGAAATTTCGGGCTTCAACGCGCAGGCGGATTTCGCCATGGGCGCCTTTGCCCCGCCGGTCGTGAATGCGGGGGACACCTGCCATATCAGCGACCATACCGACATCGCCATCGGGCTGAACGCGAAGTCACCCAATGCCGAGGCCGCGCGGGTGTTTCTGGACTGGGTCGGCAGCCCCGAGTTTGCGCAGATCTATGCCAACGCCCTGCCGGGATTCTTCAGCATGAACGCCACCCCGGTCGAGATGACCGACCCGCTGGCGCAGGAATTCGTCAGCTGGCGCGGCACCTGCCAATCGACGATCCGCTCCACCTACCAGATCCTGTCGCGCGGCACGCCGAACCTGGAGAACGAGACCTGGAATGCCAGCGCCAATGTGATCCGGGGCACCGACACGCCCGAGGTTGCCGCCGCCCGCCTGCAATCAGGGCTGGCAAGCTGGTATGCGCCGCAGAAGTAAGTGACCAGAAGCCGGGGGGCCTTCTGCCCCCCGGACCCCCCGAGGATATTTGGGAACAGATGAAGGAGCAGGTCATGGCTGCGCGAAAGGCATTCCGCTGGCATATCGTGGTGTTTCTGGCGCCTGCGGTGCTGGTCTATACCACGATCATGATCATCCCGCTGTTCGGGACGCTCAACCTGTCGCTGTTCAATCTGGAGAACCGCGAAAGGGTGTTTGTCGGCCTCGCCAATTTCGCGACCCTCTTCGGGGATGAGCGCTGGTCGGCGCAATTCTGGAACGCGCTTGGCAACAATGCCTGGTTCTTCCTTGTGCATATGCTGGTGCAGAACCCCATCGGGGTGGCGCTGGCGGCACTTCTGTCCTCGCCCCGGTTGCGGATGGCGGCCTTCTACCGCACGGCGATCTTCATTCCGACGATCCTCAGTTTCGTGATTGTCGGCTTCGTCTGGAAGCTGATCCTGTCGCCGATCTGGGGCATCGCACCGGGGATGCTGGATGCGGTCGGGCTGAAAAGCCTGTTCGCCCCCTGGCTCGGCCGCGAGGAATATGCGCTGACCACGCTGGCGATGATCTCGGTCTGGCAGTTCGTGGGCATCCCGATGATGCTGATCTATGCCGCCCTGCTGTCGATCCCCGACGAGGTGATCGAGGCCGCCGAAATGGATGGCGTCACCGGCTGGTCGCAGTTCTGGAAGATCAAGCTGCCGCTGATCCTGCCCTCCATCGGGATCATTTCCATCCTGACCTTTGTCGGGAATTTCAACGCTTTCGACCTGATCTATGTGTCGCAGGGCGCATTGGCGGGGCCGAATTTCGCGACCGATATTCTGGGCACCTTCCTCTACCGCACCTTCTTCGGGTTCCAGTTGCAACTGGGCGACCCGCATATGGGGGCGACGATTGCCTCGGCGATGTTCTTCATCATCCTGGCCGGGGTCTGCGTCTATCTGTTCGCCATCCAGACGCGGCTGCGTCGCTATCAGTTCTGAGAGCATCCCATGAGCCAGACCCGCCAATCCCCCGCCCGAAGCATTGCCGCCCATGCCGCCCTGATCGCCTGGACGCTGATCGCGCTGTTTCCCGTCTTTGTCGTCGTCATCAACAGCTTCAAGTCACGCCGCGCGATCTTTGCCGACCCGCTGGCGCTGCCAACCGCCGAAACCTTCGATCTGATTGGTTATCAGACGGTTCTGGCACAGGGCAATTTCCTGCTCTACTTCGGCAATTCGATGATCGTCACCATGGCGAGCCTGTTCTTCGTGCTGCTGTTCGGGGCCATGGCCGCCTTTGCGCTGAGCGAATACCGCTTTCGCGGCAATACGCTGTGGGGCCTGTATCTGGCGCTCGGCATCATGATCCCGATCCGGCTGGGCACGGTGGCCATTCTTCAGATGATGGTCGCTTCGGGGCTGGTGAACACCCGCACGGCGCTGGTGCTGGTCTATACCGCGCAGGGCCTGCCGCTGGCGGTGTTCATCCTGTCGGAGTTCATGCGCTCGGTCTCGGCCGATCTCAAGAATGCGGGCCGCATCGACGGATTGAGCGAATATGTGATCTTCTTCCGCCTCGTGCTGCCGCTGGTGCGCCCCGCCATGGCAACTGTCGCGGTGTTCACGCTCATCCCGATCTGGAACGACCTGTGGTTCCCGCTGATCCTCGCGCCTGCGGAAAGCGTCAAGACGATCACATTGGGCAGTCAGGTGTTCATCGGGCAGTTCGTGACCAACTGGAATGCGGTGCTGGCCGCCCTTTCGCTGGCGATTGTTCCGGTGCTGATCCTCTACCTGATCTTCTCGCGGCAACTGATCCGCGGGATCACTGCGGGAGCCGTAAAATGATCCGCGTTCTGATTGCCGGGCTGGGCAACATGGGCCGCAGCCATGCCCTTGCCTGCCACAATGACCCCGCGTTTGAAATCGTCGGGCTGGTCAACCGCTCTGCCGTTGATCTGCCCGCCGAATTGCAGATCTATCCGCTCGACACCGACTATGCGGCGGCGCTGGCGCGGCTGAAGCCCGACCTTGTCTGCATCGCCACCTATTCCGACAGTCATGCCGATTATGCCGTGGCGGCGATGGAGGCGGGCGCGCATGTCTTTGTCGAAAAGCCACTGGCGACAACGGTTGCCGATGCCGCGCGCGTGGTCGAGACCGCGACCCGCCTGAACCGCAAGCTGGTTGTGGGATACATCCTGCGCCACCATCCAAGCTGGCAGCGGCTGATCGCCGAGGCGCGCGGCCTTGGCGGGCCATTCGTGTTCCGGCTCAACCTCAACCAGCAATCGTCGGGGCCGACATGGGAGGTCCACAAGGCGCTGATGCAGACGACATCGCCCATCGTCGATTGCGGCGTGCATTACGTCGACGTGATGTGCCAGATCACCGATGCCGCCCCGGTTGAAGTGCGCGGTATGGGCCTGCGCCTGTCGAATGAAATCGCGCCCGGGATGTATAATTACGGCCATTTCCAGGTGCTGTTCGCCGATGGCTCGGTCGGCTGGTATGAGGCGGGCTGGGGCCCGATGATGTCGGACACCGCGTTTTTCGTGAAGGATGTCGTCAGCCCCCGTGGCGCGGTTTCCATCCGGATGCCGGACAGCGCGCGGTCAGATGACATCGATACCCATACCAGAACCAGCACGTTGCGCGTGCATCGCGCCGGCATCGGGCATGAGGATCTGTCCATGGCTGATGAGCCAGACCATCAGGCGCTTTGTGACCGCGAACAGGCCTTCGTCGCCCGCGCCATCCGCGAGAACATCGACCTGACCCGCCATATGACCGATGCCGTCCGCTCGCTTGCCGTCTGCCTTGCCGCAGATGAAAGCGTCCGGTCCGGCCAGCCCGTAAAACTGTAGGAGAGCCTAGTGGGAGCCTTGACCCTGACCCAAGTTGCCAAGTCCTTCGGACCCGTCGATGTCATCAAGGGCGTCGATCTGCGGGTCGAGGATGGCGAGTTCTGCGTGTTTGTCGGGCCTTCGGGCTGCGGGAAATCGACCTTGCTGCGGATGATCGCCGGGCTGGAGGATGTGACCTCGGGCGAGGTGGCCATCGACGGCGCGCGCATCAATGACCTCGCCCCTGCCAAGCGCGAGATTGCGATGGTGTTTCAGAGCTATGCGCTCTATCCGCACCTGACCGTACGCGACAACATGGGGCTGGCGCTGAAACAGGCGGGCGTGCCGAAGGCGGAAATCGCGACCGCGACGGACAAGGCCGCCGGAATGCTGTCGCTGGACGTGCTGATGGATCGCCGCCCGGCTGAACTGTCGGGCGGGCAGCGCCAGCGGGTCGCCATCGGGCGGGCCATCGTGCGGCGGCCGAAACTGTTTCTCTTCGACGAGCCGCTGTCGAACCTCGATGCCGCCCTGCGCGTGCAGACCCGGATCGAGATTGCCCGCCTGCACCGCGATCTGGGGGCGACGATGATCTATGTCACCCACGATCAGGTCGAGGCGATGACACTGGCCGACAAGATCGTGGTGCTGCGGGCGGGCATGGTGGAACAGGTCGGCGCGCCGATGGATCTGTATAACAACCCCGCCAATACCTTTGTCGCCGGGTTCATCGGCAGCCCGCAGATGAATTTCCTGAAAGGCGACCGCATCGGCCTGCGGTCCGACACCGTGGGCGTGCGCCCCGAACATCTGCGCATCGACAGCGCCGGGGCCATCGAAGGGCGCGTCAGCCATGTAGAGAAACTGGGTGGCGAAACGCTGGTCTATGTCATGGCCGACCCGCATGGCCTGCTGACGCTGCGCCAGTTCGGGGAACACGATCATGCGGTGGATGCGGTCATCCGTCTGGGCTTTGACGCGGACCGCGCTTTCCATTTCGATGCACAGGGGTTGCGGCTGCGCTGACCCCCCGGCCCGCATGGGTCACGCCGGGACAGACCCGCGCACCCTGTCACCGATGGCGGCGAACTTGGCATCGGTCATGTAGCCGTAGCGGTTCACCTGAACCGCCCCGTCCGCACCTGCCGCAACCGCATCGAACCGCCGCATGACATCCTCCAGCGGTCCGTAGCTGTGGGTGATCCCGCAGATCCGCGTGCCTGCGGGCACCATCGCCCGCGCCGCCCGCATCTTGGCCAAGATGTCCTCGGTCGCGGCGGGATGCGGTTCGTCTGGTTCGGGATAGCGGATCGTCGCGGGGTCGCGTTCAACCGAGGGCGGGGCAAGGCGCAGGATCCGGGCAAGGGCTGCCGCGATGGCCTTCGGCGCGAAATCGGTCCGGGTTTGCAGGGCGCGCAGGTAATCCGCCTCGATCAACGGCCAGTGCATCGTATAGAACTTGACCCCCAGTTGATCGGCCACCCCCGCCAGCGTGGGCAGATCGAACCCAGTCGCCTCGTTCAAGGGCGGCGGAAATCCTTGCAGGAACATCCGGCCCCGCCCCTTCGTCGCCTCGTCAACCGTTTGCCGCAGGAACCGCGCATGATCGCTCACCAGCGCGCGCCGCAAGGCCAGCATTCCGGCCAGCGCCGGACAGGCGGCAAAGAGGCTTTCGCGGAAGCTGTCCAGATCGTCCAGCGCCACCAGCGCGCGGCGCAGATGCCCGGCCCCCAGATCGGCCAGAAACGCCAGAACCCCGGTGCGGATACCTTCGAAATCGAACCCGGCAGAGCGGGCAAAGGTGGCAACCGCCGGGTTGAAATCGAAAAACAGCGTCTCGAAGTGATAGACCGGATATTCCGGCCAGTCGAAGCGGAACCCGTCCGCCTGCGGATAGGCCCGCGCGAGATCGGTGACAATCGCGCGGAGATAGGCGCGCAGGTCGGGTGCTGCGAGCGAGGTGTTGCGGTCCACCCGTTTCGGGAAAGGCTGGCCATCGGGCAAGCGGGATTCGTCGCCCGGATGCGGCCCGCCGAACTGCACGCGATAACAGGGCGGGATCGCGGCCTGGATCTGGATCCAGGTTTCCAGCCCGCGCGCCTGTGCCGCGTCCAGAAAGGCGCCGACACAGGTGCCTTCGGCCTCGGTCAGCGCATCGGGGGCGGGTGGGCGGTAGGCCAGCCCGTCATAAAGCGAAGCGTCGGGGCGAAAGCTGGGCGCCGCCGTCATCCACAGTTCCCGCGCCCCCCAAAGCGGGCGGTCGAGCAGGCGATTCTTGCCGATGCCGCCATCGCTGGGGGGTTCGCGATGTCCTGTCCCCTCGGCCACCCGCGCCGCCACATAGGGCGATGTGGTGACCGAGGTTGCCCCCGCCATATCGACCAGCCGATGCAGCACCGCCTCGGTCCCCTCCGACTGGATATATTCGGGCATGACCGTGATCCCGAGATCAAGGCGGCGTGGGTGGTCCGTCATCTTGCCGTCTTTCCTGTGCTGAAATGCAGGGTCGCCCCATGGGCGTGCAGGTCGGGCACGAAGCCAAAGCCGGGGGTCGCAGCAGGCAAGGCCACCGTGCCCCCCACCATGGCCGTCAGGGGCAGACCGGCCAATCCGTCGAACACCGGGGTTTCATCGAACTGCACTTCCAGCAGGTCGGTCTGTGCCAGTGCCGCACACAGATGCAGCGATTGCGCATGGCAGACCGGACCGCTGGGGTTGTGGGGCGAGAACGCCACGCCATGCCGGGCGAAGTCCTCCGCCAATGCCAGCATCTCGGCCGGGCCGCCTGCGTATTTAACATCGGGCATCATCACGTCACAGGCCCCGGCGCGCAGCCAGGGGGCAAAGCCTTCGCGCCGGATTTCGGTCTCAAGCCCTGCCAGCCGCATGCCCTTTGCATTGGCTTTGCGGCGCAGTGCGGCGATGTCGGCAATGGTTCCGGCGTTCTCGGGAATGGGACATTCCAGCCAGTAGAGGCCAAGCCCTTCGCAGGCGTCGATCAACTCCTCGGCCCCGGCGCGGTCGAACCGCCAGTGGCAATCGGCCATCAGCCGCGCGTCCGCGCCAAGGGCCGCGCGGATCGCGGCAAGGCGGTGCAGGCCGGGCTGCATCGCTGCGCGCATCTCCACCCGCGTCTGGTCCGGGCGCACCTCGTCGAAAGGGGCGATCTTGAAGGCGGTGAAACCGGCGGCAACGGCGTCTTGCAGGCTGGCCACCATGCCCTCCGGGCTGCGGTTGCGGGTGCGGCGGTTGAAATTGGCGTAAAGGCCGATCCGGTCGCGCTGCGGCCCGCCCAGCAGTTCGGCAAGGCTTTGCCCCGCCCGCCGTGCCGCCAGATCCCACAGCGCCTGTTCCACCGCTGAGGACAGCGCGGCCTGTGGCAGTGTGCCATAGGGCAGGCCGGTTGTCGCCGCTTGCGGGTTGCCGGCCATGCGCCCCGGCAAGGTGGCCAGCAGCGCCGGCGCAAGTGCCTCAAGGGCTGCGGTCTGCCCCTCCAGCGTCGCCTCGCCCCAGCCGGTCTGCCCGTCCCTGTCCGTCAGCGCCACGACATGCCACAACGTGCGGGCTGTCGCCTGCACCGACCAGAGCCGCGCCTCTGCGACTTGCCCCGTCATGCCCCCGACCCCGCTTTCAGGATGCGGAGGGCAACACAGGCGGCGCCGAACCCGTTGCCGATATTGACCGCGACCACCCCCTGCGCGCAGGAGCCGAGCGCGGAATGAAGCGCAAGCCGCCCGCCTTTGGCCACGCCATAACCGTGCGGGGCGGGCACCGCGATCACCGGTGCGGCCACCAGCCCGGCCAGAACCGAAAACAGCGCTCCCTCCATCCCCGCCACGGCGATCAGCACGCGGTGGCGGCGCAACTCGTCCAGCCGGTCCAGCAGGCGGTGCAGTCCCGCCACGCCCACATCCGCCGTGACCGGGGCGGCATAGCCGTGAAAGGCCAGCGTCCGCGCCGCCTCGGCTGCGATCGCGAGGTCCGAGGTTCCGGCGGCAACAATCCCGACGCCGGGCAGGGTGGCAGCATGGCCGCCAAGAATAGCTGTGCGGCTGAGAGGGCCATAGTCCAGCCCCATATCGGGCAGGGCCGCGAAACGGTCGGGCTCCAGTCGCGTCAGCAAAAGCCGCCTCCCCTCGGTCTGTGCCGTTGTCAGGATGGCGGCGATCTGCCCTGCGGTCTTGACATCGCACAGAACCGCCTCCGCCGTGCCGGTGCGCGCCTCGCGGTCCCAGTCGATCCGATGGTCGGTCATGGCGTCCTCTCCCGCAGGAAGGCCGCACCCTGCCGGTAGGCGCGCGCGCCCAGAAAGGGCTTGCCCGCCGCCATGCAAAGCGCCGCCACCCCGGCCATCAGTTCGGCACCCGGGGCGGGTTCGCCGGTTTCCAGAACCGCCCCCTGCCGGGTCAGGCGCAATCGGATCACCGCATCGGCCCCCAGACATGCACGCACCAGATTTTCGACCCGGTCGATCAGCGCCATGTCGCCGGGATCGACCCGCAGCCCGGTTTCCACGCGGCTGGCAAGGCAAGGCTGCGCCGGAAGGTCGGAAATATCCGCCAGCCCCATCGCACGGGCGAGCGCGCGAATGGCGGCCTTGTCCATGCCTGCCTCGACAAAGGGATGGATGACGCCCCTTTCCCCTGCCGCCCGCAGGCCGGGGCGGAAATCCGACAGATCATCGGCATTGGTGCCCGAGGCGATGACGCCGCCCACCAGTTCCGCAATCCGGTCATAGAGGTTCGACTTGCAGAAATAGCACCGCTCCAGCGGGTTGGCGCGGTAGCGCGGGTCGTCGAATTCGCCCGCGTCGATCAGGGTCAGGTGCCAGCCTGACCGGGCGGCGTGGTCGCGCACAAGGGCGGTCGCGCGTTCCGGCACGGCGGGGGAAATGGCATGGACCATGCGCATCGGGCGCAGGCGATGGGCGGCATGGGCCAGCGTCATGCTGTCCACCCCGCCACTGACCGCGATGGTCAGGTCGGGCGGCTGCCGGAGCGCCTTTGCAAGGATGGGGGGGATCATTCCTCGGCCCTCCGGGCCATGCGGCGGCGCTCTGCCAGCGTTGCGCCGGTCAGGTCGTCGGCCTCGGCCTTGGTCGTCGCAATGCCATCGGGCCGCTGAACCCGCTTGACGCGGGGGGCCTTGCCCAGATTCTCGCGCGGCAGGCAGATGCGGCGCTCATGGCGCAGGCGCAGGCCGATGGTGCTGGTCTGCGCGAAACAGGCGGCTGCGACCTGCTCCTCGGCCCCGGGCGGCAGGATCAGGCGAAACCCTGTGGCCGTGCGCCCCTTTTTCGCCGCCAGCGGGAAGGTCACGAGGTCGATCACCTGCGCGTGCTGGCGCAGGCGGGTGGCGGCCTCGGCCAGTTCTTCGGCGGTCATGTCGTCAATGTCGAATTCAAGGACGGTCACGTCATGGGCACCGGCAGAAGGGTCGGCCTGTATCAGCCGCGCGATCACCACATTCGCGATCCCCGGCAGGCTGCGCGTGCCCGCCCCGTAACCGGTGGCCAGCATCCGGCCATCGGCCTTGCCTCGGGGCAGGGTGGCTGCGATATGGTGCGCGATGGCGGCCCCTGTCGGTGTGACCCGCTCGCCCGCGATGCCATCGTCACGCACGGCCAGCCCTTCGATAAGCAGCGCGGTGGCGGGAGCAGGCACCGGCAACAGGCCATGCGCCGTCCGCACCTGCCCGGCCCCCAGCGGCAGCGGGTCGATCTGCCATGTCGCACCAGCCAGCCGGTCGATCAGATGCCCTGCCGCGACCACATCGGCCAGCGTGTCCCAATCGGCGATCTCGTGGAAATGGACGTGATCCAGCGGCACGCGATGCACCTGCGCCTCGGCCTCGGCCAGCAGGCGGAGGATGGCGCGGGCATGGGTCGCCACGCGCTCGGGCAAGGCGGCGGCGGCGATGATGCGGTCCAGGTCGGGGTAATGGATCGGTGCATCCTGCCCTTGTGGCGGCACGGTGATGCGCCGCGCGGCGATCCCGCCCGAAGTGACCGGCGCCAGATGCGGCAGATCCCCCGGCAGCACGGCGCGCAGGGATTGCATCACCGGCCCTACCGCATCGGGCAAAGCGTCCAGCAGGGCGGCGGCGAACATATCCCCCGCCAGCCCGCCAAGTGGCACAAGGGTCACATGGGACACCCGTGTCACGCGAGATCCTCCCTCATACCGATGGCCCGAGGCGGCTGATGACCTCGCAGCCTTCGTCCAGCCGTTCGGCGGCGGTGGTCCGGCCCGCGCAGACCGCCAGCACCAGATCGAACAGCGGTGCCACCAGTTCCGTGCGCGGCACCCGTCCGGTCCAGCCGGGCGAGGCGTCAAAGTCGATCTGGCGCGGCAGGCGGCGGGCGGTTTCGGGGTTGGCGGTCAGCTTGATCGTGGGGGCGATGGCGCTGCCATAGGGGTTGCCGTGCCCGGTGGTGAAGATCACCAGTTGCGCGCCACCTGCCACCATCGCGGTGATCGATTCCGGCGACAGGGTAGGCGTGTCCATCAGGTAAAGGCCGGGGCCGGGGATCGGCTCTGCCGCCGCCAACGCGCCCCGGATCGCGCCGGTGCCGCCTTTGGAAATGGCGCCGAAGCTCTTTTCTTCCAGCGTCGTGATCCCGCCTTCGTGGTTTTGAGGGCCGGGATTCCCGAGGTGCAGCGATTGCCCGGCCTCCAGCGCGATGGCATGGCGCGCGGCGACCAGCGCGCGCAGGCGCGCGGCCACGTCGGGGCTTGCGCGGGCGGCAAGGCTGGCCTCGGTCCCCAGCCATTCCATCGTTTCCGACATCACCGCCGCCCCGCCAAGCGCAGTGATCCGGTCGGCAATGTCGCCCGCCAGCGGATTGGCAAGAATCCCTGAGGAGGCATCGGAATGGCCACATTCCATCGCAATCACCAGATCGCTGACCGGGACAGGGGTGCGGTGCGCAGTGGCAAGGACCGTTTGCAGGTGATGCCCCGCCGCCACGGCCTCTGCCACGATCCGCTCACCATCCTCGCCCGCCTCCTGCAAGGAAAACCCCGCCACCGGGCGGCCCGAGGCCTCGATCCGGTCCTGATAGCGGCGGCGCATCGCGGCATCGGGGGCGAGCAGCACCACCGCGCCGACATTGGAATGCGTGGCAAGCCGTGTCAGCACCGCATCCTGATAGGCGAAATCCGCGCCCAACTGGCCGCGCCCGTAGGGTTGCAGCATCAGAACCGCCCCCGGCAGCGCCGCCGCCACCTTGCGCGCCCCGGCCGAGTTCAGCCCGCAGACCGACAGCACCAGCAGGTGATTGCGGATGCCCGCCCGGCCCGAGGAACGCGGATAGCCAAGAAACGACCCGCTCATCGCATCGCCCCCACCAGATTGTGCAGATGCACATGCGCGCCGGGGGGGATGTCTTGCTTCGCATGGCCGATGGTCGCGCCGTATTTGATGACGGGTTCATCCATTGCAATCGCCACCAGCGCGATCTTGTGGCCCATGGCGACGGGGCCTGTCAGTGCTGGTGCGCTGCCTTCCGCCAAAACCGGCACCTCGCCCGCGCCATGGTCGCGCAGCAGACAAGCCACATTGTCCGCCGGGTGAAGGCGCAAGGCGGAAACGGTCATGGCCGGACCTCCTGCCGTGACACCAGCAGGTCGGACATGGTCGCGATGTCGGGGTCATAACCCAGCCCCGGCGCGTCACTGATCGGGAAAAGGCCAGCCTCCAGCGCAAGGCCCCTGCCCGAAAACACCTCCAGCAGCGGGTTTTCGGAACTGTCCACCTCCAGCAGCCCTTGGCCCCCCACCGCCGCCAGCAGATGCGCCGAGGCGACAAGCCCGACCCCGCCGCCCAGAAAATGCGGGCAATAGGTGATGCCTGCCGCTTCGGCCTTGCGGGCAATCGCGGCGGTGGCCGACAGCCCTCCCCATTTGCAGATGTCGGGTTGCAGAAAGCCCAGACAGCGCGCGGCGATCACCGCGTTGAACGCGGCTTCGTTTGCCAGATTCTCCCCCGCCGCCAGCGGCATCGGCGCGTCGCGCGCCAAAGCCTGCCAGTCGGAAAGGGGCGCATCCGCAGGCAGCGGTTCCTCCATCCAGACCAGCCCGAGCGGGGCGAGCCGCGCGCAACTCCGCCGTGCGGTTTCCAGATCCCAGGCCTGATTGGCGTCGAGCATCAGCGCCTCGCCTGCCGCCAGACCCGACGCAAAGGATTCCGCAACGCCCAGCCCGTCATCCGGGCCGAACCCGACGCGCAGCTTGAACCGGCCATAGCCAATCCCGCGCATCCGCTCCGCCTGCGCCCCAGCCTGATCGGGGCTGATCCCGCTGGCATAGGCGGGAACGCCGCGCGGGCTGCCGCCCAGCAGGCGGGCCAGCGGCAGGCCACCCCGCCGGGCCTTCAGGTCATGCAGTGCGATGTCGATCCCGGCCGCGATCTGCGCCACCGGTCCCGGTTCGCCTGCCTGAAGCGCCAGACGGTGCAGGCGCTGGCGGATGGTGTCGAAAACGTCCCTGCTGCCAGCCGTCAACCCGGCCAGCGCGGCGGGCAGCACATGACCCGCCAGCCGCGCGCGGTGCAGGTCGCCATCGGGCGGGAAGTTGCACCAGATCTCGCCCCAGCCATGGGTGCCCTCGGCATCCTCCACGCGCAACAGGATGGCGGGTCGGTGGCGCAGCGGCCCCATCCCGGTCGGCACGGCGCGCGGCAGCCTGTGCCGGAAATGCAGGATCTCCACCCGGGTCAGCGGCGCGGTCATGCCGGGTCCAGCCGGTTCATCTCGGGGCGCAGCGGCCAGAGGTGGCGGTTTTCCGGCCCTGTTGCCCTGGCCCATGCAGCCAGCACATCCTTGCGGGCGCGGCGGCGCTGCATCCGCAGGCGGATCGCCTCGGGATCCCAGTCGCGCAACACCAGTTCAAGCATCGCGGCCAGCCGGTCGGCCTGCGCGGGATCGGTGGCAAGGTTGTGCTGCTCGGTCGGGTCGTCGGCGAGGTTGAACAGCAAGGGCGGATCGCCGTGATAGTAATGCAGCTTCCAGTCGCCCTGCCGGACCATCCGCTGTTGCACCGCGCGCCCGCCGGTCCAGGCGGGCACCGCATCGGTGCAATATTCGCTGAATGTGAGGTTCTCCCACGCCTGCGCGCCGCCCGTCAGTCG
The DNA here is from genome assembly GCA_046295215.1 of Pseudorhodobacter sp. GTDB lineage: Bacteria > Pseudomonadota > Alphaproteobacteria > Rhodobacterales > Rhodobacteraceae > Szabonella. Next base: position 24,867 of record JBKBNP010000039.1, on the reverse strand, counting down.
CTGCCAGAAACTGCGGCCATCCGCATCGGGCAGGGGGGCGGCGCCGATCGCCTCCAGCATCGTCTGGGTCAGGTCGATCAGTCCCAGCACATCGCGGCTGACGGCCCCTTCCGGCACGACGCCCGGCAAGGACAGGATGACCGGCACCTTGGCGCTTTCATCGAAGAAGGTGTGTTTCCACCACAGCCCGCGATTGCCGACATGGTCGCCGTGGTCCGATGCGTAGACGACCAGCGTATCGTGCAGCAGGCCAAGCGCATCTGCCCGGTCGAGGATGCGCCCGATCATCTCGTCCGTCGCCGATACAAGTCCCCAATAGGCCGCGCGGGCAAGACGCGAGTTGCGCTCCGGCACGGCCTCGATGCCGCGGTTGCGCCGCCACCAGGCGATCCAGGGGTGGTCGTCGGCGCCGGGCGGGATCTCCGGCGGGGGCAGGACGGCCATGTAGTGATCGACCCATTTCGACGCCGCCACAAAGGGCGCATGCGGCAGCATGAACCCCACCGTCAGGCAAAACGAGCGGCCTTCCGCCGCGATCCGGTCAAGGGCGGCCAGCGCTGCCTCAGTCACGTCGCGGTCCTTCAGTTCATAGGCCGACACGCCCGCACCGCAGGCGATCAGGCTTTCGGGGTTGGGGTCGTTCGCCCCTTGCAAGGGGCCCATGTTGTGCCAGGCGGTGCCGGGCCAGTTCGGCGAATGGTCGCCCACCTCGCGGCGCTGGTATCCGCGCATCTGGTCAAGGCCGACCGAGTGCATCCGCCCGATGAGTTCGGGAAAATGCCCCGCCGCGCCCATCGCCTGCGGCCATGTCGGGCGGTCCTGTCCCAAAGGGTCGTCATTCGTCCAGCACTCCTGCGCCGAGGGGTGGCAGGCGGTCAGCATCGACATGCGCGAGGGCACGCAGATCGGCGAGGCGCAATAGGCGTTTTCAAGCCGCGTGCCGCGTGCGGCCAGCCGGTCGAGGGCCGGGGTCTGCACATGGGCATCGCCCGCGCAGCCCATCACGCTGGCGGCGTGCTGGTCGGAAAAGAGGAACAGAAGGTTTTTCGCGCGGGCTGTCATGGGGCCTCCGTCCAGAAATCCTGCAACCTGCCGCCGTAGTCAAAGCGCAGGGGCCGGGCGGGCCCGGCCTCGATCACGTCGCCGCGCGCGTCCAGTTCCGGCATCAGGCCTCGCGTCACCGCGATCCGTCCCAGATCGGCGGAGGAGCGGATCAGACACAGGCGCGGCGGACCCGAGGCCCAGCAGGTCGCCACCAGCGCGCGGATAACGGTTGCCTCATCGGGCAGCACGATGGGAATGAACGCCTTTTCAAGGATCGTCGCCGTGACCGCGTTCATGTACATCGCCTGCAGGTCCAGCCGGTTGGCCGTGTCCATCGGCAGATAATCCGCCATCCCCACGCCGATGCCATTGCCCCCGCTGCGCGCCGACAGCCGTAGCGCGGCGATCTTGTGGATGAAGGGTTCGGCCGGGTTATCGACCCCGCGGATGTCGGTGCGGCCCGATATGGCCGGGTCGATTCCTGCGCCGGAAATGTCCTTGCCCAACTCCTCGATCACCAGCCCGTCAAGCTGCGCGAAGGGCAGGCGCGCCATCGCGGATTTGGCAAGGGTCAGCAGGCGCGCATCGGTGGCGTAGAACTCGGCAGGGGCGACCACTTCGACATGTGCGACCTCATGGGCGGCGTTCTCGACAATCGCCAGACCGGCGGTCAGGGGTGCGCGCTCCACGATCCTTGCGGCAAGGCGCGGCAGCACGTCGACAAACCCCCTCGGCCCGATCAGATGCACCTGTGCGGCACCCTCGGCCTTGCTCAGACCGACAGCCAGCATCTTGGTCAGCCCGCTTTCCACCGGGCGCGGAAAGGAGGTATGCGCCTTCACCCGGTTGACCACTACCACGCCATCCGCCCGCGCGGCGTTCGCGTCGAAATGGCAGGCGATGCCGCCGTCGATCGTCCCGTAGTGGACCGTTTCCATCGAGGACCGGACCGGGCAACCCATCCGGTCGGCACTGACGCCAAGCGCCGCCAGCACCTTGACCTGCCCTGCGGCGGTGCCGCCGCCATGCGAGCCCATGCCCGGCACGATGAAGGGCGAATACCCCCGCGCGCGAAGCCAGTCCACCGTGGCGCGGGTGATTGTGTCAATCTTCGCGATGCCACGGCTGCCGACGGCCACGGCCACCTCGGCCCCCGGTTTCAGCGTGAACAACTCCGCCGCCGCGTCCAATGCCTGCCGCACTGCCGCCGCAGGATCGGCCAGCCCAGGCACTTCCGGCTGACGCAGGCGCAGCGGGATGAAATCGGGGATCGCCACGGCATCCAGATGCGGCAGATGGATTGCAGGAAACAGGGGCGCGGATCCGGTCATGGGGCGGCCAGCGCGAAACGGGTGTAAAGCTCGGGCGGGGCCTCGTGCCGTTCCATTTCGGCCCGGATGGCTGCGGTCAGGCGCAGCAGGGTTGCCGGGTCGTCCAGCGGGCGCAACTGGCCCGGATCGGTGGAAAGGTCGTAAAGCACGCTTGCCGTCTCGTCGAACCCGCCGCCCTGCATCGGCGGGCGCTTGGCACCTTTCATCGCGCGGATTTTCAGCACCGGCACGCCTTGGGTGAAGCCGAAGCCGGGGTGCAGTTCCGCGCCGCGCAGTTCGGCCACGGTAAAGGCAGCCCCCGAATGTTGCGGCATCAGCGTGTATTCGAAAAGCGGTGCCGCCTCCATATCGGGGGGATAGCGGAAATGGGTGTATCGGCCATCGGTGGCATTGATGGCGCCGCCGAACACGCCATAAAGCGCAATCTCGCGCCCCCCCCCCCCATCAAGCGCAGGCAAGAGCGACCGGCCCTGCACCACAGGGGGCGGGGGAATGCCGTGCAGATCCAGCAACGTGGCCATCACGTCGATAGTCTGGCTCAGTGCTGCCGACCGTCCGCCCGCCTGCCGCCCCGGCACATGCAGGAACAGCGGCAGATGCGCGATCTCGTTGAAAAAGGGCATCCGGTTCTTGCCCCACCAGTCATGTTCCCCCAGCAGGAAGCCATGATCGGAGGTGACGATCAGCGCGGTGTCGTCCCACATCTCAAGGGCGTCCATCCGGTCCAGCAATCGGCCAAGTTGCGCATCGCACAGCGCCACAAGGGCCGCGTAATTCGCCCGCATCTCGGCGGTTTCAACCGGATCGTCGCCAGCGGCGCTGCGATAGCGCGGCCAGTCGCGGGTCGGGCCGTCATAGGCGGTGGGAAAGGCCGCGCGATACTCGGGCGGCGCGCGGAAAGGTTCGTGCGGGTCGAACACCTCCAGTTGCAGGAACCAGTCACCGGCCTGCCGGTTGGCGTCCAGAAATGCCAGCGCCTGACCGAAGGTCCGGACCGACGGAAATTCCGGCGCCTCGCGGATGCGGGTGCGGTTGAGCATCCCTTGCAGCCGGTAGCCGCCGCGCTGATCCTCGAACTGCTCCGCCGCATAGATCTGGCGGAAGGTGTCCAGCGGGGGATCAACCTGCGCCACCCAGGGGTCGGCCTCTTGCCCGCGCAGGAAATCCCAGGTGGTGAAGGCGGTGTGATAGGTCGCGCCGCCATTCTCGAAATAGTGGTAATGATCCGTCACCAGATGCGAATAGACACCGTTTTCGGCCATCAGCGCGGTCAGCGGAATGTCGAAGGGTTCCAATGGCCCCCAACTGCGGTGCAGGAAGTTGAGCCGCCCTGTCATCAGGTCGCGCCGTGCGGGCATGCAGGGCAGGGAGCCCGCGAAATGGCTGTCGAAGGTGGTGGAGCGTGCTGCCAGCCGGTCGAAATTCGGGGTCGGCACCGCGCCGCCATAGCATGACAGCGCCCGTCGGCTGAGACTGTCAAACAGGACAAGGATCGACCTCATGCCCGCCCCTTCCGCTTGCGCCGCCACTCGCTGACCAGCGGCCAGACCAGCAGCAAGACCGCCATCAGCGTGAAGATCAGCGGGAAGGGCCGCGTGACGATGGGCGAATAATCCCCGCCCGACATCATCAGCCCCGATCGCAGTTTCTCCTCGGCCAGAGGCGCCAGCACGAACCCGATCACGAAGGGTCCCAGCGGGATCTTCGCGCGTTCCAGCAGGAAGCCCACCACGCCGAAGGCCAGCATGACCCAAACGTCGAACACCGTGTTGTTCAGCGCATAGGATCCGATCACGCAGAACATCATCACCACCGGCAGCACGAAACTGCGCGGCATGTAGATCAGCCCGGCGATATGGCGGACCGAGGCCATCATCAGGAACCACATCATGATATTGGCCAGAAGACAGGCTGCGATCATGCCCCAGACGATGTTGTTGTTGGTCATGAACAGGGTAGGCCCCGGCTGGATCGAATGGATCGTCAGCGCACCGATCAGGATGGCGTCGATCACCGATCCCGGGATCCCCATCGCAATCAGCGGGATCAGCGCGCCCCCCACGGTGGCGTTGTTCGCAGCCTCCGAAGCGACGATGCCCTCCTCCGATCCATGCCCGAATTTCTCGGGCTCGGATGACACGTTCTTGGCCGTGGTATAGGCCACCACCGACCCGATGGAGGCGCCGATGCCGGGCAGGATGCCGACCCATGTGCCGATGGCCGACGACCGGATCATGTTGACTCCGTGCCTGCGGAAATCGCGCAGGGACATCAGGATCTTGCTGGATTTCATCTCGGCCCGTTCGGGAATGGTGGCACCCTGCGCACATTCCTTGATGACCTGACTGACGGCAAAGACCCCGATCAGAACCGGCAGCAGGTCGAACCCGCCGTTGAGCTGATAGTATCCGAAAGTGAGGCGCGGCATGCCCGTGGCCGGGTCCACCCCTGGCATCGACACCAGCATCCCCAGCAGCCCCGCGATCAGCCCCTTGGCGAGCGACCCCTCGCTGACCGAGGCGATCAGAACCATCGCCATCATGATGAGCGTGAAATACTCGAACGGGCCAAAGCGCGTGGCAAGGATCGACAATGGTTGCGTGATGGTGAACAGCACCATCCAGGAAATCAGCCCGCCAACGAAAGAGGCCGTGATGCCAAGGCCAAGCGCACGCCCCGGCTGCCCCGCCTGCGCCATCGGATAGCCGTCCAGCGTGGTCATCACCGAGGCGGGCGTTCCCGGCATCCGCATCAGCGTGGCGGTTATCAGGCCGCCCGAAATCGCACCGACATACATGGAAATCAGCAGCACAACCGCATCGAAGGGCTGCATGTAAAAGGTCAGCGGCAGCGTCAGCGCGATCAGCATCGCCCCCGACAAACCCGGGATCGCCCCCACGACAATGCCGAGGAACACGCCCAGAAACAGCATGAAGAAGGTCCAGGGCGCGAGGATCTGGCCTATGGCACCGGCGAGGGCTCCGAAATCCATTTTCCCCCCTCAGACCGGCAGATCGACGATGAAGATGCGGGTGAACACATATCCCGCGCCGAAGGCTGCAATGACCGCCGTGGCAAGGGCAGGCAGGAATTTGCGCCGCGCAAAGCCTTCCATCCCCCAGATCAGCAGCAGAAGGTAGACCGCTGACAGCGGGGCAAAGGGTACCGACCGGCTTTGCAGGATCGCGACATAGCCGATGGAGAGCGCGAACAGGAACACCGCCATCAGGGGTTTGCCCCCGACCAGTTCGGACCGCAGCGCGCCCGCGCGGTCGGGCAGGGCCGCCAGCCTTCGCGCCGCGCGGACGATGACGAAAAGGCAGGTCACGAAGATGATGGCCGAGGTGTATTTCGGCACCGGCCCCGACCCCAGCGGTTCAAACGTGCCCGGCGGCAGTTTCGACGCGGTGATCCAGACGACCACGCAGACGCCGGCAATCAGGGCCGAAACCCCGATCTCGGTATAGGAACGTTCCATGGCTTGCCCTTATTGGAGCGGTCGCGCCCGGACCCATCAGATCCGGGCGCGACGGGTCATTTCTGTGCGGCGAGTTTTGCAACCGGCTCGATCGCCGTCCAGATCGCGTTCATGTCGGCGATCAACTCATCACCGGTGAGGAAGATCTTGGCAAAGCCCTTGCTTTCCAGAAACTCCTGATAGCGCGGTGTGGCCTGCGCGGTTTTCAGCGCCCCGACAAAACCGTCCACGATATTCTGCGGCGTGTCCTTGGGTGCAAAGACCCAGTTCTTGATGCAGAACTCCATGTCATAGCCAAGCTCCTTCATCGTCGGCAGGTCGGACAGCGTGTCGAACCGCGTCGATCCGGTATAGGCCAGCGGGCGGATCATCACATCGGGGTTGGCCGTGCCATCGGGCAGCAGGGTGAACTGCACCACCTCCGCCCCGGACAGGATGCCCACCTGCGTCTGCCCGCCCGTCAGCGCGGCAAAATTCTCGGCCCCGCCACCGACCTGAGCAAACCGGAATTTGGCACCCGGCGCCTCCTCCTGCATCATGATGCCGGCCAGATGGTTGATTGCCCCGATATTGACGCCGAAGATCATCGTGTCCGGCTCTGCCTTGGCCTTGTCCAGCAACTGCGCCACCGACTCGATCCCGGTATCCTTGCGCACCACCGGCACGAGGCAGAACTCACCCGTTGCCGCGACCGGCGTGAAATCGCGCCAGCCGAAATCCAGCGCGCCGGTGCCCTCGCCCCCCATCAGGGCGATATGCAGCATCAGGAAGGTGTAGCCGTCGGGCGCCGCCTCCATCACCTGCCGCGCGCCGATGGAATAGTGCCCGCCGACATTCACCACGCTGATCGGCTGCGACAGCGCGTTGGTTTCCTGCACACCGGCCTGCAACACCCGCGCGACCTGATCGGATGTGCCGCCTGCGTTGAACGGCACGATCAGGCGGATCGGACGTTCCGGCCAGTCGGCCATCGCCATCCCCGAACTTCCCGCCAGAATGGCGGCCCCCAGCAATGCAAGTCTTTTCACCGTATTCCTCCCCGTTTGAGACAGATACCCTCCAGCGACATAAGCATTTGATTATTATAATTGCCGCTTTCCTAGGCTGAACATTATGATAAGATTGGCCTCACTTCAAGAATTTTTGCCGGGATCCCGCATGAGAAAACCGCATTTTCTTCTGGTCACAGCCGATCAATGGCCCGGGGGGCTTCTGGGGATCGGCGGGCGGCCCGAAATCGACACCCCGACGCTGGACCGGATCGCGCTGAACGGGGTGCGCTTCACCAATGCCCATGCGGAATGTCCCATCTGTATTCCGGCGCGGCGCAGCATGATGACCGGCACCGACCCGCAAACGCATGGCGACCGGGTGTTCCAGCCCGCCTTGCCAAGCGCCGACCTGCCCTATCTGGCCGAAACCTTCCGCGCGGCGGGCTGGCAGACCGGGGCCGTGGGCAAGCTGCATGTGTACCCTGCGCGCGACCGGATCGGGTTCGAGGAGGTGGTCTCCCACGAGGAGGGCCGCCCGCAGCTTGGCGGGCCGGATGACTGGGACATCTTCCTGGCCGACAAGGGCCATGCGGGCGAAGGATATGCCCATGGCATGCCCAATAACAGCTATGAATTCCGCCCCTGGCATCTGCCGGAGGAGTGCCACCCGACCGTCTGGCAGGCGCGGCAGATGGCGCGGATGATCCAGCGGCGCGACCCCACGCGGCCGGGGTTCTGGCATCTTTCATTCAACTTCCCGCACCCGCCCATCGTGCCGCTGGCCTCTTATCTGGCACTTTATGACGGGCGTTCGATGGCGGATGCGGTGACTGGCGACTGGAATGACGACCTGCCCCCCGCGCTGAGGCGCGTGCGCAATGCCTGGCCCGCGCTGGCACCGGATCGGCTGGCCGCCATGCGCCGGGCCTTTTACGCGCAATGCACGCTGATCGACCATCAGTTGCGCGTGGTGATCGGCACCCTGCGCGAACAGATGTTGCTGGACGATACGGTCGTGCTGTTTACCTCGGATCATGGCGACATGCTGGGCGATCACGGGCTTTACGCCAAACGGGTGATGCTGCGCGGGTCAGTGGATGTGCCCTTGCTGCTGATGGGGCGCAAGGGCTGCGACCGGCTGCACCCCGGCACGGTGGAGAACCGGCTGGCCGGGTTGCAGGACATCATGCCGACGCTGCTGGACCTTGCGGGCATCGACTGCCCCGACACCTGCACAGGCGAGTCGCTTGTCGGGCCAAGGCGGCGCGAAACGCTCTATTGCGAGGCGCTGGGCGGGCAGGCGGCGATGCGGATGGTGACGGACGGGCGGTGGAAACTGATCTGGTATCCGGCGGGCAACCGGTTCCAGTTGTTCGACCATGCGACCGACCCCGGGGAACGGCGCAACCTTGCCGCCGACCCGCAGGCGCAACCGGTGCTGGACCGGCTGTCAGCGGCGCTGGCGGGCAATCTCTATGGCGAGGATCTGGGATGGGTCAGCAACGGGCAGCTTGTCGGTTGTCCCGCCGATCCGGTGCATCCCCTGCCCGACCGGGGCCTGCACGGTCAGCGGGGCCTGCACTACCCCGAACCACCTAAGGGCGACCCCTCGGTCGTGGTGGGGGCCCCGGGATGAGGTCAGCGGCGAGGTTGGTCCGATCCGGCCCCTGCGGCTTCTACCGCGCCGGGCGCGCGCGCCTGTTCGGCGATCACCTCCTCGGTCAGCGTCAGGAATCCGGAGGCGGCGGGGATCAGCGCCATGTCGCTGCGCCAGACCGCGCCGCCCTCGCGCATGGGCATGTCCACGGTGGTTTCGACCTTCGCGATCTCGGGATAGGCTTTTGCATGGGCCTCGGACAGAAAGCCCAGCTTCGGGCTGTGGCGCAGGATGTTGATCATCGCGCGCACCGAATTCGTCTCGATCGAGGGCAAGGGCAGATCCACGCCCGCCTGCGTGAACAATCGCCGCACCAACTGCCGCCCGAAGGTGTCGTCCCCGGTCATCACCCAGGGCTCGCCGGCGAGCGCTTCCAGCGTCTTGGCCTCGCCCTGATGGATCGGATGGTCGCGGCGGGCCACCACATGCATCCTCTCGCGCAGCAGGATCCGCGTGCGATAGGCCGCGCCGAAGAACACATCGCTGACCGAAGCGAAAAACAGGTCCAGATCCCCGGCATCGAGCCTTGCGCGCAGATAATCGTTCAGCCCGACCGTCAGGCTGATGCGGATCTGCGGATGCGCCTGTTGCAGCCGCGCAATCGCGACGGGCAGGATCTCGTGGATCCAGTCCGGGCCGCAGCCGAGGCGCAGCACGCCCCCGGTGCCGGTGCGCACCGCCTCGATTCGCGCCAGAAGGTCATCGGTGGATTGCTCCAGCCCGCGCGCATAGTCCAGAAGCATGTGGCCATAAGGCGTGATGCTCAGCGGGCGGGTCGAACGGTCCAGCAGTTCGGCATCCAATTGCCGTTCCAGCTTGTTGATCGCCTGTGTCAGCGCGGGTTGCGAGATGCCCAAGAGCTGCGCCGCCGTGGTGAGGTTGCGCGTTGAACAGACCGCCTGAAAATGCGCCAGCCCCGTCAGCTTCTTCATCGACGCCCCTTTCGCCCCTGCCGCGCGGGGCATGTCGCCCTGGCCCCGCCTTTTGTGCTTATGCCGATCCGGCAGGGTCTGTCGATGCCTGCTATGCGGCGGCAGCGGGCGCGCGCCATGAATGACGCGAGGCCCGGTGGATGCGGATGCACCCCTGCCGGGTCCGGCAAGGCGCTTGCGGCCCCCCTGATCGCCTCCCGCGCCTCGGACGATCTGCGGGCCGAGGTCGCCGCCCTGCTGGTCCCGATCCGGGGCGGGTTCTTTGACATGGGCGCGCGTGTTCCGCGCTATCCGGCCGATCTGGACGCGCCGCCGCGCAAGGTGCATCTCACGCCCTTCCGCATCGGGCGGACGGTGGTGACGAACCGGCTCTATGCCTGCTTTGTTGCGGAAAGCGGCTATCGGAGCCTCGCGGAGCGGGAAGGCTGGTCCTATGTCTTTCACCTGCTGTTGCCGGACCCTGCGCAATACCCCAACGCCCCGCCCCGCACGCCCTGGTGGCGGCAGGTCCATGGCGCGACATGGGACCGGCCCGAAGGCCCGGGCAGCAGCGTTGACGGGCGCGAGGACCATCCCGCGCTGCATCTGTGCTGGTTCGACGCGGTGGCATTCTGTGACTTCACCCTCTGCCGCCTGCCCACCGAGGCGGAATGGGAATTCGCCGCGCGCGGCGGGCTGGCGCGCAAGCAGTTTCCCTGGGGCAATGCGCTGGAACCGGGAGGCGTGCATCGTCACAACGTGTGGCAGGGGCGGTTTCCCGACCAGAACACCGCGCAGGACGGGTTCATCGGCACCGCCCCCGCCGATGCCTTCCCGCCGAATGGCTACGGGCTTTACAACATGACCGGCAATGTCTGGGAATGGTGTGCGGACTGGTTCGGCCCGCCGCCCGCCGCCCCGCCGCCCCCCCTGCCGATCCGCAACCCGCAAGGGCCGGGGGCCGGGCCGGGCCGGGTGACGCGGGGGGGTTCATACCTCTGCCACGCCTCTTATTGCGAACGCTACAAGGTCCATTCCCGCACGCAGAACACGCCCGACACATCGACCGGCAATCTGGGTTTCCGCATCGCCGCGGATGGCTGACAAGGGGCGTGGACCGTTGACATCCCTGTCAGCCCCGGTTGACAGTCGGTTGGTCGAAAGGGGTGGCAGCAATGACGATCCAACCGCAGCAAGGCCAGCCGGGCCTCACTGTCCCGGTGATCGGGGGGGCAGCCCGGCCCGGACTCTGCACCGATTGCGGCCTGTCGCGGATGGGCGACGGCAAGGCCTGCGGGCGGGCCTGTCAGTTCATCGCGCCCGATTACGAAGGGCTGGAGACCCGCATCCATGGCCGCCTGCCGGGCGACGGGGACGAGGCGTTCTTCGGTGTCACCCAAACCATGCTGCGCGCCCGTCTGGACCCGGCGGCACAGGGCGCGCAATGGACGGGGATCACCACGACGCTCGCCGCGCGCCTGCTGGAAACCGGGGCGGTCGATGCGGTTCTGGCGATGGCCGCCGATCCGGACGACCGCTGGAAACCCCTGCCCGTCATCGTGACCGACCCCGCCGCCATGGCCGCCTGCCGGGGGATGCGCATGGGCTATGCGCCGCTGCTGGCCCTGCTGGAACCGGCCCGCGCGGCAGGCCACCGGCGGATCGCGGTGATCGGCATCCCCTGCCAGATCTACGCCCTGCGCGCGCTGGAGGCCGAACTGGGGTTCGACCGGATCTTCGTGATCGGCACGCCCTGCTCCGACAATACCACGACCGAGAATTTCCACCGCTTTCTGGCGCTGCTGGACGACCGGCCCGAAACCGTCAGCTACCTCGAATTCCGCGCCGATTTCCGGGTCGAGATGCGGTTTGACGATGGGCGGCCCGACCGGCTGGTGCCCTTCCTGAAACTTCCCATATCGAAACTGCCCGCCGATTTCTTCCCGATGACCTGCAAGACCTGCGTGGATTACACCAACCGGCTGGCCGACATCACCGTTGGCTATATGGGCGGGTCCGGGGATCAATGGGTGATCGTGCGCAACGCGCGGGGGGCGGACATGCTGGCGGGGCTCAAGGGCCTCGTCACGCGCCCCTTGCAGGATCGCGGCAACCGGGTCTCGGCGGTCAAGGGCTTCATGGCCAATGTCGCGCGCGCAGCGGGCGGTCTGCCCCTGCGCGCCATGCCCGACTGGGCACGCCCCATCGTGGCCTGGCTGCAACCGCGCATTGGCCCCAAGGGGCTGGAATTCGCCCGCGCGCGGGTGGAAATGAAGGCTGTGGAAACCGTGCTGCACCTGCGCCGCGCCCATCCCGCGCGGGTCAAGAACATGGTCCCCGCCCATGTCTGGCGGGTGCTGGACCGTTATGGCCTGCGCCCCGGGCCGGATGAGGCGCCCAAGCCCCGGATCGACAAGCCCTAGATCGCGAGCCCCACCTTGCGCCCGTCATGGAAGGCGAACGCCGCCTGCCGGGGTGCGGCGCAATCGCCGATGCGGTGCAGGGTCCGGCCCTCCATCATCTCAGGGAAGGGATCGAAGGCGATGTTCGTCGTCGCCATCACCAGATCCGAGGCGGGCAACGTCTCCTCCTCTCCGGTCAGGAAACTGCGGATCGTGACGCCATTGCCGTGCCAGCGCACAAGACAATGCTCGGTCACCAGCCGCGCCCCCGCCCGTGCGAGCCGCTGCCGTGCGGGCAAGTCGGCCGAGGTTCGGGCAATCTCCTTGCCCACCATCGCATCGGGGGTGACGTGGATCACCCGCTTGCCCTGATCCGCCAGCGCCAGCGCCGTGCCCACCCCGCGCCAGGTGCCCCCTTCGTCATAGACGACCACCGTATCCCCCAGCCGCACCTCACGCCGCATCACGGCCTCGGGCGAATGGACATGGCCAAGATCGATCCCCGGCAGGCGATCCGGCGCAGGGTTCCAGCGTTGCCGCCCTGAATCGTCAGGCAAGGATCCGGTGGCGATCACCACATGATCCGCAGCGGGCAAATCCCCGGGGTCGAGAAAACTGTTCAGATGCAGCACCACCCCCAGATTTGTGAACTGTCGTTCATACCAGTCCAGCAGATCGAGGATCTGCGCCCGGCGCGGCTGCATCCCGGCCAGCCGGAACTGCCCGCCGATCACCGGGAGCGCCTCGTGGATTGTAACGCAATGCCCGCGTTCGGCGGCCACCCGCGCTGCCTCCAGCCCCGCCGGACCCGCGCCCACGACCAGCACATCCTTCGGCCTCACGGTCTGCGCGAAAGGCTCGCCGCCCCAGTCCTGTTCCCGCCCGGCAGAGGGGTTGATGAGGCAGGAAATCCAGTAATCCCGGCTCCGCCGACCCCAGCACATCTGGTTGCAGGAAATGCAGCCGCGAATATCCCCCGCCCGCCCATCTGCGGTTTTCCGCGCCAGATGCGGGTCTGCGATCTGCCCCCGCACGATGGATACCAGATCGGCCTGCCCCTCGCGCAAAATGGCTTCGCCATTGTCCGGCGTGCGCACATGCGCCTCCGAGGTGATGGCGGCATGGCGCACAGCGCCTTTCAGCATCGCCGTCACCGGCGCTGTCAGCTTCTCGGCGAAGAGGAAGGTCGGCATCAGCCGCTCGAAATCCAGATAGCCGCCATGGCCGCAGGTCACATAATCCACATGGCCGGTCGCATCATGCAACGCCACGATCTCGCACAGGCTTTCCGCCGACAGCAGAACATCCTGCGCGTCCGAGGTCGACACCGCCAGCCCGATGATGAACTCCTCGCCACAGGCGCGGCGGATCCCCTCGATGATGCGGCGCGAAAACCGTGTGCGGTTTTCGAGGCTCCCGCCCCACTGGTCGTCGCGCCGGTTGCTCCAGGGCGTCCAGAACTGATCCAGCAGCGAATGATAGGCGGCCCAGACCTCCACCCCCTGAAACCCGGCGGCCTGACTGCGCTGTGCGGCGGCCACATGGGCGGCAATCAATTCCTCGATCTCGGCCTGCGTTACCGCGTGTGACCCGTCGCTGTCATGGTAGGATGGCCCGCCCGAGGGCGACCAATGCGGCGCGAAGGACAGATCGCCGTCGCCATGCGCCCCGATATGGTAAAGCTGCTGGACGATCACCGCCCCCTCGGCCTTCACCGCCTCGGTGATGGCGCGAAAGGGCGCGATGATGTCATCCGAGGAGTGGCGGAAATTCCCGCGCGTCAGAACCCCGGTGCGATGCACCGGCACTGGTTCGGCAACGATCATCCCCGCGCCGCCCCGCGCGCGTTCCCGCAGATAGGCCCCGAATTGCGCATCGGGCAACCCGTCGCGGCCCATATTGGCGGTATGGGCGCCAAAGACGACGCGGTTGCGCAGGGTCTGCCCCCGCAGCGCAAGGGGCGACATCAGGCGTGGATGGTTTGTCATGGCCTTCTCCTCGATGCACAAACCCTGGGCCGGCACTGTGCGTCCGTCCGTCCGGTCCGCGACCTCTGAAAGCCGGAAACCGCCGTCCCTTTCATCCTGGGCGAAATACCTTCAGGGGGTGAGCCCGGAACGGGCGAGGGGGCGCGAGCGCCCCCTTCCGCCCTCATGCAACCTCGCGGAGCAGCCGGTCGAGGATCGCCCCCAGCGCCACTGCATCCGCCTCGGTAAAGGCGGCAGGCCGGTCGCTGTCCAAGTCGAACACCCCCAGCAACCGCCCCGCGCCATTGCGCACAGGGATCACCAGTTCCGACCGGGTGGAGGAAGAACAGGCGATGTGACCGGGAAAGGCCTCCACATCCGGCACAAGCTGCACCTCCCCCGTCCGCGCCGCCGCCCCGCAGACCCCGCGCGAAAACGGGATCGACAGGCAGCCATGCCCCCCCTGATAGGGCCCGATCCTGAGCATCTCCGGCTCCGTCACGCGATAGAACCCCGTCCAGTCGGCAGCCTCATGCGCATGATGGACCTCGCAGGCGATGGTTGCCATCAGCGCAACCGCATCCGTCTCGCCATGACAAAGCGCATCAAGATCGCGGGCGAGGGCAGCATAATCCGGCATCATCAGTTTCCTTTTTCCATTCCCTCAGACCCGCTCGATGGCAACCGCCGTGCCTTCGCCCCCGCCGATGCAGATTGCCGCCACCCCGCGCCGCAGGCCCCGCGTCTCAAGCGCATGCAAAAGCGTCACGATGATCCGCGCGCCCGAAGCCCCGATCGGGTGGCCCAATGCGCAGGCGCCACCATGGACATTCACGACCTCCGGTGACAGGCGCATCTCCTGCATGAAGGCCATGGGAACCACGGCAAAGGCCTCGTTCACCTCCCACAGATCGACCTCGCCCACCTCCCAGCCCAGCCGTTCAAGCAACTTGCGGGCGGCGGGCACCGGTGCTGTCGGGAACTCGGCCGGCGCCTGCGCATGGCTCGCATGGCCCCGAACCAGCGCCCGGACCGGCAGCCCCGCCGCCTCCGCCGCCGCGCGCGAGGCCAGCAGAACCGCCGCCGCCCCGTCCGAGATTGACGAGGAATTCGCCGCCGTCACCGTCCCGTCCTTGCGAAAGGCGGGTTTCAGGAGCGGGATCTTTTCGGGTCGGGCCGTGGCAGGTTGTTCATCGTCGGTGACGGTAAACTCTCCCTTCCGGCCCGTCACCGTGACGGGCGCGATTTCGGCCGCAAAGGCACCGCTTTGCTGTGCCGCCAGCGCGCGCGACAACGACCGCAGCGCATAGTCATCCTGCGCCGCCCGGGCGAACCCGAAGGCCGAGGCGCAATCCTCTGCGAAGGTGCCCATCAGGCGGCCCCCGCCATCGGCCCCCCGGTCATAGGCATCCTCCAGCCCGTCGAGGAACATGTGATCGACCACCCGCCCATGGCCCAGCCGCGCACCCCCCCGCATCCGGGGAAGTAGATAGGGCGCCTCGGTCATGCTTTCCATGCCACCGGCGACCATGATCCCGGCTCCGCCTGCGCGGATCTGGTCGGAGGCGATCATCACCGCCTTCATCCCCGATCCGCACATCTTGTTGAGCGTGGTCGCCGGCACATCCTGCGCCAGACCTGCCAGAAACCCCGCCTGCCGCGCGGGGGCCTGGCCCTGCCCGGCAGGCAGGACACAGCCCATCAACAACTCCTCCACCAGCCCCGGATCGGCCCCGCCCAGTGCCGCACGAATCGCGGCTCCGCCCAGTGTCGCCGCCGACACCCCGCTGAAAACCCCTTGAAACCCGCCCATCGCGGTTCGCGCCGCCCCCGCAATCACCACATCCACCATCGGATCCTCTCCCCCCTGCCATCGCTTACCGGATGCTAACGAACCGCTTCTAAGCTGCAACCATCGAAACCGGGGAAGGACCGAACCATGGAGCTTGTGACCGAGAAAAGCGGCGACCTGCTGCGCGTGACCGTGCAGGAAAGCCGCATCGACGCGGCCAGCGCGATCCAGTTCAAGGAACGCATGCGCGAGGTGACCGAAACCTCCTCGGGTCGCGTCCTGCTGGATCTTTCACAGGTTCTGTTTCTGGACAGTTCCGGTCTTGGTGCTGTCGTCGCCGTGCGCAAGCATCTGGGCGAGGACCGTCCGCTGGACCTGGCGGGGCTCACACCGGCGGTGCAGAAAGTGTTCCGTCTGACGCGGATGGACACGATCTTCACGATTCTTCCCGGTCCCGTCGATGGTCTGCGCGACGCGGTCTGAAATGAACCGGTTCCTGGATCCGGCGGCGCCCGGCATCACCCGTCTGAGCCTCGCGTCCACGCCGCAATCCGTGCGGGCGGCGCTGGAACATCTGTTTTCCCGCCCGCCACTGGCGCATTGGCCCGAGGAGGCGCGCGGCACCGCCGAAATCGTGATGGCCGAAGTGCTGAACAATATCGTCGAACATGCCTATGGCGCGGACGGGGGCGTGATCGAGATGTCGCTTTGCCGGGAAGAAGGGGGGATCCAGTGCCATATCGCGGATACGGGTCGGCCCTTCCCGTTTGGCACCCCGCCGGAAGGCATCTTGCCGGACCTGTCAGAGGATCTGCCGGAAGGCGGATTCGGATGGGCCCTGATTCGTGCCTATGCGGAGAATCTTCGATATGAACGTTGCGAAGGCTGGAACCATATCCAGTTCCATATCAGTGCCGGGCTGCCCGAGATTTAGGGACAATGATCACATCGCCGCGATACTGTTTCCACCCGCGCAACGAGGACATGGAAATGCCATAATGCCCCCATGATGATGCCCTTCCGCTGGGGATTAGTCGGCATGTAGCTGCAGTTTGGCTTCCCTCGGCGCCCCGAGTCATTGCCCCCACCCAGTTCGGGGCGCCGAGGTTCTCCTCCCCCCTCTTGGATTTTCGCATGGCACCGCATAGCGTTGCCTTGAAACGGGAGGATACGGGATGCGCGACTTTCAACTGCCGGGGCGATCCGGGGTCTATGCCAGCAACGGAATGTGCGCGACCTCGCACCCGCTGGCGGCGGGGGCTGCGCTGGATGTGCTGAAGGCCGGCGGCAATGCCGTTGATGCGGCGATTGCAGGCGCGGTCCTGCTCGGGTTCTGCGAACCGCAGATGACCGGGCTGGGCGGCGATTGTTTCGTGCTGTTCAAACTGCCGGGGTCGGAACAGGTCCATGCGCTGAACGGGTCGGGCCGCGCCCCCAAAGGGCTGGATGCCGCCGATCTGCGCGCGCGGGGGCTGACCGCCATGCCGCTCTATGCGCCCGAGGCGGTAACGATCCCGGGCGCGGTGGATGCCTTTTGTCGCCTCTCCGCCGATCACGGACGGCTCGGTCTGGCCGACAGCCTCGCCCCCGCGATCCGCTATGCCGAGGAGGGCGTGCCGGTCGCGCCCCGGGTCGCCAGCGACTGGGCTGAAGCCGCCCCCCTTTTGCAGGGTCGTGCGCGCGAAACCCTGCTGGTGGATGACAAACCCCTGCGCCTTGGCCAGATTTTCCGCGCGCCCGGTCAGGCCGAGGTGCTGCGCCGGATTGCAAAGGACGGCCGCGCCGCGTTCTACACGGGGGAGGTGGCCGAGGATATGGTCGCCTCGCTGCGCGCGCTCGGTGGCCCCCATACACTTGACGATTTCGCCGCCACCGCCTGTGAATATGTCGCCCCGGTGTCAGGCCCCTATCGCGGTGTGGACCTGATCGAGCATCCGCCGAACGGGCAGGGGGCAACCGCGATCCTGCTGTTGAAGATCCTCGCGCATTTCGACGTGGCGGGTATGGACCCACGCGGTGCGGACCGCATCCATATCGAGGCGGAGGCGACGAAACTCGCCTATGACGCGCGCAACCGCTTCATCGCGGACCCGGACCACACCACGCGGCTGGACCATATGATGTCGGATGCGACAGCGGCGCGGCTGGCCGCCCTGATCGACCCCAAACGCGCAATGGCAGCGGCAGCCCCGCTGACCGAGGCGGTCCACAAGGACACGATCTATATTACCGTGGTGGACCGCGACCGCATGGCGGTGTCGCTGATCTATTCGGTCTATCACAGCTTTGGGGCCTGTCTGGCCTCCGACCGCTTCGGGATCAATTTCCAGAACCGGGGTGCGGGCTTCACCCTGACGGAGGGCCACCCGAACGAGGCCGCGGGCGGCAAACGCCCGATGCACACGATCATTCCGGGGGTGCTGGCGCAGGAAGGCCGCGTGACCATGCCATTTGGCGTGATGGGCGGGGCCTACCAGCCGACCGGCCATGCGCGGTTGGTGTCGAACATGGTGGATTTCGGCCTCTCGCCGCAGGAGGCAATGGACCTGCCCCGCACCTTTTCCGGCGTGAACGGGCTGGAGGTGGAACGCGGCTACGGCGGCGACGTGCGCGCCGATCTGGTCGCTAGGGGGCACAATGTGGTGGACCCTGAGGTGCCGCTGGGGGGCTCACAGGCCATCCTGATCCATGACAGCGGACTTCTGGAAGGCGGGTCCGACCCGCGCAAGGATGGCTGCGCATTGGGCTACTGACGCCGATCACCCCTGACGGGGCCTTACCGTGGGGCCTTGTCAGGGGTGTTGCACGGCGCGCTGGCCCATGACGGAAATGCCCAGAACCTCCAGCACCTTGGCCTCGATCCGGGCGGCGTCAAGGCCCGCCACCTGGTACATCTTTTCCGGGCTGGCCTGATCTATGAACGTATCGGGCAGCACCATGGCGCGGAATTTCAGCCCGGCGTCAAACACGCCTTCCTCGGCCAATAGCTGCGCCACATGGCTGCCAAATCCGCCGATAGCGCCTTCCTCGACGGTCAGAAGCACCTCATGTGTTGTGGCCAGCCGCAGGATCAGATCCCGGTCCAGCGGCTTGGCAAACCGCGCATCGGCCACGGTGGGCGCGATGCCACGCGCAGCCAATGCCTCGGCAGCCTTCATAGCCTCGCCCAGACGGGTGCCAAAGGACAGGATCGCCACGCGCGCGCCTTCGCGCATCACCCGGCCCTTGCCGATTTCCAGGGGGATACCACGCGCGGGCATCTCCACCCCCTCGCCCTCGCCCCGCGGATAGCGGAAGGCGATGGGGCCATCGTTGTGGGCCGCTGCCGTGGCGACCATATGCACCAGTTCCGCCTCATCGGCGGCGGCCATCACCACCATGCCCGGCAGGTTGGCGAGGAAGGCCACATCGAAGGCTCCCGCATGGGTCGCCCCATCCGCCCCGACAAGTCCCGCACGGTCGATGGCGAAGCGGACGGGAAGCCGCTGGATCGCCACATCATGCACGACCTGATCGTAGCCCCGCTGCAGGAAGGTCGAATAGATCGCGCAGAAAGGTTTCATCCCCCCCGCCGCCAGCCCTGCCGAAAAGGTCACACCATGCTGTTCGGCGATGCCCACATCAAAACAGCGGCGCGGGAAGCGTTCGGCAAAAAGGTTCAGCCCGGTGCCATCGGGCATGGCCGCCGTGACTGCCACGATCCTTTCATCCCGCGCGGCCTCGTCGATCAGGGCCTGCGCGAACACCTTGGTATAGGCGGGCGCATTGGGGGTGGCCTTGGCCTGCTGGCCCGTCAGCACGTCGAACTTGCCCGTCGCATGGCCCCGGTCGCGGGCGCGTTCGGCAGGGGCATAGCCCTTGCCCTTTTTCGTGATGACATGGATCAGGATCGGCCCCGTTGCCCGCGCGCGCGCCGTGCGCAGCACAGGCAGCAACTGGTCCAGATCATGTCCGTCGATGGGGCCGAGATAGGAAAAGCCCAACTCCTCGAACAGCGTGCCGCCGACGGCCAGACCTTTCAGCATCTCCTTGGCCCGCCGTGCGCCTTCCTGGAAGGGTTCGGGCAGCAGGCTGACCGCGCCCTTGGCGGCGGCCTTGAGATCATGGAAGGGTGCCCCCGCATAGAGCCGGGTGAGGTAGGACGAGAGCGCGCCCACAGGCGGTGCGATGGACATTTCATTGTCATTGAGGATCACGAACAGCCGCTTTTTCAAGGCCCCCGCATTGTTCATCGCCTCAAAGGCCATGCCCGCCGACATGGACCCATCCCCGATCACCGCCAAAGCATCGCCGGGATCGCCCCCCAGATCCGCCGCGCAGGCAAAGCCCAAAGCTGCCGAGATGGAGGTGGAGCTGTGCGCCGCCCCGAACGGGTCATAGGGGCTTTCAGATCGTTTGGTGAAGCCCGAGAGCCCGCCTTCGGTCCGCAGGGTGCGGATGCGGTCGCGCCGCCCGGTCAGGATCTTGTGGGGGTAGCATTGATGCCCCACATCCCAGATGATCTTGTCGCGCGGTGTGTCGAACACGGCATGCAGCGCCACGGTCAGCTCCACCACACCAAGACCCGCGCCCAGATGCCCGCCGGTTTCGGAGACCGCCGAAATCGTCTCGGCCCGCAACTCATCGGCAAGCTGGCGCAGGTCGCGGTCGGACAGGGTTTTCATGTCCACCGGCAGGGTCACGCGGTCGAGCATCGGGGTTTTCGGGTGGTTCGGGGCTTGGGTCACGGCAGGGGCCTTGCGTTGTCGGTTAGCGGTCGCGCGCAATCACATAGCGCGCGGTGGCGATAAGCGTTCCGGCGCGGGGCCCGTAGGGCGCAAGCGCTGCCTCGGCCTCGGCCACCAGATCGGCGGCGCGGGCGCGGGCGGCGTCCAGCCCCAGAAGCGATACGAAGGTCGCCTTGCCCGCATCGGCATCCTTGCCCACGCGCTTGCCGGTATTGGCGGCGTCGCCCGTCACGTCCAGAATGTCATCGGCGATCTGGAAGGCAAGTCCCAGCGCCGTGGCATAGCGTCCCAGCGGGCCGGGTTCGGCACCCGCGAGCAGCGCGCCCGCGCGGGCCGACCATTCGATCAGCGCGCCGGTCTTGCCCGCCTGCAATTCGCTGATGCGGTCGAGCGTCAGGGGCGCGGTCGCAGTTTCGGCTGCAATGTCCAGCGCCTGACCCAGCACCATACCCTGCGCCCCCGCCGCACGTGCAAGGCTCGCCACCAGCGCAAGGCGACGGTCAGCCGACCCGAGGGCCGGGTCACACAGCAATTCAAAAGCCAGCGTTTGCAGTGCATCGCCGGCCAGAATCGCCGTCGCCTCGTCCCATTTCACATGAACGGTGGGCTGGCCGCGCCGCAGGTCGTCGTCATCCATCGCGGGCAGGTCGTCATGGATCAGGCTGTAGGCATGCAGCGCCTCGATGGCCGCCGCCGCCGACACTGCCGACGTTTCGGGGATGTCATACAGCGCCGCACTTTCCAGCACCAGAAACCCGCGCAATCGCTTGCCGCCTTGCACGCCATAGCGCATGGCGTGGATCAGCGGCTGATCGGCCAGCGGTTCCAGCGCCGCATCCAGCCGCGCCTGCACAAGGGCCGCCGCCGCCGCAAGACGCGGCGCGAGACTCACATCCCCTCCGCCGGGGTGGTGCCGGTGGCGCGGCCTTCCTGCGCGCGGATGATCTCCACCCGTTCCTCGGCCGCCTTCAGCTTGTCGCCGCAATGGGCCTTGAGCTGTGCGCCGCGTTCATAAAGGGCGATGGACTGTTCCAGCGGCACCTCGCCGCGTTCCAGTGCCGTGACGACGCGTTCAAGCTCCGCCATCGCCTCCTCGAAGCTGAGGTCGGTCAGGGCCTGTTCTGCGGGGGCTTTTTCGGTCATCTGCCTGCGTCCTTCAGTTCTGTCACATGGGCCGCCACACTCGCACCCAGAGCGGCGAGATCATAGCCGCCTTCCAGACAGGACACCACCCGCCCGGCGCAATGGTCGGCCGCGAGGGCGCAAAGCCGTCTGGTCAGCCATGCGAAATCCGCCTCGCGCCAGTTGAGCCCCGCCAGCGGGTCGGCGGCATGGGCATCGAAGCCTGCGGAGATCAGGATGAGTTCCGGCGCGTAATCCTCCAGCAGCGGAAAGACCGTCTGATCGTAGGCCGCGCGCATCTCGGCCCCGCCTGTGCCGCTCCGCAGCGGGATATTGGTGATCTGCCCATGCGCGCCCTGTTCGGACGGTGCCCCCGACCCGGGATAAAGCGGCATCTGGTGGAAGGAGATGAAGCGCACGCGATCCTCCTGCCACAGCAGGTCTTGCGTGCCGTTGCCGTGATGCACGTCGAAATCCACCACGGCAACGCGCGACAGACCGTGATGGTCCAGCGCATGTTTTGCCGCGATTGCGACGTTGCCGAACAGACAAAAGCCCATCGCCGTGTCGGTTTCGGCGTGATGCCCGGGCGGGCGGGTGGCGACAAAGGCGTTGCGCGCCGCCCCCGACAGCACCAGATCCACCGCCGCAACCGCCCCGCCGACCCCGCGCAACGCCGCCTGAAACGACCCCGGGGCAAGATAGGTGTCACCATCCATTCCCGCCCAGCCCTGCGCGGGAATGGCTGCACGCAGGCGGTCGATATAAGCTTGCGGATGGCAGCGCAGGATGTTGGTTTCCGCCCCCGGGGGGGCGTCGAGGCGCATCAGGTCCATGCCTGACAGGGCCCGGTTCACCGCCGCCAGCCGCGCCACCTGTTCCGGGTGGCCGGGCGGGTTCAGATGCCCGTCACAATCAGGATGGGTGAAATAGGCTGTCACCATGCGGATCCCTTTCCGGCATCAGCCGTCCTGCACCCCTGCACATCCCCGCGCTGCGGCCACCGCCTCGGCACTGCCGTTGAGGGCTGCGGTGACAATCTCCGCCTCTCCGAAATAGATGCGCAGAACCTGCGTTTCGGCAAGCCTGTCCACCACATCCGCCGAAGCCAGCGCCATCAGGACACCGGGCCGCGCCTCCAGATAGCGGCCCATGCCTTCGGCCTCGGTCACATTTCCATCGAGGTCATAGAGAAAATCATAGGCATCGCCCTCGATCAGAGGCCCCCATCCGGGGGCTATGACATGCAGCGCGCCCGTCCCGCCGGTCGCATCCAGCCGCAGGCGCAGGGCGGCACCATCCGCAAGCCCCCGGCTGGCAAGGCATCCGCCCCCGGCAGGCAGCGGCTCGATCCGCCAGCCCGCGACATGCTGCGGCGTTCCCGCCAGCGCGGGCGGGCAAGACAGGGCAAGGGCCAGAAGCCAGGGCAACAGGGGCTGCATGTCATCATCATCTGGGCGGGAAATTCCGACGCGACCATAGTGAAACCCGCCCCCGCGTCAATGCGGGGGAAGGGGCCATAATGGCGGGATACCGCCGGAGGCGCGGGTCAGCGCTGCGCATCCTGACAGATGAACACCTGTTCCAGCCCGACGGCGGTTCCGGCAAGGTCGATCGCCATGACCTCATCGCCGTCGTGATAGAGCGTCAGAACCCGTTTCGCCGCAATGTCCACGATGAATTCAACATTGTCGAAGACGATATCCGCACCGGGAACGTCGTCGAGCCAAATGCCCTCCGCCTCGCCGTGATAGATCACGCCATCCAGATCGAAACTGACGGGATAGACGGCACCTTCCTCGATATCTCCCCAGTTCTCGTTGAACGCGGTGAGGTAACCGTTGCCTTCCTGGGCATCGAGCCCGATGCGGACGGTCGATCCATCGGTGAATTCCGACTGGATCAGGCAGCCGTTCCCAAGCGTCGGGTCCACCATGATCTCCCATCCCGGAACATCACCCCAATGCACGAGCGTTTGTGACTGGACTGGCGCGCAAAGCGCGAAACTCGCAATACAGGCAAGACTGAAAATGGATCGCATGGCGGAGCCTCTGAAAAAACTGGCGGTGGCAACCGGCACCGCCTCCGGTCAGCTGTCAGTCGGGGGCAAGCATGTAGCCCGAGCCCCGCACGGTCTGAAGATAGCGCGGTTGCTTCGGGTCGGTCTCGATCTTGCGGCGCAGGCGCGTGATCTGCACATCGACGGCGCGCTCCTGCCCACGCTCGCCGTCCTCGGCGGGGTCGGTGCGGGTCATGTCGCCCGCAAGGGCCTCGCGGCTGACAGGCTCTCCCGGCTTGGCTGCGAAGATCCGCATGAGCTGTGCCTCCGTCGCGGTCAGGCGCACGGGTTCCGTGCCGCGCCACAACTCGCCCCGGTCCAGATCATAGCGCACTGCCCCGAGGTTCAGCACTTTTGGGCCGGCGTCGGACTGCACCTGCGGCACGCGGCGCAGGATCGCGTTGATGCGCAAGAGAAGCTCCTTGGGCTCGAAGGGTTTGACGAGGTAGTCATCCGCCCCCGCCTCGAACCCTTCCAGCCGGCTGGCGGTTTCACCCCGCGCGGTCAGCAGCAGGATCGGCACGGTATGGCGCAGCCGCAACTCCCGCGTCAGGGCGATGCCATCCTCGCCCGGCATCATCACGTCAAGCACGATCATGTCGAATTCAAGCCCCGTCAGAAGCCGACGGGCCTGCGCGGCATCGCGCGCGATGGTCACAAGGAAGCCGTTGCGCATCAGGAACTTCTGCAAAAGCCCCCGGATGCGTTCGTCGTCATCGACGACCAGCAGATGCGCCTGTGTCTGGCTTGTCATGCACCACTCTCCTTCAGGCTTTGATACTGCCGCCGCGCCTCGGCGTCCATCATTGCCTCCAGAACCTGCCGGAATCCCTGCACTGCCGCAGGCCCCGCCGCGCGGTAGGCCAGCCGCATCCGTGCGCGTTGCGCATCCGACAGCGCGCGTTCGAGCGTTTCGCCCTTGGCTGTCAGGAAAAGATGGCGCTCGCGCTTGTCCTGCCGACCCACGCGGCTTTCGACCAATCCATCCTCGATAAGCGCCCGCAACACGCGGTTGAGCGACTGTTTGGTGACGCCCAGAATGGCCAGCAGGTTGTTGACCGTGGTGCCGGGGCTGCGATGGATGAAATGGATCGCGCGATGATGCGCACGGCCATAATCCATGCCTTCCAGAATCCGGTCCGGGTCGCCGGTGAAACTGCGATAGGCAAAGAACATCGCCTCGATGCCCTTGCGCAACTGTTCGTCCGTCAGGAACAGCAGCGTCTCGCCGCTGCCCGGCCCGCCTGTCACCTGTGTCATGCCCTGCCCCCTCTGCGCGCGGGGATTTTAAGTCAGCCTTGTTGACTTTCCAACCCTCTACTGATAGCCGAAACCAGATTTGGCGCAACAATCTGTCCGTTTCGGACCTATATCGCGCAATTATC
>JBKBNP010000038.1:0-44124 GCA_046295215.1 Pseudorhodobacter sp. | reverse complement strand
TCTTCTTCATCGCATCGCGAAGACCGGGAAAGGCGGGCTGTTTCGGCATCGGCAGGGCTCCTTGCAGGGATGCCAAATTCTACCAGATCACGCTGACAGTGGGAGGTTTTTCAGACGCTCCTTAAGTTATCTTCGCTCCTTTCAGCCAGGAGTGCAAAAAAATCACGACATTGCCGCGTCTTTGGTTGCTGCAGGTTTGCTGGCAAATACGGGGATTGATGGAGGAGGCGCTGATCAGGACAAAGAGCCAGGTGGCTACATGTATGAATTAAATGAATACGCGGAACTGCTACTTGAGCATGGCTTGAAATAATACCAGTACCATGTTGTGGTTCATTGCCGACCGTCCGCTCTGGGCTCCTTGCAGATGTTGGAAATCTTGCGTGAGATGCAGAACACTAGCTTCCGGGTGCGGCTGCCGATCCTGCCAGAGTGCCGCCATCGATCGTCAGCTCTGCACCGGTCATGTAGGCTGCCTCATCCGAGGCAAGGAGGACAGCCAGTGCAGCCACCTCGTCGGGTCGGCCGAACCGGCGCAGGGGCGTGTGGGCGACCATCGCATCCTCCCGCTCAGCGCGGTCCGGACCGGTTCCCAGCATAGGTTCCCACATCGGGGTCATGACGGCGGCGGGGTGGATCGAATTGCAGCGGATGTTCAGGCCCTGACCCGCGCAGTAGAGGGCGACGGTTTTCGTATGGTTGCGGATCGCGGCCTTGGACGAGGCATAGGCCGCAGCCATCGGGATGCCCACAAGGCCCGAGCGCGAAGAGATGTTGATGATCGACCCCGCCCCCTTGGCCCGCATCGCGCGGATGGCGTAGCGGCAGCCGAGAAAAGTGCCGTCCAGATTGACGGCATGAACGGCGCGCCAGTCGGCAAGCTCTGCATTCTCCGGATCATGGGCGGGCGGGGCACCTTCATGTGACCCCTCGAAGCCTGTGATCCCCGCGTTGTTCACCAGCACGTCCACCGCAGGAAACGTCCGCGCAATCCGGGCCCAGTCGTCCTCGGACGCAACGTCGAGGCGGGCGAAGATGGCGCCGAGAGCGGAAGCGGTTGCCTCGCCCCTTTCCGCGTCGATATCCGTGAGGATGACTTCGGCACCTTCACGGATGAAGGCTTTCGCAATGGCCGCGCCGATGCCGCGTGCCGCCCCGGTCACGAGAGCGGTCTTTCCAGAAAGTCTGGGCATGGGAAATTCCTTGAGTGCGAAGGAGGAAATGCGGCAGCGGTTTTAGCAAAACGCGCTGACTGTTGGTGACGCTTGTCCGGCTTACCGGTGCCGCATGTCCATTGTTCTGCACTCCTCATCCGCATCGTCGGCATATTGGCCCAAAGTCGACAGGTCAAGTTCGATACGACAATCCTGCTCCGACGGGCGCCGATCTTTCATCCAGCCGAGACCGGAGCCCGCTGGTCATTTACGCCTGTTGGCGGGTTGAACAATCACCCAGCACGCGGATCTTGCGTCGCATGCAGCGGGTCGGGCGATTGCTCTGGTCATTGGCAGGGCGAAGCCTGCGGGGGTCTGGTCGCCGAGGGCTGAATCGGGCCGCGCGGTATTGCGGTCGATGACCCAACCCGCGATCAGGTCGCGGGAATGGCCTGCCTGCCACAATCCCACCCTCTACGGCTGCGACAAAGCGCCCAAGCGAAGGAATGGCAAGCCATTGATCGAAGGAATTGCTCCAAGGCCTGAGCTGTCCAGCCGCTCACCTTTCCCCTCAGCCAGCGCGCCGAAGACACGAAAAGCCCCAAGTTTCAGGGGCATTTCTACAGACCGTCACCCATCCGGATCCGCCGTCCCTTGGCCAGCGCAGAGTTGAATTTGCGCTTGGGGTTCTCGTCATAGAAAGCGATCAGGCGAGCGCCCTTTGGCCCCGAGAAAGGTTCACGCACGACCATCTTGTAATTCGCCTCCCGCCCCATCCAATCGTCGAGCTTGGCGTCGGAAACAGGGTCGTGCACATGGCCGGGCGTCGGCGGCTCGGTTGGCCAGTTGTAGGGCACCGAAACCATCAGCAGCCGGCCCAGGTCCAGCAGACGGCGGGCGAAACGGGTCGCGTCGGGGACATGTTCGAGAACCTGAAAGCAGGTCACCAGATCAAAGGGTTCGCCCAGATCCAGCTCATGGATGTCTCCCTGGATGCCCTGCACCTTGTCCGATGCATAGGGCACCCGGATGTCCACCGAAATCCGGGTCTCGATCCAGTCGAACCATTCCGGATAGGGGCAGTTGCCGCTGCCCACATCCAGCATCCGTTGCGCGTCTTTGCCCACGCATCGGACCATGTAGTCGATGTAACGATAATAGATCATGTCGCTGCGCTCACGCCAGTAGCGCTGCGAGGCATAGGGATTTGAAGCCATATCGGTTTCCAAGCGAAGGGTCGTTGAAATGAGACCGTCAATCAGCCTGTCAAGGATGCGTCACCGGGTACCCGGCGGCAAGGTCTGATCTTGGGTTTGCCTGATACGCCCCGACCTTCCTTCGAACTGCACGCTCCTGCCACGGTGGCAGTTGCCAATGCACCCTGTAACTCCGATCGCCCCGGCAAGCTCAGGGCGCAGAGACCGGATTGCCCACCCCTCCGCCATCCTCTGTTCATGGCGAGAACCCCTTGGCATTTCTGCGGAACGCGCAACAAGGGCCGCAGCCCCTTCCATGGGATTGATGTCCCCCGCGGCGCGGGGTCTGCTGCAAGCGGCTGCCGCTGAAAAATGTATTTCGTGGCCGGGCCGCCGCCGGAAACATCGCTCTCAGGACGACGCTGGATGACGGCCTTCGACCAGGGCAGGCAGGATCTTCTTCCACACTTCCAGCATCGCCGCAAAATACTCCGGATCCTTCTTCAGCACCGTCTGAACCCCCATTCCCCGGACAAGGCAGACCGTCAGGTTGAGGGCAACGCGCGTTTCGTTCGGTCGCCCCTCACCCTGTTTCTCGAACTCGGCCCAGATACCGTCGAGTGCCGCGTGAAAATCGCGGACGACCGGAAACATGCGTTCCCGCAGGGCCGGATCGCTTCGCGCCTCGTTGATGAATTCAAGCGAGATGTAGAAGAACCGCCCCGAAAACAGCTTCCACAGGAACTCCACGAAATCCTCGAGGCTCACATCCTGACAGGCAACCTTTTTCGCCACTGTCCGGATTTCGCGCGTGCCATCGCCCAGCAGTTTCTCCATCGCCGCAATGATGATGTCCGACCGGGTCGGGAAGTGATGCAGGAGCGCCCCGCGCGACACCCCGGCCCGGCTGGCGAATTCCGGTGTGGAGGCAGAGCGGTAGCCCCTGTCATGGATCACGTCGAGCGTGGCCTCGATCAGCTTTTCCCGCATCGCGATGCTGCGCGCCTGCGTCGGCTTTTCAACACGCCCGGCGTCCGAAATACGGTCTTTCATCCGTCCTCGCGTTCTGGCTGCGCCCTCATGGTGGCTTCAATAGGTCATGGATGGAAGCCAGAGCGTCAAGATCGGAAAGGCAATCAGGATGACGAGCGTCAGGATGTCCATCGCAAGGAACCAGGTGATGCCCTTGAAAATCTCAGGCAGGGTCACGCGATTGTTGAGCGCCCCGTTTATCATGTAGACGTTCAGCCCGATGGGCGGGGTGATCAGGCCGATCTCCAGCAGCTTGATGACGATGATGCCGAACCAGACCGGGTTGATGCCCGCCTCGTTCACCAAGGGCACGAGGATCGGCAGCGTCAGCAGCAACAGGCCGATACTGTCGATCAGCATCCCCAGCACCAGAAAGATCACCGCCACGGCAAAGAGAATCCAGAGCTGGTCCGAACTGACCGACAGGATCGCATTGGTGAAGGCCCGCGGCACCCCGGACAGCGCCAGAAACCGCGTAAAGAACAGCGATCCGATCAGGATGATGAAGATGGAGGCGGTGGAAACCACGGCCTGCGACACGGCCTCCACAATCGCGGCCCGGGTCAACTTGCGCCGCACGGCAGCGATCACGGCGGCGGCAAAGGCGCCAAGCGCGCCTGCTTCGGTGGGGGAGAAGGCCCCCGAGAATATGCCGCCCAGCACCAGCAGGATCAGCGTCGGCAAGGGCCAGACATCGCGCAGTGCGGCGCGGCGTTCCTCGGGTGTGGGGTTGATCTGGACACTTCCGGCCAGTTCGGGCTTCAGCTTCACCCGGATCACGATCATCGCGATGTAGATCAGCGCCGACAGGATGCCCGGGATGAACCCCGCCATGAACAACTGACCCACCGAAACCTGCGCATAGACCCCGTAAAGGATCAGCAGCACCGAGGGCGGGATCAGCGACCCCAGCGTGCCCGAGGCCGCAATCGTGCCGGTGGCGAGCCCCCGGTCATAGCCGTTGTCCAGCATCTCGGGCACCGCCATGCGTGACATGGCCGAGGCCGTGGCGACCGACGACCCCGAGGCAGCCGCAAAGAAGGCGCAGGCCCCGACCGAGGTGATCGCCAGCCCTCCCGGCAATCGCGCAAGGTAAAGCCGCAGCGACAGGAACAGCCCCCGCGTCATGTCGGTCGACGAACAGATGAAGCCCATCAACAGGAACATCGGGGCGGCGGACAGTTCCCACTGGCCCACGTAGTCGAAGGGCGTGGCCGATATCATGCCCCAGGCGACGTTGAGG
The DNA here is from genome assembly GCA_046295215.1 of Pseudorhodobacter sp. GTDB lineage: Bacteria > Pseudomonadota > Alphaproteobacteria > Rhodobacterales > Rhodobacteraceae > Szabonella. The sequence continues at coordinate 39,499 of JBKBNP010000038.1, read as the reverse complement.
TTGAACATGCTCGCGATGCCGACAATCGACACCAGCCCGAGCGCCAGCCCGATGGGCACGCGGAGCGCGATCAGCAACAAAGCCGCGACAACGCCCGCGATTCCGATGTCGAGATTGGTCATGTCATCCTCTCCATGGCCATACCGGCCCGCCGCATCAGAGCGCCTGCCGGCTGGTGATCGCGCGCAGAAGATTGCCGAGGATCGCCAGAAGAACCCCGCCGAACCCGATCGGCAACGCCCAGCGGGCGGGCCAGATCAGGAACTTGAAATTGCTCATCGCTTCCTCGCCGCGCTGCGTGGCGCGGATGGCATCGGACAGGGTCTGCCAGAACAGCATCCCGAAGAACACGAAGCCAAGCAGGCAGGCAAAGATATAGAGACCGAGTTGCGCCGATTTCGGCATCATCTGCGCGAAAAGGTCGACGCGGATATGTTCGTTTTTCAACTCGACATAGCCGAGCGACAGGAACACCAGCGCGACCATATAGTAGAACGCCACCCATTCCAGCGTTCCCACGATCTGCCCGTTGAGGATGTTGCGCACGCCGACATCCAGCGTGATGTGCAGCATCATCATGACCATGACCACACAGGCCAGCGTGACCGTGGCAATGTTAATCCAGCGGATGATCCCGTGAAGAAGCTGCATCCAGAACCCCCGCGCCTATCGCATTGACGTGCGGACCCGCCGCCGGGGCGGGTCCGCTAGTTGCGTTACTCCACGCCGTAGGTCGCAGGGTCGATCTTGCTGAAGATCTCGGACATGGCAAGCGCCGTCAGCGCATCCTCATCAGTCGTGTCGACGCCTTCCAGCAGATCCGCCCATTTCTGCATCGTTCCCACGAAATCGTCGATCAGGGCCTGCGGCTCGGCAATGCCGAAATCGGTGCCCGCCTTGTCGGCAGCCGAGGCGGTGGTGCGTTCGCGGAACTCGGCCACCTGAGCGCCAAGATCGGCCTCGGGCTCATAGACATTGCCGCCTGCGGCTTTTGACGCCTCAAGCCCGGCATCGACCTTGGCGTTATAGGCAATCACCATCCGCGCCATGGACCGGGCCGAAGCCTCCATGAGGATCGCGCGTTGATCCGGCGTCAGCCCGGCCCAGAACGACGGGTTGTAGCCCCATTGCGGCCCGGACCAATACATGCCCGTCGACAGCAGTGTGGTGTGTTTCGCCACCTCCAGCAGTGAACGGTCCACCAGATCGCTTGCCGCATTGGTGGCACAGTCGAGGCTGCCACGTTCCAGCCCGGTATACATCTCGCTGGAAGGCACGTTGACGGGGATGCCACCGGCTTCCTCGACCCAGACCGACACCGCCGATCCTGCGGTGCGGATCCGCTTGCCGCGCATTTCGGCAAGGTTGCGCACCGGGCTCGAACACATCAGCACATAGGCCGGTGTCGCATAGGCCCCCAGATAGACGACATTCTTGTCCTTCCATTCGGCAAGCTGTGCTGCGTTGTTCATCGAGAAATCGGTCACGGCAAGGATCGCCGTGACGGGGTCGGAATAGGCAAAACCCAGTTCCTGGATCGCATTGGAGACCGGCAGGTCCGCAGGCGTGTAGATCGCGGCATGGTGGGCCACCTGCACGACATTGTCCTGAATGCCCTGAAGCGCCGCGCGGGGGGCCAGAAGCACGGTGCCGGTGAACACCTCGGGCATCAGATCGCCGCCCGAGAGTTCCTTGACCAGTTCCGCCCAGCGGATATAGCCCTCGCCCGACATGGGCACCGCCCCGTCATAGAAGCTGTTGGCAATGAAGCTGGTCTGCGCCGTGGCCGTTCCGGCCAGAAGCGCCGCTGTGATGGTGAGGGTCGTCAGTTGTTTTTTCATGGTTGGTTTCCCTGTGGTTGGTGATTTGGGTGGCCCGTTTGTCGGGCGCATTGGTCTGTGACGTCTCAGGCTGTTCCGGCCTCATGCGCCTGCGCCATGTCGATCAGTGAATTGAACCGGAAGGTCGTCTCGGCCAGCGCACCCGGGTCCATCGTGGCGCCAAAGCCCTGCTTGGCATGGCGGCGATAGATCCAGGCGTTGTCCAGCCCGTTGGCCCGGGCGGGCACATGGTCGTGGAACATGCTTTCGGCAGTATGCAGCAACTCGCGCTTGGCGATGCCCATCCGCTCGATGCCCGCCAGCAGATAGTCGAAATTGCGTTGTGCGGGTTTGTAGCTGCCCATATCCTCGGCGGTAAACACGCCGTCCCAGTCGATGCCCAGCTTCTGCGCAGCCCCGGAAAAGCTGAGATTGTCGACATTGGACAGGACGATCATTCGGTAATGCTGTTTCAGATAGGCCAGCGCCTCGGCACTGTCGGGAAAGGCGGGCCAGGTGCCGACGGTTGCGCCATAGCGCGCACATTCGTCCCAGTCGGCGGGCAGTCGCAACTCCTCGGCGCAGCGGCGATAGACCGTGGCCAGCAGCTCCGAATAGCGCCGCCCCGGTGTCTGCGCCTGCGCCGCACTTTCATGCCGCGCGTGCATTTCCAGCACCGCATCCGCGGGCATTTCGCGGTCCAGCCGGTCGGTCAGCGGGCGCAGGCCCGCCAGCATCCCGCTTTCCCAGTCGATCAGCGTTCCATAGACATCGAAGCTGAGCGCCCTGTAGTCGCGAAGCGCGGCCATCAGAGCGATGCGGCCTTCTTGACCGCCTCCCCACCCTTGAGGATCAATGGCATATGCGCCCCCTGATTGGTCAAAAGATCCAGATTTTCCAGCGGATTGCCCTCCACTGCAATGATGTCGGCATGGGCCCCGGGGGCGATCGTGCCGATCTGGCCTTCCATGCGCAGCACCCTGGCCGCGTCCACGGTGGCCGACCGGATCACCGCGTCTGCCGGAATATAGCGGCCACGCAGCGGGAATTCGCCAGATTGTTCGGTCTGCATGCCGCCCAGCAGGTCGGACCCATAGCCCATCAGAACGCCTGCCTTGTGCATCTTGTCCAGACGCTCCAGCCCCGCCGCGCGCACATCCTCGATCTTGGCCACCGAATCCGGGGGCAGGCCGAATTTCGCGCCCGATTTGGCAAGGATGTCATAGGTGATGTTCGTCGGAACCAAGGGAATACCCTCCCGCGCGATCCGCGCGATCGTGGCATCCGAGATCAGGTTGCCATGTTCGATACATTCAAACCCGCAATCGAGCGCGCGAACGATGGCCTCGTCCGTATAAAGATGGCCCGTCGCATAGGTGCCGAAACCCTTGGCGATTTCCACCATCGCCTTGAGTTCCTCGACCGAAAACACAAGATAGCCGACCGGATCTGACGGCGAGGACACGCCACCATCGGCCATCGCCTTGACGAATTGCGCGCCGTTCTTCAATTCCTCGCGGACGGCCCGCTGCACCTCCGGCAGGCCGTCGCAGATCCGGCCCATGGCGCCGAGGCTTTGCGCATACCAGCCGACATCGCGATTGTCATACGGACCGCGATAATCGGTATGCCCGCCCGTCTGCGACAGCGCCTTGCCGCAGATCACCAGACGGGGACCGAGGAACGCGCCTTCCTCCACCGCAAGTTGCAGGCCGCGATCCGCCCCGCCAAGGTCACGCACGGTGGTAAAGCCGCGCATCAGCATGGCCCGCATCAACACACTGCTGCGCGCGGCGATCAAGGACGAGGGCAGCCCCGCATTGAGGCCCAGATTGGCAGTGGTGGCGATGACATGCACATGGCAGTCGATCAGCCCCGGCATCACGGTCAGACCCTTCATGTCCAGCACCGCATCGGTTGTGGCGGTCACGCCAGCGCCCACCTCGCGGATCTTGCCGCCTTCGATGACGATTCCCATGGGCTCGGTCGGCTCGGGGGCCGTCCCGTCCACGATCCTGGCATTTTTCAGCAGAGTTACGGTCATCTGACCCGTTTCCTTTCGATCAGGCCGCAGCCTGCGTCCTGTTCCAGCGGTCCAGATAGGCCAGCACATAATCCAGATCGACCACATCGACATAGCGCCGGCCAAGGTCGCGCAGGTTGTCACGGTGCGGCTGGTCCTCGATGTCGCCGACGCAATCCTCGGGCACGAGCGTCCGGTAGCGGTGGCTGAACGAATCAATCGACGTCGCGCGGATGCAGCCGCTGGTATTGCAGCCGGTGACGATCACCGTATCGACGCGCTCCTTGGCAAAGTAATTCGCCACTTCGGTTCCGAAAAAGATCGACGGCCCCTTCTTGCAGACCACCAGATCATAGTCGGGGTCGTGGATGCGCGGGTCCAGCGCCGAGCTTGGATGGTCATGCCGGAACGTCTCGCGAACGGCGGTGATCTTCCAGTAGGGCATCTCGCGTTCATTCATATAGGCGGTGTTGCAGTTGGCCACCGGCACCCCCATGGCGCGCGCCACCTTCAACAGCTTCTCGGTATTCTCCAGCGCCCGCATGACCAGCGGTGCCCCACCCAAGGGATATTGCGATTCGGTAAAACCCTTCTGGAAATCAACCACCACGATCCCCGGCTTGAAGCCCGTTCCAACCGGAATTTCCCCATAGCTTCTCTGCGCATAGTCGTCCTGACCAGACATGCCGTCGCCTCCCTCTCTGGATTTCTGTGCAGGGACCAGACTGCGCCTTTAAAAAAAACAGTCAAGCTTGTTTTTTATGTCTCACGCTCCACCGCAGGATTTTCACATGTTTGCACGGCTTTTCAGCATTCACCGTTGCGTTGCCGCGAAACGGGCGGAATGATGATGCCACGCGCGTCGCAGCCTGCGCTGACATCCCAAAAAAATCGGTCGCAGGATCAGGGAACCATCGCATGCCCCACCGGAACCGGGTCGATCCCTTCGGCGCTTTCCATGCTTCCCCCGCGAGGGGGGGACTGATGGGCAACCGCGGCATCCTGCATGATGCCGAACAGTCTGTCCTTCGCACACATGCCCATCAGAACTGGGTGACCTGCGCGCTGAGCTTCAAGGGGCGCAGGCGCGAGATCATGGCCCCCGGGCATTATACCGAACTGTTCTTTCTCGACGAGGCAACCGCCCTCGCTGCTGGTCACCGGCCCTGTGCCGAGTGTCGCCGCGACCGATACCGGGCCTTCACCGACCTCTGGCAACAGGTCCATGGGAAACCGGACGCAGGACTGGCCGTGCCGAAGGCCATCGACAAGGCACTGCATGCTGCCCGCATTTCACGAGGGGGTGGCAAGGTGACGTTCGAAGCCGATGTTGCCAGCCTTCCCGGCGGCACGATCTTTGCGCTGAACAGATCGGCGGTGCTGGTCTGGAACGACCGGCAATTCGACTGGAGCCTCGAAGGCTACAGCCCACGCCCTGAGCCTGCATCGGGTATTGCAACCGTGCTGACACCCAGACCCGTCGTCGAAGTCCTTCGGCAAGGGGTCATGCCCGACATTCACCCTTCGGCGCTGCGTCCTGCCCGACGGGGTGCCGACACAGCGGGTTCCTTCGCAGTCACATCTACGGACCGGTCCGCCGAAGCTGGCGATCCGCCGCATCCGCCTCTATGAGCATCCGCACCGGGGCCACGCCCCGCGCCAAGCGAGAGGGCCGCAACCATGCTGGATCTGTCCGGTCTGTTCATCGCAGCCCTTGTGGCGGCCACGCTGATCCCGGCGCAATCGGAGGCGCTTCTGGTCGCGTTGATCCTGAAGGCGGCCCATCCCGTCTGGCTGCTGATGGTCGTGGCGACGGCGGGCAATGTGCTGGGATCCGCGATCAACTGGGCCATGGGGCGCTACGCGGTCGGTTTTCGCGACCGGCGCTGGTTTCCGGTCTCGCGGCCACAGCTTGACCGGGCAACCCGGTGGTATGGGCGTTGGGGAAGATGGAGCCTGCTTGGTGCCTGGCTTCCCGTGGTGGGCGATCCGATCACGCTGGCTGCCGGGCTGATGCGCGAACCGTTCTGGCGATTCGCCCTGATCGTCACGATTGCCAAGGGCGGGCGCTATCTGGTCCTGGGCTGGATCACGCTTCGGCTGACCTGAACGGCCCCGCAGGGTCACAGCGCGCGCCGGCCTGCGCGCCTCACTGGACGCGACCGCGTTCCGGGGGCTGACTTTTTCGGCTCCGGCATTGGCCACGCACACCAAATCCGGGGCAGTCTTGCGCGATTTCTTGCAAATGCGCAAAAACAGTCATACCATTGTCATGTGGATCTGTCAGGGAGAGGCAGAACCACGGATCGGGGGGGAGGCCCGCATGGCAGATCGAGGGAGCGCAGTTCTTGCGTCCGGCCGCCAGTCACGGCTGCTCGAACGCCTGCAGTCACGCGCCTATGCCGACACGCAGGATCTGTCCGCCTTTCTGGGCGTGTCCGAGGCGACGGTGCGGCGAGATCTGGTAGACCTTGAGGCGCGCGGCCTGATCCGGCGCACCCATGGCGGCGCGATGCCGCTGGGACAGATCACCTCCGACCTGCCGAACAGTGAGAGATTGGGCCGAAATGCTGCGGAAAAGGCCCGGATCGGCAAAGTTGCCGCCGATCTGGTCGTTGCCGGGGATGCGGTCTTTCTGGATGCGGGCACCACGACGCTTCAGGTTGCGGGGCAGCTTGCGCATCGCGAGGGGCTGACCTTTGTCACCAACGGCACCGACATTTCCGCCTGCCTTGCCGGGGCCGGGGTTGAACGGCTGTTCGTGACCGGGGGCGAGTATCACGATTTCAACCACAGCCTGACCGGCGCATTGGCGGCCGAGGCGATCCGGCGGTTCAACGTGGACAAGCTGTTCCTGTCGGTTTCGGCGGTGGATCTGCGGCGCGGACAGATCGCGATTTCGCACCCCGCACTGGCCGAGGCGCAGCGGGCGATGATCGAAATCGCGCAAGAAGTCATTGTCGTTGCTGATCATTCGAAATTCACCCGCAACGCCCTGACGGTGATCGCGCCGCTGGAGGCGGTGAACCGGATCGTGACCGACACCGCCTGCCGCGATTGCCTTGGCGACATTCCCGATGCGCTGCGCCGCAAGTTCATCTTTGCCTGAGGATAGACCATGCCCATCCTGTCCCTGAACGCACTGAACAAGTCCTGGGGCGATACCCATGTGGTGCGGGATCTGTCGCTGGAAACCCGCGAGGGCGAGTTCATCGCCCTGCTGGGCCCCTCGGGCTGCGGCAAATCCACCACGTTGCGCCTGATCGCGGGGCTGGAGGATCCCACCTCCGGCAGCATCACGCTGGACGGGCGCGACGTGACCGCCCTGCCCTCCGCACAGCGCGGCATCGCGATGGTGTTCCAGTCCTATGCGCTGTTTCCGCATCTGACGGTCGGGCAGAACATCACCTTCGGTCTGTCGGTGCGGGGGGAAAGCCGCAAGGTCCAGACGGAAAAGCTGGCCCGCGTCGCCCCGCAACTGGGGCTGGAGGCGCTCTTGGACCGCCGCCCCTCGCAGCTTTCGGGCGGGCAGCAACAGCGCGTGGCGCTGGGGCGCGCGCTGATCGCCGAGGCGCCGATCTGCCTCCTGGATGAACCGCTGTCAAATCTCGATGCTTCCTTGCGGGCCGAAATGCGCAGCGAGATCCGCACGCTTCAACGCCGCCTCGGCATCACCATGATTTTCGTCACCCATGACCAGACCGAGGCAATGAGCATGGCCGACCGCGTGGCGCTGTTGCGCGACGGGCGGCTGGAACAGTTCGACACGCCCGAGGCGCTCTATTCCCGCCCGGCCAGCACCTTCGTTGCGGGCTTCATCGGGGCACCGCCGATGAACCTGCTGACCGTCGCAGATCTGGGCCGGCAGGGCGCGCATCTGCCGCAATCCCTGCTGGCCGGTCTGCGCCCCGAGGACATCACCTTTGGCACAACCGGCCTGCCCGGGCGCGTCGAAAACGTGGAATATTTCGGAGCGGATTCAATCCTCTCCGTCGATACAGGCGGGCCGCGCATGGCGGTGCGTCTGCAGGGCCGTCCGGCACTCGGGCCGGGCGATGCCGTGCATCTGGGATGGCCAGCGGACGCGCTGCATCTCTTCGACGCCACGACCGGGATGCGGCGGGAGGTCGCCGCGCCCCACATCAATCGCAACCGAACTCAAACAGCCTGAGGACACCATGAACAGGATTTCAATGACGCGGGCGTTGCTTGGCAGCGCCGGCCTGAGCCTTCTTGCCCTGTCGCCTGCGCTGGCGCAGACCAACATCACCTTCTTCTACCCCGTGCAGGTCGGTGGGCCGCTGACGGCGGTGGTGGATGGCTATGTGGCCGAATTCGAGGCCCAGAACCCCGACATCAAGGTCGAGGCGGTCTATTCGGGCAACTATACCGATACCACCACCCGCGCCCTGACCGCCGCGCGCAGCGGCACGCCGCCCACCGTGGCCGTGCTGCTGGCCACCGACATCTACACGCTGATCGACAGCGGCGTGGTCGAGCCGGTCGACACCTGGATCAAGACCGACGAGGACAAGGCCTGGGTTGACGGGTTCATGCCCGCCTATCTCGCGTCCGCGCAGGTCGAGGGGCATCTCTGGGCCGTGCCGTTCCAGCGGTCTACCGCCGTGATGTATTACAACAAGGAAGCCTATGCCGCAGCCGGACTCGACCCCGAGATCCCGCCGAAAACCTGGGACGAACTGGTGGAGCATGGCAAGGCCCTGACGCTGCGCGACGCATCGGGCAATGTCACGCAATGGGGTCTTGGCATTCCGGGCAGTTCCAACGCCGTCCATTGGCTCTTTGGCGCGCTGGTCGCGCAGAACAAGGGTAAGCTGTCCAGCGAGGACGGGCTGCACACCTTCTTCGACACGCCCGAGGTGATCGGCGCGCTGCAATTCTTCGTCGATCTCAGCACCAAGCACGGCATCCATCCGCCCGGCGTGCAGGAATGGGGCACCACCCCGTCTGACTTCATGGAACGCCGCCTTGCGATGGCCTGGACCACGACCGGCAACCTGACCAACATCCGCACCAATGCGACCTTCGATTTCGGCGTGGCCCCCTATCCGGGCAATCCCGACCCCGCCTCGGTTCTGGGCGGCGGCAACCTCTATATCTTCGAAGGCGCATCGGACGAACAGAAAGCCGCGGCTTTCGAGTTCGTCAAGTTCCTGACCTCGGACGAGTTGCTGGCCGACTGGGGCATCCAGACCGGCTATGTGGCCCCCCGTGACGGGTCGTGGGACACTCAGGCGATGAAGGACTATGTGGCCGAGGTGCCGCAGGCCGAGGTTGCCCGCCGCCAGATCGCGGTATCGGTGCCGGAAATCTCGACCTACGAGGCACAGCGCGTCAACGAGGTGCTGAACGCCGCGATCCAGTCCGCGCTGACCGGACAGGCAACACCGGAGGCCGCCATGGCCGCCGCACAGGCCGAGGCCGAGCGGATCCTCGCACCCTACCGCAACTGACCTGACCTGACCTGACCGTGGGAGAGAGGGAGATGATGTCACGCAACGCAAGGATCGGCCTTCTGCTGCTGGCACCTGCCGCCGTGCTGCTTGTGGCCTTCACCTTCTACCCCACGGTCGCCACCCTGATCGACAGTTTCTATTCCACCCCGCGCGGACGCCGCCCGGCACAGTTCATCGGCACCGGCCATTTCCAGACCATGATCGCCGATCCGATCTTTCACCGCGCCTTCATCAACAACCTGATCTATGCCGCCGTCATCATCCCGGCCTCGATGGGGCTGGCGCTGGCCATGGCACTGCTCGTGAATGCCAGGATCGGCGGACGGGGGCTGGTGCGGCTGGCCTATTTCACACCGACCATCCTGCCGATGATCGCGGTCGCGAATATCTGGATGTTCTTCTACGCGCCCGATTACGGGCTGATCGACCAGTTCCTCGGCCTGTTTGGCCTCGGGGGCAACAACTGGCTGGGTCAGCCCGGCACGGCACTCTGGGCGCTGATCGTGATTACCGTGTGGAAGCTGGCGGGGTTCTTCATGATCTTCTACCTTGCCGCCCTGCAACAGATCCCGCCCAGCCTGCTGGAAGCCGCCAGGCTGGAAGGGGCCAGCCCCACGCAGCGCCTGCGCCGGGTGATCCTGCCGCTCCTGATGCCCACCACCCTGTTCATCCTCATCAATGCGGTGATCGAGGCCTTCCGGCTGGTCGACCATGTCATCGCCCTGACGCGGGGCGGGCCGAACAATTCCAGCCAGCTTTTGCTGCATTACATCTATCAGGTCGCGTTCAGCTATTGGGACACCGGCTATGCGGCGGCGCTGAGCGTGGTCCTGCTGGCGGTGCTGGCCGTGATCGCGCTCGTGCAGTTCGGCGTTCTGGACAAGAGGATCCATTACAGATGAAACGCATCGCCCTGAACCTCACCGCCTGGACGCTGGCGATCCTGTGGATCCTGCCGCTGGTCTATGCGCTCTGGACCGCGATCCACCCGCCTGTCTATGCCGCGCGGTTCGAATTGTTCGCGCCGCTGACGCTGGAAAACTTTGTCCGCGTCTGGAACGCCGTGCCCTTTGACCGCTATTTCCTGAACACCTTCATCCTTGTGACCTTCGTGGTCATCAGCCAGTTCATCGTCTGCACGCTGGCCGCCTATGCCTTTGCCGTCTTTCCCTTCCGGGGATCGGACTGGTTGTTCATGGTGGTGCTGGTGCAGATGATGGTGATGCCCGAGGTGCTCCTGGTGCGCAATTACGCGACCATTTCCCAGATGGGGCTGGTCGATACGATCCCGGCCATCGCGCTGCCTTACCTCGCCTCGGCCTTCGGTATCTTCCTCTTCCGGCAGGCGTTCAAGAGCGTGCCGAAGGAACTGGACGAGGCCGCGCGGATGGAAGGCGCAGGCCCGATGCAGGTGCTGTGGCGGGTCTATGTGCCGCTGGCAAAGCCCACCTACCTCGCCTACGGCCTTGTCATGGTGGCCTATCACTGGAACAACTTTCTCTGGCCGCTCATCATCACCAATTCGGTCACGACGCGGCCCATCACTGTGGGATTGCAGGTCTTTTCCACGGTGGAACAGGGCATCGACTGGCCCACGATCACGGCGGCCACGCTGCTGTCGGTGGCCCCCATCCTGATCGCCTTCCTCTTCTTTCAACGCCAGTTCGTCCAGAGTTTCATGCGCGCCGGCATCAGGTAGGAGCACTTCATGCGCATCGCCCATATATCCGACCTCCATATCTTCGCCACCGCCGACCCGCCCGGCATCCTGCGGGCCGATGCGGTGGCCCGCGCCCGCGCGCTGATGGCGGATCTTTCGGCCTTTCCCGGCCTCGATCTGGTGGTCATCACCGGCGACAATGTGAACGACGCCCGGGCCGAGGAATATGGCGTGCTGGCCGATGTGCTGGCCGGGCTGGCCGTGCCCTACCTGATCCTGCCCGGCAACCATGACGACCGCGCCCAACTGCGCGCGCTGGTGCCCGACCGGCCCTATGCCGATGCCACAGGGCTCTCCCATGTCTGGGAAAAGGGCGATGCCCGGGTGATCGTCCTCGACACGCTGGCAGAGGGAGAGATTGCCGGGCGCCTGCTGCCCGCGCAACTGGACTGGCTGGAGGCGACACTTGCCCGGCCCTTTGACGGACACAGCCTGATCGCGCTGCACCATCCGCCCTGCCGCCCGTCGATGGGGCGACTCGACGGCAATGTTCTGGTCGAAGGCAACGACCGGTTGCGCGACATGCTCGACCGCCAGCCCCGGCCCGTCACGCTGCTTTGCGGCCATCTGCACCGCCCGTTTCAGGCGCTGTTCGGGCGCTCGCTCGTTTCCGCCGCCGCCAGCACCGCCTTCCAGTTCGCGCTGGAGATCGACGCGCCCGAAGAACCCCCGACTGCGCGCGAGCCCTACCATTATTCCATCCACATCCTGCGGGCCGATGGAGCCCACACAATCCACCGCCGCTTTCCCGACCTCTGACCCCGGATTCTGCCCATGTTTGATATTCTGACCCCCCTTGCGCAGGAGGCGGGCGACCTCGCCCTGACCCATTTCGGGCATCTCTCCCAAGGAGATGTGTCCTCAAAGGGTCCGCTGGACCTTGTGACCGAGGCTGATCGCGCGGTGGAGGCGCTGATCGTCGCCCGCCTGCGCGCCGCCTTTCCCGACGACGGGATTTTGGGGGAGGAAGGCGGCATGCTGCCCGGAACATCGGGCCGCATCTGGGTGATCGACCCCATAGACGGGACGTTCAACTTCGTGCGTGGGGGCAAGGACTGGGCGGTTTCCATCGGCCTATGGCAAAACGGACAGCCGGTTGCGGGTGTGGTTCATGCCCCGGTTCAGGCCCTGACCCTTGCGGGCGGCGTCGCCGACGCCCCGACGCTGAACGGCACCCCCCTTCCCCCCCTGACGGCCTATCAGCCGGATCGCGCCGCTGTCAGCGTCAGTCTGGGTCGGGCCATACCCTCCTCGGACCGTCTCGCCATGCTGCGCTTTCTGACCGATGAGGCGGGCATCATGTTCCGCTGCTGCAACGCCGCCACCCTTTCGTTGATCGAGGTCGCCACGGGCGAGGTCGATGGCCATGTGGGCTATGGCGAAAGCGTCTGGGACGTGATGGCGATCTGGCCGATCCTGACAGCGCTCGGGGCGGTCTCGACGCTGGACTGGGCCAGAACGCCCATGACCGAAAAGTTGCGCTATGTGATCGGCAAGCCTGCGCTGGTCGAAACCTGCCAGTCGCTGGGCGAACCTCGCGTGACGGCCTAGGATTGCGGCAAAATCAGGCGGGCAATCCGCGCAAGAGGCGCGGCAGATCGCCCTCCAGTCCCGCCGCCTGCCGCATGAAGCGCCGCCGCAATCCGGGCAGGGCGGACACCGCCCCCAGCCCCAGATCGCGCCCCAATCGCAGCAAGGGATTGTCGTTGGAAAAGAGCCGGTTGACCGTATCCATTCCCATCGCCATGACCGTGGTGTCGAACCGCCGCCAGCGCTCATAGCGTTCCAGCACATCCATGGCGGCAATATCTTCGCCCCTGCGGGCCGCGTCGCACAGCACTTCGGCCAGTGCCGCCACATCGCGCAGCCCGAGGTTCAGCCCCTGCCCCGCAATCGGATGCACGCCATGTGCTGCATCCCCCACCAGCGCCAGTCGGGGGGCCACAAAACGGTTCGCGAGTGTCAGGCTCAACGGATAGGTGAACCGATCCCCGGCCAGCGCAATCTGCCCCAGAAAGTCCCCGAACCGGGGGCGCAAAGCCTCCAGATACTCGGCGTCCGAAAGCGACTGAATGGCCGCCGCGCGGTCCTCGCGGTCCGACCAGACGATTGACGACCGGTTGCCCCTGAGCGGAAGGATGGCAAGCGGCCCCTCGGGCATGAAGAACTGATGTGCTATGCCCTCATGGGGATGTTCATGCTCCACCGCCGTCACCATCGCGGTCTGCCCATAGCCCCAGCCCGTCCGCCCGATGCCCGCACGGCTGGCCGTGCCGCTTGAACGCCCGTCGCATCCCACCAGAAGCCGCGCCGCAACGGTGCCGCCCGAGGCCAGAGATACCTGCACGCCGGTCGCGTTCACCTCTTGCGCGACAACCCTTTCGGACGAAATCAGCCGCACGCCCGCCGCAGCCATTGCCTCCAGAAATGCCGCATAAAGATGCCGGTCCTCGACCATGAAGCCCATCGGGCCTTCCTCGATCTCGGCCGCATCGAAATGCAGAAAGAACGGTGCCGCGCCTTCGCCCGCCCGCCCGTCGCTGGCCTTGATCTGAAGAATCGGTTGCGCCAGCGGCGCAAGGGCGGGCCAGACGCCGATGGCCGCCAGCAACCGCTTGCTGGCTTGCGCCAGCGCATAGGCGCGCCCGTCAAACCCCGCTTCGGCCCGTGCCGGGGCCGGTCGTGCATCCACCACGGTTACCGAAAATCCGGCCTTCGCCAGCGCCAGCGCAAGCGCCGGGCCATTCAGCCCGCCACCAACAATCAGAATGTCGCAATCCCGGTTCATGCCTCGAGGATGGGCCCGCCGCGCGGGATTGTCCATGCACTGAGGTGACGCTAGGCTGCGGCAAAATGCGGAGGGCAGGCGATGTCGGGCAAATGGCTGTGGATGACGGCGGCGGATCTGGGGCGCGGCATCGGCGCGGGCAAGATCAACGCGATGGAACTGACCGAGGCTTTCCTCGACGCCATCGGCGCCCACGCCGACGCCGCCCGCATCTATTCCCGCACCACCCCGCGCCGCGCCCGGTCCATGGCCATCGCCGCCTCGGACCGTGCCAAATCCGGGCACCGGATCGGGCTTCTGGACGGGGTGCCGATCTGCTGGAAAGACCTGTTCGATGCCGCAGATGCGCCCTGCGAGGCGGGGTCGGCGCTGCTGCGGGGCCGCGTGCCGGAAAGCGATGCCGAAGTGCTGCATACCGCCACGGCGCAAGGCCTCGTCTGTCTGGGCAAGACGCATATGTCGGAACTGGCCTTTTCCGGGCTGGGGCTGAACCCTGTCACCGCCACACCGCCCAATGTGAATGACCCCGCCGCCGTGCCGGGGGGGTCGTCATCCGGCACGGCGGCGGCGATTGCCTTCGGCCTTGCGCCAGCCGGGATCGGGTCGGATACGGGCGGCTCGGTGCGCATCCCGGCAGCATGGAACGATCTGGTCGGCCTCAAGACAACGGCAGGGCGGCTGTCCTTGAAAGGTGTCGTGCCGCTCTGCGAGACGTTCGACACGGTCGGCCCGTTGGCCCGCAGCGTCGAGGATTGCGCGCTGCTGCTGGCCGCGATGGAGGGGGGCAAGCCCGCCGATCTGGAAGGGACAAGCCTTCAGGGCACGCGATTGCTGGCGCTGGAAAGCATCGCGGTGGACGATCTGCGCGACGAACCCGCCGCAGGGTTTGACGGTGCGGTGGACCGTCTGGCACGCGCCGGTGCCAAGGTCGAATCCGGCGCCTTCCCCGAACTGGCCGAGGCGATGGCGCTATCCTCGATCCTGTTCACCTCCGAGGCCTATGGCATCTGGCGTGATACCATCGAGGCCGCCCCGGAAAAGATGTTCCCCCGCATCCTTGAACGGTTCCGGTCAGGCGCGGATTTCAAGGCCTCCGATTACGTCGCGGCGTGGCGGCGGCTGCACGAGATCCGCACCCTCTGGGCCGCACGCATGGCAGCATTTGACGCCGTGATCCTGCCCACCTGCCCGATCCTGCCCCCCGATGCCAAACGCCTGCTGGAAGATGACGCCTATTACGTCACCGAAAACCTGCTGACCCTGCGCAACACCCGCATCGGCAATCTGATGGGCCTGTGCGGCCTGACGCTGCCCACCGGCCAGCCCTCTTGCGGGATCAGCTTTCTGGGGGCGGCGAATGAGGAAGAACGCCTGTTGCGGCTGGGGATGGCGGCGGAGCGGGCTTTGGGGTGAGGGGGGCGTGTCCCATAAAGCAAGTTTAGCGGCTGGATCGAAAGGGTCTGCTGTGTTGACGCAGCGGTCATTCGTATCGTTTAAGTCGTCAGCTACGAGATGCTCGAAACTATTTACAGCGAACAGTCTGCATTGTAAGCGGTCAAATAAGGCATCAGCGTGATGCCGGATCTTCCTATTTCGGAATGACTGCTAATGTTCTGCAAATAGGCCAACCGCGATGTTTCCAAGCGAAGTGTTAAGAAACCAATCGCGGTGCATTAATTCTCCATTCACTATGTAAAGATTTGACACCTCGTAAAACTGATACCTTCCGTCCTTATCAGGAATGCGAACTCGGCTGACTACCCCCGTTCGAGCAGTCTCTTTGGCAGTTACGTCAAACAGCTTGAAGGAAATCTCACTGGCGGTCAGCGCAACTTGTCTTAGAATCGCACGCACCTCTTTTTCTTTGGTGATCCGCTCATCCACAAAATAACTACAACTAGCTTCGAGCCCGCCAACTGTGACGACCGTGCCACCAGCAATAATCAGCGTGATTGGCGCAGTAAGGGCAGCAAGCACAGTCGCCGCAAATCCACTGCCTCCGATGATTCCTACCGTTCCGGCGCCCGAAGCCCCTGCAAGCGTTGAACCCAACATCAATGTTCCGCTGGTTGCGTGCGGGAAGAAGTAAAGCCCCCCCAAAGCCATGGTAGCGGGGCCAACGGTCGCCACGGCGCTACTTGTTGTGACAGCAGCAGTCACAGCAGTAGGACTGACCAACTGGCTAAGACGATAGTCGCAAACGCCAGAAATTGCGCTTGTGACCCAAAAAAGGGAAAGGGTCGAACTGAGACTTAAGCTTTTTATCATTGGCCAAGCACCGCTAAACACCATTTTCCACATTCTTTGTCTTTCTAAGCAAACAGATCAAGCTTTTTTTATTTCGTTGTGCAGGTGTGTCCGCTGCGGGCTCAAACCCACCCCCCCAACCCCCTGATCAGGACCGAAAAGCCACAATCCCGCCCACAGCCCGCCGCCCGCGCGGCCTTTCGCTGGACCCGCATCCCGCACCCGGCTAGTCTGCGACGAAACGGGGCGGAATGACCCCGGAGAACGAGGCAGCAATGGCATTTCCTGAGCGGTTTTCGAACCTGCCGGATTACGCGTTTCCGCGTCTGCGGAAACTTCTGGACCCTCATCCCGCGGGCGGTGAGCCCATTGCCATGACCATCGGCGAACCACGCCACCCGATGCCGGATTTCGTGGGACGGATCCTTGCGGAAAACCTTGGCGGTTTCGCGGTCTATCCGCCGAATGACGGAACACCTGACCTCTTGGCGGCCATCGCGGGCTGGATCACCCGGCGCTATGGCGTGACGCTGGCGCAGGACCGGATCATCGCGCTGAACGGCACGCGCGAGGGGCTGTTCAACGCGGCCATCGCCCTTTGCCCCGAAACCAAGGCGGGGGAAAAGCCCGCCATTCTGATGCCCAACCCCTTCTATCAGGTCTATGCGGTGGCGGCCCTCGCCGTGGCGGCGGATCCGGTCTATGTGCCCGCAACGGCGGCCACCGGGCATCTGCCCGATTATGCGGCACTTGCCCCCGAACTCCTCGACCGCACGGCGCTGTGCTACATCTGCTCGCCTGCCAATCCGCAAGGGGCGGTCGCCTCTGCCGACTATTGGGCGGACCTGCTGGCGCTGGCGGAAAAGCATGATTTCCGCATTCTGGCGGATGAGTGCTATGCGGAAGTCTATCGCGACACGCCCCCCCCCGGCATTCTTGAAATCGCGGCGCGTGTGGGCGCTGACCCTGACCGCGTGCTGAGCTTTCATTCGCTGTCGAAACGGTCGAACCTGCCGGGTCTGCGGTCTGGGTTCGTCGCGGGCGGGGCTGGGGCGATGGCCCATATCCGCCAGTTGCGCGCCTTTTCCGGTGCCCCCCTGCCGCTGCCCCTGCAAAAGGTGGCCGAGGCCTGCTGGAACGACGAGGCGCATGTCACGGCCTCGCGCGCGATGTATGTCGAAAAATTCGCACTGGCAGACGAGATCTTCGGCGGCATGCAGGGCTATACCGCGCCGGAAGGCGGGTTTTTCCTCTGGCTGCCGGTGGCGGATGGCGAGGAGGCGGCGTTGCGGCTGTGGCGCGAAACCGGGGTGAAGGTGCTGCCCGGCGCGTACCTGTCGCGCGAAGTGGCCGGGGAAAACCCGGGCAAGGGATATGTGAGGGTGGCGCTGGTCGCCTCTCTGGAGGAAACGCAGCGCGGGCTGGAACGGCTCCGCGACTGTCTTTACGGGCAAGGACGGTAACGAATGGCATCCTATAACGTCAGACAGCGCGACCCCCTGCTGGATCAGGACACGCAAGCCATGCTGGAACGGCGGGGCCGTGAACTGCTGGGCGTCGGTCTGATCGCCGCCGCGCTGGCCTTTGCCGCGATGTTCGCCAGCTACACGCCGGACGATCCGGGCTGGATGGTGGCAACGGACGCAGCCGTCAACAACTGGATGGGCCGGTTCGGGGCAGCCGTCGCCTCCACGCTGTTCATCATCGGGGGCAAGGGCGTCTGGGGCATCCCGGTGATCCTGGGCATCTGGGGCGTCCGGTTTGTCGCCCATGTCGGGCAGGACCGTGCGATTGGCCGCGTGGTCTTTGCGGTGATCGCCGTGGCACTCGGCTCGGTCTTTGCCGCGACCCATGTGCCGGGGCCGGACTGGCCGCATCCGGCCATCGGGCTGGGCGGGCTGTTCGGCGACACGATGCTGGGGGCGCTGCTGGCGATCCTGCCGGTCGGGGCGGGCCTTGGGTTGAAGCTGCTGTCCGTCGTCTTCGGGATCGCCCTGCTGGCGATGGGGCTTTACGTCACCGGCTTCGACCTTGCAGAACTGCGCCGGATCGGTCGTTTCCTGATGATCGGCACCACTCTGGTCTATGCGCAGCTGCTGACGCTGGCCGGGCGGTCGGCGGCAGGGACGCTGCGCGCCGCAGCCGCGATGCAGCACCGCGCCCGCACCCGGCGCGAGGCGGCCCATGACCCCGCGCCTGCATTGCTGGATCATGGCCAGATGCAGCCGGCCCCCCTTCATGCCGGCACTGCGGCCTATGGCGCCGCCCCTGCCCTGCGCGGCGCGCGCCGCATCGATGCTGATCCGGTGATCGAGCCGCAGGTTGCCCCGCGCGACCGCCCGGCCGAACGCGCCGGCCTGCTGGCCCGGATGCCGCAACTGATCCGTCGCGCCGCACCGGTGGAGGCCGCGACTCTCGCCCCGGTCACCGCCGGACCGGAGGACCGCATCAAGGCGCGGATCAACGATGTCATCCGATCCCGCGTGCGCCAGCCGATCCAGGCGCAGAACCCGGTGCAGGCCGCCATCGCCCGCCGGGAGCCGCCGCTGAACCGGCGCGGTCCCCAGCCGCTGATCGCCACGCGCCTGCCGCAGACCAGCGCATTGCTGCCCCCCGAACCGCCCGTCACGGCCAAGGCACTGGCCACGGGCGCGGCGGCGGTGGCCTCTGCCCTTGCCGCGCCGTCCGCCTTTGCCGCCGCCCATCAGCGCGCGCCCACGGCAGAGGCATGGGACATGCAGGACAACCCTTCCGACATGCCCGACGACCTGCATCACGACGCCCGTGACCAGTTCGACGATGAGGACGATGATTACGATTTCGGCCCCGAGCCGCAGATCGTCACCGTGTCCGCGCCTTCGTCCCGATCCGCCATGCCGGAAACCCGCCGCATCGTGCAGCCGGTGGCCAAGAAACCCATTGCCCCCTCCCGTCAGGCCCTGTCCGAAGCGCAGCCCAGCCTGCGTTTCGAAGAGGTGCAGAACAGCTATGAACTGCCGCCCTTGAACCTGCTCGCCAGCCCCGATTCCGTTCAGCGCCATTCCCTGTCCGAGGATGCGCTGGAGGAAAATGCCCGGATGCTGGAATCGGTTCTGGACGATTACGGCGTGAAGGGGGAAATCGTTTCGGTCCGGCCCGGCCCGGTCGTCACCATGTATGAACTCGAACCCGCACCGGGGTTGAAGGCAAGCCGCGTCATCGGGCTGGCCGATGACATCGCGCGGTCGATGTCGGCGCTGTCGGCACGGGTCTCCACCGTGCCGGGGCGCAGCGTGATCGGCATCGAACTGCCGAACGCCTGGCGCGAGAAGGTCGTGCTGCGCGAGATCCTCGCCGCCCGCGATTTCGGCGATTCCGGGCTGCGCCTGCCGCTGGCGCTCGGCAAGGATATCGGCGGGGAACCGATCGTGGCCAACCTTGCCAAGATGCCGCACCTGTTGATCGCGGGCACCACCGGGTCAGGCAAGTCGGTGGCGATCAACACCATGATCCTGAGCCTGCTTTACAAACTGACGCCCGAGGAATGCCGCCTCATCATGATCGACCCCAAGATGCTGGAACTGTCCGTCTATGACGGCATCCCGCATCTTCTGTCCCCCGTCGTCACCGACCCGAAAAAGGCCGTGGTCGCCCTGAAATGGGTGGTGGGCGAGATGGAGGAACGCTATCGCAAGATGTCCAAGATGGGCGTGCGCAACATCGAGGGCTTCAATGGCCGGGTGCGCGAGGCTCTGGCCAAGGGCGAGCTGTTCCGCCGCACGATCCAGACCGGATTTGACGAGGATACCGGCGAGCCGGTGTTCGAGACCGAAGAGTTCCAGCCCGTCACCATCCCCTATATCGTGGTGGTGGTGGACGAGATGGCCGACCTGATGATGGTCGCGGGCAAGGAAATCGAGGCCTGCATCCAGCGTCTGGCCCAGATGGCGCGCGCCTCGGGCATCCACCTCATCATGGCAACACAGCGGCCATCGGTCGATGTCATCACCGGCACGATCAAGGCGAACTTCCCGACCCGGATCAGCTTTCAGGTCACGTCGAAAATCGACAGCCGCACGATCCTCGGCGAGCAGGGAGCAGAGCAACTCCTCGGCATGGGCGACATGCTCTACATGGCGGGTGGGGCCAAGATCACCCGCATCCACGGCCCCTTTGTCAGCGACGAGGAGGTCGAGGAAATCGTCAACCATCTGAAATCCTTTGGCCCGCCCGCCTATATGTCCGGCGTGGTGGAAGGCCCGGACGAGGACAGCGCCTCCGATATCGACATGGTGCTGGGACTGGGCGGCAACACCGAGGGCGAGGATGCGCTTTACGATCAGGCCGTGGCCGTGGTGGCCAAGGACCGCAAATGCTCCACCTCCTATATCCAGCGCAAGCTGGGGGTCGGCTACAACAAGGCCGCGAAACTGGTGGAACAGATGGAGGAACAGGGCGTCGTCACCCCGGCGAACCATGTCGGCAAACGCGAGATCCTGATCCCCGAGACGTGACCCGGCAGCCTGCGCCCGGACGCCGGTCAGACCGCGATCAGGCGCAGGACCACAAACACCCCGCCCGCCAGCAGCGCGGTGGCCGGAACCGTCACCACCCAGGCCGCGACAATGGTCAGGAAATGCGACCGGCGCACCAGCTTGCGCCGACCGCGCTCCTCGGGTGCCACGGATCTGCCTTTCTGGATCCCCAGCATCCGCGCGCGTCGCTCCGCATGCCATTCGCGGTAGAATCCGACACCAAAGATCGCGCCGACAGCGATATGCGTCGATGAAACGGGCAGGCCGAGCCAGCTTGCGACAATCACCGTCAGCGCCGCTGACAACGCCACGCAATAGGCGCGCATCGGGTTGAGCTTGGTGATCTCGCCCCCCACCATGCGGATCAGCTTCGGCCCGAACAGCATCAACCCGAAACTGAGCCCCGCCGCCCCCACCGCCATGACCCAGAGCGGGATCGAGACCTGGGCCGCCGTTCCGCCGTCCCGCACCGCATGCACGATCGCGGCCAGCGGACCCACCGCATTGGCCACATCATTGGCACCATGCGCAAAGGACAACAGCGCCGCCGAGGCGACAAGCGGGATTGCAAAGAGCTTCTTGAGCGACTTCTTGCGGTTTTCGAGTCCTCCGGATTGCCGGCGGATCAGGGGCACGCTCACCACCCAGACCATCAACCCGGTGGACAGCCCGACCCCCATCGCCAGCGAAAGCGGCACCTCGACGATTTTCGACAGGCCCTTGAGCGAAAGATAGGCCGCGAAGGCCCCTGCCATGATGGCAATCAGAAACGGCACCCAGCGACGCGCAGCCCCGATCTTGTCCTCGGCATATTCGATCCGTGCCTTGATGAGCGCGAGGAACAGGGCAGCGATCACGCCGCCCAGAACCGGCGAGATCACCCAGCTTGCCGCAATCCGCCCCATCATGGGCCAGTTCACGGCCATCAGACCGGCGGCGGCAATCCCCGCCCCCATCACGCCCCCGACCACGGAATGTGTGGTGGACACCGGGGCCCCGATCCAGGTCGCCAGATTGATCCAGAGCGCCGCCGCGATCAGGGCTGCCATCATCGCCCAGATGAAGACGTTGCGGTCAGCGAGGCTTTCGGGCGTGACAATCCCGCCCGAGATCGTGTTCACGACATCGCCTCCGGCGATCAGCGCGCCCGCCGTCTCGAACACGGCCGCAATGGCAATCGCGCCCCCCATCGACAGCGCATTCGCCCCCACTGCGGGGCCCATGTTGTTGGCAACGTCATTGGCCCCGATATTGAGCGCCATATAGGCGCCAAAGACCGCTGCCGCGATCACGATCAGCCGGTCGGGAGAGCCGCCCGAGAACACCGCCGCCAGCACCGCCACCATCACGATGAAGGCGAGGCCAAGCCCCGGGGCGATCAGCGGCCGCGCGACATATTGTGTCGCCAGTTCCAGCCGCGAAATGCGCCCGAGATCCTTGTCCAGCGTTTTCCACCGGTTGATGCCCGTCTCTGCCATTCACGCCCGCCGTTACCAAACCGTCACAATTCGGCAGCGCCTACCCGTTTGTGGTGTCGGAGACAACGTGATTGCGGGAAATTCATTCGCAGAACCGGCGGATGAGGTCGGCCAGGTCGGCATCATCGACTTTTTGTGCAGCCTTTTGCGGCGCAAACCAGCGCCGTGTCCGGAGACCGGCCTCGGGATATTCCCCGGCTTCGGACTCCACTTCCAGGACAAAGACATGCGCCTCACAGGGTTCTTCCAGCCCGCCCCGGAGGCGTTTGTCATAGCGGAAGGTGCCGATGGCATCGGGGTTGATCCGGCCTGTGATGCCCGCCTCCTCCCAGGCCTCGATTGCCGCGGCACGGGCGAGGCTTTCGCCCTTCATCGGCCAGCCCTTCGGCAGAATCCATCTTCCGCTGTCAAGGCTTCGGACAAGCAAGACCTCGTTCTGATTGATGTTTCCGCCATGAACCGCACGGATGCAAAGCGCCGCCGCCTGAATTTTCGGAGGCCGGCGCAGCACTGCGCGCAAGGCATTGATCCAGGTTCCGATCACCCGAGAACCCGGTCCGCACAAAGAAGCGCGCGCGCGATATGGCTGCGGTTCACCGGATCGTCCGGCGCAAGGCGCGGCATGGTCCAGCCGACCGAGGCGAGCGTGCGTGCCAGCGTGAAGAGATCCACAAGGTCAGGGTCGGCGGGACGCAGGCTGCTATATCCTTCGATCAGGGCGGCGCGGATCTCCGCAAAGGCTGCTTCGTAAATATTTTGTGACAGAACCGTGCCCAGGTCGTAAAGCCGGAAACCGATGCCTGCATCGTCGAAATCGATCAGCGAAAGGTCATTGCCCGCGACCAGCACGTTTTCGCGCAGGACATCGGCGTGTATCGGGGCGGGACGCTCACCGGCCAGACGGCTTTCCAACCTGTCACGCAGCGTCCCTCGCACCTCGACCAGTCGGGCGGCCTCCTGTGCGCTCAACGCCGGATGCTCCCAGAACCGACCCCAGAACGGCGCCTCTCCCAACAGTCCCGTAATGTCCCATGACGGACGGTCGAACCACGCGGGCAGGGTCAGCGCGTCGGTTGCGTCATGGATGCGGGCCAGCAGAAGGCCGAGCGCGTGATGACGGCGCACCTGCACCGCCACCGGCGCGGCGAAGGGCACGCCCGCCTCGCCCAACGGCTCTCCCGGCATCCATTCGACGGCGGAGGCAAGGCGACCGGAGGACAGGCGCACCAGCCTTTCGCCACCGTTTGACAGCAGAGGGCGCGGCACCGGCAGGCCCGCATCGGCCAGTGCGGCGCACCACCAAAGCTCCGACCGGATCGCGCTGTCGCGCTGATAGCCCATCCGGTGCAGGCGCAGCGCCGCCATTCCGCCCGGCAGGCCCATGCGGAACACCGCGTTTTCGCGGTTGCGGATCAGGGCAAGGAGCGTGCCGCCCCAATGGCTCGCGGCCTCTTGCGCGAGGTCGGCAAGGGTCATGCGGGCACCGGGGTCGTGGCGAGTGCTGCCTCCAGCGCGTCCATCAGCAGATCGGCATGGTCGATGCCAAAGGGCAGCGGCGGGCGGATTTTCAGCGTATTGCCCGCCCGTCCGATGCGGTTGAGGATGAACCCCCGCGCCACCATCGCCTCCACCAGATCCTCGGCAAATGCGGTGGCGGGGGTGTTGTCACCGTCCAGCACGAATTCCGCGCCAAAGAACATCCCCGCCCCCCGCACCTCGGCCAGCAGCGGATGGCGCAGGGCGCGCATCCGGTCCATGACATGCGCTGAAACCCGCGCGGCATTGTTCTGCAACCCCTCGTCGTCGATCACCTTCAGCGTGGCAAGGCAGGCGGCGGCCGATACCGGATTGCCGCCGAAAGTGTTGAAATAGCCAAACGCGGTGCGAAAGGCCGCCATCACATCGGGCCGCGCCAGAACGGCGGCAACGGGGTGGCCATTCGCCATCGGCTTGCCGACCGTCACCACATCGGGTGTCAGACCCAGCCAGTCATGCCCCCAGAAATGACTGCCCATGCGGCCAAAACCGGGCTGCACCTCGTCACACAGCACCAGCCCCCCTGCCGCGCGGATCACCGCCTCGGCCTTGGCGAAATAGCCGGGCGCAACGGCGGGAATACCCTCATTGGCAAAGGCGGGGCACAGCATCATGCCGGAAAAACCGATGCCCGCCGCCTCCAGTTCTGCAATCGCGCGCGCGACATGGGCGGCAAGGGCGCTGCCGTCCGGGTCGGGATTGCGCAGGCTGTCGGGGGCCGGGACCAGCCGCACATGGGCCGGATAGCCCCCGATCGGCGGGCGGCGCGTGGACAGAACCGAGGTGGCGGCCGTGTTGCCGTGATAGGTGTTGTCGGTGGCGATCACCCCGGTCTTTCCCGTCACCGCCTGCGCCATGCGCAGCGCGATGTCATTCGCCTCGGACCCGGTGCAGACCATGATCGCCTGACTGATGCCATGGCCAAGCCGCGCCGTCAGCCGCTCGATGTAATCCAGCACAAGGTCATGGTGATACCTTGTATGGGTGTTCAGCACGGCGGCCTGCCCGGCGATTGCGGCCACCACCGCCGGGTGGCAATGCCCGACATGGGGCACATTGTTGTAGCAATCGAGATAGCGTTTGCCCCCCGCATCCCAGAGCCAGACCCCCTGCCCCCGCACGATATGCACAGGATGGCGATAGAAGGTCGGCACATTCGGCCCCATCAGGCGCGCACGGCGGTCCGCAATCGTCTCGTTCATTCGTCGATCTCCGGCCTGCCGCGCAGGGATTTCACCTCACCACGCTGCACCTTGGCGGTGATGCGGCGGCGCTGGCTGCCCAGCGTGGGTTTGGTGGCGATGCGCCGTTTGGGCGCGATCAGCGCCTCGCGGATCAGGTCCGCCAGCCGTTCGCGCGCAAGTTCGCGGTTGCGGATCTGGCTGCGGGTTTCCTGCGACTGGATCACGATGGCCCCGTCATTGGTCCAGCGTCGTCCCGCCAGCCGTTTCAGCCGTACCTTGACCGGGGCGGACAGATGCGGGGAGCGTTCGGCCTCGAACCGCAATTCGACCGCCGTTTCCACCTTGTTCACGTTCTGCCCCCCCGGACCGGAGGCGCGGGTGAAGCTCTCGGTCAGTTCCCAGTCGGCCAGCGTGATCTGATCGTTGATGCGCAACATGGCCGCCAAGCTACCGCAAATCCCGGCAGGGAAAAGCCCCCATCGGTCAGGCGAAATCCACCTCGCGCGACAGGGGCAAGCGGCGGATGCGCTGCCCGGTCAGGGCAAAGATCGCATTGGCGAGCGCAGGGGCAGCAGGCGGCGTGCCGGGCTCCCCTATGCCCCGGATCCTGATGCCGTTTTCAAGAATGCGCACGGCAATGGGCGGGCATTGCGGCAGGCGCAGCGCGTCCTGATCGGGGAAATTGCGCTGCTCCACCTGCCCCCCCGCAAAGGTGATCTCGCCATGGATCGCCGCCGAAAGGCCAAAGATCATGCCCCCCTGCACCTGTGCCTCGATGATCGCGGGATCAAGCGCGATGCCCACATCCACCGCCGCCCAGGCCCCGGTCATGCGCAGGCCCTGCGGCGTGTCCATGACCTCGATCACCTCTGCCGTGGGCACGCCAAAAGACAGGCAAAACGCCACGCCCTTCGCCCGCCCCGGCGCGGTGCTGCCCCAGCCCGACATCTCGGCAACTGCCTCCAGCACCTGCCGGGACGGCGTATGGGTGATCTGGGACAGCCGGAATTGCAGCGGATCCACCCCTGCCAGATGCGCCAGCTCATCCACGGCACTTTCATGGAAAAACGCGTTCTGCGACGCGCCCACCGACCGCCATGACCCAACCGGAACCCCCGGTAGCACGCGGTAGCCTGTCACCCGATAATGCGGAAATCCATAAGGTTGCTCCCACGCGCCCTGCACGATGGAGGCATCCGACCCCGGCAGGGAATAGCCCAGCCGCCCAGCCTGCGAGGCCATGACCGAAGGCGCGGCAAGTGACAGATCCAGCGCATGCACCCGGCCATCAACCACCCGCCCCGAGGCGCGCGCCATCGCCATCGGGCGAAAGGCGTCATGGGTCATGTCCTCCTCCCGGCTCCAGGTCAGAAGGACGGGGCGGCCTTCCAACGCCTTGGCCACATGGATCGCCTGCTTGATGACATCCATTTCTGCCCGCCGCCCGAAACCGCCGCCCATGACCGGGGTTTCCACCTCGATGGCCTCCGCCGCCAGCCCGGTGATCGCAGCAGCCTCAACCACGACCTGCGTGGGCAACTGGTTCCCGGCCCAGACGCGCAGGCGCCCTTCCTGCAGCCATGCCCCCGCCGTCATCGGCTCCATGGTCATATGGGCGAGATAGGGCACCTCATACTCCGCCTGCCAGTTCGCGCCCGCCGCCTCCCGCCCCGCCTCGCCCTCGTTCCGCATCCGGCTGTCCTGCCGGTCGGGGGTGAAGGAGGCCGCCACTTCTGCCCGCATCGCCTCGGTATCAGCCGGGTAGGAGGCCGCTTCCCACTCGAACCGGATCAGATCCGCCGCGCGGAACGCGGTCCAGGTGCTGTCGGCCACCACCGCCACGCCGCCCGGAATATCCACCACAGCCTCGACCCCCGGCAGGACCAGCGCCTCGGTCGCATCGTGGGACACCATCGCCCCCCCAAGGGCCGGGTTGGTCCGCGCCGTGGCGAACAACAATCCCTCGGGCCGGAAATCGGCTGTGAACGTCGCGGTGCCGGTGACCTTGCCTTCCATGTCTGTGCGAGGTTGCGACTTTCCCAAAAGGCGCCATTCGGATTGCGGCTTCAGAGGTGGCGCGGCGGGCAGCGCACTGGATGCCGCCGCCTCTGCCAGTTCGGCATAAGGAATCGTGGTCCCGTCAGGCAGAACAACCGCCCCCGCCTCGGTCCGCAACGCAGCCTCTGCAACGCCTTCGCGCCGCGCTGCCGCAGCCACCAACGCGGCCCTTGCCGCCGCCCCCGCCGCGCGCATCTTGTCATAGGCGTCGGGGATGGAACTTGACCCCCCGGTGATCTG
This sequence comes from Pseudorhodobacter sp., assembly GCA_046295215.1. Taxonomy (GTDB): domain Bacteria; phylum Pseudomonadota; class Alphaproteobacteria; order Rhodobacterales; family Rhodobacteraceae; genus Szabonella. The sequence goes on along the minus strand of JBKBNP010000038.1, from coordinate 12,414 downwards.
CAATCCCAGAAACTTCGCCGGAACATGCATGGCTCCCCGCGCGGTTTCCGCCAGCCAGCCCTCATCCGTCGGCGCGAAGGGCACGCCTTCCTCCAGCAATGCCGCGTTGAAATAGGCGCGGGAGGCAGGCCCGTGCAGCACGCGGAACTGGCCGGGCTCCAGATCCATCTCCTCGGCCAGCAGCATGGCCAGCGTGGTCTGCACGCCCTGCCCCATCTCGGCCCGCGGCGCGATCAGCGCCACGCCTTCCGCGTCGATCACGACATAGGGCGTCAGCGCGCGCCCCCCCAGCGGGTTGGGCAGGTCGCGCCGATACTGCCACCAGCCAAAGGCGACCCCGCCCGCAATCGACGCCGACCCGATCAGGAATGTCCGCCGCGCGATCCGGCCCAGACGTGATCCTTTCGCCATGCGCTCAACCCTCCTGCAACCGGCGCGCGGCATCCTGCACCGCCGCCCGGATGCGCGGATAGGTGCCGCAACGGCAGAGATTGCCCGCCATGGCCGCGTCAATGTCCTCGTCATCCGGTGTCGGGTTTTCCGCCAACAATGCCGCCGCCTGCATGATCTGCCCCGACTGGCAGAACCCGCATTGCGCCACCTGATGCGCGGCCCAGGCCGCCTGCACGGCATGCAGCGCACCGGGCTGGCCCAGGCCTTCGACCGTCACCACCTCTGCCCCTGCCGCGTCCTCCAGCCAGATCTGGCAGGACCGCACCGCCTGCCCGTCCAGATGCACCGTGCAGGCCCCGCAGGCCGCGACCCCGCAGCCGTATTTCGTGCCCGTCAGGTTCAGCACATCCCGCAACACCCACAAGAGCGGCATCTCGCCGGGCCGCTCCACCTCGACCGCCCGCCCGTTGACCGTGAACCGATAGGACATGCGCACCCCTTTTGCGTTTCCGTCAGATCTGGTCAGCCCGCGGGCAAATTCAACCCTCCAGCCCCTGCCTGACCCAGCGTCATCTCTCCATTTCAACTTGGCAAAAATACCTCCGCCGGAGGCCCGGGCTTTCGGCAGAAAGCCCCGCAAATCCAAAGGCAGCGCTTTCGTCCGAAAGCCCGATCAACCCGCAACCAACTCCAACAGGCGCCGCGACAGAACGCTTTCCCCGTCAACCAGATCGAGGATCACATCGAAGTGATTGCGCCCCGGCACGGTCAGGCACTCCGCCCCCAGCGATTCCGCATAAGCCGCAGATTGACGGCGGAACCCTTCCGTCTCCGCCTCGGCCAGCACCACCAGCGACCGGGCAGTGCCCGCGAGATGCCGCGCGGGGCTCAGGGCCGCGACTTCGGCAGGCGAAAGCGCCATCCAGTCCTGCACATGGCTTGCGGCGATGGGGGCAAGCTCGAACAGCCCGCTGATCGGCAAGGCGGCATGGACGGCTTCGTCCGGCAGGCCGAACTCCGCCTGCCAGCCCGGCATGGCCAGCGCCGCCGCCAGATGCCCGCCCGCCGATGACCCGCTGACCACGATCCGCCGCCGGTCGATGCCCAAACCCTCTGCATTACGCCAGACATGGGCAAGGGCCGCGCGCATCTGGCGGGTGATCTCGGTGAGGCTGGCACCGGGGGCGAGCGTATAGTCGGGCACCGCCGTCGCGATCCCACGCGCGGCCAGCATCGGCGCCATGAAGGCCGAATGACCCTTCGACAAAGCCCGCCAGTAACCGCCATGGATGAACAGGACAACGCCGCCGCCCTGCCCTGCGCCAAAGATGTCCATCCGCTCGCCGCTGGCGCGATCAAAGGCGATGTCCAGCCGCGTGCCGGACAGATCCCGCGCCGGGGCTGACAGGGCGGCATAGTCCGCGATGATCCGCCTGAAATCGGCGGCACTCACGCAATCGCGCGCGGTGTAATCGGCATCGAGCCGTGCGCGCGGCCAGTTTCCTTCGTTCCGCAGCCCGTTCACCATCAGATCACCAACACACCTGCGCGGTTCTCGATCATCCGCACCAGTGACAGCGCAGTCATCTCGGACGATTTCGGATTGGTGGCCAGCGGCCGGTTTTCCAGCGTGATCGTCATGGTTCCGAAATCCCCCCGTGCGGTGATCGAATGGCGGTTCAGCCGCGCGCCCGGATCGGCGGTCAGGGCTACGGTCGTGCGGTCCAGCCCCAGCCCCGCCATGGCGGAAATCACCGCGACATTGGCATTTTGCGGAAAGCGGTCGGCGGCCTCACGCGCGGTGCCTTCGAAAAAGGTCCGAGGCGCTGTCAGCGCCGCAAGGTCGCAGGCGGTTTCCGCAGGCGTCGCCCGCCAGGCAAGTGCGGGTTTCACGATTTCATGGCGCACCGCATCCAGCCCCAGCCGCGCGGCGGCCGCCAGCGCGTCAATGCCACCAAGCGCCCCCGGCGGGATCAGGATCTGCACGCCACGGGCCGCCGCCAGCCCCTGCAATTCCGCCAGCAGCCCCGCATCCGTCAACGCCGAGGTGGAGGATACCGCCACATCCCAGCCCCGCGCCAGCCCCGCCCGCGCCCAGGGCCCGACGGAGGCGCGCCCCGCCGCCTCGACCAGCAGCGCGGCCTCGATACCCTCCAGATCGCCCGGCGTGGAAATCAGCCGCGCGCCCGCAGGCAGGCCGTCGCGCGCCACGCCCGCATCGCGCACCGCAACGGCCACGATCCGCACAGGGGCCGCCCGCGCCGCCAGCAGTGTCGCCACGCGCGACGCAATGGCCCCCCAGCCGACCAGCACCACCGCGAGGTCAGAGCCCGACATAGGCCTGCACCTTGCCCGCGTCGCGGTCCAGATCATCGCCCGTTCCCTGCCAGACGGTGCGGCCCTTCTCGATGATGTAATGCCGGTCCGCGAGCCGTTTCAGCACGCCCAGATTCTTGTCGATCAACAGGATCGACTGGCCACGCGATTTCAGCCTCTCGATCACATGCCAGATTTCGGTGCGGATCACCGGGGCCAGCCCCTCGGTCGCCTCATCCAGGATCAACAGGCGCGGGTTGGTCATCAATGCGCGCCCCACGGCCAGCATCTGCTGTTCGCCGCCCGACAGGGTCGCCGCCATCTGCCCCGCACGTTCCCCCAGCCGGGGAAACAGGTCATAGACCGTTTGCAGCGTCCATGGCTCCGCGCGCTTCAACCGGTTCGCCGCCGTGGCCACCAGATTCTCGCGCACGGTCAGCGTCGGAAAGACCTGTCGCCCCTCGGGCACCAGCCCCGCCCCCTTGCGCGCGATGCGTTCGGGCGCCAGCCCCGCGATCCGCGTGCCATCGAACTGCACATCGCCGCCTGTTGCCGCCAGAAGCCCCATGATCGTGCGCACGGTCGTCGTCTTGCCCATGCCGTTGCGGCCCAGAAGCGTGACCACCTCGCCATCCCGGATGTCGAGCGAGACATCGAACAGCACCTGACTGGAGCCATAGGCGGCGGCGAGGTTGGAAACAGTCAGCACAATTCATCCTCCGCGCCCAGATAGGCCTCGCGCACCTCGGCGTTCGTGCGGATCTCCTCGACCGTGCCGGAGGCGATGATGCGCCCGTAGACCAGCACCGAAATGCGGGTAGCCAGCGCAAAGACCGCATCCATGTCATGTTCAACGAGCAGCATCGGCACCGTCTGGCCCACCTCGCGCAGCCGCGCGATCATGTCCTGACTTTCGACATGGCCCAGGCCCGCCATCGGTTCATCCAGCAGCAACAGACGCGGCTTGCGGGCCAGCGCGATCAACAATTCCAACTGCTTGCGCTCGCCATGGCTCAGGTCATGGACCACCACCAGCCCGCGCCCCGCAAGGGCCGACCCCTCCAGCAGAGTATCGGCCTGATCCCACAAGGCCCGCCGCCCCCGGATCGCATCCCAGATGCGGAAATTCCCGCCCTCGAGCGCCTGCACCGCCATCGCGATATTCTCGCGGCAGGTGGCCTCGCCCAGAAGGCTGGTGATCTGGAAGGTCCGCCCAAGGCCGAGCGCCACACGGTCCGGCACCGACAGGGCGGTGATGTCCTGCCCGGCCAGATGGATGCGCCCCTCATTCTGGGTCAACTCACCGCACAACTGGTTGATGAGCGTGGATTTTCCCGCTCCATTGGGGCCGATCAGGGCGTGGATCTCGCCCTCCTCCACCGTCAGGGAGACTTGATCGGTCGCGAGCAAGCCGCCGAACCGCTTTACCAGCCCCTCGATTGCCAGAATGGTCATTGGCCCCTCCGGAAAATGCGGGCCAGAAGGCCGTTGATACCGCCCTGCGTGCCCAGCACCACCACCAGCAGGATCGCACCCAGTACCAGGGGCCAGTGTTCCGTCCAGCCGGCAAGGAAGGTTTCAAGGATCAGGAAGGCCGCCGCGCCAAAGATGGGGCCAAGGAAACTGCCCACCCCGCCAAGGATGACCATGATCATCAACTCTCCCGATTTCGTCCAATGCATCATGTCGGGGCTGGCAAAGCGCAGGAAATTGGCCATCAGCGCGCCTGCAAACCCTGCCCCCATGCCCGACAAGATGAAGGCATAGAGTTTGTATCGGTAGGGCGCGAACCCCAGCGCCGCCATACGCCGTTCGTTCTGGCGGATGCCCTTCAGCACCGCGCCGAAGGACGAATTGACCACCCGCCAGAGGGCTGCAAAGAACAGCACCGTGAAGCCGAGGATCACATAGTAAAGCGTCGCCCGGTCGCGCATGTCGAGTCCCGGCAATTCATTCGTGCGCCGGATGATGATGCCATCCTCGCCTCCGTAAGCCTTGAGCGAAACGAAGAAGAAAAACAGCATCTGCGCGAAGGCGAGCGTGATCATGATGAATTGCACGCCCCCCGTGCGCAGCGACAGCGCCCCGATGGCAGCCGCAAAGACGCCCGAGACGATCAGCGCAGCGGGCAGCGTCACCAGCATCTGATTTGAGCCGGGGATGAAGCCGAACAGCAGTTCTCCGGCAGCGAAATGCGCATAGAGGATGCCGACCGTATAGGCCCCGATCCCGAAAAACGCTGCATGGCCGAAACTGACCATGCCGCCATAGCCGAGAACGAAATTGAGGCTCGCCGCCGCGATGGCATAGATCAGGATGCGCGAGGCGAGTGTGAGCAGCGCGGGCTGGCCCATGGCCGCCGTCAGTTGCGGAATGAACAGCAGGAACAGCAGGGCGGCGGTGATGATGGTGGCATGGATCGCGCGCATATCCTCAGCCCCCCGCCGCAAACAGGCCCTTGGGCCGCACCAGCAAGACCAGCGCCATCAGAAGGTAGATCCCCATGGAGGCGATGCCGATGCCCAGTGCATCCGCCTCGGACGGGTTCATCACGGCGCGCAGCAGCCCGGGCAGAAAGGCCCGCAGCATCGTGTCGATGACCCCCAGCAGGATGCCCGCGACGAATGCCCCCTTGATCGAACCCACGCCCCCCACCACGACCACAACAAAAGTCGCGAGCAGGATCTGTTCGCCCATGCCCACCTGCACCGCCGAAATCGGCCCGGCCATATAGCCCGCGAGCCCCGCCAGCAGCGCGCCCAGCCCGAAAACGATGGTATAAAGCAACCGAATATCCACGCCCAAAGCGCGCACCATGTCACGGTTGGTGGCGCCCGCCCGCACTAGCATCCCGATCCGCGTGCGGTTGATCAGCAGGTAAAGCCCCCCCGCCACCGCCAGCCCCACGGCGATAATCAGCAGCCGGTATGTCGGATAGGGCAGCCCGGGCAGCAGTTCCACCGACCCCGAAAAGGCGCGCGGCAATTCCGTGAACACCGGTTGGCGGCCAAAGCCCAGCACGATCAACTGGTTGAACATCAGGATCAGCGCGAAAGTCGCCAGCACCTGATCCAGATGGTCGCGCGCATAGAGCCTGCGCACCACCGCCGCCTCGATCACGAAGCCTGTCAGGCCCGCTGCGATCAGCGCCGCCGGCAGGCCGATCCAGAAACTGCCCGTCTCCGCCGCCACCCAGGTTCCGGCATAGGCCCCCACCATGAACAGCGACCCATGGGCGAGGTTGATGACCCCCATGATCCCGAAGATCAGCGTCAGCCCCGCCGCCAGCAGGAACAGCATGACGCCATATTGCAGGCCATTGAGCATTTGTTCGGCAATCAGGATCATGCGCCTGCCCGATTAACTTGAAGAATGGAAAATGGGCCGGGACAATGCCCGGCCCGAGGCGCCGATCACATCTTGCACAGATGCGAATAGGCGTCGCCGTGATCCTTCAGCAGAAGGCTGTCGGTCACAGCCACCGGCTTGCCATCGGCATCGGCCACGATGTTGAGAACATACCAGTCATGGATCGGATGCTGGTTCGGGCCGAACTTGAATTCGCCCCGCACGCTTTCGAAATCTGCGGCGCGCACCGCCTCGCGGAAGGCGTCGATATCGTCCAGACCACCGGTCTTTTCCAGCGCCGAGGCAATCAGGCGCGCGGTATCATAACCCTGGCTGGCGTAATAGGTGATGGGGCGCGCGTATTTCGCGTCCCAGGCCTCGACGAATTCCTTGTTCGCGGCATTGTCGAAATCGCGGTTCCAATGTGCGGTCGCGGTGATGCCGATGGCGGCGTCACCAACGGCAGCCAGCACGACAGCATCGGTCGAAGGTTCCGACAGCACCATCGGGATCTGCCCCTGAAGCCCCGCCTGCGCATATTGCTTGAGAAAGGCAATGCCCAGACCACCGGGGTGGAACTGGAACACGACCTCGGGGGCGGCGGCGCGGATCTGTGCCATCTCGCCCGCGAAATCGGTCTGGTCAAGCTGGGTGAAGATCTCGGTCACTTCACCGCCGAACATGCGCTTGAAGCCCTCGATGGCATCCTTGCCCGCCTGATAGTTCGGCGCCAGCGCCACGGCCTTGGTATAGCCCTTGGCCTTGGCCGCCGCCCCTGCCGCCTCGTGCAGCGCATCGTTCTGCCAGCTCACCACGAAATAGTTCTCGTGGCACTCGGCGCCTGCCAGGTTCGACGGCCCGGCATTGGGGCTGATATAGATCCCGCCATTGTCCACGATGTCGGGCACGGTGGCGCCTGCCACGTTGGAAAAGATGATGCCGGTCAGCAGTTTGATGCCCTCATCCTGGGTGAATTTCTCGGCGATCTGGCGGCCGTTGCCGGGTTTCAGCCCGTCATCCTCGACCACGAATTCGACCTCGACACCGCCCAGCTTGCCGCCACCCATTTCCAGCGCCAGCAACATCCCGTCGCGCGCATCCGCGCCCAGGTATCCGGCAGGGCCCGACAGGGTGGTGATCACCCCGATCTTGAGCGCCTCGGCCTGCGCCGCCCCTGTCATCAGGGCCAGAAGGCTTGCAGCGGTCATCAGTTTCTTCATGGTCGTCTCCCGTTGGTTGGTTGGCCCGTTGTCGGACACGTTGCTTGGTTGTCAGCATGACGATTCGCAAAATTATTTCAAGTCTAAAATATTCAGAGTTTCACCCAGCCCTCCGGTGGTTCCTTGCCCGGATGCAGCGTGCCGCAATTCGGACAGGTGCGCGCGGCCTTGTCGGCATAGAAGGCCGCATAGATCGGCGGCAGGTCGTCCACGATGTTGGTGAGGTCCACCTCGGCGCGATGCACAAGCGCCTGACAGCCAAAGCAATACCATTCGATCGCATCCAGCGCGCCCTCGGGGCGTTCGGGTTCGATCACCAGCCCGATGGAGCCTTCCTGCGGGCGCTGCGGGCTGTGGCGGATATGGGCGGGCAGCAGGAACACATCACCCTCGCGGATCGGCACATCGTAGAACTCACCGCTTTGCGTGTCATGGATCTTCAGCAGCATGTCGCCCTTCAACTGATAGAAGAACTCCTCCACCGGGTCGTCATGGTAGTCGGTGCGCTTGTTCGGCCCGCCCACCACGGTCACCATAAGCCCCGCATCCTTGAACACCATCTGATTGCCCACCGGGGGTTTCAGCAGGTGCTTGTGGTCCTCGATCCAGTTCTGGAAATTGAAGGCCGCCAGTCGTGTCATCGCATGTCCCCCTCGGGTTCGAGTATCAGGGCAAAAGCCCGCAATCGTCAAATGCCGCGCGGGTGCGGGCCTTTTCGCGGTCCGTCAGTTCCAGCAGGGGCGCGCGCACATGGCCGCCGGTCTGGCCCAGCAGGTCCTGCCAGTATTTCTGATGGGAATGGGGCTTTTCGGCGGGGCGCGTGTCGCGCAGCGCCTCGCGCACCCGTTCCAGGCTGTCACGTATTTCGCGCGCGCGGGTAAAATCGCCCGCAAAGGCCGCATCGGTATAATCCCGCATCCGGCGGTCCCTCGCGGTCTGGATCAGATAGGGGGGCGAGGAACAGAGGTAAAGCTGCCAGCCCAGTTCCTCGATATTGTCCAGCCATTCATCTTCGGACGCGGTGGACACAAGGATGCGGTCGCGCGCCATCTGTGTGAGTTCGCGATACATCGGGCGGGGCACGGAATATTTGATCGCCACCACGGTTTCCAGATCGGCCAGCCGGTTGCAGAGCCGCGGGGTCATCAGATAGCCGCTGTCGGGATGCGACCAGAGCGCGATGCCAATATCCACCTTTTCAGCAATGGTTTGGTAGTAACGCATCAGCGTTTCGTCCTGCGCCTTGTGGAAATGCAGGATCGGGGCATGAACGACGATGTAATCGGCCCCGCAAGCCTGCGCATGGCGCGCCAGATCAATCACCACATCCATGTTCTGATCCGAACAGGACATGATCGTCTGCGCCCGCCCGTCACAAGCTTTCACCGCCAGATCGAAACAGCGTTTGCGTTCCTCGACCGACATCGAGAAGAACTCCCCCTGCTTGCCCGCGATGAAGAAGCCGTCGATGCCCAGATCGCTGATCCAGTGGTCCATATTGGCCCGGAATCCGCCCTCATCCATCGCGCCATCTTCGCGGAAGGGCATCAGGGCAGCGGCCCAGATGCCGCGCATATGGGCGAAGGCGTGGGGTTTGGCGGTCTTGCGGTCATATTTCATGGGACATTCCGTTCAGCGCGCGCCAGATCTTTTCCGGCGTCAGGGGGAAGGACAGATCAGGCGTGCCGGGGGGCAGGGCATCCATCACGGCATTGAGAATCGCGGCGGGAATACCGATGCAACCGGCCTCCCCCACGCCCTTGACGCCGAGCGCATTGGCGGGGGAGGGCGTCGGCAGGCTGACGATCCGCAAAGGCGGCATGTCGGCGGCGCGCGGCAGGGCGTAGTCCATCAGGCTGCCGGTCAGCAACTGGCCGTCGCGATAAACGATCCGTTCCAGCAGCGCCGCCCCGATCCCCTGCGCGGCCCCGCCGATCAACTGCCCCGCGACCAGCAGCGGGTTGATGACCGTGCCCGCATCATCGACCCAGGTGATCCGCTCGATCAGGGGCGTGCCGGTGTCCGGGTCAATCCCGATTTCCGCAAGGATCGCGCCCGAGGCCCAGGCCTCTGCCTCCGCCTCATGCCGAATGTCGACCCGCAGGGGGCCTGCACGGCGGGCCAGATCGGCCCAGCCGAGGCTTTGGCCATCCCGCGAGTGCAGGCCATCGCCCGCAAGATGCAGGTCGCCCTCCGCTACGTTCAGAACCCGCGCCCCGGCGGCCAGCATCCGGTTGCCCAGCGCCGCCGCCGCGCGCCACATCGCGGTGCCGCCGATGGCGGTGGACCGGCTGGCCAGCGCGCCGATGCCGTCCGGCGTGGTCGCGGTGTCGCCTTCGGACACATCCACCAGCGCGGGGTCGATGCCAAGGCCGTCGGCCACGATCTGCGCCATCGCGGTTTCGCGCCCCTGCCCCTGAGCGGATGATCCGGTGGTGGCGGCAAAGCGCCCTTCGGCTGTCAGCGCAAGGCTGGCGGTTTCCCAGCCCTGACCGCAGGGTTCGGCATAAAGGGCCACGCCCAGCCCGCATAATTCGCCGTCCGCGCGGCGCCGCGCCTGCCGCGCGCGCAAGTCGGCATAGCCGGTTTCGGCCTCCAGCCGGTCCAGCAACCCGGCATAATCGCCCGAACAGGGCCGGTCGGGGCCGGGACGCGGCGGCGAAGGCGGAATGTTGCGGCGGCGAATCGCGATGGGGTCAAGACCGCGCGCCTGCGCCGCGCGGTCCATCAGCCGCTCCATCAGGATCACCGCCTCGGGCCGGCCCGCGCCGCGATAGATGTTGACGGCAGCGCCCTCGGTCATCCTCGCCTCGCCGGTGACATGCACCGGAATGTCATAAGGGCCGGGAAGGATGCGGCCCGTATTGCGCAGCGGGGAGGCCGTGGAATAGGGCATCCAGTGGCCCAGCGGAAAGGCAAGGTCGGCGCGCAGCCCGGTTGCGCGGCCCGCATCATCGACCGCCAGTTCCGCCGTTGTCAGCCCGCCGCGCCCCTGCGTTGCGGCCAGAAACTCCTCCCCCCGGTCGGCGGTCCATTTCACCGGTCGGCCCAGCCGGAGCGCGGCCAGCGCCACCATCGCATCCTCGGGCATCAGGCTGGCCTTGCCGCCGAAGGCGCCGCCCACATCGGGGGCAATCACATGCACCGCCGCGCGTGGCAGGCCGAGGATCGCGGCCAGATCGTCGCGCCCGCGCTGCGGTGTCTGGGTTGACAGCCAGACGCGCAGCCCCTCGCCCACCGGCTCGGCCAAAGCCGCCCGGGGCTCCAGCGCGAAAGGGGCAAGCAGCGCATGGTCGATCCGCGCCGTCACCACAGGGGCGAACTCCGGCAGCGGCCTGCCCCATTCGGCCCGCATCCCGCCGGAGCGGGGGGCCTCGTCCTCGGCCACCTCCAGCCCGATGACCTCCACCGCGTCGCGCGCCTCGGCCCGGGTTTCGGCGACTACCGCCGCAACCGCCTGCCCGACCGCATGGACCCGCGCGCCCGCCAGCAATTCCATCGGCGCAAGTTCGGCCCCCGGCAGTTGCAGGTTGATGGCCGCCTGCCCCAGACCGGCCAGATCGGTAGCGGTCAGAACCGCATGCACCCCCGGCATGTCCCGCGCCGCATCGGTATCAAGCGCCAGAATCCGTCCCGCCCGGTTCGGACTGCGCAGAAAGACCGTGTGGAGGCAACCGGCCGGGGCCATGTCATCGACAAACCGCCCCTGCCCGCGCAACAGCCGCGCATCCTCGCGCCGTGTCATGGGCTTGCCGATCCAGCCGGGCCTTCCGGCGAAATGGGGGGGGACGCTGTCCATCTTGCTCCTCTTTGCGAGGACCAGAAGATCACCGGTTGACCTATAATTCAATTCATGCCGATAGTATTAATTGATACGCTGAAGGCATGAATGATGCGCCCGACCCTGCGCCAGATCGAAACCTTTCTGGCCGTGGCCGAGACGGGCAGCTTCTCTGCCGCCGCCGCGCGCCTTGGCATGGCGCAGCCCGGCGTCAGTCAGGCAATCCGCGAACTGGAAAGCCTGCTGTCCCTGCGGCTCTTTGACCGCACGACGCGCCGCGTGGTGCTGACCGAGGCCGGGACCGCCTTTCGCGACGATGCCGCCAAAAGCCTTGCCGCGCTCGATCAGGCGGTTGCGGGCGCACGCGACCGCGCCGCTCTGCGGCAAGGCACGGTCCGGCTGGCGGCCCCGCCCTTTCTGGCGGCCACCGTGCTGCCCGGCATCCTCGTTGCGCTCCGGCAGCGCCACCCCGGCCTGACGCTGGGGCTCGCCGACAGCACGACCGCGCGGATTCTTGCGGCGGTCCGGGGTGGGCAGGCGGATCTCGGGCTCGGCACCTTTCCCCCGGGAGAAACCGACGTGATCCGCCGCGCCGTCCTGAAGGACGAAATGATGGCCGTCACCGGCCCCGGCACCCCGCTGCCCGATGCGCCGGTCTGGGCCGATCTGGCCGGGCTGCCGATCATAGCACTTTCCCCATCCTCCGCGCTGCGCCTGCCGGTTGAACTCGGGTTCGATTCCGCTGGTCTGACGCTTCGGCCCGCTTTCGAGGTCGACCAGATCGCCACGGCGCTCGCGCTGGCCGCGGCGGGGCTCGGGGTGGCCATTCTTCCGGGATATGTCCGCGCGGGACTTCCGCCGGGGGCGATGGCCCGACCGTTGGGAACTCCGGTGATCCACCGCGAACTGACGCTGATCCATGCCAGCGGCCGCACCCTCGGCGCCCCGGCGCAGGCCCTTGCCGATCACCTGTGCCAGAGCCTGCGCAGGCTTGCCCCCTGACCGGCAGGCCGGAACCTTTCAATGCCCCGGGCGTTGCCGGGCATGACCCGACCGACGAAAGGAAAGCCAGCATGATCGGCCGACTGCCCCGCATCGCCGCCATTTCTATTGCCGCCGCCACCTTCGCAGCACCCGTATTGGCCAACGCACCGGCCCTGTCGGACATCATCCGGAGCTTCGAGGATCGTGGCGACCAGATCACCGAGATCGAGGTGGAAGCCCACCGGATCGAGATAGTTCGCCTTGAACAATCTGTTCAGGCTGATGTGACGGCCTGATACTGGCGATCTGGGTGGTAGACTGCGTTCAGGATGGCGGTGAATATCCAGGCAAGCCAAGCCCTGAGGTGGGCCA
>JBKBNP010000037.1:0-45113 GCA_046295215.1 Pseudorhodobacter sp. | reverse complement strand
GCCGAGGATACGCCCGACACGACCGCCGCCGCACTGGACGCTCTCCGCGCCGCCGCTCCGCTGGCCGAGGACGCACCCGACACGACCACCGCCGCGCTGGACGCTCTCCGCGCCGCCGCCCCGCTGGCCGAGGACGCGCCCGACACGACCGCCGCCGCGCTCGACGCCCTGCGCGCCGCCGCCCCGCTGGCCGAGGACGCGCCCGACACCACCGCCGCCGCGCTGGACGCTCACCGGGCTGCGACGGCGGTTCCGGATGAAGCTGGCGAGACGGCGGGCGAGGATCCTCTTGCAGCATTGCTGGCGGATGCAGCGTCCATATCGGATGAGGACACAGATCCGGGCCAGGTTCTGGCCTCGCTTCTGTCAGACCGGGAAGGCGCCCCTGACCCGCTGGCCGATCTGCTGGCGGTTGCAGCGCCTATGGCCGGTGACACTGCAGAGCCCCTTCACTGGGAAGATCGCGGAACGGGGGGCACGGTATCTGACGCCTCTGAAATGCCGATGAGTATTGCGGGAGATATTCCGAACGACGACCCGCTCGCCGGTCTGGACGACCTTCTGGCCGAACCTGCACCGCCTGCCGCCGATGACGATCCGCTTGCCGGTCTGGACGACCTTCTGGCGGAGCCTTCGCCGCCTGCTGCCGATGACGACCCGCTTGCCGGGCTGGACGACCTTCTGGCCGAACCCGCGCCGCCTGCTGCCGCCGATCCGCTTGCCGGTCTGGACGACCTTCTGGCGGAGCCTTCGCCGCCTGCTGCCGCCGACGATCCGCTTGCCGGGCTGGACGACCTTCTGGCCGAACCTGCACCACCTGCCGCCGATGACGACCCGCTCGCCGGTCTGGACGACCTTCTGGCCGAACCCGCGCCGCCTGCTGCCGATGACGATCCGCTTGCCGGTCTGGACGACCTTCTGGCGGAACCCGCGCCGCCTGCTGCCGATGACGATCCGCTCGCCGGTCTGGACGACCTTCTGGGGGACAGCGGTGCCGTGCCCGAACCCGAACCGGACGCGCTGGCCGATCTCGACGATCTGCTCGCCGCACTCGGGCCCGCGCCTGCCGAACCGACAAATCCTGACCCCGCAGAGGATGACAGCATGTCCCTCCTTGACGATTTGCTGACCCCCCCGACCGGAGGCCCCTCTGCGACCGCCAGCCCGGTGCCCGCCAGCCCGGTGCCCGCCACCCCGGTGCCCGCCAGCCCGGTGACCGGGGCCGCGCGGATCACCGCGCCGAAACCCTCGGCAGAGGCCCTGGCGCGCCCCCGGTTCCGCATGGCGATCTTCGGCGATTTCTCGGGTCGCGCGGCCTCGGGCAAGATGGAAACCGGCACATCACTTGCACAGCGCCGGGCCATCGAACTGGACGTCGATACCATCGAGGAGGTGATCGAGGGGTTCGCCACCCGCCTCGTGCTGCCCATCGGGCCGGAAGGGCGCGGTATCGAGGTCAAGCTGGGGGGGCTCGATGACCTCCACCCCGACGAGATCGTCGGGAATTGCGAGATTTTCGACGCGTTGAAGGGCCTGCGCCAGCGGCTTTCGGTGCCGTCGATGGCAGCGCGTGCGGTGGCAGAGATGCATGGCTGGGCGGGGGAGTTCACCACGCCCGTCCTGCCGACGCATCGCCAGTCCGCAGCCTCCTCGGTGCCTGCCGACCGCCGCCTGAGCGATTTTCAGAAACTGATCGGGGATACCTCCGGGCGGCTCACGCAGGTCTCGCCGGTGGAGGACATGATCGGGCAGATCATCGGCCCGCATGTCGTGCCGGGGCCCAACCCGGAGGCGGCAGCGCTCAAGGCCTCGGTCGATGCCGCGATGGGGGCTGCGATGAAGCTGATCCTGCACCACCCGGAATTTCAAGCCATCGAGGCACAATGGCGCGGGCTTGACCTTCTGGCGCGGCGTATCGAGACGGATGTGAAATTGCAGATCATCCTCTTTGATGTCTCGGCAGAGGAAATTGCAGCTGATCTGTCCACCTCGGACGATCTGGCGCAAACCGGACTGTTCCAGCTTCTGAACGCGCCCTTGCAGGAGGAAGGCGGGATCGGATTCTCGGCCCTTTTCGGGCTTTACAGTTTCGAGGAAACGCCCCCCCATGCCGAACTTCTGACCCGCATCGCGCAGGTCGCCGCCCATGTGGAGGCTCCCTTCTTTGCGGCCATGACACCCGCGTTCCTGGAGGTCGATCTGCGCGACCGCCACCCGCTGACCGCGCGGGCCTGGGACGATCTGCGCGACCACGAGGCGGCGGGCTGGCTGGGCCTCGTGACGCCCCGGTTCCTGCTGCGCCGCCCCTATGGCCGGAAAACCGACCCCATCGACGCCTTCGACTTCGAGGAATTTTCCGAACAGGAGGGGCTCCGGGGCATGCTCTGGGCCAATCCGGTGCTGTTGCCCGCGATGTTGCTGGCGGCGGAATGGAAGGCGGACGGGACCAAGATGACACTGGGCCGGCAGATGTCGATGGGCGACATGCCCTATCATTTCGCGCGGGACCGGCACGGCGATCAGGTGGCGCTGCCTTGCACGGAACGCAACCTGACCGAAGCGAAAACGCGGCATGTGATGGACCGGGGCTTCATGCCGGTGGTGTCCGTCCGGGGGCGGGACGTGGTGCGGCTGGCGTCGTTCCAGTCGCTTGCGGGATCCGAAATCGCAGGCCCCTGGTCGGGGCCGCCCCCGGCGCGGGCACCCTCGCCCCGGGCATCCGGTCTGGATCTTGCGATGGAGATCAAGCGACCGCCGGAGGCGGGCACCGCGTCGGCAGGCACCGCCACCGCCGCCGTGACTGCAACCGTGGCTGCCGCAGACGACGATCTCGACGCCCTGCTGGCCAGTTTCGGCGATCTCGACACCCCGGCAGACCCGAATGAAATCGATGCCGAACTTGCGGCGCTACTGGAGGGCTTGTAATGCGCGACAACCCGGATCAACATGAACCAGACGGGAATGACGACGCCCCCATGACGCTGCTTGCAGTGAATCAGGGTTACTGGCTTTATGAGGGTGAGGATTTATTGAACGACCTGCTGTATGGGCGCGGGCTCTATCCCTTCCGGGTGAAGTGTCTTCAGTTCAGCAGCGCATTTGAGTTGAACCGCTATACCAAGGGCGGTGTTTCGGTCGCGACATTGTGGAGGATCAACTCCGACGTGATCGAGAGGCTGCGCAGGGAGAACCTGTTGATCGAGATTTTTCCAACTGACTTTTGAACCAAAGCAGGTTGGGTGAAGAGGATGGCAAGATGTCGCAAAAAGCAATTCTGGAGAACCGCCTCCTGCGTCTGGAGGCTCCCGTTCCGAAGCTGTTCATCAAAGCCGCGCGCGTTGTCGAGGGGCTGAGCAAGCTGACGGAGATGACGGTCGATTTCATGGCCGCCGACAAGAAGCTAGACCTTGGCGCCATTGTGGGGCGCGTGGTCACGGTCAAGATCAAGAAGAGCGACGATGAAGGGTCGGGCTGGCGGGAGTTTGTCGGCCATTGCATCGAAGGCCAGTTCATCGGTCTGCAGGAAGGCTATGGCTATTATTCCATCGAGTGCCGGCCCTGGCTCTGGTTCCTGACCCGCAACCGCAACAACCGCATCTTCCAGAATGTCAGCGCCAAGGCGATCATCGAACAGGTGTTCAGTGACGCGGGGTTCAGCAATTTCGATTTCCAGCTCAACCGGTCCCCGCAGGAACGGGTCTACACCGTCCAGTATAATGAATCCGATTTCGACTTCGTCAGCCGGTTGATGGAGGAGGAAGGGATCTATTACTATTTCACCCATGGCAACATGGTCGACAAGATGATGCTCGTCGATGACATCGGCGGCCACAGCCCGGTGGAAAACGCGGCCACCATCGAATACGCTCCGCGCGAAAAGGAATACCGCCGCACCACCGACCACATCTTCGAATGGCGCGGGGCCGAGGCGGTGACCTCCGGCAAGGTGACGCTGACCGACTGGAACTTCGAAAAACCGAAGGCGGATCTCAAGACGGTGAAGGCAATCCCCAAGGGCCAGCATTCGCAGAAGAACCACGAGATCTACCGCTATCCCGGCCATTACCGCGAAACCGCGCTGGGCGAGATCTATGCAAGGGTGGAAATGGAGGCCAATGCCGCGAAACACCAGTTGCGCGACGCGATCGGCAATGTGCGCACGCTGGCCAACGGGCGGACCTTCAAGCTCAAGGGTCATTTCCGCGATGCCGAGAATACCGAATACCTGATCGCCAACGCGGTCCACATGATGCAGGTGGAAAACGCCGACGAGGATCAGTCGCAGAAGGTGGAGGCCTCCAAGCAGGGGGACGGCGCGGCAAAGCTGCCCGGAACCATCAAATTCGACGAAGAAAACAAGGACGCCTATCGCTGCACCTTCAAGGTTCTGCCGAAAACCGTGCCCTTCCGCACCGTGCCGCATACCCCCTGGCCCAAGATCCCGGGCATCCTGATCGCACGGGTGACCGGCCCGGCGGGGGAGGAGATCTACACCGACAAATACGGTCGCATAAAGGTGCAGTTCCCCTGGGACCGCGAAGGGCAGAATGACGAGAACACGACCTGCTGGGTGCGCGTGGTCACGCCCTGGTCGGGCAAGCAATGGGGCATGATCGCCGTGCCGCGCATCGGGCAGGAGGTCGTGATCCAGTTCGAGGATGGCGACCCGGACCGCCCGATCTGCACCGGGATGCTCTACAACACCGATACGATGCCGCCCTACGGGCTGCCCGACAACAAGACGCAGTCGGGCGTCAAGACGCGGTCCTCCAAGGGCGGTGGGGCAGACAATTTCAACGAGTTCGTCATGGAGGACAAGAAGGACGAGGAATTCGTCCGGCTCCAGTCCGAAAAGGACTATGTCGAGATCATCAAGAACAACGCCACCATCACCATCGGGATGGAAAAGAAGGATCCCGGGGATTACACCCAGACAATCTATGCCAACCGGTCGGAATTCGTGAAAACCGGCGACAGCACCTTCAAGGTCGAGGCGGGCAATGAAATCCGCTATATCAAGTCCGACAAGACCGAGGATATCGACGGTTCCTCGGAAAAGAATATCAAGGGTGACGAGACCAAGGACACCGGGGGCAAGTTCACCGAAACGGTGATGGGGGCCTACAAGTCCACGGTCACCGGCGGCATCACCATCGAGTCGATGCAGTCGATCGAGCTGAAGGTGGGCGGAAGCTTGATCAAGATCGACCATGCGGGAGTTACGGTGAAGGGCGTCATGATCAAGACGGATGCCTCGACAATGAATGAAATGAACGGTTCGGCCATGGTGAAAATCCAGGGCGGAATCACGATGATCAACTGAGGATGACATGAGCAAACGCTTCGAGAATCTGAAGAAGATCCCGCCCGAGCCCGCCGCACGGATGCTGGCCATGGCCAATACGAAATTGCAGACGCCGGTTTCCGCACCGGCCTCCGCCCTTGTCGATGTCGTGTTCAGCGAGCTGGAGCAGAAAGCTGCGCAGATCGACATCATGCGGCTTCTGGCCGTGGCGCTGCCCCCGCGCGAGGCGACATGGTGGGCCTGCCTTGCCGCGCGCGACCTGATCGGTGAAGAGCCGAAAACCGTGCCCGTCCCGCTGGCCTGTGCCGAACGCTGGGTGTTCAAGCCGACAGATGAAAACCGCATCGCCGCGCGGGACGCTTTCGAGACGGCGGAGATGGAGGATGACACCACCTTCTGCGCCATGGCCGCCCTTTACGCCGATGGAACGCTCGGCCCGGGCGACATGAACGACACGCCCGCCCCCCCGAACGGCGTGGCGGCTGCGGTTCTGGCCATGAACATGATCGCGGCGCGGGCGCGGGCGGATACGTTTCACAGCTATGTCGATCTTCTCATCGACCGTGGCCTTGACATCGCGCGGGGCGGCAATGGCCGCGTCAACGCGGGGCAGGGCGAACAGGTCAAGGCGAAAGGATAAACCATGCCCGGCCCTCCTCAGGCGCGATTGACCGATCTTCACACCTGCCTTGCCACTTACGGCGCTCCGGTTCCGGTGCTTCCGCCCTGCTGTATCACCGTGCTGGTGGTGAAACTGCCCGCCGCCCGCATGCTCGACCTTATGGGCCCGGTCCCCCATCCGATTGCCAAAGGGTCCATGACTGTTATGATAGGCAAAATGCCCGCAGCGCGGATCGGTATTGACATGTGCGGAGGGCCGACCCCCGCGCCGATCCTGCCGCCCGGTGCGATAACTGTCCTGACCGGAGGCTGATGCCTGAATGCCTGTAACTCTGCGGTTTCAATCGACCGGCGCCGTTCCGGGGGATGGGGCGCCCATCGTCATGCGCGGGCCCAGCCTGACGATCGGCCGGGGTCCGGAGAATGATGTGGTCCTGCCGGACCCGGACCGCCTGATCTCCAAGAACCATTGCACCATCGAGGATCAGGACGGCGATGTGACCGTGATCGACTTCTCGACCAATGGCACCTTCCTGAACTACGGCAAGGTGCCGCTGGGACAGGTTCCGACGCCGCTCAACGATGGCGATGTGCTGTCGATGGGGGCTTATGAACTGATCGTGGCGATCCTGCCTGCCGCCGGCCGATCCAACGATCCGCTGTCCAACCTGCCGCCGCCCATCGATGACGGACCGGTATCGCATGGCGTCGCCGGGGCGGCCCCGGAAAACCTGCTCGACCTGCTGGAAGACCCCGGATCGCAGAAAAGCGATTTTCTGGACGATCTGATGGGCGGGCAGGCCCCGCGCGGCCCGTCGCAGATCGTGCGCGAAGACCCGATCGACAGCCTGATGCTGCCGCAGGTCGGCGATGAGGTCGACCCGATCCTCGGGCATATCCCCGACCCGCTGGACGATGATTTCGGCGCGACACAAAGCGCGCATGGCGCTTCGGTCCATGACGGGTTCACCGCCCAGAAAAAGGCGGATGCGGTCATCCCGGATGACTGGGATGACGATTTCCTCAACCCCAATCCGAGTCCGGCGCCTGTGGCGAAGCCCACGCCCGCGCGCCCCCCAGCGCCGCCACCTGCTGCGGCAGTGCCACCCCTGCCGGAGCCGGAGCCTGTTCCTCAGGCCACAGCCCCGGCCCCACAGCCTGTTGCACAGCCGGTGCCGCCGACAGAGGAAGAGGAACAATCCCCCTTCGCCGCGCCCGTGGCGGCCAACCGGCTGGCGAGTTCGGTGGTGCCGCCGCCGCCGCCGCTGCAACGCTCGGTTCCGCTGAAGGCACCGGCGCCGAAACCGGTGCCGCCTGTGTCCGCCCCTGCCTCTGCGGCCGCGGCACCCGTCGCTTCCGAACCCGTGCCCGCCAACCAGACGCCCGCCGGTGTCGATGCCGCGCGCGCCTTTTTCCGCGGCGCCGGGGCCGAGGATCTGAACATCCCTGACGCCGAACTTGCCGAGTCGATGGAACGCATCGGCCGCATGGTCTACACGCTGGTCGCCGGATTGCGCGAGATCCTGATGACGCGCTCCTCCATCAAGTCCGAGTTCCGCATCAACCAGACCATGATCGGCGCAGGCGGCAACAACCCGTTGAAATTCGCGCTGTCACCGGAACATGCGGTGGAGTTCCTGCTCAAGCCCAAGGCCAAGGGCTATCTCGACGGCAATGCCGCCGTCGAGGAGGCGCTGAAGGACATCAAGGCGCATGAGGTGGCCATGGTCACCGGGATGGAAGCCGCGATCAAGGACGTTCTGGGGCGGCTCGACCCCAAGACGCTGGAAGAAAAGATCGGCGGCGGCAGCGGATTCGCGGATCTGCTCAAGGGGCGCAAGTCGCGCTATTGGGAGACCTACGAGAAGCTCTATGCCGAGATTTCGGAACAGGCAGAGCATGATTTTCACGAGTTTTTCAGCAAAGAGTTTTCCAAGGCATACCAGAAGCAACTGGAAAGATTGAAATGACAGCGCGCCTTCGGGACGCTAGGCTGTCGATCGCATAGATCTGCCTTCGGGCATGGAATTTGGGGGGGCGTGCGTGTCCTGGGATAGCAAGGTTCTCTGGACCGAGGGGTTGTTTCTGCAACCCCACCACTTTCAGCAGGCGGATCGCTATGCCGAGGGGCTGATCTCCGGTCTCGCGCGGCGCGTTGCCCCCTATCTCTGGGGCGTGAGCGCGCTGGAGATCGACGACGAGATTCTGAAACTCGGGCAGTTCGCCATCAAGGAATGCGCCGGGCTGACGCCCGATGGTGCAGTGTTCCGCGTGCCCGAGGCGGTGGACCATCCCCCCGCGCTGGACGTGCCCGAAGGCACCAAGGATTGCGTGGTCTACCTCTCGGTGCCGCAACGCAGACGAGGCGCGCTGGAAGTGGACATGACCGGGGCCGAACGCTCTGCCGCGCGGTTCCGTCCGGCGGAAATCGAGGTGACGGATTCGATGGGCGAGGGGCGCAAGCCCGTCACGCTCGGCATCGGCAAGCTGCGGCTCCAGTTCGCGCTGGAGGTGGATGACCTCGCCGACCGGCTCATCATCCCCATCGCGCGGATCATCGAGGTGAAACCCGACCGCGAGGTGGTGCTGGACAAGGCCTTCATCCCCTCGGCACTGGATGTGCGCGCGGCGCCCACGCTGATCGCCTTCCTGCGCGAACTTGAAGGCATGCTGGGCCACCGGGTCAAGGCGCTGTCGGGCCGTCTGGCTGAAGGTGGGCCGACCAAGGGCGTGGCAGAGATTCAGGACTTCCTGCTCCTGATGGCGCTCAACCGCAACCTTCCGGTGTTCCGTAATCTGTTGCAGATCGAGAATGTGCATCCCGCGATGCTCTATGACCGCTGTCTTTCTCTGGTGGGGGAACTCGCCACCTTCATGGCGCCGGAAAAGTGCCCGCCCGAAATGCCGCCCTACCAGCATGACAAGCTGTCGGCGACCTATAATCCGGTGATCCGGCTCCTGCGGCAGTATCTGTCCACCGTGCTGGAACAGACGGCGATTTCCATCGCGCTGGAGCCCCGGAAATACGGCATCTCGGTCGGCATCATCGCGGATCGCAAGCTCATCACATCGGCGGGATTCGTGCTGGCGGTCAAGGCCGACATCCCGGTGGAAAACGTGCGGCGGCATTTCGCGGGCCAGGCCAAGATCGGCCCGGTCGAGGAAATCCGCCAGCTTGTGAACTCGGCCCTGCCGGGGATCACGCTGCGCCCCTTGCCCGTCGCGCCGCGCCAGATCCCGTTCCATTCCGGCGTGGTGTATTTCGAACTGGACCGCGAAAGCCCCTATTGGCGCAAGATGACCACGTCGGGCGGGATCGCGGTGCATGTGTCCGGGGATTATCCGGGGTTGAACATGGAACTCTGGGCCATTCGCACGGGCTGACGCCGACAAGAGGTTTGAACGATGTCTGGAAACGACCCTTTTGCCGAGCCGGATGACAGCGAGCGCACGGTGATCCGTCCCAATCCGGCGGGACGCCGGGCGGGCGGGGCGGCCCCCGCCGGTGCCCCTGCGGGCGTGCCGAACTATCCCGCGCCGCCGCCCGATGCCGCCCGGCAGGCGGCGGCGCAGGGTATCGGCTATGGCGTGCCGCAGCCCACGGCGGCGCAGGCCGCGGCCGATACGGCCAAGACCGCCGAAAGCCCGATCGTTCTGGCGATGACCGGGATGAACCGGCTCAATGCCGCCGCCGCCACGCTCTTTGCCCTCGTCAGCCGTATCCGCAACCGCGCGCAGCATATGGAGCCCGAGGCCCTGCGCCGCAATGTCGTGGCCGAAATCCGGGGGTTCGAAACCCGCGCCATCCAGGCCGGCATCGACCCGCAACAGGTCAAGGTCGCGCGCTATGCGATCTGTGCCACCATCGACGATGTGGTGCTGAACACGCCCTGGGGCGAACAGTCGATCTGGGGCATGCAATCCATGGTCGGCACCTTCCACCGCGAAACCGTGGGGGGCGACCGGTTCTATGACGTGCTGGCGCGGCTGGAACAGGATCCGCCGAACAATATCGAGCTGCTGGAATTCATGTATATGTGCCTCAGCCTTGGGTTTGACGGGCGGTTACGCATCGAACAGGGCGGGGTGGACAAGCATCTGCAGATCCGCAACGGGTTGGCGCGCATCATCCGCGCGCAGCGCGGCCCGGTGGAACAGGATCTCTCGCCGCACTGGCAGGGCGTGGACCGCCCCCACAAGGCGCTGTCGGCCTGGAAGCCGGTCTATCTGGCGCTGGGCGTGACCGCACTTTTGCTGTCCTTCACTTTCGGGGGCATTTCGCTGGCTCTTGGCAGTCAGACCGAACGGCTGCTGGGACAGATGGCCTCGGTCGATCCGGGCCGCCCTGCGGTGCTGGACCGTCCGGCCCCGCCGCCCCCGCCGCCCCCGCCCCCGCCGGGGCCAAGCCAGGTGGAGGTTGTCTCGGGCTTTCTGGCCAAGGAAATCGAGGCCGGATCCATCAAGGTGTTCGAGGATGCAACCTCGCTGACCGTGCGTCTGGCGGGAACAGCGATGTTCGGGTCGGGGTCCGACCGGCTGGCCGACGATGTGGTCGAGATGATCCAGCGGCTCGCCAAGGCGATGAACGATCAGGCCGGGCAGGTCGTGGTTGCGGGTCACTCCGACAATGTGCCGATCCGGTCATCGCGCTTTCCCTCCAACATGCACCTGTCGCTGGCCCGCGCCGAATCCGTGCGCAAGAAGATGGCCGAATTCTTTGACGATCCCAAGCGCCTGACCGCCGAGGGCCGGTCCGACAAGGAACCCATCGCGCCGAACAACACGGCCGAGGGACGCGCGCAGAACCGCCGGATCGAGATCCTTCTGCTGAGAGAGGCGAGCTGATGATCAGACGCTATATCTTTCCCCTGTTCAAATCCGCCTATACGGCGATTCTGTTCACGACGCTGATCCTCGCCATCTGCCTGTGGTATTTCGGCCCGATGATCGGGTCCGACGAGTGGCGGCCCTTTGACGCGGTGCGGTCGCGGCTCATCACCATCGGCATCATGTTCGGCCTGGCGCTGCTGATGATGCTCCTGATCTTCCTTCTGCGCCGCCGCCGGAACCGCAAGCTGACCGAGGAAATCGTGGCCTCCGTCGATGAGGGCGCGGACGGGGACGATGTCGTCAAGGGTGAACTTGACGAGATGCGCCAGAAGCTGAAGGAAGCGCTGACGCTTCTGCGCAAGTCGAAACTCGGGCGCAAATCGCTCTATGAACTGCCGTGGTATGTGATGATCGGCCCGCCGGGCGCGGGCAAGACCACTGCCATCGTCAATTCGGGGCTCAAATTCCCGCTGGCGGACGAGCTTGGCAAGGGCTCCATCGGCGGGGTAGGGGGCACGCGCAACTGTGACTGGTGGTTCACCGATCAGGCCGTGCTGATCGACACCGCAGGCCGCTACACCACACAGGAAAGCGACGCGGAATCCGACAATGCCGGCTGGCTCGGCTTTCTCAACCTGCTCAAGCGCAACCGCAACCGCCAGCCGATCAACGGCGCGCTGATCGCGATTTCTCTGTCGGACCTCTCGATGCAGGACGAGGTGACGCAAGCCAGCCACGCCAAGGCCATCCGCCGCCGCCTGCATGAATTGCGCGAGAAACTGGGCGTGCGCTTTCCGGTCTATGTGCTGTTCACCAAGGCCGACCTCATCGCGGGCTTTGCCGAGTTCTTCGACAATCTGGGCAAGGAGGCGCGTGAACAGGTCTGGGGCTTCACCCTGCCCTTGCCCAAGGGCGGCAAGGCCAAGGCCGAAGGCTCGCCCATCGCGGCCTTTGACGATGAATTTTCCGCACTCCTGACGCAACTCAACAGTCAGGCGCTGGAACGGATGCAATCCGAGATCGACCACCAGCGCCGCAGCCTGATCGCGGGCTTTCCGGGGCAGGTGGCCTCGGTCCGGCAGGTGGCGCGGGACTTCCTGAACGAGGTGTTCCTCGAAAACAAGTTCGAGCATCGCCACATGCTGCGCGGGGTCTATTTCACCTCCGGCACGCAGGAAGGCACGCCGATCGACCGTCTGATGATGGGCATGGCGCGCACCTTCGGCATCGGGCGGCAGGCCATCGGCACCGGCAAGGGCACGGGGCGGTCGTTCTTCCTGACCCGGCTGTTCGAACAGGTGGTGTTCCGCGAGGCGGGGCTGGTCTCGGCCGATGACAAGGTCGAACGGCGCTACAAGATCGCCCGCGCGGGGGCCATCGCGGCCACGGTGATCGTGGCCATTTCGGCGGCAACGCTCTGGACGCTCAGCTTCATGGCCAACCGCGCGATGATCGCCGAGGCGACCGAACGGCTCAACGCCTATCAGGCCGCCGCCGCCATCATCCCCTCAAACCCGATTGCCGACAGCGATCTTCCCTCGGTCGTGCCCGCGCTGAACATCCTTTACGACATGCCCGCCAATACCCTGCGCCCGGTGCCCGAGGGCGAGGCGCGGGTCATTCCGGCCGGGGCGGGTTACGGGCTATACCAGGGTCGGGTGATCGGGGATCAGGGCGCGCAGGCCTATCGTGCGGGGCTGAACCAGCATCTTCTGCCGCGCCTCCTGTTGCGGCTCGAAGACCAGATCCAGGGCAATATCAATAATCCCGACATTCTTTACGAGGCGCTCAAGATCTATCTGATGCTGGGCCAGCAGGGCCCGCTCAGCAAGGATCTGGTCACCGAATGGATGACGCTGGACTGGGGTCTTTCCTTCCCCGGCCCCACGCGCGAGGAATTGCGCGCTGATCTGGACAAGCATCTGCGCGCGCTGCTGGCGCAACCGATGCAGAAGGTTTCGCTCAACGGCCCGCTGATCGAATTGGTGCAGGACATTCTCGCCGCCACCCCGCCTGCACAGCGTATCTATACCGGCATCATCTCCAGCCCCCGCGCGCTGGAGCTGCCGCGCTGGCGGATCACCGATGTCGGCGGGCCTGCGGTAACTCGGGCGCTTGTGCGCTCCTCTGGCAAGCCCCTCAACGAGGGGATCGAGGGGATCTTCACCTATCGCGGTTTCAACGAGGTGTTCCTGGGCGAAGCGCTGGGTGTGGCCAAACGCATCCAGAGCGAAAGCTGGGTGCTGGGCAATCGTGGCGGGATCGAGGAATCCGATGCAGCGCTGCTGTCGCTCAGCCGCGATGTGCTGGACCTATACTACAACGATTACGTCGCCCGCTATGAAGGCGTGTTGTCGGATGTGGACATCATCCCTCTGGAAAGCCTGCGGCATGCGGTGGAGGTGACGAATGTGCTGTCCGGCCCGACCTCGCCCATCGTGAACCTTCTGAACGCCATCGCCGCCGAGACGAAACTGACCGAGGACCGGTCCGCCCTGCCCACCGCAGCCGTGGGCGAGGGGCTGACATCGGTGGCACGGCTCGAAATGCGCTCGATTCTCAGCGTGCAGGCGCAGACCTTCGTCAATGCGCTGGAATTTGGCGCGCAGCAATCGGGGGGGGAGCCGCCCAAGGCCCCCGGCGTCTATGTCGAGGAGCGGTTTTCGTGGCTGCATGATCTCGTGCAGCGCCGCGACGGCCAGCCCTCGCAGCTTGACGAGTTGATCCGCACGCTGGAAGAGGTCTACCGCGAGATGAGCAAGCTCTCCTTCTCGGGCGTGGCCTCGGCCTCCACCGACCCGGGAAGCAGCGCGATCTTCGCGCTGACCGAGGCAACCCAGCGCCTGCCCGGGCCGATGCAGCGCTGGACGACGCAGATTGCGGCGGGATCGTCGGGCATCACCGCCGATGGCAACCGCGCCGCCATCAACGCCAAATGGCAAAGCGCCGTGGCACCCTTCTGCGAACAGGCCATCAACGGGCGCTATCCGTTCAACCGGCGCTCCACCAATGACGTGGGCATGCAGGATTTCGCCCGGATGTTCGCGCCCGGCGGCCTTCTGGACGCCTTTTTCAACGAGAATCTCGAAAAATTCGTCGATACGACCTCGCGGCCCTGGACTTGGAAACGGGTGAATGATGCGGATCTGGGCATCTCGCAAGAGGTCTTGCTGCAATTCGAACAGGCGGCGCTGATCCGTCAGGCGTTCTTCACCGCCGGCGCCGCCCCCGCCGTCACCTTCCAGATCACGCCCGAGGCGCTGGACCCCAAG
Source organism: Pseudorhodobacter sp. (assembly GCA_046295215.1). GTDB lineage: Bacteria > Pseudomonadota > Alphaproteobacteria > Rhodobacterales > Rhodobacteraceae > Szabonella. The sequence goes on along the minus strand of JBKBNP010000037.1, from coordinate 31,085 downwards.
GCAACCTCGGTCAAACTGGAAATTGACGGCACCTCGGTCGATTTCAACCACACGATGGGCCAGCCTGCCCCGATCGGGGTGAACTGGCCGGGCGCGGCAGGCTTTGGCCGCGTGGTGTTCGAACCCCCGGGGCAGGGAACCGAGAGCCAGTTGCGCCGCGACGGGCCCTGGGGCTGGTTCCGCCTGCTGGACGCGGCCGAGATCCGGCGCACCAATGTCACCGACCGCAACCGTGTCATTTTCAACATCGGCGGGCGCATCGCGATCTTCCAGATGCAGTCCGGTTCCTCCCTCAATCCCTTTGCCCTGCCTGCGCTGGGTAAATTCAACTGTCCAAAGTCTTTCTGATGACCTCTCGTTTCGGTGCTTTCGGCAAACTTCCGGCCCTCGGGGATTTCCTGAGGATGGACCTCGCTGCGGGGTTCATCGACCCCTGGGACCGCTGGTTGCAGGAAGGGTTGCTGATGGCGAAGGGAGCCCTGGGTGAAGGGTGGCAGGAGGCCTATTTCTCCGCCCCGATCTGGCGCTTCAACCTCAGCCCGGGACTGGTGGGGGCGGCGCCGGTGATCGGGGTGATGATGTCCTCGGTCGACCGGGTCGGGCGGCAGTTCCCGTTGACATTGGCCAGTCCGATGCCCGATGGCAATTCGCCCTTGCTGGACCATTTCCTGTCCGTCCCGATGTTCGAGGCGCTGGACGAGATCGCCCTTGCGGCGCTTGAGGATGACATGACCAAGGACGTGCTGCGCGACCGTCTGGCGGCGCTCAGCCTGCCCGCGACCCCCACGCATATCACCGTGCTGCCGGGCAAGGGCGGGCTGGTGGTCACCGGGGCCGCGCAGGGCATGCTGGTGCCGGAACTCGCGGCCAGCATGATCGCCCAGGATTTCCGCAAGCCCTCGGTCTGGTCGGCGGAAACCGCGGACGGGATGCGGATGATGGTCTGCGAGGGCCTGCCCGCCGCCGGGCAGATGATCGGCCTTTTCGACATGGATGCGAAAGTCTGGCAGAAGATGGAGGCAGAATGACGATCCGCTTCAACGCGACCACGCATGTCGGCAAGGTTCGAAAAGTGAACGAGGATTCCATCCTCGCCCTGCCCGACCAGAAGATCTGGGTGGTGGCGGATGGCATGGGGGGGCATGCGGCGGGGGATTTCGCCAGCCAGACCATCGTCGACACCATCGCGATGATTCCGCCCGAGCAGTCGCCGGGCGATCTGATGCGCGGCCTGCGCCAGTCGATCCTCCAGGCCCATGACCGGATCCGTGAAGAGGCGGCGGTGCGCCTTCAGGGCACGGTCGGGGCGACGGTCGTCGCACTGATCCTGACGGATGAACATTTCGTCGCCTTCTGGGCCGGGGACAGCCGGCTCTACCGGTTCCGCGATGGCAAGATCGACATGCTCACGACCGATCATTCGCTGGTGGCGGAATTTGTCGCGGCGGGTGAACTGACATGGGACGAGGCCGAACAGCACCCGCAATCCAACGCCATCACCCGCGCGGTGGGCGTGGGCGAGGAATTGCAGCTCGACAAGATCCGGGGCGAGGTGGAACCGGGCGACCGCTTCCTTCTGTGTTCGGACGGGCTGACGAAATATGCGGGCTTCAAGACGCTGGAACGCATGGTCATCGGCGCACCCATCGAAACCGTGGCCGACAGCCTGATGACGCTGGCGCTCGATTCCGGCGGCGCCGACAATATCTCGATCATCGTGGTGGACGTGGCCTGACCCCCGTCCGCCTGCCGGTTCTGTCGTCTATTTCTTTTCCGTCGTCAGGATACGGCTGTCGATGGAAAACACTTCCGCCATCGCGTCATCGCTCTCCTGACTGCCGACGGCGGCGGCGAAACTGTCGGTCGATTCCGAAATCGGGCGCAGATTCTGGAATACCGGTTCATCGGCATGCAGGACCACGACCTTGCTTTTGCCCAGCACGGAGTCATCCACAAGGAAGGCCATCCGTGTCGTGCCGCGCGCTTCCTCGATCCCGTAGGCCACACGCAGCAGGATCTCCCCCTGCCGCCCCTCGCGCAGGCTGGCGATGTCATTGGCCGGGCGGTTCACGTTGGGCAGCAGGTGGAACACGCTGCCCGTCACATCGACAATCGACACCCAGAGGTATCCGGTCGTCACATCCGCCGGAATGACAATGTCGATGGCCGGGTTTTCGCCCACGAAATAGCGCGCGGCGGGGTTCGGGTCATCCCGGTCGCCAAAGCCGAAGATCACGCCGAACCCGCGCGGCAATGCGCGGGGCAGGGCCTGTTCGATGCGGCAGAGATTGGTGTTGAGGATCTCGACATCCACCAGGACATTGCGGTCGCCCACCACCTCGCGCAGCGCCTCGGAGATGCGCAGACGTGATCCCTGTTCGGCCATCTTGCCCGACAGCACGATCCGGTCCCCCAGCGCCCATCCCCCGGGCGGCGTTTCCGACAGTTGCAGCGGCCCGCAATCGGCGTTCTCGGCCACCACGCTTTCGACCCGCGCCCGGTCCAGCACACGCGGCCCCAGCACGATGTCGAGCTGCGTTGCCAGCTCCCCGGACCCCGCCAGCGTCTCGCGCAGCGCGGTCAATGTGGCGCGATCTTCGGACAGGCCGCTGACCCGCGCGGTGTTGTCCGAAACGGTCACCTCCCACTCGGGCAGGATCGAAGCCCGGTCGATCAGGGCGATCACATCCGCGCCCCAGCTTTCCGCAATATCGCCCTTGGCCAGCGTGATCTCCGCCGTGCCGCCGGTCGCCGTGGCGCGGTCGTCCAGCGCGCCCCGCACCGCCTCGTCCGGGGCATGGCCCGCTATCCTGAGGGCGGTATCGGGCGCGCGCGTCGCCGTCAAAACATAGGGGCTGACATGTGGCAGCGCGGGCGCGAGGAGAGCCGAAAACGCCCCGAAATGCCAGGCTCCGCCGAGCGCGGCCCCCGCCACCACCAGCCCCGCGACCAGCAGCCCGATCCCGCCGCCGCGCTTTTCAGCCTTTGCTGGCGGCGGGGGCAGGCGTTCCGGCGGGCTCGTGCGCATCACATGGCGCGCGGTATAGGTCGGGTCGATGGCGCGCAGCACATCCTCGGCGGTCTGGAACCGGTCATCGGGGTTGGGGGCCGCCATCTTCGCGATCAGCGATTTCAGCGGCTCCGGCACGCCCTCCACATCCAGCGGGGCCTCCTTGATCCGCAGAAGCTGCATCGGGTTTTCCCCGATATTCGGCGGTGCCCCCCGGAAGGTGGCGAGCAGCAGCGCCCCCAGCGAATAGATGTCCGACCGGTGGTCCGACACGCCGTTGAGCTGTTCGGGCGCGGCAAAGGCGTATTTTCCGGCAAATTCATTGCCCACCACGGTTTCCGCGCCGGGGTTGTCATCCTTGGCAATACCGAAATCGATGATGACGGCCTGTTCGGGCTTGCCGTCCCGCAAGATGATGTTGTCCGGCGACAGGTCGCGGTGGACGATGTTCCGCGCATGGGCCGCCGCCAGCCCCTCGGCCACCCGGGCCGCCACCCGCACCAGATCGGGCGCGGACATGCCACCGGTCAGGAGCTTTTCCTCCATCCCCGGCCCGTCCACGAAATCCATGACCAGATAGACCTGGCCATCCTGCGTGCGCTGGTTCTCGGAATAGCGTACGACTGCATCGTGGCGCACATCGCGGATCTGTTCCTCCCGCGTCATCAGCCGCAGGTAGTTTTCATTCTTCGACAGTTCCGATTGCAGCACCTTGACCGCCACCAGCCGGCCCGAAATCTCGGACCGGGCGCGATAGACATCGGATGTTCCGCCGCGCCCCAGCAGGGCCTCGATCCGGTAGGTGTTGTTCAGCAGATCACCCGGCTTGAAGGTGTCGCTCGATCTGGACTTGGTCATTCAACACCCTTCGGGCGGCACGGCAATCCGGTCTCAGCTCAGGGCTTGGAACTCGACCCGGCGGTTTTCATCGGCGCGCGGATCTTCGGTATTGTAAAGGAACCGTTTGCCCATGCCCACGGCCTCCAGCCGGGTGGGGGCAACGCCGCAATCATTCACCAGATAGCGTTTCACCTCCTCCGCCCGCAAAAGCGAGAGCTTCTCGTTATAGGCGTCGGACCCGGAGGCATCGGTATGTCCCACGATGCGGAACAGTTCCACATCCACCACCTTCATCGCCTCGCAGAGCGTGGCGAGTTTCGGCTTTTCAGCAGCACGCAGCACGGCACTGTCGAAATCGAAAGTGATGCGCACATTGACCTGATCGTCCTTCTCGATCTCGGAATAGACGACTTGGGCCACTTCGGTCTTGCCTTCGGCGCTGGTCGTCGGAACCACGACCTGCGAACTGCTGTTGGACACCAGCGCAAGGCCACGGGTTTTTTGCCGCTGGAATTTTTCCTGCAGTTCCGCAGCGGAGGGGGTGGCCGCATCCTGCGCTGCCGCGAAGGTCACGGGGGCAAGGGTCAGGACACTGGCGAGGGACAGGGCGAACAAAGATTGTTTCAACATGGCGCAAAGCCTTTCTCGAAAAATGGATGCGTGAAAACTATACCACAGTCCTGCGTCGAACAACGCATTTCAAGACGCTTTCCGCTTCACAAGCCTGATATTGCGCATGTCCGCTGTTTCCCTGCCTGCCGCTTCCGGTATAGGATGCACGCTGAAGGTTCATTTCCCAAGTCCGGGGCTCTAGATGCGTCTCCTGCCCGCCATCATTCTTGCTGTCGCGATTGTTCTGGCGCCGATCATCTGGTTCCTCGGGGCCTGGATCTTTTCGCCCGGCGGAGGCAGCGACCAGACCGGTGGCCCCGCCGTGGACAGCGGCGCGCGCATCGAGATCGAGATCCTTCGTCAACAGATGGAAGACCTCCAGTTCCGTCTCGGCACGGTGGAGGAGGAACTGTCGCGCCTCCAAAGGATGCCGCGCGATCCGATGCTGCTGGACGATGGCGACGACCAGCCCTTCGAGCGGCTGGGCGAGAACCAGATCGCCGACAGCTATGCGCAGGTGGTCCAGATCGCCGGGCGCCGTGGCATCAATACCGGGCTTTCGGTTGCCAGCCCCTCCTTCCTGCTGGAAATGTTCGGCCCGCCGCGCGAACAGCTTTCCGACGATTGCGAACCGATGACCAATCCCAAGCTGCGCGAGATGCTGGTTCTGGCCGATGTCGGCCCGATCCGGGTCAACATGCTGCGCCCGGCCGTGGAGTCGATCCGCCGCGTGTTCGAGGAGGTCAAGGCCATGGACATCGACCTCTACAACCGGATCTCCACCGCAGGCGCACTCTGTGTCCGCCGTATCCGGGGGTCGCAAAGCTCGGTTTCCTCGCATGCTTTCGGGCTGGCGGTGGATCTCAACATCGACGGCGTGCTGGACACGCTGGGCGATGGCAAGACCCAGCTTGGCCTCACCATCCTGTCGGATTTCTTTCAAGCCGAAGGCTGGTTCTGGGGCGCCGCCTTCTCGCGCGAGGACAGCATGCATTTCGAGGTGTCGAAGGAACTCCTGATGAAATGGCGCAGCGCGGGCCAGATCTGACCTGTCGGCCTCTCTGGTTACGGGGACGTGATTGTGCCCCCCGCTTTGCAGATCCGCCGATTCCCGCTAGATTGATTTTGAAGACCGGTTTCCCGGTCGCGCATTTTGGAAATGGCATGATTGCGATGGTAAATCTTCTGATCCGCCGCCTGCTGGTCTGCGCCGTCGTTGCGATGTTGCCTGCCGCCGCATGGGCCGAGCGTGTGGCGCTGGTGGTGGGGGTGGCGCGTTACCAGCATATCGAACCGCTCGACAATACCGTGAATGATGCCCGGCTGATCGCCCGCACGCTGGAAGGAATCGGCTTCACGGTCACGCTCGTCACCGATCCCGGCTATGCGGACCTTGCGCGGGAAATGGAAAGCTTTGCCTTTCAGGCCGAAACGGCGGAACTGGCGCTGATCTATTTTGCGGGTCACGGGATCGAGGTCCAGGGCGAGAATTTCCTTGTTCCGGCCGATGCCAATGTGCGCTCGAACCGCGATGTGCAACGCCAGTCCGTGTCGCTGGGTGACCTTCTGGAAACGGTGGACCGCGCGCGGGTCATGCGGATTGTCATTCTGGACAGTTGCCGCAACAATCCCTTCGGTGACGGGCTCGAACTGACGCTTGCGGAAGCCGAGGCCGATCCCGGCGCGACCACGCGCGGTCCGGGCGGGCTTGCGCCGCCCTCGCCGGACCGTGGCACGCTCGTCGCCTTTGCCGCCAAGGACGGGCAGGTGGCACTGGACGGGGTGTCCGGTAACAGCCCCTTCGCCATGGCGCTGGCCGACCGCATGAAACAGCCGGGTCTGGAGATCAGCCTGATGTTCCGTCAGGTTCGCGACAAGGTGCTGGACGTGACCGGCAACCAGCAGGAACCGCATACCTATGGCTCGCTTTCCGGCGTTCCCTTCTACCTCGCCGGACCCGCCGAGGGCGACAGCGATGCCGGGGAGGGTGATCTGCGTGTCGCATGGTCGGGCATCCGCCCCGATCAGGAAAGCCAGTTGGTCGCCCTTGCCGATCTGGGCGACACAAGGTCCATGGTCGGGCTCGCCTATATGCGGCTCAACCCGGATGCCGACCGCTTCGACCCTGCCGAGGCAGTGGCCCTGCTGACCCGTGCCGCCGAGGCCGGATCGCCGGAGGCGCAATTCGAGCTTGCCAAGCTCTACGAAGCCGGGATCGGCGTGCCGGTGGATGCCGCCCGCGCGCTGTCGCTTTACGAGGCCGCAGCCGCGCAGGATTTCGCGGATGCGATCAACGATCTGGGCTTTCTGCACTATCAGGGCGAACTGGGCCTGACGCCCGACCCGCAGGCGGCGCTGAAGCTTTTTGAACGCGCGGCGGATCTGCGCCACCCGCAGGCGCTTTTCAACTTTTCCGCCCTGATCGATGACGGGCTGATTTCGGGCAAGGGCGCGGGGGATGCGGCGGGCTATCTTTATGACGCGCTGCGCAGCGGTGCGCGTGATGTGCTGGACATCCTCGTGGACCGCCCCAACATGTTCAGCCTTGACGCGCGCCGCGCGCTTCAACGCAAACTGGCCGATAACGGCTTTTACACCGGCGCCATCGACGGCAGTTTCGGCCCCGGAACGCAGCGCGCCATCAAACTTGCTTTCGGTCTCCGGGTCTGATTTTCTGATCCTTGAATTTTGTCGCAATTGCATTTCAGGAAAGGACATGAAGATGGCCCGCACTCCCCTTGTTCTGTCAACGGCGCTTGGTCTGGGCCTTGCGTTTGGTGCCCCTTCGGCAGAGGCCTCTGCGGAGGATGTGACACTCCTGCCTCTCCCCGGTTCGGTGCAGGAACCGGAGTTCCGCAGCTATCCGCTGGGGATGGAACCGGAATCGCTCGGCAATGATGACGGAATGACGGAAGGGCCGGGCGAAGGCGAGATTGGAGATGGCGACGACGGCGACGACGGCGAAACCTGTGGCGAATGTGGCTATGAAGAGGGAGAAGAATACGAAACTCCCCGCCGCGACCGGCCGGAAAACCCGGATCTTGGTGGCACCAACCTGAACACCGGCACCACGAATAGCGTCGTGGCGTCTCTCTCGGTCGGCAGCGAGGCCTGCAGCCGCCATGGGCCCCTCACGCAAATCGATTGTCTGCGCGACGAACTGGCCCGCGCCGCCCGCGAATTGCCCCGCACCGGTGACTATGCCGAAATGCGCCGTGCGCTGGAAACGGCCGCCGCCAAGCTTGACCAGATCGTCGTGCAGAATGTCGACCGGACCGCGCCGGTCAGCCGCTATCGCGCCCCGACCTCGCGGGGGGATCGCACCTCTGCCACGCCTCTCCGGCGCGTCGCGCCGCAGAACGTTGCGCGGGCGAATGTGCAGGCCGCTGCGGTGATGGATGAATTGCAGACGACCCTCCTGCGCTCGGCCTCATCGGCAACGCGCAAGCAGGTGCATTTCGAACGCGCGGCGCAGGCGGTGGACAGCATGAAGGTGCTGTTGCGCTCCACCTGACCCGGCATGAACCGCCGCCTCATCGGTGCGTTTTCCATGGCCCTCGCCACGTTTGCGCTGGCCCCGGTTCCGCCCTTGTTTGCAGAGGCCAGGCTGTCAGGCGGGGGCGGGGCGGCTTGGGGAAATGCCAATGCCGAAGCCACCCGCAGGGTCGAAGGCTGGCTTGCCGACGCGACGCGCTTTTGTGGGTCTTATGAGGCGCGCTGGCGGGTGGATTGCCTGCGCGACCGGTATCGCGATGTGCTGCCGCGCCTGCCGCGCACCGGTCCCTATGCCGCCGTCTGGTCCGCCCTGTCCGAGGCCGCTGAAGGGCTGGACGCGATTTCCGCACGGGAAGCGGACCGGACCCGCGCCCCTGCCCGCCTGACCCTCCGGCAGGGCGCGGTCACAAGGCAAAGCGCCGGGCCGGTGCGCGCCACCGCCCCGGCGCGCCAGTCCGCCGCGAACCGCGCGGCATCGGGGGTTCTCGATCAACTGGCGACCCGGCTGCTGCGGTCTGCCCCACCCGGGGCCGCGCGCCAGTTCGCGACGCTGGCGCGCGCGGCCGAAGGTGCCAAGACGCTCTTGCGCTCGACCTGAGCCGGGCAGGGGCCTTTGCGGCCCCGGGCTCAGAACGTCATGTCGCGGTCGCCCGCCGCATCCTTGACGCGCGTGGGCAGGCCCATCCCGTTCAGAAGGTTCAGGAAGGGCGCGGGGTCCAGATCCTCGACATTGACCATGCGGCCCACATCCCATGTGCCTTGCGCGATCAGGATCGCGGCGGCAACCGGCGGCACACCGGCGGTATAGCTGATGCCCTGACTGCCGACCTCGTTGAAGGCAACCTTGTGGTCGGCGATGTTGTAGACGAACACCTCGGCAGGTTGGCCGTCCTTTTCGCCCTTCACCAGCGTTCCGATGCAGGTCTTGCCGGTATAGTCGGGCGCAAGGCTGGCCGGATCGGGCAGCACGGCCTTCACCACCTTCAGCGGAATGACCTCCAGCCCCTCGGCAGTTTTCACCGGCTTTTCGGACAGAAGGCCAAGGTTTTTCAGCACCGTGAACACGTTGATGTAATGGTCGCCAAAGCCCATCCAGAACCGCACATCCGCCTCAGGGTAGCGGTTGGCCAGCGAATGAACCTCGTCATGCCCGGTCATATAGGCCTTCTGCTTGCCCACCACCGGCAGATCCCATTCACGGCCCACCTCGAACATGCGGTTTTCCTGCCACGCGCCCTGTTGCCAGCTATAGACCGTGCCGGTGAACTCGCGGAAATTGATCTCCGGGTCGAAATTGGTGGAGAACCAGCGCCCATGGCTGCCTGCATTGATGTCCACGATGTCGATGGAGGCGATCTTGTCGATGAACCGGTCCTCGGCCAGCCGCGCATAGGCATTGACCACGCCCGGATCGAACCCGACCCCCAGCACCGCCGTCACCCCCGCCGCCGCGCAGGCCTCGCGCCTTTTCCATTCGTAATTGCCATACCAGGGCGGCGCTTCGCAGATCTGCGCAGGATCTTCATGGATGGCGGTATCCATATAGGCCGTCCCGGTGGCGATGCAGGCCTCCAGCACCGTCATGTTGACGAAGGGTGAACCCACATTGATGACGATCTGCGCCCCCGTCGCCTGAATGAGCGCGGCAACCGCACCCTGGTCCGTGGCATCCAGCGCATAGGCATCGAACACGCCCGGCACTTTCATCGCACCCTTTTCATGGACCGAGGCGATGATCGCCTCGCATTTCGCGACCGTCCGGCTGGCGATATGCAGATCACCCAGAATATCGTTGTTCTGCGCGCATTTATGCGCAACGACCTGCGCCACGCCGCCAGCCCCGATGATGAGCACATTCTTTTTCACTTCGAACCGTCTCCTTCAAGGACAGAGGGAAGGGGGGAGCCTCAGCCGAGGTTCCCGACAAAATCGTCATAGCCGAATTGCCGCGCGACAGTCAGGGAACCATCCGTTTCGCGCATCACGATTGCGGGCATCTTCACGCCGTTGAACCAGTTTTTCTTGACCATCGTATAGCCCGCCGCATCGGCAATCGACAGCCGGTCGCCCACGTTCAGCGGCGCGGGAAAACTGAACTCGCCGAAAATATCGCCCGCAAGGCAGGATTTGCCGCAGATCATGTAGTCATGGTCGCCCGCCGTCTCCATCCGCGCGGACTGGCGATAGATCAGGAGGTCCAGCATATGCGCCTCCACCGAACTGTCGACCACGGCCAGTTTCCTGCCGTTGTCGAGGATGTCCAGCACCGTCACCTCAAGGCTCGCGGTATTGGTGATCGCGGCCTCGCCGGGTTCCAGATAGACCTGCACGCCGAACCGTTCCGCAAAGGCGCGCAGCCGCGCGGCCAGACGGTCCAGCGGATAGCCCTCGCCAGTGAAATGGATGCCGCCGCCAAGGCTGACCCATTTCAGCCGCGCGAGGAAGCCGCCGAATTCCGCCTCGATCCGGGACAGTTGCGCGTCGAACAGGTCGAAATCATCATTCTCGCAATTGTAATGGATCATCACACCGCTGATCCGGTTGGCCACGGCCTCCAGCTTGGCCAGATCCCATTCGCCCAGACGGCTGAAGGGGCGTGCGGGGTCGGCAAGGTCAAAGCCCGAGGTTGAAAACCGCGGATTGAGCCGCAGGCCGCGCGCGATCCCGGCCGTCTTGTTGTCGAAGCGGTCCAACTGGCTGATGGAATTGAAGATGATCTTTTCGGCGTAACCCACCGCCTCGTCCACCTCATCCTCGGCCCATGCCACCGAATAGGCATGGGTTTCCTTGCCGAATTTCTCACGCCCCAGCCGCAACTCGTAAAGGCTCGATGAGGTCGTGCCATCCATATGGTCGCGCATCGCGTCAAACACCGGCCAGGTGGCAAAGCATTTCAGGGCCAGCAGCGTCTTGGCCCCTGACAGTTCCCGCAGGCGGTCCATCTTTGCCATATTTGCCGCAAGGCGGGCCTTGTCGATCAGGTAGAAAGGCGTCTGGATCATGGCGTCCCCCCCGGATGGCCCCAAATTGGCAAGAGGGGCGGATATAGGGCCCATGCCCCCATGATGCAAGCAATCCGGCCCTTGCCGCTTCGCCGACAGCCCGGCCCGTGCTAGGATCGCGCATTGATCCCACGACTGGATATTGCAGCAATGAAACGGTTTCTTGTCAGTCCCGCGCTGATCGCGCTCGCGCTGGTCGGCTTTTGCGGGGCGGCCCATGCGACCCCGCCCCGCCCCGTCATCATCGACACCTCTGTCGATACGCGGCCCTTCCTTGCGCAGATGCGCGGCGCGGGTGTCAAGGTCGTGGGCCGCTATCTGGCGCGCTGCCCGCAGCCCGAATTTGCGGGGCTGGAGGCCAAGCGACTGGTCGATCAGGGCCTGCCCGGTGATCCGCGCAGCGAGGTGGCGCAGCTTCTGGCCAATGGGTTCGCGATTCTGTCGATCTATCAATATTACAACGGATCGGCCGAGAAACTCTCGGGCCAGTGGCGGGGGAACAGCCTGCCCGGGGCGGATTGCCGCCCCGCCCCGCCGGGCGGGCGGTCGGCGCGGGACGAGGCGCGGATGGATGCCGAGGCGGCCATCCGGCAGGCGCGCGAGTTGCGCCAGCCGCAGGGCAGTGCCATCTATTTCGGGATGGATTTCGACTATATCCCCGCCGCCGATGGCGGTGCGATGGATGCCCGCGTGGTGGAGTATTTCACCGAGTTGAACCGCCATCTGCCGCAGGCGGGCTACCGGATCGGGGTTTACGGCAACGGTCATGTGATCGGGATGCTGCGCGACCGGGGGCTGGCCGATTTCGGCTGGATTTCCGCCTCCGCCGCCTTTACCGGCACGTCGGATTACCACAATTCCGGCCGCTGGCATCTCTTCCAGCACGAGGTCGATACCGAATGGTTCGGCCAGCCCTCGGGCGCGGGCTGTTCGGCGGGGCTGATCCTTGATGCCAACCTCCAGAATCCGCGCGGTGCTGCGCAGATCGGGTTCTGGACGGCCTCCGGCCCCTTTGCCATTCCCGAACGCGACACGCAGGCCATTTTTGATACCCGCCGCTTTGTCTGCAACGGCGAGGCGGTGGTGCGACGGACCGAGGCCTCTGATTTCCGTGATGTGACGCAGGCGCGGTTCTGCCGCAACCGCAAGCTGGAAACGCTGGCCCCGGTCGCGCGCTATGCCACCTCGGTCGCCATCGGCAGGCAGTCGGGCAATCTGGTGGAGGTTGATGTGGACGATGACGGGCAGATGGACGGCTGGACCCGCGCCGACAACCTGACCGCCAGTTTCGCCGTCAAGCCGCGCTGGATCGGTGGCACGGCGGCGCGCGCGGCGGCAAGCTGCAACTGAACGGCGCTATTCCGGGCTGTCGTCCAGCGGCCTGAAAATATTGGCCGAAACGATCAGCCGCCGCCATTGGTCTTTCGCCTGCCCGGCCAGCGCCTTTTGCTGCGCCTCCATGATCTCGTCGCGCAGATCGCCCTCGCGATCCGCCGCCAGCGCCTCTGCCAGCGCCAGCAGGGCCGGGCGCGCAAGGCCCTGCGCGATTTCAAGCCGCGCCAGCGCCAGCCAGGCAATTGCGCTTCCGGGTGCCAGCGCGGTGGCGCGGGACAGCGCGGCGCGGGCCTCCTGCGGCTCGCCCAGATCCAGATGCGCGACCCCCTTCACGCGCCACATCTCTGCCGAGAGCGGGTTCAGCGCCAGCCCCTCCGCCGCCATCTCCGCCGCCGCCCGCGCATCGCCGCTGTTCGCCAGCATCCCGGCGATTTCCTGCATCAGGGCCCAGTTCCGGGGTTCCAGCCGCAGCGCCTTCGCATAGATGCCGCGCGCCACCTCGAACATGCGGCCCCGCAGGAAGTCGCGCGCCACCTCGCAGGGGGCTGTCAGGGCGTTGAGCCGCAGCGGGCCATACCGGTCCTCCACAACCTCCGCAAGATCCGGGCCGGGACGGCGCTGGATCACCCGCGTATGAAGGTTGCCGCCGTCACTCTCCGCTTTCCAGAGCCGCGCCTCCGCGCGCGCCTCCATCGCCGCCCCGATCTGCGGAAAATTGAGCCCGACCGCTACCGTCTCGCCATAGCTCTGGAACCCCACCAGATCATGCGCGCCATGCGGTTCCAGATGGCCGTAATCGGAAAACACCATCACCCCGCCGGGTCGCAGATGCGACAGGCAGCGGTCGAGGCAATCCAGCGCGCCATGGCTGTGGACGAAGGGCAGTGTTTCGCCCCCGGTCCGGTCGGGCAGGGTTGCGGCATGGGGCAGATCGGCGCGCGCGACCGGAACATGGCGGGTCTGAAGCCCGATGAAGGGCGCAAGGCCCCGGAACGGGCGCAGATCCGCCCCCGTCTCCAACGCCAGCCGCAGTGCCTCGGCCGCCTCCCGCTCGGGCGCCTCTGCCACGGCATCCAGCACGCTGCGCCCCTCGCGCCGCCAGACCTGCGCATCGCGGATCGCCAGCAGATCGAAGGGCAGGCTGTCGAGGATATAGGTGCCGAAGATGGCGTCGAATTCCCCGACGTCGCCCCAATCCCCGGTGATGTCCAGAACGCGGTAGTCCACCTGCGCCGCATGGGCGGACAAGAGGCCCTCGCGCCGCTGAGCGTCCAGCAGGGCGGCAGAGCCATCGCTGACGACATAGCGCGCCGTGGCATGGATCTCCGGCGCGATGCGGCGCAGCGCCTCCAGAAACATCCGCGCGAAAATCCCCGACCCCGCACCGAGTTCCAGCACCCGCAGCGGGGCCTCCCCCTGCCGCGCCGCCAGCACGACATGGACCGCATCCTCGGACAGCCGTCCGCTGGAGGTGCCGGTATAGGGCACGTCAAGCTGTGCAAAGACGTCCAACCCCGCATGGTCCCAGCTTGCGCGCGCCAGACGCAGCCGCGCCGACTGCCAGACCGGGCCGAAGGGTTCCAGCACCTCGCCCCGCCCGGCGCCGCGCGCAAGGATCAGGGATGCGTTGTCGGGCGCGTCGCACAGGCCGTCAAAGCGCAGGCTTTGCGGCGCCTTGTCGGGCATGGGCTATTTCTTCTTCTTGTCGTAGGCCTTGATCGCTGACTCGACCAGTTTCAACGTGTTGCGTTCCAGTTCCTTGGGGCTGGACTGCTTTTCGATCACCTCGGTCTGCTTTTCCAGTTTGACGAAACTGCGTTCCAGTTTCACCACATGGTCATGCGTGGTCTGGTTGACCTTGTTCAGCGCGGAAATGGTGGAGCCGAGTTTCGTCTCGAGCTTGCTGATCTCCTTGCCATGGCTGGACAGGTTGCTCTCAAGCTTGTGGAATTCCTTTTCGAGGCCGATCACGCGATCCGCCGTCGTCCGGTTGACCTTGTTCAGGCTGTCCACGACGCTGGAAAGTCGGGCTTCCAGCTTGTTCAGTCGGGCCTCTATCTCTTTCGTCACAAATCACACTCCTCTGGTCGAGGGTTGTCTGGAAAACCGTCCATTATAGCCTGATATTACCGCGAATCCGCCTTTTCGACAAGGGAATCCGCCGGATTTCAGATCATGCGGATCACATCGCGCCCGACCGCCAGCACATAACCGCGCCGCGCGATGGTCTTGACGAGCAACTCGCTGACCATCTGGTTGCCGAGCGCATCGCGCAGCCGCTTGATCCGCGTCGCCCCCGCCGCCTCCTCGCAATCCGACGCATCGCGCCCTGAAATGACCCCTTCGATCTGCGCGCCGGTCAGCACGTCATCATCCATCCGCGCCTCGGCCAGCACTGCCAGCGTTTCCAGCGCGGCCTCGGTCAGGGCAAACTCCATGTCGTTGATATAGACCGCCCGCGCCTCGCGGCTGATGAGCAGCGACGACACCTGGATCCCCGACCGCTGGATCGCCGAAATGCGGCGGTTCAGCGCGATGATCGTGACCAGAAACACCAGTGCTGCCACCATCAGCGCGGTGGCGAAAATCAGCAGCACGAAGATCACAACGCGGTAGCTGGCCAGCACATCCGAAAAGGACGTGCCGGATTGCGCGAGAATTTCCAGCAGCTTGATCTCGGCGCCCGAGGTCAGGTTGTCATTCTCGACAAAGATCCGCTCCACACGCGCGTTGAACGCATTGGCATCGGGCAGGTTCAGAAACAAAAACAGTGCCGCGCCAAAAAGGACCAGCACGATCGCCGCAATCCCCCCCGCAACCACACGGTTGCCGGCCTTCAGCGGGTCAGAAACGGCGGAAGAACTCTCCGGCACTCACTTTCCTTTCGTCCAGACCCTCCGGCCCGAAGACCGAGATGACATTCAACAGCGTCCAGCCCGCACCGCGCAGCCGGGGGCCGATCACCCCGACCGCTGCACCGACCGAACAGGCGCTGTCAGGCACATCCATTACTCCATAATGCAGTCGAAGTGGATTGTCCTGCTTGGCCTTGTAATCGGCAAAACAGGCGGCATCGCCCGCCCCGGCAAGGGACAGTGTCAGCAGGCTGGCAAGCAGCATCGCTTTGAAAGGCATGGCGGGGGGCACGGGGGCACACT
The DNA here is from genome assembly GCA_046295215.1 of Pseudorhodobacter sp. GTDB lineage: Bacteria > Pseudomonadota > Alphaproteobacteria > Rhodobacterales > Rhodobacteraceae > Szabonella. Next base: position 15,633 of record JBKBNP010000037.1, on the reverse strand, counting down.
CCTTTTGTCGGGGGCGGACAATCCGCAGACCCGTGCCGACAATCTGCGCAGGCTGCCCCGGATATTCAATATCGCGAGGGCTGCTATCGCATAACAGCGTCCCGATATTGCTTGGCGCGGCTGGCTTGGGCGACTCCTTGGGGCATCAACCCGGTGCGATGGTCGTGCCGGACCCGTTCGACGAAAGGAAACCCGCCATGACCGTGATCGCTTCCGTCCCGATGCGCCGCTTTCTCGCTACGCTGGCCGCTGGTGCCACCGCCTTCGCCCTGATGACCGCCGCCGCCGCCGTGCCCACACGCGCCGCCGGAAGTGACGGCCGGATGGCCCCGCAACCTGCCCTCGCCACAACCGGGAATCGCGCCGGGATCGTGACGGTGCAGCATCACGACCGGCCCCGGCACGGCACGGGTGGCGTCAACCGCGACGGGGATCGCTGGTTCGTTCCGGGCAACCCGCCTCCCCGCGCCCATGCCCCCCGTCCGCTGCCCCCGCATGCGCATGCGCCCCGCCCGTTGCCGCCCAAGGCCCATGGCCCCCGCCATCATGCGCCCCGCCCGGTTGTCCTGCCGGCTTTTTGCGCGGTTCAGGTCAGTGGTCGCCATGGCCCTCACATCGCCTATATCGCGCGCTGCCTGCACCGCGAGGGGATCGACCGCAACCTGCCGCGCCGCTGCGAAATGCCGGTTCGCCTGCGCGGCAAGCGTGTCGGCGCCTATGACCAGAATTGCCTTATAAATGCAGGCTTCCGCGTTCAGGGGCGTCACCGCTACTGATCCGGTCACCGATTGCGGTGCCCCATAGCCCCCAAGGGATGCCGTAACCAGAGGGACGCGGGAGGGTGAGCAGCTCCCGCGTCCTGATTTTTTTACTCGGTCCCATTTTCGCTTGGCCCCATTTTTTGCTTGGCATGCGCGCCGCCAGCCGGGACAAGGGGCCATGACCCGCACCTTCCCCGATTTCACCCATGAAGAAGCCGCCTTCGCCGCAGGAATGGCCCGTGTCGCAGGCGTGGACGAGGTCGGTCGCGGCCCGCTGGCCGGGCCGGTCACGGCGGCGGCGGTGCGGCTCGACCCGGCCCGCATCCCCCCCGGTCTGGCTGACAGCAAGGTGTTGGGCGCGGCGCGGCGCGAGGCCCTGTTCCATGCGATCATGGACTGTGCCGAGGTTGGCGTCGCCCATGCCACGGTGGAGGAGATCGACGCGCTGAACATCCTGCGCGCCAGCCATCTCGCCATGACCCGCGCGCTGGCCCTGATCGGCCCGGTCAATCTGGCGCTGGTGGATGGCGTGCATCTGCCGCGCGACCTGCCCTGCCCGGGGCGCGCCATCGTGCGGGGCGATGCCTGTTGCCTGTCCATCGCCGCCGCCTCCATCGTGGCCAAAGTGACGCGCGACCGGGTCATGGTGGATTTGGCGCAACAGCATCCCGGCTATGGCTGGGACCACAACGCGGGTTACCCGACAAAGGCGCATCTGGCGGCCCTTCTAGATCTTGGGGTCAGCCCTGTGCATAGACGCTCCTTCAAGCCCGTCCACAATATCTTGTATCAAGATAAATCTGTAACCCCTTGATTCAATAAAGAATTTGACGGCGAATCAGCTTTGACTCATCTTTGACCCAAAGAAACGGTCGCCAAAGACCGGGGACAGAGGCAGAGATGACGACGAAAACCAAAGCACCGGGCAAACCCCCGGAGGCAGCCGCGCTGCCGCTCAACCGGATCCTTGCAGGCGACTGCATCGAGGTGATGAACAGCCTGCCCGCAGGGTCGGTGGACCTGATCTTTGCCGATCCGCCCTACAACCTGCAGCTCAAGGGCGACCTTCATCGCCCCGACAACAGCCTCGTCGACGCGGTGGACGACCACTGGGACCAGTTTGCCAGCTTCGCCGCCTATGACCGCTTCACCCGTGACTGGATGGCGGCGGCGAAACGGCTGCTCAAACCCAATGGCGCGATCTGGGTCATCGGCAGCTATCACAACATCTTTCGGGTTGGCGCACAGTTGCAGGATCAGGGCTTCTGGCTGCTCAATGATGTGGTCTGGCGCAAATCGAACCCGATGCCGAATTTCCGGGGCAAGCGGCTGACCAACGCGCATGAAACCCTGATCTGGGCCAGCCGCGACGAGGCCGCGAAATACACCTTCAATTACGAGGCGCTGAAGGCGCTGAATGAAGGCGTGCAGATGCGGTCCGACTGGGTGCTGCCGATCTGCACCGGGCATGAACGGCTGAAGGACGAGGCGGGCGACAAGGCCCACCCGACCCAGAAACCCGAAAGCCTGCTGCACCGCATCCTGATCGCTACCACAAATGCGGGCGATGTGGTGCTGGACCCGTTCTTCGGTACTGGCACCACCGGGGCCGTGGCGAAAATGCTGGGCCGCGATTTCATTGGAATCGAGCGGGAGGAAGCCTACCGCGCCGCCGCCGCCGCCCGTCTGGCCCGCGTGCGCAAGTTCGATGCCTCGGCGCTGGAAATCACCGGGTCGAAACGTGCCGAGCCGCGCGTGCCTTTCGGTCAGGTGGTCGAACGCGGGATGCTCCGCCCGGGAGAGGAGCTTTTTTCCCTCGGCAACCGCTACAAGGCCAAGGTTCGCGCCGATGGCACGCTGGTCGGCAATGACATTAAGGGGTCCATCCATCAGGTCGGGGCGGCCTATGAGGGCGCGCCGTCCTGCAACGGCTGGACCTACTGGCATTTCAAGCGCGACGGCAAGATGATCCCCATCGACATCCTGCGCCAGCAGATCAGGGCCGAAATGGACGACAGCCGCCCGCACTGACCCGCCCCGCAAGTTTCGAACAGCAACGCCTGTGCCGTGGTCCGCCCGCGGCACCACTCGCCCTGCCATGCGTCTTGCGTGGCAGGGCATTTTTCATCTAGGCTTCTGGTGTGCTGTGCCGCAGCCATGATTTTCCGGCACCGCTGATTGAACGACCGTGATCATTTTGCCCCACCGAATTCCGAGCAACCCGTTGCGTGTTGCGACCTTTCACAGAGATTGTTCCCATGGCTCTATTGACCGATTTCCGCCGCAGCTCAGAGACGCACGAGTCCGAACTGTCGGCCATTGCGACCTTGTTGACCGCCCAGCTTGCGCTCCGCCGTCCCGCCCGTCGCGGGGTCGCGGCGCTGATCGAGCGGTTCGACCGCAAGCTGGTCAACCTGCGTGGCGTCCTGTCGAAATTCGACCGGCAGGTCCGTGCCGAGGGGGGCGAACGCGCGCTCGACCGGGCGGATCTTGAGGAGAAGCGGTATTTCAAGCGTCTGCGCGTGCGGTTGCATCAGGCAATGCGGGTCACGGATGCGCTGCGTCTGGTGCGCAGGGGGCGGGTGTCGCCGCTCTATCCGCCCTCGCCGCTGCGGCATGACGCGGCGGGCAGCCGGATTTCCGTGATGGATGCGGCGCTGCTCGCCTTGCACCGCGTTGTCAATCCGATGCCGCAATCCGAAACGGCCGAGGCGCTGGGCTGCTATCCCGATATTCCGCACAGCGCCTCCGGTTTTGTCACCCATGCGCAGGTGGCCCTGCGCGTGGCCCGGGCCTTGGACCCAAACCGCCCGCCCCTGCGGTTTCTGGATGTGGGCTGTGGGGGCGGAACGATGGTGCTGCTGGCCGCCGGCCTCTTTCCGACGGCTGAAGGGTTCGACTATGACCCGGCCTATGTGGCGGCGGGACAGGCGGCCCTTGCCCGCACAGGGACCACACGCTGCCGACTGTTCGAGGCCAATGCGCTGACCTTCGAGGGCTACGATCAGTATGACGTGATCTATTTCTATCAGCCGATGTCGGATCTGGACGGTCTGCGTGCGCTGGAGGATCGCGCCGTCAACAGCGCCCGCCCCGGCACCATCATCATCGCCCCCTATCGCCGCTTTCAGTTGCGGCGCCATGAGCTTGCCTGCGCACGGATCGACGAGGCGGTCTATGTGACCGGCCTCAGTGCCGAGGAGGCGAAAAAGGTCACGCAGCAAGCCCGGCGCATCGGCCCGGATGTTCTGTCGCCCGACAGGCCGGTGCTTCCGGGTGCCCCGGACTGGCTGCGCGATCTGTGGCTCGCCGCCGCAACCAACGGCTATCTGCCCGACTAGCGCCCCGGCATCGGGTTCAGCGCCTTGTTGTAGGGTTTCCAGTCGGTGATGTCGGGATAGAATCTCTGCCGCCAGTCACGCACGCGCGGGTTCATCACCCGCCGCCAGAGCGGCGGCACCATCGCGCAGGCCGTCATCACCGGATAGCCATAGGGCAGTTGCGGGGCCTCATCGGCGGAATAGTTCTGCAGCAGGGGAAAGCGCCGGTCGGGCTTGTAATGGTGGTCCGAATGGCGTTGCAGGTTGATGAGCAGCCAGTTGGATGCCTTTTGCGCCGCATTCCAGCTGTGGCGCGGCAGGACATGTTCATATTTGCCATTCCCCAGATGCCGCCGGGTCAGCCCGTAATGTTCGACGTAATTGACCAGTTCCAACTGCCAGACGGCCACCCCCGCCTGCCACAGGAACAGCAAGAGCCCCTGCCAGCCCCCCAGCGTCAGCGCCAGCGCGATCATCCCTGCCTGCAAGACGCCATAACGCCAGAACGGATTGCTGCGATGCCAGACCGGCAGCCCGCGCCGCGCCAGCATCGCGCGTTCTGCCTCCCATGCCGATTGCAGGCACTCCACCAGCACGCGCGGATAGAACCGATGGAAGCCCTCGTTATACCGCGCCGTCACCGGGTCGCGCGGAGTGCCGACATAAAGATGATGCACCCGCAGATGTTCGGACCGGAAATGGCTGTAAAGCACGCTCGCCAGCAACAGATCCCCCAGCCACCGTTCAAGCGCCGATTTCTGGTGCATCAGTTCATGGCTGTAATTGATCCCCACCGTGCCCGCGATCACGCCCATGCCGAAGAAGAGCCCGATGCGCTCCCACAAGCCCAGATGATCCGCCTGCGGCACGTACCAGATCAGCCAGCCGAGCAGCACGAACTGCACCGGAAACCAGATCAGCGTCAGCAGTCGATACCAGATCAGACCCTCTTCCGGGGTGGCGAGGTCGGAATTGTCCTCATTGAGCCCGGTGATCGCATCCAGAACCGAAAACATCACCCAGCCCGACAAGGGCAGCAGCAGCACCGTCCACCCCCCCACCAGCGCGCCGATGACGGCCAGCGGCACCATGCCCAGCGACAGCCAGAAGGGCAGGGCATTGCGCAGGCGCGACACTTCGGGGGCGGGAATCGTGGTCATGGGCGCTCCTCTTTGCGGCGCAGGATAGACGATCGCGCGCCCCGCTCAACGTGGCAAAAGTGCCGCCATCGCAACGTCATGGGCCTTGCGCATCAAGGTCGGCAGGGCTGCCGCGTCAAAGGCCGGGGGCGGCAGGAACTCCCCGCGCTCCGGGTTGCCGGACACGTCGGCCACCTCGACCGACAGGATCAGGTGGAAATGGGTGAAGGTATGGCGCAGCTCGCCCGCCCGCCGCCAGTCGGCGGCCAGCGGCGGGGCGGTCGGGGCAGGGCTGCGGCTCTCCCAGTTGCTGCCCGGAAAGCCCGGCATCCCGCCCAGCAACCCCTTGGGCGGGCGCTGCTCGACCAGCAGCGCGCCGTCAACAGGCCTCCGGGCGACCCAGACCGTGCCTTCCCGCGTCGGCTTGACCGCTTTGGGCGTTTTCGCGGGCAGGTCCGCCGCGATGCCTGCGGCTTCGGCCATACAAGGCCCCCGCAACGGGCAGATTCCGCAGGCGGGGTTGCGGGGCGTGCAGATCGTGGCGCCCAGATCCATCACCGCCTGCGCGTGGTCGCCGGGGCGATCCTGCGGCGTGTGGCGGGCGGCCAGTGCGGTCAGGTCCGCCTTCGCCCCCGGCAGCGGGGTTCGCACGCCATGCAGCCGCGCCATGACGCGCTCCACATTGCCATCGACCACCACTGCCGCGCGGCCAAAGGCAATGGCGGCAATGGCGGCGGCGGTGTAGGGGCCGATGCCCGGCAGGGCGCGCAGGCCACTTTCCGTATCGGGGAAGCGCGCATCGTGACCCGCCACTACCACCCGCGCGCATTTCAGGAGGTTCCGCGCCCGGGCGTAATATCCCAGCCCCGCCCATTCGGCCATCACCGCCGCATCCTCCGCCGCCGCGAGATCGGCCACCCCCGGCCAGCGCGCGGTGAAACGGTTGAAATACTCCTTCACCGCCGCCACGGTGGTCTGTTGCAGCATCACCTCCGACAGCCAGACGCGGTAGGGATCGGCGCGGACCCCGGCGCGGGACGTCCCCGGCGGCACCCGCCAGGGCAGGGCCCGTGCATGGGCGTCATACCAGGCCAGCAGGCGCTCGGTTACATCCGCGTCACGCAATCTTTACGCCTCCCGCCTGGCCAAATCTCTGGCGCGACTGTGCCGGGGAACGTAGATAGAGGCCAGAGAGGACTTGCCCAGCATGAAACGTCCCGGCCCTTCGTCATCTGCCCCGACCCGGCGCATGCGCGGGTTTGAACCGGCATCGGGTCTGTTGAAAGACCGCATCCGCGACGCCGGCGAGGCGCGCGGCTTTGCCGTCACCCGGCTTCTGACCGCCTGGCCGGAGATTGTGGGCGAGGCAACCGCCCGCATGACGCGCCCCGTCAAGATCGGCTATGCCAAGGGCGGGTTCGGCGCGACGCTGACGCTGCTGGTGCAATCGGCGCAGGCGCCCATGGTGCAGATGCAGCTTCCCGCGCTCCGCGACAAGGTCAATGCCTGCTACGGCTACAACGCCATCTCGCGCATCGTGCTGACCCAGACGGCGGCCAGCGGCTTTGCCGAAGGTCAGGCCGAATTCATGCCCGCCCCCAAGGCCGATCCGCCCCCCGACCCCGCGATCCGGGCCGAGGCCGTGCGCGCCGCCGAGGGTGTAGGCGACGAGAGCCTGCGAAAGGCGCTTGAAACCATTACCGCGAATTTCCTATCCAGAACCAGAACACCAAGAGGCAGACCATGACCAGACGCGATTTTCTCCTGCTCGGCGTGGCTGCCGGGGCCTTCGCAACATTCTCGCCGAACCTGTTGCTCGCACAGGACGCAGACCTGCCCGAAGTGCCCGAGCTCGTGCTGGGCAACCCAGAGGCGACGGTGACGCTGACCGAATACGCCTCCTACACCTGCCCGCATTGCGCCACCTTCCATGACGCGGTGTTCAAGCCGCTGAAGCGCGATTACATCGACACCGGCAAGATCAAGTTCATCTATCGCGAGGTGTTCTTCGACCGCTATGGCCTCTGGGCGGCGATGGTCGCGCGCTGCGGCGGCGAGATGCGCTATTTCGGCATTCAGGAAATGCTCTACAAGGGCCAGCGCGACTGGGCGGCCTCGGACAATCCCAATGATGTGGTGGACAACCTGCGCCGCATTGGCCGCGCGGCGGGGCTCGACAATGACCAGCTCGACGCCTGCCTCTCGGATGGCGACATGGCGCAGGCCATGGTGGCCAAGCACCAGACCGACAGCGAGGCCGATGGCATCACCTCGACGCCCTCGCTTGTCCTCAACGGGGTCAAACATTCCAACATGAGCTTTGCCGAGCTTTCCCGCCTGATCGACGCGGAACTGGCGAAGTAGATGATGCGTACGCCCCTAGCCGGTCTGAAGGTCGTCGAACTGGCCCGCATCCTTGCGGGGCCATGGGCCGGGCAGACGCTGGCCGATCTGGGGGCGGAGGTCATCAAGGTCGAGGCTCCCGAAGGCGATGACACCCGCCGCTGGGGCCCGCCCTTCATCACCCGCGAAGGCGAAAGTGCCGCTGCCTATTTCCACGCGACCAACCGGGGCAAGAAATCCGTCACGGTGGATTTCCGCACGCCCGAAGGGCAGGAGGCCGTCCGCCGCCTTGTGGCCGATGCCGATGTGGTGATAGAGAATTTCAAGGTCGGGGGGCTGGCGAAATACGGGCTGGACTATGCCAGCCTCGCGGCGGTCAATCCGCGCCTGATCTATTGCTCGATCACCGGCTTCGGGCAGGACGGCCCCTATGCGCATCGGGCGGGCTATGATTTCATCATCCAGGGCATGTCGGGCCTGATGAGCGTGACGGGCGATCCCGACGGCCAGCCGCAGAAGGTGGGCGTGGCCGTGACCGACATCTTCACCGGCATCTATGCGGCCACCGCGATTCTGGCGGCGGTGCATCAGCGCGGCGAAACCGGGCAGGGCCAGCAGGTCGATCTGGCACTTTTCGATGTGGCGACGGCGATCATGGCCAATCAGGCAATGAACTACCTCGCCACCGGAACCGCGCCCGCCAAGATGGGCAATGCGCATCCGAACCTCGCCCCCTATGCGGTATTTGATTGCGCCGATGGCTGGATCATCATCGCCACCGGCAATGACGCGCAATATCGCAGGCTCTGTGATGTGCTGGGCCTCTCGGCGCTTGGAACAGCACCGGAATTCGCCACCAATGCCGACCGCGTGACCAACCGTGGCGCCATGACCGAGGCGCTGACCCGCGCCACGCGGCAGCGCACGAAATCCGACCTGCTGGCCGCCTGCGAGGGCGCGGGCGTGCCCGCTGGGCCGATCAACAACATGGCCGAGGTTTTTGCCGATCCGCAGATCGTGGCGCGGGGCATGCAGATCGCGCCGGGCGGCGTGCCGGGCGTGCGCGCGCCGATGGTGTTTTCAGGCGCGCGCCTCGCGCTGGACCGCCCCGCGCCACGTCTGGGCGAACATCAGGGCGACCTGCCGGAATGATCGACGCGGCGCTTTTGCCCCTGTTGCGCCGCGCCTTGCACCCCGCAGCACGGGCGCTCGTTGCGCGGGGCGTCACGGCCGATCGGGTGACACTGGCGGGCTTCGGGCTGGGGGTGCTGGCGCTTCCGGCCCTCTGGGCCGGGGCCTTCTGGCTGGCGCTGGGCCTCATCCTGCTCAACCGCCTTGCCGACGGGCTGGACGGCGAGATTGCCCGCCTGACCACCCCGACCGATCGCGGCGCCTTTCTCGACATCGCGATGGATTTTCTGTTCTACGCGCTGGTGCCGCTGGGCTTCGTGCTGGTGGACCCTTCGCAGAACGCCGTGGCGGGGGCGGTGCTGATCGCCTCCTTCATCGGCACCGGGTCCAGTTTCCTCGCCTTCGCGGTGATTGCCGAACGGCGGGGGCTTGCCTCGGCGGCCTTCCCGAAAAAGGGCATCTTCTATCTTGGCGGGCTGACCGAAGGGTTCGAAACCATCGCGGTGTTCGTGTTGATGTGCCTCTTTCCCGCCGCCTTCCCGCTGCTGGCCCTCGCCTTTGCAACCGCCTGTTTTGCAACAACCGGCCTGCGCTGGTGGCAGGGTTGGCGGGTTTTTTCGTGACCTTTCGAAACAAACCCCCATTTCCCGTCGTAATGACACTGACGACCCAATGACCGGAGACTTCATGCGCCCCTTCCTGATTGCCGCGCTCTCGCTCGGCCTTGCCACCCCCGCCCTTGCCGACTGGAATGAAACGCTGGAGGCCGCAAAGGGCCAGACCGTCTATTGGAATGCCTGGGGCGGGGATGCGCGCACCAATGCCTTCATCGAATGGGTGGGGGCGCAGACCGAGGCGCGCTATGGCGTCAAGGTCGAACAGGTGAAACTGACCGACACCGCCGATGCGGTGAACCGGGTGATCTCGGAAAAGGCGGCGGGGCAGATGCAGGGCGGTTCGGTCGATCTGATCTGGATCAACGGGCCGAATTTCCTGTCGATGAAATCGCAAGGGCTGCTGCATGGCCCCTTTGCCAATGACCTGCCGAACGCGCGCTATCTGGACCTGTCCGAAGGGTCCGCGGCGGCCACCGATTTCACCGTGCCGGTCGAAGGCTATGAAAGTGCCTGGCGGCTTGCGCGCTTCGTGCTGGTCTATGACAGCGCGCGCACCACGCCGCCCGCGACCATGGCGGGGCTGGCGGACTGGGCGACGGAAAATCCGGGCCGCCTCACGCATCCGGCGGTCAGCAATTTCATGGGCTCGACCTTTCTCAAACAGGCGCTGATCGAACTCACGCCCGATGTGGCGGTGCTGCAATCCCCGGCGACGGACGCGAATTTCGAGGCCGCCACCGCGCCCTTCTGGGATTGGTATGAGGCGCTGCGCCCGAACCTCTGGCGTGGCGGCGAAACCTTCCCCGAAAACCAGTCGGTCCAGCAACAGATGCTGAACGATGGCGAGGTGGATTTCGGCGTCTCCTTCGATCCGGCCTCTGCCGCCGGCGCGATTGCCGAGGGGCTCCTGCCCGAAACCGCCCGCGTGCATGTGCCCGAAGGCGGATCGCTCGGCAATATCAGCTTTGTCGCGATCCCCTTCAATGCCGCCAACCGCGAGGGGGCTGAGGTCGTGGCGAATTTCCTGCTGGACCCCGCGACGCAGGCGCATCAGCAGAATATCGAGGTGCTGGGCAGTTTCTCGGTTCTCGATCCGGCGAAACTCGGCCCCGATGAACAGGCGCTGTTCGCGGCCCTTCCCACCTCCCCCGCCCTGCCCGCGCTGGAGGATCTGGGTCCGACCCTGCTGGAACCCCATGCAAGCTGGATGACCCGGCTGGTCGACGTCTGGGCTGAACGCTACACGCAATGAGGGCGGAGGGCCGCAGGCTCCGGCTGGCGGTTCTGCTGCTGGTGCTGGCGGGCCTCGTGCTGCCCATCGCGGCAGGTCTTGGCGGCACCGCCCGCGCCGCCTTCGGCCATCTGCCCGCCATCGGGGCGACGGGGTGGAGCCTTGATCCATGGCGGCAGCTTTTCGCCCTGCCGGGGTTTGGCACCAGCCTTCGGTTGACGCTGGTGACGGGGATCGGGTCCACCCTGCTGGCCCTTTTGCTGGCGGCGGGCTTTCTGGCGGCGACCCATGGCCGGATGGGGGCGCGGTCGCGGGCGCGGTTGCTGGCCCCTTTCCTCGCAGCGCCCCATGCCGCATTGGCCATCGGGCTGGCCTTTCTTCTTGCCCCTTCGGGCTGGATCGCGCGGGCGCTGTCGCCCTGGGCAACCGGATGGGACCGCCCGCCCGATCTGGCGACGGTGAATGACAGCGCAGGGCTGGCGCTGATCCTCGGGCTTCTGGTCAAGGAGGTGCCCTTTCTCCTGCTGGTCATGGGCACGGCGCTGTCGCAGATCCCGGTGCGCCAGACCGAGGCGGCGGGCCGCGCCTTGGGCTATGGGCGCGGCGTGGTCTGGATGAAGCTGATCCTGCCGCAGGTCTATCCGCTGATCCGTCTGCCGGTTTTCGTGACGCTGGCCTATGCGCTGTCGGTGGTGGATATGGCGATCATCCTTGGCCCCTCCAACCCGCCGACGCTTGCCGTGGCGATCACGCGCTGGTTCTCCGCGCCTGAAACGCGGCTGATCCTGCCCGCCTCGGCGGCGGCGCTATTGCAGGCCGGGATTGTCGCGGCGGTGATCCTTGCGTGGCTTGTGGGAGAGGGTATCGCGCGCCGGGTCGGGTGCTGGTCGCTCGGGCGCGGCGGGCGGGGCGTGTCCTCCGCGCCGGGCCTGCGGCTGGCGGGCGGGGCGGTGTTCGTCCTGATGGCACTGGGTGCGCTGGCGCTGGCTTCGCTCGCGGTCTGGTCCTTTGCCTTCCGCTGGTCCTTTCCCGCCGTCCTTCCCGAAAGCTGGTCGCTCCGCGGCTGGTCAGGGCGCGGCTGGTCGCGTGCGTTGGAGGCGACCGTGATCCTCGGGCTTGCCACCACGGCGCTGTCGCTGGCGCTTGCCGTGGCCTGGCTGGAGGGCGAGGACCGCGCACGGCGGGGCCGGGCGGGCTGGGCGCAGGGGTTGATCTATCTGCCGCTGCTGGTGCCGCAGGTGGGCTTTCTTTACGGGCTCAATGTTCTCTTTCTGCAAATTGGCATCTCCGGGGGAATGTTTGGAGTAATCTGGGCGCAGATGTTGTTCGTTTTTCCCTATGTGATGATTGCCCTGTCCGATCCGTGGCGGGCGCTGGACCCCCGCACCCTGCGCGCGGCGGCGGCCCTTGGGGCCTCGCCGTCGCGCAGGCTCTGGCGCGTGAAACTGCCGATGCTGGCGGGGCCGCTGATGACCGCCGCCGCCATCGGTTTCGCGGTGTCGGTCGCGCAATATCTGCCAACGCTGTTCATGGGGGCGGGGCGTGTCGCGACGCTGACGACCGAGGCGGTCACGCTCTCCTCCGGGTCGGACAGGCGGGTGGTGGGCGTTTATGCGCTGTTGCAGGCGGCGCTGCCCTTTCTGGCCTATGGCGCGGCGGTGCTGGTGCCTGCGATGCTCTGGCGCAACCGGCGCGGCATGACGGGGGGGCAGGCGGCATGAGCCTCGATCTGATCGGCGTGACCGTCGGGCCAAAGGGGCGCGCGCCGTTGTTCCCTCCACTTTCCCTCTCCGTTGCACCGGGTGAGGTGGCCACCGTGATGGGACCGTCCGGTGTGGGCAAATCCACGCTGCTCGACGGCATCGGCGGCCATCTGGTGCTTGGGTTCGAATTGGCGGGCGAAGTGCGCCTGAACGGCCGCGACGTGCTGGCGCTGCCTGCCGAGGCGCGGCGGATCGGCGCGTTGTTTCAGGATGCGATGCTGTTCCCGCATCTGTCGGTCGGCCAGAACCTTGCCTTCGGACTGGCGGCGGAGGTGCGCGGCGCGGCCCGGACCACAGCGGTTGCCGAGGCGCTGGCAACGGCGGGGCTGGAGGGCTTTGCCGACCGCGATCCCGCCACGCTTTCGGGTGGGCAGCGGGCGCGCGCCGCCCTGATGCGCGCGATTCTGGCCCGGCCCGAGGCGCTTTTGCTCGATGAACCCTTCTCCCGCCTCGATGCCGGGCTGCGCGCTGGGATCCGGGCTTTCGTGTTCGACCATTTGCGCGCCAAGGGCATCCCCGCGCTGCTCGTCACCCATGACGAGAGCGATGCCGAGGCGGCGGGCGGGCAGGTCTTTCGGCTCTGATTCTGGTATACCAGTTTTCCATGGCATCCGCCGCTGGCTGCGCTAATGTCGAACCGAACCGGCAGGAGGACGACATGACACAGAACATTGCAGTGATCGGGCTTGGCTCCATGGGCTATGGCATGGCGCAATCGGCGCTCCGGGCACAGCACCGGGTTTACGGCTTCGACATCGCCCCCGCCACGATGGAGCGGTTCCGCGCCGAAGGCGGGGCAGAGGGCACGCTGGCCGAGGTGGCGGGGCGGCTCGATGCTGTGGTGGTGGTGGTGCTGAACGCGGCGCAGACCGAGGCGGTGCTGTTTGGCCCCGACGGCGTGGTGCCGGGCCTGAAATCCGGCGCGGTGGTGCTGTCCTGTGCCACCGTCGCCCCGGATTTCGCCCGCAGCATGGCGGCGCGCTGCGAAGGATACGGTGTGCAATATCTTGATGCGCCGATCTCGGGCGGGTCCAAAAAGGCGGCTGCGGGGCAGTTGTCGATCATGGCCTCGGGCAGCCGCGCGGCCTTTGCCGCCGCCAGACCCGCGCTGGACGCCATGGCCCAGACGGTGTTCGACCTTGGCGATGCGCCGGGGGCGGGGTCGGCGATGAAGGCGGTGAATCAGTTGCTCGCCGGGGTCCATATCGCGGCCATGGCCGAGGCGATGACCTTCGGCATGACCCAGGGGGTTTCGCCCGAGAAATTCATGGAGGTGATCCCGAATTGCGCGGGCACCTCCTGGATGCTGGAAAACCGGGGTCCGCATATTGTTTCGGGCGACTACACACCCCATTCCTCGGTCGACATCTGGCCCAAGGATCTGGGCATCGTGCTGGACATCGCCAAGGGCGCCAAGTTCGGCGCACCGATCACGGCGGCGGCCTTGCAGCAATTCCTTGCAGCCTCCGGCTCTGGCCTCGGGCGCGAGGATGATGCGGCGGTGGCCAAGGTCTATGCCCGCAATGCGGGCCTGACGCTGCCGGGGGACAAGTGATGCGCTTTTCCGCAAATCTCGGGTTTCTCTGGTCCGACCTGCCCTTGCCCGACGCGATCCGCGCGGCAAAGGCCGCTGGATTTGATGCGGTGGAATGCCATTGGCCCTATGACACGCCCGCGGCAGAGGTGAAGGCAGCCTTGGCCGAAACCGACCTCACCATGCTCGGCCTCAACACCCGCCGCGGGGATCTGTCGAACAAGGAAAACGGCCTTGCCGCCCTTCCGGGGCGCGAGGCCGAGGCCCGCACCGCAATCGACGAGGCGATGGACTATGCCGCCGTCATCGGCGCGGGAGCCGCGCATGTGATGGCCGGGTTTGCCTCTGGCCCCGCCGCCCGTGCGGCCTTTGTCGCGAACCTGCGCCATGCTTGCGCAAGGGCGCGGGATGTGGGCATCACGGTGCTGATCGAACCCCTGAACCGCTACGACGCACCCGGCTATTTCCTGTCCACGACCACAGAGGCGCAGGAAATCATCGCAGAGGTGGGCGAGCCGAACCTGCGGCTGATGTTTGACTGCTATCATGTGCAATTGATGGAAGGCGACCTCAGCCACCGCATCGAAAACCTGCTGCCGCTGATCGGCCATATCCAGTTTGCATCCGTGCCGGATCGGGGCCCCCCTGACGGCGGCGAAGTGGCCTATGGCCATATCTTCCGGCTGATCGACAATCTGGGCTGGGACAAACCCCTTGGCGCGGAATACAAGCCCAAGGGGCCGACCGGCCCGACATTGGGCTGGATGGCGCAGTTCCGGTCCTGAATACTCTGAAGGGCCTCCTCGCCGCGATACCAACAGCGAAGAGGCCCGTTCTCGATAAGCGCGCCGCGCCTCAGAAATCCAGATGCTCGACGTTCAGTGCGTTCTGCTGGATGAACTCGCGGCGCGGTTCCACAACATCGCCCATCAGCTTGGTGAAGATGTCATCGGCCTCGGCCAGATCATCGACCTTCACCTGCAACAGTGTCCGCGCCTCGGGGTCCAGCGTGGTTTCCCACAACTGTTCCGGATTCATCTCGCCCAACCCCTTGTAGCGTTGCAGCGACAGCCCCTTTTCGCCCTCGGCCAGAATGGCTTTCAAAAGGTCGGTAGGGCCGTGAATCTCCAGATTGCGGTCCTTGCGCATCAGGCTTGACGGATCGCGGTAGACCTCGCCCGTCTGGCCCGCGACGCTTGCCAGACGCCGCGCCTCGCCCGACCGCAGCACGGCACCATCCAGCGTCCGCACTTCCTCGACCCCGCGCAAGACCCGCGCCAGCCGGATACCGTGATCCTGCGTGATCCGCCCCTGCCAACCGCGTTCATATTCCAGCGCCACCATGTCGAGCCGTGCCGCGACAGAATCGGCCAGCGCCTGCAGATCCGCATCGGCCTTGCCGGCCTCGAAGGCCCCCGCCAGTGCGGCCTGTTCCAGAATCGCGCGCGGGTAATGCGTCGGGAAAGCCTCCAGCACCCGGCGGAATTGTCGCGCACCCTCGATCACGCGGGCAAGGTCATTGCCCGCGATGTCGGTGCCGTCCTTCAGCCGCAGAACCGCACCCTCCAGCCCCATGGCGATCAGGTAATCCTCCAGGCCCGCCTGATCCTTCAGGTAAACCTCGGACTTGCCCCGCGCCACTTTGTAAAGCGGCGGCTGCGCGATATAGAGGTATCCGCCCTCGATCAGCGATGGCATCTGCCGGAAAAAGAACGTGAGGAGCAGCGTGCGGATATGCGCGCCGTCCACGTCAGCGTCGGTCATGATGACGATCTTGTGGTAGCGCAGCTTGCC
>JBKBNP010000036.1:0-50063 GCA_046295215.1 Pseudorhodobacter sp. | reverse complement strand
GAACGGGATAAATCACGCCGATCGGCCACAATGCCGATCAAGACGCAACAGAACGCAAGAAAAACAACGGCAAAAGTGCTGATTTAACCCTTGAGTTCTTTCATTGGAGACCCCCATGACCTTTTCCCTCGTGGCCCGCTGCGCGCGGACCGGACAGTTCGGCATGGTGATCTCCTCTTCCTCCCCCGCCGTGGCCGCGCGCTGTGCGCATGTGCGGGCGGGTGTCGGGGTGGTTGCCTCGCAGAATGTGACCGATCCGGGCCTCGGGCCGCTGATCCTTGAGGCGATGGAGGCGGGTGCGCCGGCAGCCGGGGCGCTGGCGGGGGTTCTTCGGGGCCGCGCGCATGTCGATTACCGCCAGCTTCTGGTGGTGGACCGGGCGGGCGGGGTGGCCTGTCATTCCGGGGTGCAGGTTCTGGGGATCTGGGGCGAGGCGCAGGGGCGCGATTGCGCGGCGGGCGGGAACCTTCTGGCGGATGGCGCTGTGCCGCGCTTCATGGTTTCAGCTTTCGAGGCGGCGGCAGGGCATCTGGGCGACCGCCTGATGGCGGCGCTGCGCGCAGGCCTGGATGCCGGGGGCGAGGCGGGTCCGGTCCATTCGGCGGGGCTGAAGCTCGCGGACCGTTTGTCCTGGCCGCTGGTCGATCTGCGCATCGACTGGACCGAGGATTGTCCGATTCTGGCCCTCGAACGCGCCTGGGAGGTCTATCGCCCGCAGATGGCGGCCTATGTCCAGCGTGCGGAGGATCCGACGCAGGCACCGTCCTATGGCGTTCCGGGGGATGAAGGGTAAGGCGGCCCCGATGGGCGCGAACAATGCAGGTTGTGATTTGCGGGTTGCGGGGGCTTGCCGCGACCATCCGGCCCGTTCCTATGTCCCGTATCCGGCACTGAATGTGGTCCGGGGGAACCCGGGGACGGATCGCGCTTTCCGGGCCGGTCTGTCAGGTGAGCCGCTTCAGCACATCCTTGACGCGGGCCGCCGGGCCGCCTGTGTCCATCCATGCCGCCTGACCCTGCCAGTATGCAAAGATCATCGCGGCGGACTGCGCCGCCTTTGCCCCGCCCCCCAGCCGCAGCGCAAGCGCCGCCTCGACCCGCAGCCGCCACAGCGCCGCACGGTCGCGGCAGGCCGCGCGCGGCAGACAGGCTGACAGCGGCACGGGCTGTGCCGGAAGGCTTTTCAGAAGCGCCTGCACCCCTTTGGGCGATTTCGGCGCTTCGGCCTCGGCCTGCCCGAGCATGGCCATGGCGCGGTCCCATCCTTGCAGCAAGGCGGCTTCGACCATCGCCTCCTGCGAGCCGAAGCGTTGCACAAGGGTAGAGGCTGCGAGACCTGTCGCCTCGGCCATGGCACCGAATGTGACGGCGCGCTCGCCTTCCGTTGTCAGGCGGTCGAGGGCGAGGGTCAGAACGTCGGAATCGGGCAGGAGCTTGCGTCGGGGCATGGTTTTCAGACTAGGGGCTGGAGGGGATGCTGCAAAGGGGGATCAGCGTTTGGGTGATTCCGGGCGCGGCGGGCGGGCCTTGTAGACCGGCAGGCCCCAGCCGAAGGCGACCGAGCCCGCGCGCAAAAGGAAGGTCACTGCGCCGCAGATCACCAGCGCCTGCCCGATCTCCAGCCCCGCCAGACGCGCCAGCAGCGCGGCACCTGCCCCGGCAAAGGCCGCCGTGGCATAGATCTCGCCCTGTTTCAGCACCAGCGGCACCTCGTTGCAGACCACATCGCGCATCAGCCCGCCGAAACAGCCCGTCGCCACCCCCATCACCAGCACCACGCCCCAGTGCTGGCCCATGCCCATCGCCACGCCGACGCCCGCAGGCACCGCCACTGCCAGCGCAAGGGCGTCAAGCCAGAGGATCGCGCGATAGCGGCTTTCCAGCCGGTGCGCGGTGAAGAACACCAGCACCGCCGCCGCCACTGCCGCCAGCAGGATCGAGGGGTCCGCCACCCAGAACACCTGATCGCGGTTCAGCAGCACATCGCGAAGCGTGCCGCCCCCCACCGCCGTCAGGCAGGCGACGAACAGGAACCCCACGATGTCGAGCTGGCTGCGCGAGGCGACCAGCGCGCCGGTCAGCGCAAAGACCGCGACCGACAGGATGTCGAGCGAGGCCATGAGCGTCATTTGGCGGGGGCCTTGCTTGCAGGCTTGAAGGGGGCCATGCCCGCACGCGCGAGTTCATCGGCGCGTTCATTCTCGGCATGGCCCGCATGGCCCTTGATCCATTTCCAGATCACCTTGTGGCGGGCTTGCGCGACATCGAGCCTTTGCCAGAGGTCGATGTTCTTGACCGGCTTCCTGTCGGCGGTTTTCCAGCCGTTGCGCTTCCAGCCATGGATCCAGGTGGTGACGCCGTTCTTCACATAGGCGCTGTCGGTCACGATGGTCAGCTCGGACGGTCGCGCCAGCGTCTCCAGCGCCGAAATCGCGGCCAGCAGTTCCATGCGGTTGTTGGTAGTGTCCGGTTCCCCGCCCTGAAGCGTGCGCTCCTTGACCACGGTGCCGCCTTCCTCGCGCGCAAGCATCAGCACGCCCCAGCCGCCGGGGCCGGGATTGCCCGAACAGGCGCCGTCGGTATAGGCAAAAAGGTCTGGCATGGAGGCTCCTGTCGTTGTCAGGGCGCTTTACCCGGTTCGCGCGCGTCCGGCCAGAGCGAAGCGCCGGTCGTTGACGCGCGCTCGTCGCCCCCGCAGCGAGAAAGCCCGTCGAGGCCGAAGCGCGGGGCGCTACCCGAAAGCGGTGATGGCAAGACAGGCCAGCACCACCGCCGTCAGCCCGAGGCGCAGCCGCATCCACCAAGGCGGCGCAAGACCCCATCGGACGAATACCGCGTCGAGCAGCAGCAGACCGGCAAAGCCTGCCATCAGGTTGATGGCCGCCGAAACCGGCCCGCCCCCCACCATGAAAAAGGCCCAGAGCGCGGGGATCACCGAAAGCGCATAGCCCGTCGCCGCCCCTTCGCGTGCCTGCGCGGCAAAGCCCCACAGGACACCCGACATGAAGGACAGGATCACCGTGCCATAGGCGAGCCCGACATAAGGCCCGATGAAGCGCGGCCCCAGCAGGGACAGACCAAGGGCCGCCGCATCATCGCTGAGTTCGGTACCTGCGCCCCAGAGGAAGGGGACCAGCCCCGCCAGTCCCAGCAGGAGCGCCGCGCGCGGGATCTGCCTGTCCGTCATCAGGGGGCCTATGGCGCGCGTTCGAGGGCGAGCCGCGCCCCAAGCGCCCCGAAGGAGGCGGCAAAGCCGCGCTTGATCCACAAAAGGAGCTGTGGCGAGGTCAGGACCGCCTCCCGGCCCGAGGCGGCGAGGAGGGCATAGAACAGGAAAACCGCAAAGGTGATAGCGGTGAACACCGCCCCGAGCGCAGCTATATCGGCAAGGCCCGCCCCGGATGCAGGCAGGAACTGCGGCAGGAAGGCCATGAAAAACAGGGGCAGTTTCGGGTTGAGGATATTCAGGAGGATGCCGCGCAGCACGATGCGGCGGGCGGACCCGCCCTCGGCCGCCGTGATGGCGAGCGATCCTTCATCCTTCAGCACCGCCCACGCCATCCACATCAGATAGGCAACGCCCGCGTATTTCAGGATCTGGAACAGCAGGGCGGAGCTGTGCAGGATCGCCGCCAGCCCGGCCATGGCGACGACCATATGGACGACCGTGGTCAGCGTGCATCCCAGCGTCGCCCAGACCCCGGCACGGAAACCACCCCCGAGGGCGATGGACAGGGTATAGACCACACCGATGCCCGGCGTGATGCAGACCACAAGCGCGGTCAGCAGGAATTCGGGAGAGAGGGCTGCACTCATCGTCTTGCCTTTCAGACCGGCTCGCGCAGCAGGCGCGGCACCTTGAACTCGATATTTTCCTGTGCGGTTTCCACCAGTGTCACGGTTACGGCGAACCGCGCGCGGAAGGCGTCGATGACCTCGTTCACCAGCACTTCGGGCGCCGAGGCTCCGGCGGTGATGCCCAGCGATGAAATCCCCTCCAGCGCGCGCCAGTCGATATCGGCGGCGCGCTGGACAAGCTGGGCATAGGCGCAGCCTGCCGCGCGGCCCACCTCCACCAGACGTTTCGAATTCGAGGAATTGGGGGCCCCGATCACCAGCAGCGCGTCGATGACGGGGGCGATGGCCTTGACGGCGGCCTGCCGGTTGGTGGTGGCATAGCAGATGTCGTCATGCGCCGGGGCGAGGATCGCGGGAAACCGCGCCCTGAGGGCTGCGGCAATGTCGGCCGTGTCATCGACCGAGAGCGTGGTCTGGGTGATATAGGCGAGCCGGTCCGGATCCCGCACCGCAAGCTTTGCCACATCCGCGACGGTTTCGACCAGCAGCACCTCGCCCACCGGCAACTGGCCCATGGTGCCAAGCGTTTCGGGATGGCCCTCATGTCCGATCATCACCAGTTGCAGGCCGTTCTCGGAATGGCGCGCGGCCTCGTTATGGACCTTGGTGACGAGGGGACAGGTGGCGTCCACCGCGATCATCTCGCGCCGGGCGGCCTCGGCGGGCACGGCCTTGGGCACGCCATGGGCGGAAAAGATCACCGGGCGGTCGGTGGGGCAATCATCGAGGTCCTCGACAAAGACCGCGCCCTTGGCGCGCAGGTCGTCGACGACGAATTTGTTGTGGACGATCTCGTGGCGGACAAAGACCGGGGCGCCCCATTTCTCCAGCGCCATCTCGACGATGCGGATGGCACGGTCCACACCCGCGCAGAAGCCGCGCGGGGCGGCGAGATGGATGGTGAGGGCGGGCAGGGCCATGGGGCCTCCTTTTCGGGCAGCGCAGTCCAGAGTTAGGCGCTGTGCGGGTTCAGGTCCAGCCCCGCCGTCAGAGGAACAGCCACAGAATGAGCGGCACGAGAAAGGCCGCCCCCACCGCATTGAGCCCCATGCCGAGCCCCGCGAAGGCCCCCGCGACCGGGTGGACCTGCAAGGCGCGCGCCGTGCCGATGCCATGGGAGGCCGCCCCCACCGCCAGCCCCCGCGCCCGCCAGTCGCGCAGGCGCAGCGCGTTCAGGAGCGGCGTCGCGATGATCGCGCCGCAGATGCCGGTCAGGATCACCAGCACCGCCGTCAGCGTCGGCGAACCGCCAAGCCGGTCGGAAATGCCCAGCGCCACCGGCGCGGTTGCGGATTTGGGTGCGAGCGAGATCAGCGTGGCGGACGAAAGCCCGCCCAGCTTGCCGATGGCGAGCGCCGAGGCGGTTCCGGTGACCGAGGCCGCCAGCACCCCTGCCAGCACCGGAAGGGTTGCGCGGCGGACATGGGCGCGCGCCTCCCAGAGCGGCAGCGCGAGCGCCACGGTTGCCGGTCCGAGCAGGAAATGGACAAATTGCGCGCCCTCGAAATAGGTGGCGTAGGGGGTGGCCGTGACCCAGAGCAGCCCGCCGAGCAGGATCACCGCGATCAGCACCGGATTGACGAAGGGTTTGCGCCCGCTGGCCCGGTAGAGCGCATCGCCCAGCGCATAGGTGGCAAGGGTCGCGGTCAGCCAGAGGAGCGGGCCGCGCGCGAGATAGGACCAGATTTCAGTGAACTCGGTCATTCTGCGGCCCTCGTTGCGTCAACGTCGTCGGGGCCCTGTGCCTGCCCTGTCAGCCGGGCGACGGCGACAAAGGCCAGCGCGCCCGTGGCGATGGCGAGTGCGGTCGAGATCACGATGGCCGCCAGCAGCCAGCCCCCCTGTCCGCCCAGCCGGTCGAGATGCCCGATCACCCCCACGCCCGCGGGCACGAAGAGCAGCGACAGATGCGCCAGCAGGCCGGAGGCGAGTGGCCGCATCCGGGCCACAAGGCCGGGAAAGGCCGCGAACCCCGCCAGCAACAGCACCAGCCCCAGCACCGGGCCGGGCAGGGGCAGGTCCAGCGCGCGGGCCATGGCTTCGCCCGCCAACTGGCAGCAGAGCAGGATCAGGAGGGCGTGGAGCATGGGCATGGATCCTCTGGCAGGCGGGGGAAGGGTGCGGGTTTTCGGAAATCTATCGCATTTTGTGGTGAAGGGGAGGCCGGATGCGCTGCGGCCCATGGCGAGCGCGGGAGAGGGGGCTGTCGGCCCCCTCGCCGCGGGGCGCGGCTCACCCCCGAAGGTATTTGGGCCAGGTGAAGGGAAAGACCGGCGTGGGCGCGCGCGGCACAACCTTTGTGCGGTGCCGGATCCCGGTGCCGGCAGGACAGAGCCCTGTTCACAGGGATTTCGAGAAGACCAGCGAGGTGGGATGATCGTAGCCGGGATGGGCGGTGGTTTCGGTCTGCTGAAAGCCGAGCGCGAAGAAGATCGCATGGTTTTCCACCAGTTCCACGCGGCTTTGCAGTTCCAGCCGGGGCAAGCCGAGCGCGCGGGCGCGGGTTTCGGCGAGCCGGATCAGGGTCTTGGCATGGCCCTGCCGGTGACGGGCCGGATCGACCGAGAGCTTGCCGATATGCAATGCGTCATCGTGGATGGTCAGCAGGACGCAGGCGATGGCAGGGCTGCCGATCACCCAGATCTCGCCGGAGTGATGTTCGAGGTCGGCGGCGGTCAGGCGATACATCGAGGAGGGCGGATCGACGCGCCCCTCCATCGCGGCAAAGGCACGCTGGATCAGGCCGAGCAGCGCGGGCCAGTCATAGGGCGATCTGGGTTGATAGGGTATCATCGGTTCCCGTATTTTTGCCCCGAAGTTCCGCCTCGGTCCGGGGCGCGTCAAGGGCTTTTGACAAAAGCGGGAAAGTCGCGGGTCGAGGCCCGGAAGGAGGGCTGGCCCACGACTATATCTTGTGGGTAAGTCGGTGAAAGGGGCAGGATGCAGGGGTGCGAGGTTGACTTGCCCCCCGCCTTGCCGCGACGATGGCGGCCAGCCAGAATCACCGGACCTCGCCCCTTGCGCTTCAACCGCCTCCGCCTCAACGGTTTCAAGAGTTTCGTGGACCCCACGGACCTGGTCATCCATGAGGGGTTGACGGGGGTGGTCGGCCCCAATGGCTGCGGCAAGTCGAACCTGCTGGAAGCGCTGCGCTGGGTGATGGGCGAAAACCGCCCCACCGCCATGCGCGGCGGCGGGATGGAAGATGTGATCTTTGCCGGAACCGCGACGCGGTCGGCGCGGCATTTCGCCGAAGTGGCGCTGATCATCGACAATCAGGACCGGCTGGCGCCCTCGGGATTCAACGAGGCCGACCAGATCGAGATCGTGCGGCGCATCACGCGGGATGCGGGCTCGGCCTACAAGGCCAATGCCAAGGACGTGCGGGCGCGCGACATCCAGATGCTCTTTGCCGATGCCTCGACCGGGGCGCACAGCCCGGCCCTGGTGCGGCAGGGGCAGATTTCGGAACTGATCAACGCCAAGCCCAAGAACCGGCGCCGGATTCTGGAGGAGGCGGCGGGGATTTCCGGGCTTTACCAGCGCCGCCACGAGGCGGAATTGCGCTTGCAGGCGACGGAACAGAACCTCGCGCGGGTTGATGACGTGCTGGACCAACTGGCGGCGCAACTGGCGACGCTGGCGCGGCAGGCCCGGCAGGCGGCGCGCTATCGCGAGATCGGGGCGGATCTGCGCCGGGCCGAGGGGATGCTCTTGTTCCGCCGTTGGCGCGAGGCCGATCAGGCCGTGGCCGGGGCCGAGGCGACCTTGCGGGGGCGGCTGCTGGCGGCGTCGCAATCCGAATCCGCCGCCCGGGCCGCCACGGCCGCGCGCCAGCAGGCCGAGGATGCGCTGCCCCCCCGGCGCGAGGAGGAGGCGATTGCGGGTGCCATCCTGCAACGCCTGACGGTGCAGCGCGATGCGCTGAATGAAAGCGAATCCCGCGCGCTCCAGACCATCGAGACGCTGAAGGGCCGGATCGACCAGTTGTCGCGCGACATGGACCGCGAGGCAGGACTGAACCGTGACGCGGTGGACACGATTACCCGGCTGGACTGGGAGGCCGAACAACTCGCTCGCGGTGCCGAGGGGCAGGAGGACCGGCTGGCCGAGGCGGCAGAAGCCGCGCGCGAGGCCGCCGCCCTGCTGTCGGAACGCGAGGCCATGCTGTCGGAACAGACCGAGGATGTGGCGCGGCTGGCGGCCCGGCACCAATCGGTGCAGCGCCTGCTGGCCGATACCGCAACCACCGTGGAAAAGGCCGAGGCCGAGGCCGCCCGCGCCGCCGAAGGCGTTGCCGCCGCCGAGGAGGCCTTGAGTGCCGCCGCCGAGGCGCAGGAGGCCGCCACGGTCGCGCAGGAGGATGCGCTGGCGCTGGCCGAAGCGACCGAGGAGGCGCTGGCCTCGGCGGAGGAGGCGCGCGCCGAGACGCAGGAGCGCGAGGCCGAGGCCCGCGGCGCACGGTCCGAGGCCGAGGGCGAGGCCAATGCCCTGCGCGCCGAAGTGGCGGCTCTGGCGCGGCTGGTGGAGCGGGAGGCGGCGGCGGGCATGCAGATCCTTGACCGGATCGAGGTGGAGCCGGGGTTCGAATCCGCCCTTGGGGCGGCGCTGTCGGACGATCTGCGCGCGCCTGCGGTGGCGGGGGCGGAAGGCTCGGGTTGGGCGATGCTGCCGGATTACGACGCCGACGCGCCCTTGCCCGAAGGCGTGGCCGCCATCGCGGTCCATGTCCGCGTGCCCGAGGTTCTGCGCCGTCGCATTGCCCAGATCGGGCTGGTGGCGCGCGACCGGGGCGCGCGTTTGCAGGCGGCGCTGCGGCCAGGTCAGCGGCTGGTCAGCCGCGAGGGCGATCTCTGGCGTTGGGACGGCTATCGGACGACCGCCGAGGATGCGCCTTCGGCGGCGGCGGCGCGGTTGCGGCAGCTCAACCGGCTCGTGCAGATCAAGCGCGATCTGGAGGATCTGAACGCGCGGGCCGAAGGGGCGCGGCAGGCGCATGAGGCGTTGCAGGCGCGGCTGGCCGATCTGGCCCGCGCCGACCAGATGGCGCGCGAGGCGCGGCGCGCGGCGGATGCCCGCGTGACCGAGGCCAACCGCGCGCTGGCCCGCGCCGAGGCCGACCAGTCCATCGCGGGCGGGCGGCTGGAGGCAGCACGCCTCGCCGTCAACCGTTATGGCACCGAGGCGACCGAGGCGCGCGCCGCGCATCGCGAGGCGGGCCGTGCGGCGGAAACCCTGCCCGATCTGGCGGTATCGCGCAGCACGGTCGAGGCGCTGAAAACCACCGTCGAGGCCGCGCGCATTGCCATGATGACGCGCCGCTCCGCGCATGACGAATTGCGGCGCGAGGGCGAGGCGCGGATCAAGCGCGGACAAGAGGTAACAAAGGAAATCTCGGGCTGGCGGCACCGGCTGGACACGGCGGAAAAGCGGAAAACCGAACTGGCCGAACGCCGGGCCGCGACCGAGGAGGAACTGGCCGAGGCGCAGGCAGCGCCTGAGGAAATCGCGATCAAGCGCGAGGAACTGGCCGATGCCATGCGCGATGCCGAGGCCCGCCGCGCCCGCGCCGCCGAGGCGCTGACCGGGGCGGAAACCGCCCTGCGCGCCGCCGCCGAGACCGAACGCGAGGCAGAACGCGCGGCGGGCGAGGCGCGCGAAGGCCGCGTGCGCGCCGAGACCCGCGCCGAGGCCGCCCGCGAGGCCCGCAACCTTGCCGAGGCGCGCATCCGCGAGGAGGCCGAATGTGCCCCCGGCGACCTGCTGGACCGTCTGGCCACCGACCCCGATGCCATGCCCGATGCCGAGGCGCTGGAGGCCGATGTCGCGCGCCTGAAACGCCAGCGCGAGGCTTTGGGTGCCGTCAACCTGCGCGCCGAGGAGGATGCGAAATCGGTGCAGGAGGAACATGACACCCTGCTGCGCGAAAAGACCGATCTGGAGGAGGCGGTGAAGAAGCTCCGCGCCGGGATTGCGGGGCTGAACCGCGAAGGGCGGGAACGGCTCCTGACCGCTTTCGAGCAGGTCAACGCGAATTTCGGCACGCTGTTCACGCATCTTTTTGGTGGCGGTGAGGCGCGTCTGGTGCTGGTCGAATCCGACGATCCGCTGGAGGCGGGACTGGAAATCATGTGCCAGCCGCCGGGCAAGAAACTGTCCACCCTGTCGCTGCTGTCGGGGGGGGAACAGACGCTGACCGCCATGTCACTGATCTTTGCGGTGTTTCTGGCCAATCCCGCTCCGATCTGCGTGCTGGACGAGGTGGACGCGCCCCTCGACGACGCCAATGTGACGCGGTTCTGCGACCTTCTGGACGAAATGACCCGGCGCACCGAAACGCGGTTCCTCATCATCACGCACCATGCCGTGACCATGGCGCGGATGGACCGTCTGTTCGGGGTTACGATGGCTGAACAGGGGGTCAGCCAGCTTGTGTCGGTCGATTTGAAGAAGGCCGAGGCGATGGTGGCGTGAAGGCTTTAAAGTAAGTGAGCACTGAAAAAACTACTCAAGTCGATATGCGTAAAACCCTTTGTTGGTGACTACGACTCGTCCAACAGCTCGTGCCTTTTGATTTCGTTGTATGCCACATGCGTTGAACGCATCCTCATAGATGAAAGTTCGGACTGTTCCAACGTTTTTGGGGAAGTATTGGAGCGCGTTTGGAAAGTCTGATAAGATATTAAATCTTCCGTCGTTCCATCCACATGAACTGCTAACGTTTTTTGGAAGCCTATACTCGACTGGAAGCTTGCTGCCCTGTACGCCCCAATGGTCATGCTTGTCACTGCTGACGGCATCGGCGCAACTTCTTTCTGATTTATTCACATCTCTGCTTAATCTATATATTTTTCCATCAGCGTAAACGCCCCTTTCAAAGAACTGATCACTCCAAAGAATTTGATACACAAATTCAATCTTTTCATCTCCACCCTTAACAAGCAGGGAGTCCAAAGTGCCCATTTTGAAAGAGGGCAGGCTAGAAAAAACCTCATCTTCCAAAAATCTAAATTGCTGGACAAATTGTGGAAACATTGGCACGCTAACATATCTGATTCCAGAATTGTTTGCTTTTTCACGTGAAGGGGCGGGAAGTTCACAAAGTGAATAATAGACAAAATCTAACCGAGGCAGTTTCTCAAATGAACCGTCGCCCAATCCCACATAAACACCATCAAACTTAGGAAGGTTTTGTGCTTGTGCAGTTAAGGGAAGAAAAGCCATAATTAACGCCACCAGAAAGCGCATCATCGTCAACCTCCACAAAGCCTTAAAATTAAGTTGATGATCCACACAAACTTCGACCTGTCAAGGCTTGAGACGCATCTTCCTGCAAAGGGCTTCAATACGGCTGAATCCTCACTTGGTCCGCTTTGCGAGGTCGTCAAACACAGCTAAAGCTTTGAATTTGAACGTTCTAACGCACATACCTCACAAACGGCGTCACCTTCGCCACCCGGTCATAAAGTCGCCGGGCCGTCGTGTTGAACTCCTGAGTCAGCCAATAGACAGACGGCGTGCCATTGGCATCGGCGGCGGCATAGACCGCCTCGATCAGCGCGCGGGCAGCACCCGTGCCGCGGGCCTCGGGGGCCACGAACAGGTCTTGCAGGTAACACACATCCTCTGCCCGCCAGTTGTGGGCGTGGAAGATGTAATGGACAAGCCCGATCAGCCGTCCGTCCCGTTCGGCCACAAACGCCTGCTGGTGGGGCCGGGCCGGGTCGGTCAGCCGCGCGAAGGTGGTGTCGAAGATCGCGGGCGGCAGGGTGGTTTCGTAGAAGGCCAGATAGGCCGTCCAGAGTGCTGCCCATTGCGGCTTGTCCGGGGGGGCGAGAGGGCGGATCGTGGCGGTCATGCGCGGGGCCTTTCGTCAGTTTGCGCATATGCGTCGCATGGGGGTGGGGGTGGGTGCAACTTGTATCCGGAGCGTGGGGATGCGACAGGCGCGCGCCTGGAACCGGATTTGCCCCGTGACCGCTCCGACCAAAGGTTGGCCAGAGCCCTGACCACAACCGCGCAGCTCATCGACGCGGGCCTTGCCGGCGCGGCCGATGCCCCGGCGCTGGCAGAGGTCGCGCATGGCTTCAAGCTGTGCATGTCGCCCGAAATGGCGCTGGCCGCACCTGCATCCGGGGATGGCGGGCGCGGCAATTCGTGCCGGATGCCGCCTGACTGACCATCCGGCCAGAGGAACAGGCTGACCCCATTGGCGACGATGCCCATGCCCCCGTCTGACCGCATGGGTCCACAATGTGAATCCTTCGAAGGCAGAATCCTGCAACGACGCCACGCCGATGGCTCGACCGAGACGCCGTATAGCCACTGCGACCCGAGCCTTGTCAGGCTTTCCAACGAACGGTCCGCACTTTCAGGCGTGGTCAAGGTCAGATCTTGCGCCAGCAAAGGGCGCGCAGATTGCTTGCGCACCCTTCCAGCAATGGCCCGCGCCCGCTATTCCGCCTGATCGGCGGGCTTGGCGTTCAGCATGCCGTATTTCTCGGCCCCGATCGTCTCATACAGGTCGATCTGGGTTTCGAGATAGTCGATATGGCCTTCCTCATCGGCAATCAGCTCGTCGAACAGCGCCCGGGTGACGAAATCGCCCACCTCGTCACAATGCCGCCGCGCCTCGATGTAGAGCGTGCGGGCATCATGTTCCCCCGCAAGGTCGCAATCCAGCGTTTCGCGCAGGGTCTGGCCGATCCGCAGCGGATCGAGCTTTTGCAGGTTGGGATGGCCTTCCAGAAACAGGATGCGTGCGATCAGCTTGTCGGCATGGTGCATCTCCTCGATGCTTTCCGCCCGGCTTTTCGCGGCGATGTGGCCATAGCCCCAGTCCTCCTGCAGCCGGAAATGCAGCCAGTATTGGCTCACCGCCGTCAGTTCGGACCGCAGGGCCGCGTTGAGATAGTCAATAACTTTCGGGTCGCCCTTCATGTGGCTTTCCTTTCATTTTGCGCAGGATGGGAACGTTCTGGCTCGGGTCTGGTTCCCTGGCTACCCCGAACGTCGCACAGTTGCGCATCGTGTCAAGAAAGAGCGGCATGCACCCGCCGCAATCGGCCCGGTGGCCAATCGCGTGATAGATCTTGCCCGGCGTGATGATGGTTTGCGGGTCGGCGGCGCGCATCCAGTCCACGGCAGCGCGGATGTCGTGATCCGAGATGTTGGCGCAATGGCAGACGATCATCCTGGCCTCCGGCAGTCTGGCATCCCCGCCTCCCCGCTACTTCGTCAGGATCAGTTTTCCCTGCCGCGTGATGCGCAGGGAATAGGTCTGGTCATGGAGCCGGATCAGCGCCGTCGTGCCGCCCGCCGTCAGCGCCAGCGCATCATGCAAGGGCGGCGCGCCCTGCGAATGGGCCTCGGTCATGGTGTCAGGCATGGTGTCGGTCATTCTGCGGTATCCGGTGAGCGCGGCCTGTCGGACGGGGTGTCGGGATGGCGTCGCCCCACCACGCGGACGCAATTTCCGACAAATTCACTTGGAAGTAAAGACCGATTGTTTTCATCGGATATTATGCGCCACCGCCGGACCTATTGCCCCCGGTCCGCGCCACTGTCACCATGGCCCGCACCCCCAGCCTTGCAACCCCAGCCGGAGCCCGCCCATGATCGACCTCTACACTTGGACCACTCCGAACGGCCGCAAAGTCTCGATCCTGCTGGAGGAACTGGGCCTGCCCTATACCGTCCATCCCATCGACATCGGCAAGGGCGCGCAATTCGCGCCCGATTTCCTGCGCCATGCGCCGAACAACCGTATCCCCGCGATCCACGACCATGACACGGGTCAAAGCCTGATGGAATCGGGCGCGATCCTGCTCTATCTCGCCGACAAGACCGGACGGTTCCGCTGCGAGGGGGCGGAATACTGGCGCATGCTGGAATGGCTGATGTGGCAGATGGGCGGGCTCGGGCCGATGCTGGGGCAGGTCCACCATTTCGTGAAGTTCAACCCCGGCAAGTCCCCCTACGCCGAGGACCGCTATGGCACCGAGGCTGCGCGGCTCTACCGCGTGCTGAATGACCGTCTGGCCGGGCGCGACTATGTGGCAGGGGCCGGGCGCGGCGATTACAGCGTGGCGGATATGGTGATCTGGCCCTGGGTCGCGCGGTTCGAATGGCAGGGGATCGACCTCAACACCTTTCCCGAGGTCTGCCGCTGGTATCTGTCCATCGCCGCCCGCCCCGCCGTGCAGCGCGGCTATGCGGTGCCGCAGGACGCAGGCGCGATCCCCCTGCCCCACATTGCGCCCTGACGGGGCTCTTTCGTCAGCCCGGCGACAAGCGCCCGTCAGGGAGCGATGAGCGCCCTATTGCCCGCGTGCGGCCAGCCAGCCCTGCATCTGCGCGATCTCCGCCTCCTGTGCGGCGATGATGGCTTCGGCCAAGGCGCGAATCTCGGGGTCAGTGCCATGGTCCAGCACCACCCGCGCCATGTCGATGGCGCCCTGATGATGCGGGATCATGCCGCGCAGGAAATCGGCATCGGCATCGCCGCTGAAGGCGATGTCCATGTCGCGGTGCATCCGGTCATTGGCCTCCCGATAGGCGGCGATGGCCGGGTTGTCGGACGGCGCGGATTGATGCGCGCCATGGTCCATCTGGCCGTGGTTCATCTGGCTGTGGTCCATCTGGCCATGGTTCATCTGCGCCACGACCGGAAGCGCGGCAAGTCCCAGGGCGAAGGACACAGCAAGTGTCGCAGCAAATACAGGGCGGGAAATCATCATTTTCAGTCTCTCCTCACGATGCGTCCCCGCGTGATGCAGCTTCCCGCAACCGGAAGGTCAAGCCCCTTGCGGGACCGCAGCCTGACAAGGCCGTGATGGTGGATCAGCCGAAGGTCACCCAGGCCGAATTGCGCCGGGCGGACCGCACGCAGGCGTCAACGAAAGCCATGCCCTCCACCCCGTCGGCCAGTGTCGGAAAGATCACGCCGTCGGGCGGGGCCTTGCCGGCGCGGTGCGCGCGGATCGCCACCGCCGCCTCGGAATAGAGGTTGGCAAAGGCTTCCAGAAAGCCCTCCGGATGCCCCGCCGGGATCCGGGTCATCTGCGCCGCCGCCTGCGACAGCCCCGCCCCGCCCCGCGTCAGCCGTTCCTGCCGCCCGCCCAGAGGCGTGAACAGCAACTGGTTCGGCTGTTCCTGAAACCACTCGATCCCCGCCTTCGTGCCGAACACCCGAAGCCGCAGCCCGTTTTCCTGACCCGCCGCCACCTGGCTACACCAGAGCATCCCGCGCGCGCCACCCTGAAAGCGCAGCATGACATGGGCGTTGTCATCCAGCTGCCGCCCCGGCACGAAGCGGTGCAGATCGGCGGCCAGCGCCTCGGCCCGCAGCCCGGTGACAAAGCGCAGAAGGTTCCAGCCATGGGTGCCGATGTCACCCAGGCTGCCCCCCGCCCCGCTGCGGGCAGGGTCGGTGCGCCACTCGGCCTGCTTGTTGCCGGTTTGATCCTCGGCCAGCCAATCCTGCGGATATTCGACCTGCACCACACGCAAATCGCCCAGATCACCCGCCGCCACCATTGCACGCGCCTGCCGCACCATCGGGTATCCGGTGTAATTGTGGGTCAGCACAAAGATCGCCTGCGCTTTCCCGGCGGCCCGTTGCAGGCTTCGCGCCTCGGCCAGCGTTGCGGTCAGCGGTTTGTCGCAGATCACATGGATGCCCCGGCGCAGAAATTCCTTGGCGACGGGGGCATGCAGGTGGTTCGGCGTGACGATGGCCACCGCCTCGATCCCGTCCCTGAGCCGCGCCTCGCGCTGCGCCATGGCGCGGTAATCGGCATAGGTGCGGTCCGCCGCCAGCCCGAGTGCCGCCCCCGAGACCGCCGCCCGTTCGGGCGTGGACGACAACGCGCCTGCGACAAATTCGAATGCCCCGTCCAGCCGCGCGGCAATGCGGTGGACCTGCCCGATGAACGCGCCTTCGCCCCCGCCCACCATACCCAGACGGATCGGCCCCGCCCGGCCCGCAAAGCGGCTCATCGGTCGATCCCCAGCATCCGGCGGTTGGCGGCATCATCCGTCCCTGCACCAGCGAAATCGTCGAACGCATGCGGCGTCACCCGGATGATATGGTCGCGCACGAAGGCCGCCCCTTCGCGCGCGCCATCCTCGGGGTGTTTGAGCGCACATTCCCATTCCACCACCGCCCAGCCGGGGAAGTCCATCGCGGCCAGCTTGGCGAAAATCGCGCCGAAATCCACCTGCCCGTCACCAAGGCTGCGGAACCGCCCGGCCCGGTTGACCCAAGGTTGGAACCCGCCATAGACCCCCTGCCGACCTGTCGGGTTGAACTCGGCATCCTTGACATGCACCATCCCGATCCGTTCGGCGTAGATGTCCAGATTGGCCAGATAATCCAGACATTGCAGCACATAATGGCTGGGATCATAGAGCATCCTTGCGCGCGGATGCCCCTTCACACGGTCCAGAAACATCTCGAAACTCACCCCGTCATGCAGATCCTCGCCCGGATGGATCTCATAGCACAGATCAACGCCATGACTGTCGGCGAGATCCAGCAGAGGCCGCCAGCGCGCGGCCAGTTCATCAAACGCGGCCTCCACCAGCCCCGCCGGGCGCTGCGGCCAAGGGTAGACATAGGGCCAGGCCAGCGCGCCGGAGAAGGTGGCAAGCTGCGTCAGCCCCAGATGGGCCGAGGCGCGGATCGCCTTTTCCACCTGCCCGACCGCCCATGCCTGCCGCGCCTGCGGATTGCCCCGGACCTGCGGGGCGGCGAAGCCATCAAAGGCCGCGTCATAGGCCGGATGCACGGCGACCAACTGACCTTGCAGATGGCAGGAAAGTTCGGTCACCGCGATGCCCTTTGCTGCGGCCTGCCCCACCCAGTCGTCGCAATAGGCCTTTGACGTGGCCGCAAGGTCCAGATCGAAAAGCCGCGCATCCCAGCTTGGCACCTGAACGCCGACATAGCCGCAATCGGCCGCCCAAGCGGTGATCCCCGCCCAGGTGTTGAACGGGGCCGCATCCCCCGCAAATTGCGCCAGAAACAGCCCTGGCCCCTTGATCGTGCGCATCGCCTGTCCTTTCGCTGCGGCAAATCTGCGCAAAGGTTGGACCGGGAAAGCGGGCCGGGCAATCCTTTATCCGGGCCTGCTGCCCGGTTTCCAACGCGCGCCCCGGCGGCTATAGCGGAAGCGTTGGCTGCGGCAGGAGGCCCCCATGACGACCGAGGTTTTCATCTGCGACTATATCCGCAGCCCCATTGGCCGCTATGGCGGGGCGCTGTCGGCGGTGCGGCCCGACGATCTGGCCGCCCATGCGCTGCGCGCGCTGGTGGCCCGCAATCCGGGCGTGGATTGGGAGGGCGTCGGGGATGTGATCCTCGGTTGCGCCAATCAGGCGGGCGAGGACAGCCGCAATGTGGCCCGCATGGCGGTGCTGCTGGCGGGCCTGCCGGTGGCGGTGACGGGCACCACCGTCAACCGGCTCTGCGGGTCCGGGATGGATGCGGTGCTGATCGCCGCGCGCCAGATTGCTGCGGGCGAGGCCAGCCTGATGATCGCAGGAGGGGTGGAAAGCATGTCGCGCGCGCCCTTCGTGATGCCCAAGGCGGGCAGCGCCTTTTCGCGCGAGGCGGCGATTTACGACAGCACGATTGGTTGGCGCTTCGTCAACCCGGCGATGGAGGCGGCCTACGGCACCGAATCGATGCCCCAGACCGGGCAGAACGTGGCCGATGACTATGGCATCACGCGCGAAGCGCAGGACGCCATGGCGCTGGCCTCGCAAGCGAAAGCCGCCGCAGCACAGCAAAACGGGCGGCTCGCCGCCGAGATTGCGCCTGTCACCATCCCGCAGCGCAAGGGCGCGGCGCTGGTGGTGGAGCGCGACGAACATCCCCGCGCAACCACACCCGAAGCACTGGCGGCGCTGCGTCCGATCTTTGCGGGCGGTTCCGTCACGGCCGGAAATGCCAGCGGCGTCAATGATGGCGCGGCGGCGCTGATCCTCGCCTCGGGGTCTGCTGCAATGACGCATGGCCTGACCCCGATCGCGCGGATCCTTGGCGGGGCGACAGCAGGGGTGCCGCCGCGCATCATGGGCATCGGCCCGGCCCCTGCCAGCCAGAAGTTGATGGCACGCCTTGGCCTTGTCCCCGCCGATTTCGATGTGATCGAGTTGAACGAGGCTTTCGCGGCGCAAGGTGTCGCCACCCTGCACCAGTTGGGGATTGCCGGGGATGACCCGCGCGTGAACCCCAATGGCGGGGCCATCGCCCTTGGTCACCCCTTGGGAATGACAGGGGCGCGCATCACCGGCACGGCGGCGCTGGAGTTGTCGCGGGCGCGCGGACGGCGGGCGCTGGCCACCATGTGCATCGGCGTCGGTCAGGGCATCGCCATCGCGCTGGAACGGATCTGACCCAAGCGGCGGCGTCAGCTTTTCCCTGTTGCGGCAGGCAGCACTTTATGGTCCATGATCTGCCATACAAGCGTCTGGTATACCGGATTGCGCCATCAGAACCCGAGGAGGACCCCCATGCCCGTCATCGCCCCCGAGGACCACTCAGG
Source organism: Pseudorhodobacter sp. (assembly GCA_046295215.1). Classification (GTDB taxonomy): domain Bacteria; phylum Pseudomonadota; class Alphaproteobacteria; order Rhodobacterales; family Rhodobacteraceae; genus Szabonella. Next base: position 31,653 of record JBKBNP010000036.1, on the reverse strand, counting down.
AACCTGGCTCGGCCGGGTCTGGAACCCGATCGCGGGCGGCCCCTCGGTCATCACCCTGCGCGAAGGTCAGGTCGTGGACATCACCTCCCGCAGCGCGCCGACCAGCCGCGATGTCTGCGAACTGGATGACCCGGTCGCCCATGTCCGTGCCGCGAATGGCGTGGCGCTGGGGACGTTGGAGGAGATTGCGGCCGCCCCTGTGGGTGATATGTCCGCCGTGCATTTCCTCGCCCCCTGCGACCTGCAATCGGTCAAGGCCTGCGGCGTGACCTTCGCGCGGTCGATGGTGGAACGGGTGATCGAGGAAAAGGCGGCGGGGGATCCGGCCAAGGCGCTCGCCATCCGCGAACGCATCGGGGCCACCATCGGCGCGAGCCTGCGCGACATCCGCGCAGGCTCGCCCGAATCGGCAGAGGTGAAACGCGCGCTGATCGCCGAAGGGCTCTGGTCGCAATATCTGGAGGTCGGCATCGGCCCGGATGCGGAGGTGTTTTCCAAGGCGCAGATCCTGTCCTCGATGGGCACCGGGGCGGAGGTGGGCCTGCACCCGATCTCGCGCTGGAACAACCCGGAGCCGGAGGTGGTGCTGACGGTCACCTCGAAAGGCGCGATCATCGGGGCCTGCCTTGGCAATGACGTGAACCTGCGCGATGTGGAGGGGCGTTCGGCGCTGCTGTTGTCAAAGGCCAAGGACAACAACGCAAGCTGTGCGATCGGGCCGATGATCCGGCTTTTTGACGACGGCTTCGGCATCGACGACGTGCGCAATGCCGAACTGACCCTGCGGGTGGAGGGCGAGGAAGGCTTCGTGCTGGACGGCCATTCCTCGATGAAGGAGATCAGCCGTGACCCGACCGAACTGGTGTCCCAGACCATCGGGCGGCATCACCAGTATCCTGACGGGTTCCTGCTGTTCCTCGGCACGCTGTTTGCACCGACGCAGGACCGCGATCATCCGGGCGAAGGCTTCACCCACAAGATCGGGGACCGGGTGACGATTTCCGCCCCGGGCTTCGGACGACTGGAAAATGTGGTGCGGCTGTCCACCGATTGTGCGGAATGGACCTTCGGCACCAGCCATCTGATGCGCAACCTCGCCGCGCGCGGATTGCTGTGACCTGACAGGGCGCGCCGGCGGCGGCCGGTGCCGGGGGGCTGTCTGCCCCCCGGACCCCCCGAGGATATTTCAGAACAGATGAAGGGGCAGGAGCAAGGGCGTGGATTGCCCCCTCGGGCGGCCAGCGGACGGACAGCGACGTCAGGCGCAATCCGCAGCAGGAGATCAAAAGCTTCAGTAGCGCGGCAGGGTTGCTGCGGCGTCGCTCTGGCCCTTGAGCGCGGCGGTTTCGCGGTGCAGCCCGTCGACCAGCATCCCCACATCGGTAACCCCGGCGACCAGCCGGAAACCCAGCGCCTCCAGATCCTGCCAGTCGCGCCCGCCGCCACGCACGGTGGCCATGGGCAGGCCCGCGCGGGTGACGACCGCCTCGACACGGGCAAAGAGCGCGTGGACCTCCGGATGGTCCATCCGTTCCAGATGGCCTGCACTGGCTGCCAGATCATTGGGGCCCAGAAAGATCGCGCCGATGCCCGGCACCGTGACGATCTCTTCCAGCGCCGCCACCGCCGCCACATCCTCGCATTGCAGCATCACGAACAGATCCTCGGCCGCCTCATCACGGGCATAGCCGGGGCGTGATCCCCAGTCCGAGCAGCGCAGAACCGGGGCGGCATAGCCGCGTTTGCCCGTCGGAGGATAGTGGAAGGAGGCCATCACCGCCTGTGCCTGCGCGGCGCTGGAGATCATCGGCACGATGAAGGAGCGGAAGCCCCGGTCCAGCGCCTTCTTGATTGTCGTGTCCAGACCATCGGGGAGGCGCAGGATCACCTCGCCGCACGCCGCCTCGATGGCGCGCGCCATATGGACCCAGGTTTCAAGATCGCCCAGCCCATGCTCGCCGTCGATGATGATGGTGCGCCAGCCGTGACGCACCATGATTTCCACGACATCCGCGCTGCCGAGCCCGGCCCAGGCGGCGGCGATCATGCCCTTTTCGGCCATGGCAGCCTTCAGACGGTTCATGCGGTGGTTCTCCCTTGCGCCTCACGCCGCCCGGCACCCTTGCGGCGGCCCCTTGCTGCCCGGTGTATCGGGTAACCGTGCGGTGCAAAAGCCCTGTTGCAAAAGCCCTGTCGGCGCGTCGGGGCGCGGACGCCCCCCGCATCTCTCAGCGCAAGCCGGTCAGCGCAAGCCGGTCAGCACCGACAGCGCCGCAAAACCATCCGGCACCAGACCCTGTGCCTTCTGGAAGGCGCGGATCGCGGCGATGGTGTTCGGCCCGATCCGGCCATCGACGCCGCGCGTGTCGAAACCCGCCTGCGTCAGCCGTTCCTGCAATTCCAGCCGCTCATCGCGGGTCAGCGCGCGTTCCTCGCGCGGCCAGCTTGCGCGGAACGGTCCGGCCCCCCGGATGCGGTCGGCCAGATGGCCCACGGCGATGACATAGGCATCCGCCGGGTTATATCGCTCGATCACCTGGAAATTGGCGAAGATCAGGAAGGCCGCGCCCCGCGCCCCGCCCGGCAGCAGGACCGAGGCCGGGCCGTGGTCGGGCAGCAGCCCACCCTCCGCACCGCGCAGCCCCATCGCCTGCCAGTCGGCGGTGGATTTGCGCACCCTTTCCCCACTCTGTTCAAAATCGAACCCTTGGGGCAGCACCACCTCCACCCCCCAGGGCATGCCCTTCGTCCAGCCGTAATGCGCAAGGTAATGCGCGGCAGAGGCCAGCCCGTCGGTCGGATCGTCGCCCCAGATGTCGCGCCGCCCGTCGCCGTTGAAATCCTGCGCCAGTGCGAGGAAGGAGGAGGGCATGAACTGCGTATGGCCCATCGCGCCCGCCCAGCTTCCGACCATCGCGCGCGGCGCCACATCCCCCGCCGCGACGATGCGCAGCGCGTTCAGGAGTTCCGCCTCGAAAAACGCGCCACGCCGCCCGTCATGGGCCAGTGTCGCCAGCGCATCCAGTGTCGGCACCGAGCCTCGGAACGTGCCATAGGCCGTCTCCAGCCCCCAGATCGCGACGACCACTTCCTTTTCGACGCCATAGCGCGCCTCGATCCGTTCCAGCAGGTCGCGATGGCGGGCCAGCGCCGCACGGCCATTGGCGACGCGCTCTTCCGACACGGCGGTATCGAGGTAGTCCCAGATCGTCTTGGTGAATTCCGACTGGTTGCGGTCACGCCGGATCACATCGGCCTGATAGGTCAGGCCGGGCAGCACATTGTCCAGCACCGCGCCCGGAATCCCCGCCACTTGCGCGCGGGCGCGGAAGCCCGTCAGCCAACCGCGAAAGCCCGCCTCGCCCCCGGCCTGTTCCGCCACCACCGTCACCTGCCCCGTTGGCACCACCTGCGGCGAGGCCATGGCCGCCCCGGCGGCCAGCCCCCCCGAAAACACCAGTGCCACGCCAAAAACGCCCGTATTCCGCATCTCGCCACCTGCCCGTTTCTTGTTCTGCCCCGAGTTTAGCGCAACCTCACCGCCCGGCAAAGTGGGGATCGGGCCATCGGCGGGCCGCTGCCTTCAGCGACCGCGCCAGGCGCGCAGGATATAGGCCGAGGTCATCAGATCGAGATGCGCGCCGCCGCCATTCTTGGCAATCGTGATCTCTGCGGCGCTGCGGCGCGTGAAATTGCCCGAAGCGATGTCATAAAAATCCGCGATCACATCGGCTTCGGTGATCGCCCCCGCGGCGATCGGGGCCATCAATTCCCCGATATGGTGGAGCGTGGTCGATCGCGCATCGACGAAAACCCTTGCGCGGGCCATGGCCTCGTCATCCACCTCGCGCATCTGCGGGGTATAGGCGCCGATCAGGTCGAGATGCTGACCGGGTTGCAGCCATTCGCCCCGGATCACCGGTTCCCGCGCCATGGTCGCGGTGCAGATCACATCCGCCGCCGCCACCGCCTCCGCCAGATCCCCGGCCACCGCGATGCCCCCCTGCGCTGCCGCAAAGGCCGCCGCCGCCGCCGGGTCGCGCGCCCAGACGGTGAAGCGCGCACCGGGAAAGGCCGCAGCGTATGCCGCGACCATCGAGCCTGCCACATTCCCCGCCCCCACCAGCAGGAAATTCCGCGCATCCGGACGCGCAAGCCGACGCGCGGCCAGAAGGCTGTCCCCGGCGGTTTTCCATTTCGTCACCAGATGAAAATCCAGCAGCGCCTCCAGCTCGCCCGTCCGGTCGGCATAAAGCGTCACCGCGCCGTTGATCGTGGGCTTGCCCCGCGCCCCGTTGCCGGGAAAGATCGTGGCGCATTTGACCAGTTGCCCCAACCCGTCGATCCAGGCCGCCCGGTTCAGGAGCGTATCCTCGCCGCGATACAGCAACCCGTCCACGACTTCGGCGGGGGGCAGCCGGTGCCCGGCCTCCAGCGCCTCGGTCAGCGCGATCCAGTCCAGCCGGCGCTCGGCCTCGAAGGGAACCGTCTCGATGCTCATGCCGCCTCGGCCTCGTTCAGCAATCCTGCATCCACCAGCGCGCGCGCCCAGCCCTCCGCCCCGGTGAAATGATGCACGCCCCAGCCCCGCGCCGCTGCCACCTCAATATTCTCGGGCCGGTCGTCGGTGAACAGCAGCTCCGTGGGGGGCAGGCCGCAATCCTCCTCCAGCATCGCATAGATCTGCGGCGAGGGCTTCGTCACCCCCATCCGCCCCGAGACATAGGCGCGGTCGAACTCGGCAAGGAACTTATACTGTGTGCAGGCATAGGCGAAACTGTCATCGCCGAAATTGGTCAGCGCGAACACCGGCACTCCCCGCCCCCGCAAGGCGCGCAGCAGACGAATGGACCGGTCGATCCGGGGGGAGGCCAGTGCGATCCAGTCATCAAACCACCAACGGATCTGTTCGGCCCATTTCGGATGGTCCTCGGCGGTTTCATAGACCGTGTCGCGGAACCGCGCGCCGGCGTCGATGCGGTCATTCATGCCATGCAGATCGACCTCGGCGAAGAGCGCGCGCCGCCCTGCCTCGCCGATCCTGCGGTCGTAATAGCGTTCCGGTTGCCATTCGATCAGCACATTGCCGATGTCGAACACCACGGCTTTCGGTTGTGTCATTCCTGCCCTCTTGATTTCCGCCACTACCCTAGGGCGAGCAGCGGGCCGGGTTCAAGGGCCGGGTTCAGGAGTTGTGGCCCCGGGGGCTGCGGGTTTCGCGCCAGAACATGTAAAGCCCTGACCCCGCAATCAGGAAGATCCCCACCCAGGCCACCGCATCGGGCCATTCCCCGAACACCAGCAAGCCCAGCAGAATAGCCATCGGCAGGTTGGCATATTCGAAGGGTGCGGCCAGCCCCGCCTCGCACAGCCGGTAAGCCTGCGCCATCAGGAAGGCCCCCGCCGTGCTGGCAACCCCGATCAGCGCAAGGATCGGCCAGTCGCCGGACCCGGGCCAGACCCAGGCGCGCAGCAGGAACCCCAAGGCGCTGTCCGGTCCGGGATCGAACCGCCCGTCCCCGACCGTCAGCCCCATCATGCCCGCCATCACGATGAAACAGATCTGCACATAAAAGGTCATGGTCGCCGCCGATTCGGTGCCGCCCATGCGCCGCGTCATCATATGAGCCAGCGCATAGGCCAGCGCCGCCGCCACCGGAAACAGCATCGCGGGCTGGAACAGCCCCATCCCCGGACGCAGCATCACCAGCACTCCCGCCAACCCCACCGCCACCGCCGCCCAGCGCCGGGGGCCGACCTTTTCGCCCAGCAAGGGCACCGACAGCGCGGTAATCAGCAAGGGGGCCACAAAGAACAGCGCCACCGCCTCGGCCATCTGCAAGGCCGCGAGCCCCATGAAAAAGCAGAGGTTGGAGAGGATCACCAGCGACCCGCGCAAAAGATGCTGCAAGGGCTTGCGCGTGCGCATCGCCGCCAGCCCGCCCGAAAACGGCATCAGGACCAGCACGACGATGGCAACCCCGAACAAGGCCCGGATCAGCACAAGCTGATGCAGCGCATATCCCCCCGACAGGAACTTGATCGAGGCATCATTGACCGAAAAGATCACGGCGGCGGCAAAGGCCGAGGCCATGCCGATCAGCATCAGCCGCCGCGCGGCGGGGTCGGTTTCGAGATCGGGCAGGGTCGATGCCGGGGTGCGGGGAATCGGGGCCGTTTCGGGGGCGGGCAGGATGGTCATGCCCGCACCCTGCCCCGCTCGCGCCCGCCTGTCCGCTCCGTTCGCGACATTTCCTCAGCCCGCCTTCGCGCTTCGCATCACCCGCTCCAGCGCCTCCAGAAACCGCGACCGGTCAGCCCTGGAATAGGGCCGCCCGCCGCCCTGCCGGAACGGATCGGCGCTGCGCAGGTCGGCCATCAGGTCGCGGGTTGCCAGCACCTGCCCGATATTGCGCGCATGCAACTCGCTGCCGTCATGGCGCAGCACCGCAGCGCCGCCCTCGATGCAGCGCGCGGCGAGCGGAATATCCCCTGTCACCACCACATCGCCGGGGCCCGCCTGTTCCGCGATCCACTTGTCCGCCTCGTCCGGCCCGTCCGGCACGAATACCGACCGCACCAGCGGATGCGGCGAGGGACGGATGCCCCCGTTCGACACCAGCACCATCTCCACCCCGTGCCGCACCGCCACACGCTCGGCCTCGGCCTTCACCGGGCAGGCATCGGCATCGATGTAAAGCGTGGTCATCCCCCCGCCCCCCCTCGAAGGCTCAGTCATAAAGCGCCTCGGCATGGAATCCGACATGATCCTCCATGAAGGAGGAGACAAAGAAATAGCTGTGGTCATAGCCCTTCTGCATCCGGAACACGCCGTTCTGGCGGCTGGCCGCCATCGCCTCTGCCAGCGCCTCGGGCTTCAAGAGGTCGAGGAACTGGTCGGAGGCGCCCTGATCTATCAGGATCGGCCCGTCAAACCCGCGCTTGCGCATCAAAAGCGTGGCATCGTGGCCCGCCCATTTCGCCTCGTCCGGGCCCAGATAGGCGGTGAACTGCTTGCGCCCCCAGTCCGAGGCCGTGGGGTTCGCAATCGGTGCCAGGGCCGAAACCGACCGGAACCGCCCCGGCAAGCTCATGGCGATGGTCAGCGCGCCATGCCCGCCCATCGAATGACCGGTGATCCCCTGACGCTCCTCCTCCAGCGGGAAGGCGTTGAACAACAGGCGCGGCAGTTCCTCGGTCACATAATCCCACATGCGGAAATGCGGCGCCCAGGGGGTTTCGGTCGCGTTGACATAGAATCCCGCCCCCTGCCCCAGATCGAAGGCCGCATCATCGGCCACACCGGGCCCGCGCGGGGAGGTGTCGGGAAACACCAGCGCCAGCCCATGCTGCGCCGCCCAGGCCTGCGCGCCGGACTTCACCATGGCGTTTTCATGCGTGCAGGTCAGGCCCGACAGATACCACAGCACCGGCACCGGCTCGCTTTCCGCCGCTTCCGGCAGGAAGAGGCCGAAGGTCATGTCGCAGCCCGTCGCCTCGGACGCATGGCTGTAGACGCCCTGCACCCCCCTGAAAGCGCGGTTCTCGGACAGGGTTTTCATCTCGGCTCTCCTTCTCGGACTGTCATTTCTTCCCGGACTGTCAAAATCTCGGCCAGCGGTTTCTTCTTCTTGGCGACGGCCGGAACCGTCGCGCCCTCGCCCGGATGCCCCACGGCGAGGATCATCACCGGCTTTTCACTCTCGGGCCGGTCGCACAAGGCGTTGAGAAACTTCATCGGGTTCGGCGTATGGGTCAGACAGGACAGACCCGCATGATGCAAGGCCGTAATCAGCATCCCCGTCGCGATCCCCACGCTTTCGGGCACATAGTAATGCTTGATCCTGCGGCCTTCCCGCATCCCCCATCTTTGCGCGAAAATCACGATCAGCCAGGGCGCGACCGTCAGATGCGGCTTGCTCGCATCCGTGCCGATCGGCTCCAGTGCTGCCAGCCATTCATCGCCCCCGCCGCCGCTGTAGAAGGCGCGTTCTTCCTCCTCGGCGGCCTCGCGGATCCGCACCTTCATCAACGGGTCGGAAATCGCCACGAAATGCCAGGGCTGCTGGTTCGCCCCCGAGGGCGCAGACCCCGCCGCCGCCACGCAGATCTCGATCACGCCGCGCGGCACAGGCCGGTCGCTGTAGTCGCGGATCGAATGGCGGGTCCGCATCAGGGCCAGAAATGCCTCTGCCGCATGGGCCATTTCGGCCTCGGTCATCTCGCGCCGGTCGGGCAGCGGCAGCGCCTCGTAGACAGGTTTTTCCATCGCTCAAAGCCCCCCCGTAACAGAGGTCACCAACGCGATCACCACCGTCACCGTGACGATGCTGGCCGCCGTCGAAATCAGGATCGAGGCCGACACCCGCTGCGGCGCCACCCCAAAATGCTGTGCCAGAATATAGATATTCCCCGCCACCGGAAGGCTGGAGGCCGCGATCATCACGCCCGCCGCATGCGGGTCCACGTCAAAGATCCACAAAGCCCCCACCGCCACGGCAAGGGGATGCAGCACCAGCTTGCAGAAACTCAGCCAGCCCGCCACCGCCATCCGTTCGGCGGATTTGAACGCCAGCGACGCGCCGATGGCGAACAGCGCCCCGGGCGTCGCCGCCCCGCCCAGAAGCGACAGGAAATCATTGATCGGTGCCGGAACCGCAAACCCGGTGGAGGACCACAAGAGCCCCAGCCCCATCGACACGATCATCGGGTTCTTCAACAGCCCCAGCCCCAGCACCTTGAAGATGCCAAGACTCATCCGCCCCTCGCGCTTGCCTGTGATAATCAGCGTGATGAGTGTGGAAAACACGATCAGGTCGATGGCCAGGATCATCAGCACCGGCCCCGCCGCCTGCGGCCCCATCAGGACCACCAGCATCGGCGCGCCCAGAAACCCGGTATTGCCGATCACCGCGCATTGCGCCTCGATCGCCGCCTCCTCGGTGCTGATGCCGCGCCACCAGGCCACCGCCATGGCAATGAGGTAAACCACCGTGCAGCCAAAGAGATAGGCCAGCACGAAATCGGTCGAATAGATCTCTGCCACCGACAGATTTGCGGCAAAACGGAACAGCATGGCCGAGAGGGCAAAGTAGAATACGAATTTCGTGAGCCAGGCCGTCGCCTCCTCGGTGAAAAACCGCGCGCGACCGGCCAGATAGCCCAGTCCGATCAGCGCGAAAAACGGCAGCGTCTTGAACAGGATCGGCAGCATCGGGGGGCTTTCGTGAGGCGACATGCCAAGGTTTCACGCCGCGCTTGCAGATGCAAGCGGGGCGCGGCCCGCCCCGCCCGACTTGCCACGATTCCCCCGTTCGGCATCCGGTCCGCAGCGGCAGATCCGCGACCATGCCCGCGCTCTGCCACGTCCCTGCCGCGCCCTCGGGTGCGCCTAGACGCGCAGCCAGTCCTCTGCCCGCGCCACCGACGCACAACCCGCGAAGCCCGCCAGCCGTTCCACCGCCGCCTCCAGCCGCGCGGTCCGCGCAAGCCCCATCTTCACCCCCGCCTCGGGCCAGAACGCCCGAAGCCGCAACACGCCCTCGTCGCGATGCGCCTTTGCATCCAGCCGCCCGATCAGACGGTCGCCCTCCAGCACCGGAAAGACGTAGTAGCCATATTTCCGCTGCGCCTCGGGCACGAAAACCTCGATCCGGTAATGGAACCCGAACAGCCGCTCCGCCCGCTTGCGGTCGCGCAACGCGGGGTCGAAGGGTGACAGGATGCGGACCATTCCCGGCGGTTCCGGCACCGGGTCCAGCACATCGGGCCGCGCGACACAGCGGCGCAGGCTGCCATCGGCCCCTTGCATATCGACCTCGATCACCTCGCCGCGCGCCAGCGCCGATGCCGCCCAGACCCTCGCCGCCTCCGGGGAAACCGCCGCCCAGAAGGCCGCAATCTCGCCACTGGTGGCAAAACCCAGCCGGTCCAGCGCGGAGGCGCAAGCCCAGTCCAGATGCGCGCCCGGATCGGGAGCGGGGCCAAGGTGCTCCTCGGGGATCACCCGTTCGGTCAGGTCATAGACCTTCTGGAACCCCTGCCGCCCCCGCACCGACAGAACGCCGGTCCGCCAGAGCCATTCCAGCGCGGTCTTGGACGGGTGCCAGTCCCACCAGCCGCCCTTGCCGCGCGCCTCTCCTTCCCCCACGTCGGACGAGGTGACAGGCCCCTCTGCCACGATCCGCCGCAGGATGGTGTCGAACTGCGTGGCGTAGCCATCGCGGAACCAGCGCTGCCAGTTGCCCTGCAACCGTTCGGCATCACGCTCGAACCGGTGCCGCCAGTGCGGGAACAGCGCCACCGGCAGGATCGCCGCATCATGCGTCCAGTGTTCGAAGAGCCGCCGGTCACGCTCCAGCAGATGTTTCAGCGCCTCGGGCCGATAGGCGGCGCGGCGCGACCACAGGATCAGGTCATGCGCGCGGGCAACGGTGTTGATGCTGTCCACCTGAACGAAGCCGATCCGGTCGATCAACGCCGCCAGCGCCGCACCCTTGGCAGGGCCGGTGGGGCGTTCCGACAGCGCATGGCGGTCAAGAAACAGATGCCGGGCATGGCGGTTGGGCAGGACAGGGCGCATGGGGCCGGACCGTGACGCGAAGCCGCGCGCCCGTCAACAGGCCCATCCCCAAAACGTCAACGGGGTTGGGACGCCGCCTCGGCGGCAATCTCCGCCCGGCTCTTGCGGGCGCGTTCGGTCGCGGATTTCAACTGCCCGCAGGCGGCCATGATGTCCTCGCCGCGCGGCGTGCGGATCGGCGTCGCATAGCCGGCATTGTGGATGATGTCGGCAAAGGCGTGGATGCGGTTGCCGGAGGACCGTTTATAGGGCGCGCCCGGCCATTCGTTGAACGGAATGAGGTTGATCTTGGCCGGGATGCCCTCGATCAGCTTGACCAGACGATGCGCATCCTCGGGCGTGTCATTGACGCCTTGCAGCATGACGTATTCAAAGGTGATGCGTTCCGAATTGGTCAGCCCCGGATAGGCGCGCAGCGCGTCGAGCAGCGTCGCGATGTTCCAGCGTTTGTTGATCGGCACCAGCCGGTCGCGAACCTCATCCGTCGTCGCATGGAAGGACACCGCCAGAAGGCAGCCGATCTCCTGCGCCGTGCGGGCGATTTCCGGCACCACGCCCGAGGTGGACAGCGTGATGCGGCGGCGACCAAGGGCGATGCCCTCGCCATCCATCACGATCTTCATCGCATCCCGCACATTGTCGAAATTGTAGAGCGGCTCTCCCATCCCCATCAGCACGATGTTGGAAATGAGCCGCGTTTCATCCTTGGGCGCGCCCTGCACCGGCCATTCGCCCATGTCATCGCGCGCCAGCATGACCTGACCGACAATCTCCCCCGCCGTCAGGTTGCGCACCAGTTTCTGCGTGCCGGTATGGCAGAAGGAACAGGTGAGCGTGCAACCGACCTGACTGGAAATGCACAGCGTGCCGCGCCCCTCCTCGGGGATATAGACGGTTTCCACCTCATGCCCGCCCGCGATGCGGATCAGGTATTTGCGCGTGCCATCGGTGGAGACCTGCCGCGTCACCACCTCGGGCAGCGTGATCTCGAACTTTTCCGCCAAGAGCGCGCGATAGTCCTTGGCCAGATTGGTCATCATGGCGAAATCGCGCACGCCCCAGTGATAGACCCATTGCCAGACCTGCCCCAGCCGCATCTTCGCCTGCCGCTCGGGCGTTCCGGCCGCAATCAGCGCCGCCTGCAACTGATCGCGCGTCAGCCCGACAATGTTCACCCGCCCGCCCTCGGGCAGCTTGCGCGGCAGGGTCAGCACATCCTGCGTGATCGGGGCGGTCGCGGGGGCGGAGTCAGACATCGGGGGGATTCCTCGGCGGTATCGGGGGCAGCCCCGGCTTATAGGCGATCCGGCGGCAAAACGGAATGTTTCAATGCAAAAACGCCCCGGACCAACCGGGGCGCCTCGATCCAAAAGCCGTGCGGCTTACTTGCAGCGGTTCTCGGCCTCGGTCATCGCCGCCGTGAACCCCTGCAGCGAGAAGGTGTCCCGCGTCTGCGTGCCCCGCGCCGACCGCGCCGTGACCACCGCCTGCGCGCCGCGCTTCATCGCGGTCAAGAGCGCATTGTCATCGGTCGCATTCGCGGGCCAGGCCCATTCGCCATCCGAGAACAATTCGAACGCCGTGCCACCGATATCCACATTCACCGTCGATCCCGGTGCGAAAGGATAGCCGCCGGTGAACGAGATTTCCCCCCGCGCGCCCGCACCGGGGCGGAAGGTCACGAACATCAGGATATCGCCGCGCCGGACCGAAACGGTGCGCCCGTCGCGCGTGTTCACGGTCTCCTTGGGCTTGGACACGCCCCAACATTCCTTGGGCTGGTTCCAGACGCAGACACTCCAGTCAGTCTGGGCGGAAACACATTCGGTTTCCTGCTGCGCCTGCGAGCCTGTGACGCTCAATGCCAGCAAACCACCAGCCAGCGCCCCGATCATGCGAAATTTCATATCGTTCACAGCCTCCAGCTGTCCTTTGCCTCGATCCCGATCCCCAGCTTTCGATGCCGGTTTTTCCAGTGGCGCGGGACGGTCTAACTCGATAATTGCTCTTTAGCTCAAAAACACTCCGCGACGAAAGCCCCATGGGCATAAAATCGCGCATCCGTGAGAGCGCAAAGGAAAGGGCATCCCATGACGGCACCGGTGGCATTGGCGGAACTCTGGCGCGGGGGGATGCTGGAAAGCACCCATCTGGGCCATGCGGTGATCTGCGGCGCGGGTGGCGAGATCGAGGCCGCCTGGGGCGACCCTTCGGCGGTGATCTTCCCGCGCTCGTCGTGCAAGATGCTGCAAGCCCTGCCGCTGATGGAAAGCGGCGCGGGGGCGGGGTTAACCGACCAGCAGGTGGCGCTGGCCTGCGCCAGCCATCAGGGCGCGGCGCTGCACACCGACATGGTCGCGCGCTGGCTGGCGGATCTGGGCATGTCGGAATCCGATCTGCGCTGCGGGTCGCATGACCCGAACGACCGCGAAGAACGCGACCGCCTGATCCGTGCGGGCGAAAAACCCTGCCAGTTGCACAACAACTGCTCGGGCAAACATGCGGGGTTCCTCACGATGAACCGGCACCTCAAGGGAGATGCCGAATATGTCGATCCCGCCCACCCGCTGCAAACCGCCATCCGCACGGCCTTCGAGGAGGTGACGGAGGAGCCCAGCCCCGGCTTCGGCATCGACGGCTGTTCCGCCCCGAATTTCGCCACTTCCGTCCACGGCCTCGCCCGCGCCATGGCCAGCTTTGCCACCGCGCGCGAAGATGGCGGTGCCCGCGCCCGCGCCGCGCACCGGCTGACCCGCGCCATGGCGACCCATCCCGAACTTGTGGCGGGCGAGGGTCGCGCCTGCACCGAGCTGATGCGCGCCATGGATGGGCGCGTCGCCATCAAGACCGGGGCAGAGGCGGTATTCGTCGCCATCCTGCCCGAACAGAAAAAGGGCATCGCGCTGAAAGTCACCGATGGCGGCACGCGCGGCGCCGAAGCCGCGATCTGCGCGCTGCTGGTGAAGCTCGGGGCCTTGGACCCTGACCACCCGGCGACGCTGAAACGCCTCAACGCCGTGCAGAAAAACTGGCGCGGCATCGAGACCGGCATTGTTCGCGCCGCCCCCGGCTTCGGCTGACGCTCAGCCCCGAAGGATGCGGCACTGAAAGCAATTGTTGCGGGCAGAGCGGACATCGACAAAGGCGATATCGGCCCGCGCCAGCAGGGACGCAGCGTAATCCGCCACATCCTCGCGCAGGGTGACGCGGCCGGTGCCGTAGACGATCCGTTCCCGCGCGCAATAGCCCTTGAGCAGATAGTCCACGCTGGTCGTCAGGATCGGCGGCACTCCGCCCCCCGACCAGCGCGCGCAGTCCCCGGCACAAAGGAAAACCGGCCCGGTTTCCGCATAGGGCTGCACCGCGCCAAAGGGCCGGTGCGCGAGGATCAGCATTTCGGCCCCCTCCGGCACGAAGCCGAGGCAATGGCGGCAGGGATTGCCCGTCCCCTCCGCCCGCACCCGTTCGGGCAGACAGCCATAGGCATCGTGCCCGCCCAAGCGCAATGCGGACACCACTGCGCTGTCCAATGCCTCGTATCGAATCCTCTGCATGGTCCATCCCTCACGGCCCGTTTCCTGCGTCGTCTTATCGACGCGCGTGGCGGCAGGACGCGACCCGGAAGTTGCGCAAAGGCTCCTGTTTCCGGCACAGGTTGATGGCAAACGGCCTCGCGCGGCCATGGCTGCCGGACATCAGCCACGACAGGATCAGGTCGCGATGCGGGGAGGGCCCAGAATTGGCAAATGCACTTGTTCCGGACCTTTCCGTGCCCGCCCGGAAGGTGTCGAGGCGTTTTTACTGCGAGGTTCCGGGGCTTGAATGTGCTCATGCGCGTCCTCAAGAGGGGTTCTGCTATCTTCGCCCCGGCGCCGCCGAACTGATGATCGACCAGATCGGCGCAGGGCGCAGCTTCGACGCAGGGCATGCGCCGGGGGGCTTCCCGTTCGGCAGGGGGCTGAACATCCAGATCCGCGTCCTGGCCATCGCGCCGCTTGTCGATGCACTTGCGCAGCAAGGACACGGGCTTTTTCTGCCGGTAGAGGAAAAATGGTATCGTGTCGGGGCGCAGGACAGCGGCAACCGGCAATTCGTCGTGACAGACCCCGACGGCTGTCTTCTGCGCTTCCATCAAGGTCTCGGGTCGCGCCCTGCCCGGAAATGACCGTCTTCGGAAAACAGGATGACCCGCATGGTTCGCAAATCCCCAAAGGCAGAACACCGCCAGCACCTCGCGGCACTGACGGCGTCTGTCTGATGTAGCGGACTGGCCCGGCGGTCCGGGCTGGGTGGGGGCAAAAAACCCGGAGCCACCGTGCCAGCCATCTTCGCTACTGAGGCTTGTGTGATGCCCAATAGCGGCGGGAAATGGGCCGGATCGCGGCCTCTGCGGGGTCTTTGCCGGGCAAATTCGCGACAACCGCACAACCTTCGGCCCCGGCAGGGGATCTCCGGGCAGGTATCGGGCCGCTCCCCCCTTGATTTGCCTCTCAGGAGGCGTAATCATCTCTGCATGACGGTCAATCCACCGATCCCCTTCACCGCCCATGTCACCGATCAGGTCAGTTTTGACCGGAAAGAACTCGGGATGATCCTGTCGCTCTATGGCCGCATGGTCGCGATGGGGGAATGGCGCGACTACGGCATCTCCAATCTCAGCGACCTCGCGGTGTTCTCGGTCTATCGCCGCACGGCGGAAACCCCGCTCTACCGGATCGAGAAACGCCCGAAACTGCGCGCGCGGCAGGGGATCTATGCGGTCGTGGGCATGGACGGGCAGGTGCTGCGGCGCGGGCATGACCTTGGCGCCGTGCTGCGCGTGCTGGAACGGAAACTGATCCGGCCGGTGGAGTGACGGGCGCGATGCGGCCCGGGCCGCGCAACCTCATCACCGATGTCGCGGGCCTGCGTGTCGGAAATGCCAGCGACAGCGTCCTGAAATCCGGCGTCACGGTGCTGGTGGCCGACCGGCCCTTCACCGCCGCCGTCTCCATGATGGGGGGTGCGCCGGGCACGCGGGAAACCGCGCTGCTGGCCCCCGACCGGCTGGTGCAGGAGGTGGATGCGATCACGCTGTCGGGCGGGTCGGCCTTCGGGCTCGATGCCGCCTCGGGCGTGGCCGACACGCTGGCGCGGGCCGGGCGCGGCTTTGCCGTGGGGGCGGCAAGGGTGCCCATTGTCCCCGGAGCGATCCTCTTTGACCTCCTGAACGGCGGGCGCAAGCACTGGCTCGAAGGCCGGGGCGAAAACCCCTACAAGCCCCTTGGCGCGCGCGCCCTCGCCGCCGCAGGCGAGAGTTTCGACCTCGGAACGGCGGGGGCCGGAACCGGGGCGATGACCGGGCGCTGGAAGGGGGGCCTCGGCTCGGCCTCCGCAATCCTGCCTTCGGGCCTGACCGTGGGCGCGCTGGTCGCGGTCAATGCGCTCGGCTCGGTCACGGTGGGCGATACGCAACAATTCTGGGCCGCGCCCTGGGAAATCGACGCGGAGTTCGGCGGGCTCGGCCTGCCCCCGACCTTTCCGGCCACCGAAGCCCCCGCGCCGCGCAAACGCATGGGCGAGGCGACAACCCTCGCCATTGTCGCCACCGATGCCGCGCTGACACAGGCAGAGGCGCTGCGCATGGCAACGGCAGCGCAGGACGGCATGGCCCGCGCCATCGTGCCGAGCCATACCCCGCTCGACGGCGATCTGGTCTTTGCCGCAGCAACCGGTGCCCGGGCGCTGACCGATCCGCTGGCCGAGGGGTTCCTGCTCGGACATGCCGCCGCCTGCTGCCTCGCCCGGGCCATTGCGCGCGCGATCCATCAGGCCCGGCCCGAACCGGGCGACCTGCAACCCGCGTGGCGCGGCGCCTGACCTTCCGGCAGACAGGCGGGCAACACCGGGAATGTTTCGAGGGCTCGCGACCGCAACCCCGGGGCGCGGGCGACAGCCAGCCCTTGACCCCGGCAGATTGATCCCCGACATCTGTCGATGCAGCCGAACCAAGGGCGGACCGATGCCAGACCCCAGCTTTCCCGAACCCAGACCGCCCGAACCCCGACCGGACGTGACCGATTTCCTGCGAACGCGCCGCTCGGTGCCGCCAAAGCTGCTGTCCCCGCCAGCCCCCGGACGGGCCGAGATCGAAAGGATGCTGACCCAGGCCGCGCGCAGCCCCGATCACGGCAAGCTGGAGCCCTGGCGTTTCGTCGTGCTGGAACAGGGCGCGATGGCACGGCTCGCGGATCTGGCCGGACGCCGGGCCCATGCCGCAGGGCTGGAACCCGAGGCGGTGGCCAAGGCCCGCGCCCAGTTCGACGCGGGGATCTGCGCGGTGGTGGTGGTGGCCTCGCCCAAACCCTCCGACAAGGTGCCGCAGATCGAGCAGGTGCTGTCGGCGGGGGCTGTCTGCCTCGCGCTGCTCAATTCCGCGCTGGCGGCGGGCTGGGGGGCGGGCTGGCTCACCGGCTGGGCGGCACATGACCGGGGTTTTGTGGAAACCGGCCTTGGCCTTGCGCCGCAGGAATTCGTGGCGGGCATCGTGCATATCGCCACCGCCCCGGGGCCGATGGCCGACCGCCCCCGCCCGGATATGGCCGGCCTCACGCAATGGGTGGCGGAATGATCTTCGCCGATTTCCGCCGCGCGCTGGGGCAGATGGGCGACCGCGCCTTCCGCCGGGTGCTGATCCTCGGCGTGGCGCTGGCGCTGGCGCTGCTGGTCGGCGTTTATGCCGCTTTTCTGGCCGCCATCCAGACTTTCACCCCCGATGTGATCGAGATCCCGCTGGTCGGCCCGGTGGGCGGACTGGACACGCTCCTGTCCTGGGGATCGGCCCTGTTCATGCTGGGGCTTTCGATCTTTCTGATGATGCCGGTCGCCTCGGCCTTCACCTCGCTCTTTCTCGACGATGTGGCCGAGGCGGTGGAGGCGCGCCACTATCCGCATCTCGCGCCCGTGCCGCGCCTGCCCTTCATGGATGCGCTGATCGACAGCGCGAATTTCGTGGGCCTGCTGATCGCGGTCAATGTGCTGGCGCTGATCCTCTACGCCTTTGCCGGACCGTTCATTCCGGTGGTGTTCTGGGCGGTGAACGGCATGCTGCTGGGGCGCGAGTATTTCACTCTTGTCGCGATGCGCCGCCTCGGGCGCCAGCGCGCCAAGGAGATGCGCAAGAGGCATTGGCTGGCGGTCTGGATCGCGGGCACGCTGATGGCCGCCCCACTCTCGATCCCGCTGGTCAACCTGCTGATCCCGGTGCTGGGGGCTGCGACCTTCACCCATATGTTCAACCGCCTGCACCGGGCCGAGGCCGCCACCGACCATTCGGGCCGGGACTGATCCGCCCCTGCCTTCATCTGTTTGCAAATATCCCGGGGGGAGTTGCGGCACGCGACGGGGGGCAGCGCCCCCCTTCCCCGGCCCGGCCCGTCACCCCTGCGCGGGCGGCGGCATCCGGTTCATCCAGTCAAAATCGCGCACCGTGATCATTCCGGATGTGATGATGAGGTAAAGCACCAGCCAGACCACCACCGCCACCAGCGTGGTGATCTTGGCCTTGCGCTTGACCACGAACCCCGCAGGCGCCCCTGCGGGCGTTCCCGGCACGACCGCGCCCGCATCCCCCTGCGACCGGAACCGCAGCGGCAGGACGATGAAGAACACCATGAACCATGTCACGGCAAACAGAACGATGGCGGCGCTGATCGTCATATCTGCTCCAGTTCCACAAGACAGCCGTTGAAATCCTTGGGATGCAGGAACAGCACCGGCTTGCCATGCGCGCCGATCTTCGGCTCGCCCGTTCCCAGCACCCGCGCGCCCTGCGCCCTGAGCCGGTCGCGCGCGGCCAGAATATCCTCCACCTCATAGCAGATGTGGTGGATCCCGCCTGCGGGGTTCTTTTCCAGAAAGCTCGCGATGGGGGACCCTTCGCCCAGCGGATACAGAAGCTCGATCTTGGTGTTCGGCAATTCGATGAAGATCACGGTGACGCCGTGATCGGGCTCGTCCTGCGGTGCCCCGACGCGCGCGCCCAGCGTGTCGCGATACTGTGCGGCGGCAGCGTCGAGATCCGGCACCGCGATGGCCACATGGTTCAACCGTCCGATCATCCTTGCCCCCTTCTGCTTGCGTTCCGCCCATATGCGGCGCGGGTTGGCGGCTGGCAATGGGGCGGGCGGACGCAGGGCGGAAAATCCGGACAATTCGTGCCAAACCGGGCGACCTTCACCCGAGATTAGGCAATTCCGGGCCCACTGGGGCCATGCACGCAACCTCAGGCTCACCCAGATGCCCCGATCGCCGCTCTCCCTGTCACCGTCACCGTCCCTGTCCCTGCCGGAAGGCTTCGCCCAGCCGCGCACGGTTTCTGCCGCCTTGCCGCTCTCGGGTCTCACGCTGCTGACGGTGGAGGACAGCCGCTTTGCTTCCGAGGCGATGCGCCTTCTGGCGCAGCGGTCGGGGGCGCGGCTCAGGCGGGCGGAAACCATGGCGCTGGCCCGGCGCCATCTGGCGCTTTACCGGCCCGATGTGGTGATCGTCGATCTCGGCCTGCCGGACGGATCGGGGATCGACCTGATCGCCGAAATCGCGGGCGGGCGCGTGGCGGAAGGCGGGGGGTCGCTTCCCGGCCCCGACAATTCCGGCGCGGTTCTGCTGGCGACCAGCGGAAACCCGGACTGCCGCGCAGAGGCCCTTGCGGCGGGGGCGATGGATTTCGTGCCGAAACCGATCGAGACACTGGCGGGCTTTCAGGCCATGATCCTGCGCCATCTGGTCCCTGCCGGGCGGCGGCGACCCGCATCGGGCGACCGCGTGCGCCCCGATCCCCAGGCCCTGCGCGATGACCTCGCCCATGCCGCCGATCTGCTGGACCACGCCTTGCCGGACCGGCGCGCCTATGTAGTGGCCTTCGTGCGGGGGCTGGCAAGGGTCAGCCACGACCCGCGACTGGAACTTGCGGCCTGCGAGGCGGAACATTCGGGCGAGGGAGTGGCGCAGTTGACCCGCGCCATCGCTGAACGGCTGGCGGACCAGCCCGCACCGTTCGGCGGGGCGGGGTGACTTTCGCGCATGACAGGGCGGCGTAATCGGGCGGAGCGGCAGAAAGGGGCGCTGCCCCTCGCGGCGTGCCGCCGCTCACCCCGAGGTATTTCCGCCAGGGTGAATGGCCGTCCGCAGGCCGGCGCGAGGGCCGAACCTCACCCCCCGAGTGCCGGGTCCGACCCGGACCGCACCAGCCGCGTCAGATCCGACAGCCTTTCCCGCTGCCGCCCGTCCGCATCGAAATTCGCAGGCGACAGCCAGGCGCGATAGGCTTCCGCCAGCCCCGGCCATTCGCTGTCGATCACCGAAAACCACGCGGTGTCGCGGTTGCGCCCCTTGACCACCGCCGCCTGCCGGAACACGCCCTCGAAGCTGAAGCCGAGCCGTTGCGCCGCGCGGCGCGAGGCGAGGTTGGCCGCGTTGCATTTCCATTCGAACCGCCGATAGCCCGCATCGAAGGCCCGGGCCATCATCAGGAACCAGGCTTCGGTGGCCACCGCGCCTTTCTGGATTTCCGGGGACAGGCAGATATGGCCCAGTTCGATCACCCCGTTGGCCGGGTCTATACGCAGAAAGCTCGCCACGCCCGCCGCATGCCCCGTGGCAAGGTCGCGCAGCGCAAAGAACATCGGATCGGATTTCGCCTCGGTTTCCTTGACCCAGCGGTGATAGGCGGAGGAGGAGGCAAAGGGGCCATAGGGCATGAAATCCCAAAGCGCGTCATGGCCGCTGAAGGCGCGGTGCAGATCCGCCGCATGGACATCGGCCAAGAGCGGCTCCAGCCGCACCAGACGCCCCTCGACCGGCTCGGGCCGCGGCGCGGGCGGTGCCGCCCAGTTCAACAGATCAGTCATCGTTACCCCTTGCTCCACCCGGCGTCCGTCCCGGTCTTATCGCCGGGCAGGCCGCCCCCGGCAAGCCCGCCCGGGAGGCGGCGGAACAGTCACAGCAAAAGCCCCGGATCACGCTCCAGCACCATCCCCGGAAACACCGTGCCTTCCAGCACCGACCGGTCCAGCCCATAGAGCCCGCGCATCGCCCAGCCCGCCCAATGGCGCAGGTCCGATGTCGGCATCAGGTCGCGCCGGTCATACAGATCCGCCTCCGCCAGTCCCGGCCAGCGCCCCAGGATCCGCCCCCCCGCGACAGCCCCCCCGGCCACCAGCATCGCGCCCGCCGTGCCATGGTCGGTCCCGCCGCTGCCGTTTTCCCGCGCGGTCCGGCCGAATTCCGTCATCGCCATCAGCGTGGTTCTCCCCCAGACCTCCGCCCCGAGTTCCCCCTTCAACCGCAGCACCAGACGCTGAAGCCGCGACAGCGCGCGCGGCAGCGCCGCCCCCTGCCCCCGATGCGTATCCCAGCCCGACAGCGAGAAGGCCGCGATCCGCGTCTCGCCGCGCAGCCGCGTGGCGGCAAAATCCGCCAGCCGGTCCACATCCCGCCAGGGCCGGTCCTCCCCCGGAACCAGCGCCCCCCCGGCCGCAGGGGCGGGGGCTGCCATCTCCACCTCCTCCTCCGACAGGCGCAGCGCCGTCCCCCCCGCCTCGCGGAACAGCGGGTCGTCGTGGAACACATGTTCCAGCAACAGTCGCGCCTGCGAGGACAGCTCCACCCGCACCTCGGGCGTCCAGCTCAGCGCCGGGCCGGACCCCGCCAGCAGCGGCATCGATTCGCGCCCGAAGGCATAGGCGGTTTCCGCGCGCAGCCCCGGCACCGCCTGCACCATGCGGTTGAGCCAGCCATCCCGCGCGGCCGCCACTGCCACATCCATGCCGGTCCCCGCTTCCAGCAGGCTCTGCCCGTCGAAATGGCTGCGCTTGTCACGGTAAGGGGTCGATGTCGCATGGACAAAAGCCAGTTCCCCCGCCTGCCACAGCGGGAAAAGCCCCCCCAGCCCCGCATGCAGCCCGAAACCGCCCGAAAGCGCGATCTCCGCCCGCGCAAGGCCCGGTCGCAGGGCCGCGAAATCCCGGTCATGCAAGGGCTGCACCACGTCCAGCCCGTCCATCCCGCCCCGCAGGATCACCACGATCAGCCGCTGCTCGCCAAGCCCCGGCCCCGAGGCCAGCGTCACCGTGCCAAGCAACGGATGGGCTGCCGCCGAACAGCCGATCGCCCCGAAGCCGCGCAGAAAATCCCGCCGTTCCATGCCCTTGCGCCCCTATCTTCGGTTGAAGGCGGGCGAGGACAGCAAGATCCCCACCCCCTCGGCCCGCGTTTCGGCCCGCGCCACCGCCCAGAGGATCGCGGCATCCGCCTCCGGCCCCAGCGCCCGCAGCGCCAGATCGCGTGGATCGGGCAGGTCCGGCACAAGCCGGGCGGGGCTGCGCATCGCCCAGCCGATCCGTGCCGCCATGCCCTGCGGGGTGATCCAGGCCTCCGCGGCCTCGGCCCAGCCATCGGGCCCGGCCGGGTTGCGCCAGCGCTGGCCCATCAATGCCATGGGGGCGATCAACTGCCGCCGGATCACCCCGTCCTCAAAGGACGCAAGCCGCCAGCCGTCAAGCCCCAGCGCCCGGCAGGCGGCAACGATGAAATCGAAAGGCTGGCGCGCCTTGCGGAACCCGGGCGCCCAGGCCGCGGGATGATGCAGCATCGCGCCATAGACCGCGCGCAGGTTGCCGCCGCTGGCCAGCCATTCCGCCGTCATTGCGGCGACGATCCCGGGATCGGGGTCATCGGCCAGAAAATGCACCGCGATCTTGCGCGACAGATGCGCCGCCGTCTCGGGCCGCAGGGCAAGGTCGCGCAGCACCGCATGGATCGGCACCAGGCCCTCGCCCCCATAGACCCGGCCCAGAACCGTTTCCGCCCCCGGCTCGGCCCGGTTGGCGCGAAAGACGAGACCTTCCTCCGCCGTCGCATCGAGCCCGGTCAGCAGCTTCGCCATCTGCCGGACATCCTGCTGGCTGTAGCCCGCCCCCACGCCGAGGCTGTGCAACTCGATCACCTCCCGCGCGAGGTTCTCGTTCAGCCCCCGTCCCCGGCGGCGGCCGAACACCGATCCCGGCCCGACCGAGGCCACCTGATCCAGATAGACCAGCATCGCCGGGTGCAGCACGGCCGCGATCAGCAAATCGGCGAAGTTCCCCGCCAGATGCGGCCGGATCGCATCGGTGACCATCGCTTCGGGCAGCACGACCTCGGGCCGGTTGCGCGCCTTGACGGTGAAATGGTCGCTCCAGAAGGCGACCAGCCTTTCGCGAAACCCGCAAGGAGCGTCGAGCGCCCGCGCCAGCACCGCCCTTGCCGCATCCCGCGCCATCTGCGCCGAGGCGGCGGCGGCGGCCTCATAGCGGGCATTGCTGCCGCCGTCCATCCGCGCCTCGCGCCGGCCCTCGCCCGCTTCGCGCAGGATCGGCAGAACCGCCTCCAGCCCGGGAACCGGCCAGATCCGCGCCATCTCGTCCGGGCCATCCAGCGCGGCAAGCATCGCATCCGGGTCGGACAGCGCCGCATCCGGCAGCGGCAGCCCATAGCCGAAACGCGTGGCGGCAATCGTGATGCGGTCCGTCATCGGCCCTTCCGGTGCAAATCCCTGCGCAGGATAGGGCAGAAGCTGCCGGACTTCACCACTTTCCGGCGCGCAAGCGGGCCGGGGCCGGAAAAAGGCGGGGTTCCGCCCCCTTGCCCCCCGGCATGGCCGCGCCATCACCAGCCGACAAGGTTCAGGACAAGGAAAAACCAAGCCTTTTCACCTTGCTCAAATACCTTCGGGGGCCGGGGGGCAGACAGCCCCCCGTTCACGGTCAGCCCCCCACGCGCGGCAAGTCCCCGGGCGGGGCAGCCCTGTGCTTTCGGTCAGTCCTTCGGCACCACGCGCAGGCGCAATTCGCGCAACTGCTCGCTCGTGGGGTCCGAAGGTGCTGCCATCAACAGATCCTCCGCGCGCTGGTTCATCGGGAACATGATGACCTCGCGGATATTCGCCTCGTCGGCCAGCAGCATCACGATCCGGTCGATCCCCGCCGCACAGCCGCCATGGGGCGGCGCGCCATAGCGGAAGGCCTTGACCATGCCCCCAAAGCGTTTTTCCACCTCCGCGGCCGGATAGCCCGCGATCTCGAAGGCCTTGAACATGATCTCGGGCTTGTGGTTGCGGATGCCCCCCGAGATGAGTTCATAGCCGTTGCAGGCCAGGTCATATTGCCAGGCATGAACGGCCAGCGGATCGCCCTCCAGCGCCGCCATCCCGCCCTGCGGCATGGAAAACGGGTTGTGGGAAAAGTCGATCTTGCCTTCGTCGGTTTTCTCGAACATCGGAAAATCGACGATCCAGGCGAATTTGAAACAGCCTTCTTCGGTCAGCCCCAACTCGCGCCCGATCTCGTTGCGCGCGCGCCCCGCGACCGCCTCGAACACCTCCGGCTTGCCGCCGAGGAAGAAGGCGGCGTCGCCCTCGCCAAGGCCCAGTTGCACCCGGATCGCCTCGGTCCGCTCGGGGCCGATGTTTTTGGCTAGGGGGCCTGCTCCGGCAAAATAGGTGAACGAGCTAAATGGCCATTGTTCGGGCGACTGAGGAAACGGCCGCTTCAAGAACTCTCGCTGCTCGTCACTAAGAAGTCCTTTGTCGTCCTTCTCGACCAACTCTTCCAACTGCGCGCACCAGATTTTGAAAAGTGGATGCGAGTGATCACGTCTTGCTTCCTCCGGCAAGTCTTCTTGTCGCCAAAAGATATACCCCATACCCGGCAATCCCTGCGCCTGCGCAAAGGCATTCATCCGGTCGCAGAACTTGCGGCTGCCCCCTGTCGGTGCCGGAATGGCGCGGATCTCGGTGCCCTCGTTTTCCAGCAGTTTCGCAAAGATCGCAAAACCCGACCCCCGGAAATGGTCCGACACCTCCTGCATGCGGATCGGGTTGCGCAGGTCGGGCTTGTCCGACCCATACCATTTCAGCGCATCCTTGTAGGCGATCAGCGGCCAGTCGGTATCGACGGTTTTGCCGCCCCCGAATTCCTCGAAGATCCCCTGAACCACAGGCTGCACGGCGGCAAAGACATCCTCCTGCGTGACGAAGGACATCTCCATGTCCAACTGGTAGAAATCGGTGGGGGAACGGTCGGCACGCGGATCCTCGTCGCGGAAACAGGGCGCGATCTGGAAATAGCGGTCAAACCCCGCCACCTGGATAAGCTGCTTGAACTGCTGCGGCGCCTGCGGCAGCGCGTAGAACTTGCCCGGATGGAGCCGCGAGGGCACCAGAAAATCGCGCGCGCCCTCGGGGCTGGAGGCGGTGATGATCGGCGTCTGGAACTCGGTGAAGCCCTGATCCCACATCCGGTTGCGGATGGACCGGATCACATTGGACCGCAGCATCATGTTGGCATGCAGCTTTTCGCGCCGCAAATCGAGGAACCGGTAGGTGAGCCGCGTTTCCTCGGGGTAATCCACCTCGCCGAACACCGGCATCGGCAGTTCGTCCGCCGGGCCCAGCACCTCCATCGCGGTGACGTAAAGCTCGATCTCGCCGGTCGGGATCTTGGGGTTCACCAGCGCCGCATCGCGCGCCTTCACCCGGCCATCGACCCGGATCACATATTCCGCCCGCACCTTTTCAAGTGCTGCAAAGCCCGGGCTGTCGCTGTCGGCCAGCACCTGCGTGATGCCGTAATGGTCGCGCAGGTCGATGAACAGCACCCCGCCATGATCGCGCACCCGATGCACCCAGCCCGACAGGCGCACCTCCTGCCCGACATGGGTAGCGTTCAGCGCGGCACAGGTATGGCTGCGATAGGCGTGCATGGGAGTTCCCCTTCCCGAGGCTCAATTCCGGTCCGGGCCGATACATACCGCCCCCGGCGTGAAGTCAAGCCCGCCCCCTTTTTCTGTCCTCAAATATCCCCGCCGGAGGCTCCTGCGGCCGGGTAAAGGGGGGCTCGCCCCCCCTCTGGGCCTTGCGGCCCATTCACCCCCGAGGATATTTTCAGACAGAAAAAGCAGGCAGAAACTCTGCCGGTGCCATATCGCGCAACGAATTGCCCAAGGCCAGCCGGACATGGGGCAGATCACTGGCATCAAGGATCTCCTCGCGCACCCGCCCCTGTGCAAGCATCCCGGCCCGCAGCACGCCGGGCAAGAGCCCCGAGGTGAGGGGCGGCGTGCGCCAGCCCTGCCCCCGGTCGAAAAACAGGCTGCTGATCGTGCCGTCACAGACCTCGCCCCATTCGTTGAGAAAGATCGCCTCGTCCAGCCCTTCGGGCAGGGCGGCGCGGGTGCGGTCATAGGCGGCGCGGCGCGTCGATTTCACGGACAGCCAGGGGTCGGAGGAGGTCAGGCGGGCGGCGGCCAATCCGACGCGCCAGCGGGTGATTTCTGCGGGGATCGGGGCCGTGGTCACGGCAATCCGGCCCGTCGCATCCAGCGTGAGCCGCATCCTTGCGGCATGGTCGGGCGCGCGGGCGCGCAGCGCGGTCTCGGCTTCTTCCGGGTCACAGGGGCGGCCCATGCGTGCGGCGGACCGGGTCAGGCGCTCCAGATGCAGCGCGAGGCGGGGGAAATCCCGCCCCGTCCAGCGCAGCGTCTCGATCAGGCTCACATCCCCGGCATCGCGAAACGCGCTTTCCACAGCGCCTCCTCCCATTCGCCCGGCGCGGTGCTGTCCTGCACCACGCCCCCGCCCACATTCATCACGATCCGGTCGCCGGTCACCGACAGCGTCCGGATCGTCACGTTGAAGCTCGAATCGCCCTCTGGCCCCATCCAGCCGAAGGCGCCGCAATAGACGCCGCGCGGATGCGGCTCCAGATCGCGGATGATCTCCATGGCGCGGATCTTCGGCGCCCCGGTCACCGATCCGCAAGGGAAAAGCGCGGGCATCAGTCGCGACAGCGCCGCTGGCTCGGCCAGCCGCCCCTCCACCGTGCTGGACATCTGATGCAGGGTCGCAAAGCTTTCCACGGCAAAAAGCTCCGGCACAGTCACAGATCCGATTTGTGAAATTCTGCCAATGTCATTGCGAAGAAGATCCACAATCATCAGATTCTCTGCCCGGGCCTTTTTACTTTCGAACAATTCTCGTGCCAGCGCGCTGTCCTGCACGGGGTCGGAATGGCGTGGGGCCGTGCCCTTCATGGGGCGTGCGACGATCCGGCCCGAAGCCTCGGTGCGGAAGAACAGTTCAGGGCTGCGCGAGATCACGACCGGCAGATCGGGGCCGAAATCGGCATAGCCGCCATGCCCGACCACCTGCCTTGCGCGCAAGGTCGCATAAAGCCCCAGCGGCGAACCTGTCAGCCTGGCCGCCATCGGAAAGGTCAGGTTGATCTGGTAGCAATCACCTGCTGCAATATAGTCCGCCACCCGCGCGAAAGCCGCATCATAGGCGGCCCGCGTCACCAGCGGTTCCGGCGCAGTCATCGAACCCGCAGCTTCCGGAATCCCTGCCGCCACCGGCCCCTCACATATCCCGAAGGCCAGAAGCGGACCGGCCCCCGGTGGCATCAACCCGGCCAGCCGTGGCTCCAGCGCATAGCCCGCCTCATAGGCGATCCAGCCCGCGACCCAGGCCCCCGCTGCGCGTGCGGCATCCAGCCGGGCCAGCGCCGGCGCCACCTCCGCGGCGGAATGCGCCGTCACCACCGCGCGCGGATCGAAACGGACGAACCGCCCGCCGGGCCCGTTTTCGCATAGGATCACGCCGCACACTCCCGCATCTTGCTGCCCGGCGATGTAGCACGTCCCCCCCGCCGCCGCGAGGCTTGCCGCGACGCTTCGGATCAGGGTTGCGCCCCCCGGGCTTGCACCTTAAACCCACGCCAATTTGCGCGACGCTTGCCACATCCCAGCCCGGCCCTTGCAAGGTCCGGGCCCCCATATGCGAGGCCCGACCATGCCGAAAAGAACCGACATCAACTCCATCATGATCATCGGTGCCGGGCCCATCATCATCGGTCAGGCCTGCGAGTTCGACTATTCCGGCGCACAGGCATGCAAGGCGCTGCGCGAGGAAGGCTATCGCGTCATCCTCGTCAACTCCAACCCCGCCACGATCATGACCGATCCGGGCCTGGCCGATGCCACCTATATCGAGCCGATCACGCCCGAGGTTGTCGCCAAGATCATCGAGAAGGAACGCCCCGACGCGCTCTTGCCCACCATGGGCGGGCAGACGGGCCTGAACACTGCGCTGGCGCTGGCCGATATGGGAGTGTTGGAAAAGTATAAGGTCGAGCTGATCGGCGCCAAGCGTGAAGCTATCGAAATGGCAGAAGATCGCAAATTGTTCCGCGAGGCGATGGACCGTATCGGGCTGGAAAACCCGAAAGCCACCATCATCGCCGCGCCGAAACTGGCCAGCGGCAAATATGACATCAGTGCCGGCGTGGCCGAGGCGGTGGCAGCGCTCGATTATGTCGGCCTGCCCGCCATCATCCGCCCCGCCTTCACCCTTGGCGGCACCGGGGGCGGCGTTGCCTACAACCGCGACGATTTCGAAGCGATCTGCCGCTCGGGGCTGGAGGCGTCACCCATGGCACAGATCCTCGTCGACGAATCCCTGCTCGGCTGGAAGGAATACGAGATGGAGGTGGTGCGCGATACTGCCGATAACGCCATCATCATCTGCGCCATCGAGAATGTGGACCCGATGGGCGTGCATACCGGCGATTCGATCACTGTCGCCCCGGCGCTGACGCTGACCGACAAGGAATACCAGATCATGCGCAACGGCTCCATCGCCGTCCTGCGCGAGATCGGGGTGGAAACCGGCGGGTCCAACGTGCAATGGGCGATCAACCCTGCTGACGGGCGCATGGTGGTGATCGAGATGAACCCGCGCGTGTCGCGCTCCTCGGCGCTGGCCTCCAAGGCCACCGGCTTTCCCATCGCCAAGGTCGCGGCGAAACTCGCTGTCGGCTACACGCTGGACGAGCTGGACAATGACATCACCAAGGTCACGCCCGCCTCGTTCGAGCCCTCCATCGACTATGTCGTGACCAAGATCCCGCGTTTTGCCTTCGAGAAATTCCCCGGATCGGAGCCGCATCTGACAACGGCGATGAAATCGGTGGGCGAGGTCATGGCCATCGGCCGCACCATCCACGAATCCCTGCAAAAGGCGCTGGCCTCGATGGAAACCGGGCTGTCGGGCTTCGATGAAATCGCCATTCCCGGCTTTGACGAAAAAACCGGCGACCGCGCGCCGGTGTTCAAGGCGCTGTCGCTGCAAACCCCCGACCGGATCCGCGTCATTGCCCAGGCCATGCGCCACGGGTTGACGGATTCGGAGATCAATGGTGCAACCGCCTTTGATCCCTGGTTCCTCGCCCGCATCCGCGAGATCATCGAGGCCGAGGCGAAGATCCGCCATGACGGCCTGCCGGTTTCCGCCGAAGGCCTGCGCCGGGTCAAGATGCTGGGCTTCACCGATGCGCGTCTTGCCCACCTGACGGGCCGCGACGAGGGCCAGGTCCGCCGTGCGCGCCGCAACCTTGGCGTCAAGGCGGTGTTCAAGCGCATCGACACCTGCGCCGCCGAATTCGAGGCGCAGACCCCCTATATGTATTCCACCTATGAAACGCCCGTCATGGGCGAGGTGGAATGCGAGGCGCGCCCCTCTGCTGCCAAAAAGGTTGTCATCCTCGGCGGCGGCCCCAACCGGATCGGTCAGGGGATCGAGTTCGACTATTGCTGCTGCCATGCCTGCTATGCGCTGACCGCGGCAGGCTATGAGACGATCATGGTTAACTGCAATCCTGAAACGGTTTCAACGGATTACGACACGTCCGACCGGCTTTACTTCGAACCCCTGACGCTGGAACATGTGCTGGAAATCCTGCGGGTCGAGCAGGAAAACGGCACCCTGCACGGCGTGATCGTGCAGTTCGGCGGGCAGACGCCCCTGAAGCTCGCCAATGCGCTGCATGAGGAAGGCATCCCGATCCTCGGCACCACGCCCGACGCGATTGATCTGGCCGAGGATCGGGAGCGGTTTCAGAAACTGCTCCATGCCCTGAACCTCAAGCAGCCCGTCAACGGCACTGCGCGGTCGCGCGACGAGGCTTTTGCCGTGGCCGCCGATGTGGGCTATCCGCTGGTGATCCGCCCGTCCTTCGTGCTGGGGGGCCGCGCGATGGAGATCATCCGCGATGACGCGCAGCTTGAACGCTATATCCGCGAGGCGGTGCAGGTGTCGGGCAGGAACCCGGTGCTGCTCGACAGCTATCTGTCAGGTGCGATCGAGGTGGATGTCGATGCGCTCTCGGACGGCCACAATGTCCATGTCGCAGGGATCATGGAACATATCGAGGAGGCGGGCGTCCATTCCGGCGATTCTGCCTGCTGCCTGCCGCCCCATTCGCTGACCGCCGCGACCATCGCGGAATTGAAGGTCCAGACCGTCGCCATGGCCCGCGCGCTGAACGTGGTCGGCTTGATGAATGTGCAATTCGCCATCAAGGACGATGAGATTTTCGTGCTGGAAGTGAACCCCCGCGCCAGCCGCACCGTGCCCTTCGTCGCGAAAGCCACCGATTCCGCCATCGCCTCCATCGCCGCGCGCCTGATGGCCGGGGAGCCGCTGGCCAATTTCCCGATGCGCGCCCCCTATGCCGAAGGGGTGGGCCCCGATACCGACCTGCCGCTGGCCGACCCGCTGACGCTCGCCAATCCGATCACGCCGTGGTTTTCCGTCAAGGAGGCCGTGCTGCCCTTCGCCCGCTTCCCCGGCGTGGACCCGATGCTGGGGCCGGAAATGCGGTCAACCGGCGAGGTGATGGGCTGGGACCGCACCTTTGCGCTGGCCTTTTTGAAGGCGCAGATGGGGGCTGGCACGATCCTGCCCGAGACGGGCCGCGTGTTCCTGAGCGTCAAGGACATGGACAAGACCGACGCGCTGGCCAGTGCCGCCCGCGATCTGGTCGCCATGGGGTTCGAACTGGTCGCGACCAAGGGCACCGGGACGTGGCTCAGGGCCGAAGGCATCGCCTCAACGCCCGTGAACAAGGTCTATGAGGGCCGCCCGAACATCGTGGACCGGCTGAAAAACACCGATATTGCCCTCGTGATGAACACGACCGAGGGCAGTCAGGCCATCTCCGACAGCCGCGACATCCGGCGCGTGGCGCTGATGGACAAGATCCCGTATTTCACCACGGCGGCGGCGAGCATCGCGGCAGTCGCGGCAATGAAGGCGCGCGGCGAAGGCTATGGGGTGAGGACGTTGCAGGGGTGAGAAGGTGTTGCCAATGCGTTCCGATAGAGCTTATGCTCCGAACTGAAAGATTTTTTGGGGACTGCAATGGGTGATTTGGCGTGGAAAGACGCAATTGTGACGGTTTTGACCAAGTCCGGCCAAGCCGTCCACTACAAAACCATTGCTGAAGAAATCGAAAAGCAAAAACTTCGGAAAAACCTTGGAGCCACGCCAGCAAATACAGTAAGCGCAATTATCAATGGATCCTTGCATAAGGAAGGGGTCCAAAGCCCATTTGTAAAGACAAATCCCGGCTACTATATGTTAGCTGCTGCTGTTGGAACGCTGACTCCGAACGCCTCTGTCTCGGACCAATCAATTGAAGACGAAATCCGCCCAATTATCCCTTGTATCGGCATGTATTGGAACGTTGCCAAAGTCGCATGGCGAAAAGTTCCAAAACTTTTGGGACAACAACAGTCGGGCGCAAAAGAGATTGATTTTGCAGAACAGCTTGGTGTATATATTCTATACGACAGAGATTGTGTTATATATGTTGGACGCTCACTTGATCGACCTCTTGGAACAAGGCTCTACGAGCATACCAAAGGAACGTCTGATTAACGGCTTCGGCTTTGCCGAGATGGCCGTCTGAGCGTTGCTGGGACAGCTTTTTCGGGCACATGGCATCGATTTTGCGGCTTCGGAGCCGCATCCGCGGCGGCGCGCCCGCTTTCGGGCAGCCTCCTCCTCATGCCATCAACCTTCTTCGCACCAGGAACACCCCCTCAGTCAGAACAGTTGTCGCCTGCACTACTTTTGAAAGTATACCCTGAGGCGGGCGGGACAGGATGATGATTTGGCGTATTCACCGGAGAGGAAGGCAGCGGTTCTGACGAAGATG
>JBKBNP010000035.1:0-51530 GCA_046295215.1 Pseudorhodobacter sp. | reverse complement strand
TTCGTGTCGCCGTGCTGAACGGCTATACCGCGCTCGGCATCCCCGTCACGAAGGTCGCAGGATAGGTCTGTCCGGGGTTAGGGGCAGTCCGGCCATCAGCCGATTTGTGCAACAGAGCTCCAACATGGGGAAAACTTAGCGGGAACGGGCCGCGAAGGATTCACCTTTGTTGGTGCGTTTGCTACATAAGGCCGCAAATATCCCGGGGGGAGTCGCGGAACGCGACGGGGGGCAGCGCCCCCCAACAGCGTCCACCCCGCATCCTGCCGTCAGATAAGCCCGCCCTGCTGGCTCAGACGGTCCATCACCCGCACCAGTTCCGCCGAGATCCCCGGTTCGGACAGCGCATGCCCCGCCATCGGGATCAGGTGCAACTCTGCGGCCTTCCAGCCCTCGGCGAGTGCATGGGCCGCGCGCGGCGGGCAGACCATGTCATAGCGGCCCTGCACGATATCCGCGCCGATTCCCTCGATCCGATGCCGGTTCGCGGCGATCCAGCCATCCTGCGCCAGAAACCCCTTGTTGCGGAAATAGTGGCACTCAAGCCGGGCAAAGGCGCGCGCGTAATCCGAAGGACCATCACCGCCAAACCCGTCATACTGGATCGTCGCCAGCGCATTTTCCCAATTGGTCCAGAGCCGGGCCAGCCGCATTTCCTCGGCGAGATTTCCCGAAAACAACCGCTTGTGATAGGCCCCGATCAGATCACCGCGCTCCTCGACCGGGATCGGGGCGATGAACCGCGCCCAGAGGTCGGGAAAGAACGCCCCCGCGCCCCCGCCATAGAACCAGTCGAGTTCCCGGTCGGTCATGGTGAACACACCGCGCAGCACCAGATGCGCCACCCGGTCCGGGTGGGTGATGGCGTGGATCAGCGCCAGCGTCGCCCCCCAGCTTCCGCCGAACAGGATCATCCGCTCGATCCCCAGCGCCTCGCGGATCGTCTCCATATCGGCGACCAGATGCCAGGTCGTGTTGGACTCGACACTCGCATGCGGGCGGGACCGGCCGCAGCCGCGCTGATCGAAGAGGATGATGCGATAGCGCGCCGGGTCGAAATAGCGCCGCATCGAGGGGCTGCACCCGCCCCCCGGCCCGCCATGCACGACCATAACCGGCAGACCATCCGGGTTGCCGCATTGCTCGACATAGATGCGATGCCCCTGCCCCACATCCATCACCCGCTGATCGAACGGGTCGATGGGCGGGTAAAGATATTCGGCTGCGCGCTTTTGGCCTGATCTCTGATCCATGATCGCCCTATATAATGCGTCGAGCCTGCCCTTCCATGGGCATCAGCGCAAGGAGAGAAGAATGAGCGTGAACACCATCGACCCCGCCGAGGTCGCGAAATTCGAGGCGATGGCCGCCGAATGGTGGGATCCGAGCGGCAAGTTCAAGCCGCTCCACATGCTCAACCCCTGCCGACTGGACTATATCACCACCCAGATCGCCACCGAATTCGACCGCGACCTGAGGGCATCCAAACCTTTTGCCGGGCTGCGTCTGCTGGACATCGGCTGTGGCGGGGGATTGCTGTCCGAACCCATGGCGCGGCTCGGGGCCGATGTGGTGGGGGCGGATGCGGCGGCGCGCAACATCCCTGTCGCCCGGCTTCATGCCGAACAATCGGGCCTTGCCATCGACTACCGCCATTGCGCCGCCGAGGATCTGGCGGCGGCGGGTGAAGAGTTCGACGTGGTTCTGAACATGGAAGTCGTGGAACATGTCGCCGACCCGCAGGCCTATCTGACCGCCTGCCAGATGCTGATGAAGCCCGGCGGGCTGATGATCTGCTCGACGCTCAACCGCAACGCCAAGTCCTTCCTGATGGGGATCATCGGGGCGGAATGGGTGATGCGCTGGTTGCCCAAAGGCACGCATGACTGGAAGAAATTCATCACCCCGGACGAGCTCTATGCCATGATCGGGGCGGCGGGCCTGACCCCGGTGGACCGCAAGGGCATGGTGTTCAACCCCGTCACCTGGTCCTGGTCGCTGTCGGACCGCGACCTGTCAGTGAATTACGTCACCGCCAGCGTCAAACGCTGACCGCGCGGGCGAGGGCTGCGGCAATCAGGGGCGCAACCTCTGCCCCGGCCCCGACGGGCGGGAGCAAGACGCCCTGAAATCCGGCCTCTGCCAATGCCTCGGGCACATCGCCGGTCACATGACCGGCTGACAGCGCGAACAGCGGCAGGCAGACCGCAGCCCCCACGCCTTCTGCGGCGTCCTGCAGGAAGGGTTCCTCCTCGACAAACCCGGTCACGACACGGGCAAAGCCCGCCTCCCGGCGCATCCGGTCGGCCAGCGCCTCGGTCATTTCCGCCGAACTGCGCGATGCCCTGGACCCATGCGCCGCCAGCAGCAGCGTTGCGGCTCCGGACAAGATGCCCGCTGCCCCGGCCCCCGCGCGCGCCTGCGCCACCATCAGGCCGGGCAAGGCCGGATCGGCGCCAAAGGGCCGCAATTGGTGCATGTCGCCGCCCCCGCAGGCCGCCAGCCGCTTGGGCAGGTTCGTCCGCGTGAACCAGCCTTCGGCCATGAAGAACGGATAGACCAGCGCCCCGGGCATCCGCGCCACCGCTGCCTCCAGCGATCCCGGTGCAGCAAGCGTTGCCCCCCGCACCCGCCAGCCCGGCAGCCACATCGCCACCCGCACCGCCAGCGCCATCATCGCGGCCTCTTGCGGGGCGGGGTCGGCGGGCGAGCCATGCGCCACGAGTATCGCCTCTGCCGTCATCGCCTCGCCCCCTGAAGATCCCGTCCGCGCAAGATGGCGCATCGGGGGGCGGGGTCAACCGCGCTCAGCCCCGCCCATGCGGTGCGTCATAATCCAGCACCGGATTGATGGGGATGATCCGGTTCGGATTTATCATGTCATGGCTGTAAAGGTAGTGCCGCACGATATGGTCGAGATTAACCGTCTCCCGCACGCCCGGCCATTGATAAAGCTCGCGCGTGTAGGCCCAGAGGTTCGGATAGTCGATCAGCCGCTTGCGGTTGCATTTGAAATGCAGGTGATAGACCGGATCGAAGCGGATCAGCGTGGTGAAAAGCCGCCAGTCGGCCTCGGTCAGCCGGTCGCCCATCAGATAGCGATTGGCGCCCAGCCGGTCCTCCAGCCAGTCGAGACTGTCGAACAGCGGATGCACCGCCGCGTCATAGGCTTTTTGCGTCGTTGCAAACCCGGCCTTGTAGACGCCGTTGTTCACCCTGTCATAGACGCGGTCATTGACCGTTTCGATAGCGTCGCGCAGATCCTGCGGCCAGTAATCATCCGAATTGCCTGTAATGCCGTCGAAGGCCGAATTGAACATGCGGATGATTTCCGCCGATTCGTTGGACACGATCCGCCCGGTCTGCTTGTCCCACAGCACAGGCACCGTGACGCGGCCCGAAATATCGGGCGTGTCGCGGGTGTAGAGGTCGCGAAGATAGGGCAGGCCAAACAGGTCATCCCCCGTCGCCCCCGGATAATCTTTGGCAAAGGTCCAGCCCTCGCCCAGCATCTCGGGATGCACGACCGATACGCCGATAAGCGGCACCAGACCCTTCAGCGCGCGGAAGATCAGCGTGCGATGTGCCCAGGGGCAGGCATAGGACACATAGAGGTGGTAGCGCCCCGATTCTGCCTTGAAGCCTGCCTCACCCGAAGGCCCGGCAGAGCCGTCCACCGTCACCCAGTTGCGGAACCTCGCCTCGTCACGGTCGAATTTACCGTCATTGGCGTCGGTGTCATACCAGTCGTCTTTCCATTCGCCGTCGATCAGCAGTCCCATGCAGCACCTGTCCTTTCCTTGATCTGGACATAGTGCAGCGGCCCGCCCGGTCATACGGGCAGGCGCGCGCAGCAGGTCTGCAAGGATGCAGGGAACGCCGCCCCTCCGCCCTCGCCGGCGTCTTTGCCGCGCGTTTCGACCGAAGGTGCCCGTCAGGGCGGATGCGGGGCGGGCCGTGTTACTCCGCCGAGGACCGCGCCCAGAGGTTGATATCCTCTTCCGCCGAAAGGCGGTCAATCTCGGCCAGTTCATCGGCGCTGAAGTCCAGATTGCCGATCGCACCGCAGCAATCGACCACCTGTTCGGGCTTTGATGCCCCGATCAGCGCCGTGGTGATGCCGCCCTCGCGCAGCACCCAGGCAATCGCCATCTGCGCCAGCGTCTGCCCGCGCGCTTCGGCCAGATCGTTCAGCGCGCGGACCGAAGCCAATGCGCGGTCGGTGATCGTCGCGGGGCTGAGCGATTTGCCCTGTGCGGCCCGGCTGCCATCGGGGATGCCGCCGAGATATTTCTTTGTCAGGATCCCCTGCGCCAGCGGCGTGAAGGCGATGGAGCCCAGCCCCAGATCCGCCAGCGTGTCCTTCAATCCGTCATGTTCCACCCAGCGATTGAGCAGATTGTAGCTTGGCTGGTGGATCAGGCAGGGCGTTCCCAGATCACGCAGGATCGCCACCGCCTCGCGCGTGCGTTTGGAGTTGTAGCTGGACAGCCCGACATAAAGCGCACGGCCCGACCGCACGATCTGGTCCAGCGCGCCCATGGTTTCCTCCAAAGGCGTATCGGGGTCGAAACGATGGGAATAGAAGATGTCGACGTAATCGAGCCCCATCCGTTTCAACGAGGCATCACAGGAGGCAATCAGGTATTTCCGGCTGCCCCATTCGCCGTAAGGGCCCGGGTGCATCCGGTATCCGGCCTTGGACGAAATGATGATCTCATCCCGATGCCCCCGGAAATCGGTCCGCAGGATCTCGCCAAAGGCTTCCTCGGCCGACCCGGGGGGCGGGCCGTAATTGTTGGCGAGGTCGAAATGCGTGATGCCGTGGTCAAAGGCGGTCCGGCAGATCGCCTGTTTGGTCGCGTGCGGCGTGTCATGGCCGAAATTGTGCCAGAGCCCGAGGCTGATCGCGGGCAGGTGCAACCCCGATGCGCCGCAGCGGCGATAGATCATGTTCGAATAGCGGTTCTCGGCGGCGGTCCAGGTCATGTATCCTCCTTGTCGGTGCCCCAGTCGGCACCCTGCATTTCACGCAATCGCGAGGCCGTGCGTTCAAACTCGAACGATCCTGAGCCTTCGATGTAGAGCCGTTCGGGCTCGTCGGCGGCCGAGGCGATCAGGCGCACGCGCGCCTCGTAAAGCGCGTCGATCAGCGTCACGAAGCGTTTCGCCTCATTGTAATTCGAGGCCGAAAGCTGCGGAATATCCTCCAGCATCAGAACCCGCACCGCCCCCGCGATGGCGAGAAAATCGGCCGGCCCCAGCGGCTTGGCGCAAAGGTCCCAGAAACTCGCCCGGCCCACACCATTGGCGAAACGCGACACCTCCACCGTGCGGCCATTGACGGAGAGGCGCAGGGGCTCACCGCCCGTGCCGCCCGACAGATCCCGCCAGATCGATTCCATCGCCGCGCGGGCCTTGCCTGCGGGGTGGAAATAGACCTGCGCCCCTGCAAGCCGGTGCTGGCGGTAATCATTCGGGCTTTCGAGGGCAACCACCTCCAGATGGTCGCGCAACAGACCGATGAAGGGCAGAAAGAGATTGCGGTTCAGCCCGTCCTTGTAAAGATCCTCCGGCACGCGGTTGGAGGTGGTGACAACCACGACCCCGCCCGCAAACAGCTTCTCGAACAGCCGCCCCACGATCATTGCATCGGTGATGTCGGTGATCTGCATTTCGTCGAAAGCCAGCAGGCGCAGATCGCGGATGATCGCCTCGGCCACCGGGGCCAGCGGATCCTCCACCCCGGTCTTGCGGGCGGCGTGCATGCCCTGGTGAATTTCCTGCATGAAGGCGTGGAAATGGACGCGGCGTTTCGCAGGCGTGTCGGTCGCGGCCACGAACAGGTCCATCACCATGGATTTGCCGCGTCCGACGCCCCCCCAGAGGTAAAGCCCCTTCGGCGGCGGGGCCTCCTTGCGGAAGAGGCCCGAGAGCAATCCGCGCTTGCGCTCTCCCTGCGCCTCGGCCCAGTGGCGCAGGGTTTCCAGCATCGGCAGCACGGCATGTTGCGCAGGGTCGGCGCGCAATTCGCCCGCCGCAACCTTTGCCTCATAGATGTCCGTCAGGGTCTGGCGCATGGGGCGGTTCTAGACCGGCAGGGTGGTCCTGACCAGTGCCGCCCAGCCTGCAATCGTGGCGAACATCAAAAGCGTCAGCGCCAGCAAGATGCGCCGGTCGCGGGCAAATTCCGGCCGGGTCACGAAGCCGCCGAAGCTTCGCAGCGTTGCCCCCGGACCGGGAAAGGCCGATCCGGTCTCGGCCACGGCCCGCCGTCGCAGCCGGAACAGGCAGCGGAACATCCAGAACCCCCAGGCGGCAAACACCACCGCCTGAAGGCTCAGCCAGAAAAGCTTCACCGTCCCAGCCAGAGCCGCCGCGCCGTCAGCATCGCGGAGCCGCCGAAAAACAGGCTCGCAACGCCGACAACCTCGATCAGCGCAGGGCCTTGCGGGATGCCGCGATACCAGAGCGCGAACATCAGCAGGCCAAGGCCGAAAAGGGAGAACACAAGCCGGAACCACAATTCGCCCCGCGTCGGGGCGAAGTCGTCGGAGTCGTCCATGTCAGACTGAAAGTCATGCCGGTCCTGGGTCATTCGTCGATCCTCCTTGCACACGATCAGGGTGAACCCGATTGCGAAAAAGTCAACCTCGCCGCGAAGGGACGGCAATTTCCAGCCCATCGCACCCGACAGTCACCGGCCCGTCCCAGACGGATGCCGCGCGCGACAGCCAGTCACTTTCGGTGAAACGCGGGTCATCTACCGGAATCAGGTGGTTGAGCGCAAGCCGCCCCACCCCTGCCGCCGCTGCAATGCGGGCGGCATCCTCCACCACGGTATGCGATGCGTGCAGATGCGCGCGCAGGCGGGCCCCGAGCCCGGTTTTCTGAACGATGGCCTCGATCCCCTCCGGCAGCATGGCCTCATGCACCAGCAGGTCAGAGCCCCGGGCAAAATCGGCCAGCGGCGGGAACCAGGCCGTATCGCCCGAGAAGGTCACGACGGACGTGCCTTCGAACCGCAGGGCGAAGCAATGGTCCAGCGGCGGATGCGGCACGCGCAGTGCCGCGATGCGCAGGCCGTCCCATGCGGCCACCTCCCCCTCGCCATAGACCTTCAGCACCACCAGATCCTCCAGCGGGGTGCGACCCTCATCCGCCACGCGGATTGCGGAGTCATAGGCCATGGAGGCCAGAAAACCGCGCCAGTAATCCTCGATCCCCGGCGGGCCGAACAGGGTCAGGGGGCGCGACAGCCCGGTGGTCCACGCGGTATGGATCAGCGGCCCGAGTTCCAGCACATGATCGGAATGAAGATGCGTGATGCAGATCAGGTCGAGCGATTTCAGGTCAACCCCGGCCTCGACCAGCGCCTTTGCAACCCCGATGCCGCAATCGACGACGATGCGCCACCCGTCCAGTTCCAGCAGGCTCGATGTCGGCATGGCCCCGCCCGCCCGGATCGCAGGCCCACCCTTGCAGCCCAGCAGAACAACCCGGTTCATCGTTTCCCCCGTCCTGTTTCGCCGGACTGTCGCGCAAACGGGCGCGGGCGGCAAGCGACGCGACGTTTCTTGCCCTGCACCGGGGTTTCCGGTTTATCCTTGTGCCATCCCTCATCGAAAGGCCCGTCCCATGACCGATATCGTGATCCTGTCCGGTGCGCGCACCGCCATCGGCGGCTTTGGCGGCACGCTGTCGGGCGTCAGCCCCATTGACCTTGCGACGACTGCCGCGAAGGCCGCACTGGACCGGGCCGGGGTGGAGGGTGCGCAGATCGGGCAGGTGGTCTTTGGCCATGTCATCAACACCGAACCGCGCGACATGTATCTGTCCCGCGTGGCCGCGATGCAGGCGGGGGTGCCGGACACCACGCCCGCGATGAACGTCAACCGGCTCTGCGGGTCGGGCGCGCAGGCCATCGTGTCGGCAGCGCAGGCGCTGATGCTGGCGGATGCCGATTTCGCGCTGGCAGGCGGGGCCGAGGGGATGAGCCGCAGCCCCTATATCCTGCAAGCCGCACGCTTCGGGCAGAAGATGGGGGATACACGCGCGCTCGACATGATGACCGGCGCGCTGACCTGCCCCTTCGGCACCGGCCATATGGGCGTGACAGCAGAAAATGTGGCGGCTGAACATGGCATCAGCCGCGCCGATCAGGATGCCTTTGCGCTGGAAAGCCAGACCCGCGCCGCCCGCGCCATTGCCGAAGGCTGGTTCCGCGACCAGATCGTGCCGGTGGAGATCGCGTCCCGCAGGGGCACGGTGAGTTTCGACACTGACGAACATCCGAAAGCGACGAGCGCGGAGGCGCTGGCGGGTCTGCGACCGGTGTTCCAGAAGGAGGGCACGGTGACGGCGGGCAATGCGTCGGGCATCAATGACGGCGCGGCGGCACTGGTGCTGGCGCGGGCCGATGCGGCGGAACGGGCCGGTCTGCGGCCCCGCGCCCGCATTCTTGGATATGCCGTCGCAGGCGTGCGGCCGCAGGTCATGGGCATCGGCCCGGTTCCGGCGGTCGAGGCGCTGTGCGCCCGGATCGGCCTTGCGCCTGCCGATTTCGACGTGGTGGAATCGAACGAGGCCTTTGCCGCACAGGCACTGGCGGTGAACAAGGCGCTCGGCCTCGACCCCGCGCGGGTCAATCCGAATGGCGGGGCGATCGCGCTTGGCCATCCCGTCGGGGCGACCGGGGCGCTGATCACCATAAAGGCGCTTTACGAGTTGGAACGGACGGGCGGCAGGCGCGCGCTGGTGACCATGTGTATCGGTGGCGGACAGGGTATCGCGCTGGCGCTGGAACGGATCTGACAGGGCTTGCGCCCGCACCGGGCTTCGGCGCAATCTGCCGCGATGACCGCGCTTGCCTTTCTCCACGCGCCCGAACAGGGCCAGACCAACCGGCTTCTGGCCGATCTGGCCGCGCGACTGATTGCGCGGGGCGTTCGGGTCTGTGGGTGCGTGCAGATCGACAGCCCCCGCGCCGGCCAGTTACGCTGCGACATGGACCTGCGGCTGCTGCCTGATGGCGCGGTGCTGCGCATTTCGGAAAACCGGGGCGCGGGGGCGGGGGGCTGCCAGCTCGACCCCGGCGCGCTGGAGGCAGCGGTGGCGGCGGTGGCTTTGCGGCTGGCGCAGGGGGCCGATCTGCTGATCGTCAACAAATTCGGCAAGCAGGAGGCTGAAGGCCATGGGTTCCGTGACCTGATCGGAGAGGTCGTCAGCCTTGGCATCCCGGTTCTGGTCGGGCTGAATGACGCGGGCGCTGCCGGGTTCGCCACCTTTGCGGACGGGCTGGCCGAGCCCCTTCCCGCCGATCCTGCCACGCTTGACGATTGGGCCAGCGCCGCAATCGCAGCCTGCAGAACCGCCGCCTGACGCCCTCTCAGGGCGACCGCAGCCGCACCGAGGACCGCGCTGACCGCCCCTCGGCGTCAATCACAGACAGCGTCACAAAACCCGGCCCCGCCAGCGGCACCAGCGCATCGCGGCCCCGGCTGGCCACAACCACAGGCACGCCATCGGCCAGCCATGTGAAAGGAGCCGTCCCCCCCCGCACGCGCAACAGCACACCTTCGGCCAGGGGTTCTACCTCGGACCCGTCGGGCGGAAAGGCCACGGCGGGGGCCTCCGGGTCCGGGCCAAAGGCCGCCCCGCGCGGGCGGAAACGTTGCAGGGGTTGCGGCAGGGCGGCATTGGCCACGGTCAGCGCGGTGGGGGGCGGCGGCGGCAAAGGCTCCACCCGCCGCCCGATCCGCGCGAAAGCCTGCATCAGCACCGGGGCGGCCAGATCGGCGCCGAATACCCCCGGAACCGGCGTGCCATCCGCGCGCCCCAGCCAGACGCCCACAACATGCCCTCCGTCAAACCCCACCGCCCAGGCATCGCGGTGGCCATAGCTTGTGCCGGTCTTGTAGGCGAACCGCGCCATCCCGCCCCCCTGCGGTGCGGGCATCCCGGCCAGAATATCACCCACCTGCCAGGCCGCAACGCCCGAGATCACCCTTGCGCCCGGTGCCGCATCGCCCGCCGTCACCCGCAAGGGCCGCGCCACGCCACCATGCGCAAGGGCGGCGTAAAGTCCCACCATCTCCTCCAGCGTCACACCCACGCCGCCCAGGGCCAGCGCCAGCCCCGGCTGCGCGCCCCCGCCGCCGGGCAGGCGCGGGTCCACACCTGCCCGGCGCAACCCCGCGATCAGCCGCGCCGGGCCCATCGCATCGGTCAGCGCCACCACCGGCAGGTTGAGGCTCTGCACCAGCGCCTCGCGCACCCGGATCTCGCCCCTGAAGCGGCGGTCGAAATTCTGCGGGCGGTAGCCCGCGAAATCCATTGGCCGGTCGTCGATCAGGGTTTCGGGATGCGCCAGCCCTTCGTCGAAGGCGAGCCCGTAAACCAGCGGTTTCAACAGCGATCCGGGGCTGCGCACCGCGCGGGTCATGTCCACGAACCCCTGCCGCGCCTCCTCGGTGTAGTCGGCGGACCCGACAGAGGCGAGAACCTCGCCCGTCCGGTGATCGGCGATCATCAGGGCAATCTGCAACCGCGCGCCATGGGCGGCCACGGTGTCACGCGCCAGCGCCTCCACCCGCCGTTGCAGGGCGGCATCGAGCGTCAGGCGCTGCGGCGAGGGACCAGTGCCCGCCACCCGGTCGGCCAGATGCGGGGCGATGGCGGGAAAGGGGCGGCGTATGGTTGGCACCGCCTCGCGCAGCGCCGCCTGTGCCTGATCGGCCTCGATCACGCCCGCCGCCACGGCCCGCGCCAGAACCCGCGCGCGTGCCGCCTCGGCCCGGGCTGCATGGCGGTCGGGGCGGCGGGTTTCGGGCGATTGCGGCAGGGCGACCAGTAGGGCGGCCTCAGCGGGCGTCAGACGGGTCGGCTCCTTGCCGAAATAGCTGATGGTCGCCGCGCGCACCCCTTCCAGATTGCCACCGAACGGGGCCAGATGCAGGTAAAGCGTCAGGATCTGATCCTTGGTCAGCCGCCGTTCCAGCGCCAGCGCCACGCGCATCTGGCGCAGCTTGCCCGCAATCTCGCCCGTGCCGCCCTCTTCCAGCAGCCGCGCGACCTGCATCGTCAGGGTAGACCCGCCCGACACCACGCGCCCCGAAGTCACCGCCTGCCAGCCTGCCCGCAGAATGGCGCGCGGATCGACCCCGGCATGGTCACGGAACCGCCGATCCTCGAAGGCGATCAGCATGGAGAGATAGCGTGCATCCACCCGGTCGGGCGACACCGCCAGCCGCCAGCGCCCGTCGGCCACCTGATAGGCGCGCAACAACTGCCCGTCGCGGGCCAGAACCTCGGCAGAGGTCGTGACCTCCAGCCCCGGCAGAGCGGTCGCCGCAATCCAGCGGTCGCCCGCATCGCGCAAGCCCGCCCCTGCCCATAAGGCAAGGGCCAGCGCGAAAAGGCCGTGGCCCCGGCGCATCAGGGCGTCACGATCACCCGGCCCGCATCGGTCTGCGCGCGGAAATCGGGGCGATACATATCCTCGACCGAGGCTGCGGGGTGGTGATAGGCCCCGGGGCTGACCGCACGGATGATATAGGCCAGCCGGATCGTTTCCTCATCGCGCTGGTCCACCGCTGCAAGGAACCGGTCCTGCCGGAATTCGGCATGTTCGGCATCGGCCACTTCCAGCCAGTCCAGCGCTGCAATCTGGCCCGCGCGGATCAGGTTGGGATTGTCGATCTCGAACCCCGCAGGCAGCGGGTCGGCCACCATCAGCCGCGCCTCACCGATGTTGAAGGGCGTCACCTCCAGCACCGTGACCAGCCGCGCGCCCGCCTTGACGGCGGAGGCATCGGCAGGCCGCCCCTCCATGTCGAAATAGCTGCGGGTGATGGCATAGCCATTGCCGCCCGCAGGCTCCGGCACCTCAGGCACACCGTAAGCGGTAACAGTCAGCGTGGTGGCGCGGGACGATCCGTTGACCACCGCCACCGGGACGGGATTGCCCGCCTCTAGCACGCGGACCAGCGGGCCCTCGACTGTCTGGCCGTTCATCGTGATGCCCTCGGTTCCGGGCCGGTCGAT
Source organism: Pseudorhodobacter sp. (assembly GCA_046295215.1). Taxonomy (GTDB): domain Bacteria; phylum Pseudomonadota; class Alphaproteobacteria; order Rhodobacterales; family Rhodobacteraceae; genus Szabonella. The sequence continues at coordinate 39,485 of JBKBNP010000035.1, read as the reverse complement.
CAGCGCATTGGCCGCCATCAGCGTCCAGGTCGCCTCTTGCGTCGACAGCCGGTTGGCCGGTTGCATCAGCCTTGCGGTAAAGGCCTCGCGGTCCAGCGCGTCGGACCCCGATTCCACCGCCAGCGTCAGCACCGCCGCCGTATCGCGCCGCGTGGTGCCGTAATCGGCGCGGAACAGCGGATTTGCCTCCTGTATGGGCAGGCCGGTGATCCAGCCCCCCGCCTTGCGGAATAACGCATCCGCCCTTGCCTGATCGCCATAGCTGGCCAAGGCCGCGCCAAGCTGCGCCAGCGCCACCGGGGTTGCAAAGGCATCGGCCTTCACATCGGCGTAATAGCGCAGATCGCCGATCGCCGCCGCCCCTTCGCGGGCCAGCACCATCAGCGCATAGGCCAGCGCCTCGCCCCCCTTGTCGAAATCGGGGGTGTAGTTGACCTGCGTGCGCAGGTTGTCGAGGGCCGACCGGAAGGCGATGTCCGGCACCGCATGGCCATTGGTGCGCGCGCGGCTCAGGAAATCGGTGACATAGGCATCCAGCCAGAAATCCCCTGAATTCGCCGACCAGAGGCCGAACCCGCCATCCGAGGATTGGTTGGTCAGCACCTCGGCCACCGCCTGCGCAATCCGTTCGCGGATATTGTCCGCCCCTTTCAGCCGCATCGCCTTCGCGACCTGATCGTAATAGATCAGCGGCAGCGCACGCGAGGTGATCTGTTCGGTGCAGCCGTAAGGATAGCGGTCAAGGGCGGCCAGCAGGCCGGGCGTATCGAGCCGCGCGATGGGGCCGACCGCCATGGTGGCAAGCCCCGACCCGGCATGGAAACCCGCAAAGACGGAACTGTCCAGATTGAAGGTCTGGCCCGGTTGCAGGTCAAGCCGCGTCATCCGCGCCACTTCCGGATCGCCCGCCTGCACCGGAAGGGTCAGGCGTTTGGTCAGTTGCCGCCCGTCAGGCGTGGTCAGGGAAATGTCGATGCTCTGCACACCTTCGGCCCCGGCCACCACCGGAATGTCGAATGTGGCCTTGCCCAACGCGGGCAGGTCAAAACCCGAAGGCACCGGGCCAAGATCCAACCCCGCCGCGGTCACATCCAGCCCCATCCGCCCCGCAGGTCCGGTTGTGTGGACGATCTCCAGCAGCATCCGGCTTTCATCCCCCGGCGACAGGAAGCGCGGCACCGAGGCCGTCACCACCACCGGGTCACGCACCAGCACATCCGCCTCGGCCTGGCCGACCCCCCGCTGCGACCACGCCACAGCCATGACCCGCACCGTGCCGTTGAAGGAAGGCAGATCGAAGCTGACCCGCGCCAACCCGTCCGCACCCACCTCGACCGGACCCGAGAAATAGGCCACCAGCTCCTCGGTCGGGGGCGGCGACTGGAAGCGCGGCCCGGCACCGCCATCGCCGCCAGAGCGCACCTGCCCCGGAACGCCTGCGGTGGCATCAATCAGCCGCCCATACAGGTCGCGGATGCCCACACCCAGTTTCCTCTGGCCGAAGTAGTGCCCCTTGGGATCGGGAGAGGCAAAGCGGGTCAGGTTCAGGATGCCCACATCCACCGCCGCCACCGTGACATGGGCGGTATCGCCAGCTTGCGTGCCCGCCACCCGCACCGCCACATCGAGCGGCCCGCGCGGGGCGGCCTCGGCCGGGGCTTCTACCGTCACATCAAGCGCGCGGCTGCCGGGATCGATGGCCGCATGGGCCAGTCCCATGGCACGCGCCGGATTGCGCCCTGCCGCCAGATCCATCGGGCGCAGGACGGATGCGGTGACATAGACGCCCGCGCCCCAGTCATCCGTCACCGGCAGGGAGATGATGTTCTCGCCTTCCGTCACTTCCACCGCCTGCATTGTCACCAGCCGGTTTGACAGCACCGAGATCAGCGCCGTTCCCGCCGCACGCGGCACGATGCGCAGTTGTGCCGTGTCCCCGGGCCGGTAGCCGGGCTTGTCCAGTGACAATTCCAGCCGGTCGGGCGAGGCGGTCACATCGGCGGCGGCATACCAGCCTGCCTCGAACCTGGTGGAGCTTGCCGCCGCGCCGCCGGTTTCCTGCACCACGGCGATTTCGTAGCGGCCCCATTGCACAGGGGCCGAAACCCGCAGCGGGTCGGTGCCCAGATCGGCCCGGCCATTGGCCACGCGCGCCCTTGTGGTGACGGGTTCCCAATACCAGTTGCCGTATTCCTGATACCATTGGTATCGCGTCTCGATCCGCGTCACTTCCCATTTCACCGGCATCGGCACCGCGCGGCCTTCGGCCCCTACGGCGACAATCTCGAACGCCGCTTCGCTGCCCTCGGCAACCACACCGTCAAACATCGGACGCACACCGATCACCGGGGCGTCGGGGGTCAGCGCGCGCGTGATCAGACGTTCCACCGGGCGGCCCGAGCCTTCGGACACGCGCACCGCCGCCAGCATTTCCAGCGGGCGACCCGCCTTTTCGGCGCGCGGCAGCGACAGCGGCAGGGTTGCGCGCCCGTCCTCATCCGTGCGCAATCCGTCAAAACTGTTCACGAGGCTGTTGAACGGGTCGTCATGACGCCCGAACAAGAAGCCCGGAAAGCCCGCGAGCGTGGTGGCTGCGCGCAGCACGACCTCGCCCTCGATTGCCAGATCCGCGCCGGGGGCACCGAAGAGATAGCGCGCCGCGACCTCGGCATCCGGCACATCGCCGGGGCGGATCGGGGTGTCGGGCAGGGTCAGGTCGAACTCGATCCGTTCAGGCAGGAAATCCTCGACGAGGAAGGTCTTGGCGGCAAGCGGGGCTGCCCCCAGATCAGCCAGAATCTCCAGCCGCCAGACCCCGCGCGGGGCAGACCCCGCGATTGGCAGCGCAAAGACATGCCCCCCCATCACGGAGGCCTGCGCCACGGCGCGGCTGTATTCCACGCCGTCCGGGCGCTTGACGATGGCGGTCAGCGGCAGCCCATCAATCGCCTGCGCCTGTGCATCGCGCGCCAGTGCCGTGACATGCACGGTTTCGCCTGCGCGGTAGGCGCCACGTTCGGTGGTCACGAACACATCGACCGGCGGGGCAGCCTCGCGCCCCTCCACGCCGCGGTCGGACAGGTCAAACTCCGGGTCGGTCAGCGACAGGAAGGCCAGATCCTCCTCACCCGCCTTGGCGACCAGCATCGCAGGCGCGGCCCCGGCCCGGCCCCGCGTCAGCGCGGCGGGGAAATGCGCCATGCCCTCGGCATCCGTTTCCACCGTTGCCAGCACCTCGTTCGCGCGGCTCAGCAGTTCCACCGTCACGCCCGGTTTCGGCCCCGCCGTGCCCAGCGAACGGATCACGACATGCAACCCCTCCACCCCGGAAAAGCTGGTCATCCCGAGGTCAGAGGCGACAAACCATTGCCAGGCGGGCGCAAAGTCATATTCATCCTTGCCCGGAAGGGCCGCCTTCAGCGCATAGATCCCAGCACCCTGCCCGGCCAGCGCCTCGGTCAAGGGCAGGCGGGTGGTCATGTCGCGGTTGACCTCCTGCCCCACCGTCGCCTTGCCGCGCCAGATCTCGGCCCCGACATCGCCGGCAAAGCCGCTTTCGCGGTAATAGGGCATCGGGTCGGTGAAATATCGCCCCTGAACGGACCGCAGGATATTGCGGTCGGTGACACGGTAAAGCGTCAGGTCCAGTTCGGTGGTGTTGACCGTTTCCACTGGCACCGACACCTCGGCCATGCGCGGCAGAACATAGGACCGGCCCGGAAAGCGCACGGCGGGCGCACGGTCGCGGACATAGGCATTGATCGTCACGGGCCGCGCCGTCATCTGCCCGTCCTGCGACGGGATGCCCGCGCGGAAGATCACCGAAACCCGCTGCCCATGCGCCAGACCATCGACGCAAAGCTGTTGTGTCCCGGTTTTCTCGACCGAGATGCCCGCGATGTCGGTCTGGACGAAATCGCCATATTCGACGCCGCTTTCGGCCAGATCATCCGAAAACACCGCGCAAAGCCGGGGCTGGGCCAGATCGGACTGGACCTGATGTTCGGTGATGCGGAACCCGTATTTTCCAATCGCCGAATCCAGCAGCTTGGCCGTGTCGTCGCGCGGCTGGACCGTCTGTGCCAGTTGCAACGCAGGCACCATGTCGCGCCCCCGGCCCAGCGCCTCGAAAGACTGTGCAAGGGTGACGAGCGCACCGTGGCGCAGGCCCGCATTGTCGCTGCGCAACAGCGCATTGACTGCCGCCGAGGCCGCCCGCAGCGTGTTGTCGCGACGCGCGCTCCCGCTTGTCGGGGCACCTTTCAGCAGAAGCCGCGCATATTCGGCCCAGTCGCCCGCCGAATCGGTCAGGTTGAGCGCAGCCCCCACCCGTTCGGCCGCGCGCAGGGCATAGCCGCCGATCTCTTCGGTCCGCGCAGCGGCAAGGTGATCGGCGGCGCTGATTTCACCGGTGAGGTGCTGGTTTGCCAGCCCGACCGCCTGCGCCCGCGCAGCTTGCAGATCATCCCGGCGCAGAAAGGTCAGCGCCGTCGCGCGGGTCGTGGCCGCCTGCACCAGCTCCGGTTCCGCCGCCAGCACCCGCGCCGAAATCGCGCCCTGATAGGGCGTCGGGGCACCGGGGCCGTTTTTCAGGAAACAGGCCCCGACACGGGAATTGAAGGTCAGCGCGGAACAGGAGAAATTGGCAAGGCAGGCGCGCTGGCAGGCTTCCAGCGTCGTGTCCAGCATCGAGGCAATATCGCCGCCCGGAAGGTCGAGGTCGCGGGTCATCACAAACCGCTTTTCCGGCACCAGATCCTGTGCCGCGACCGGCGGGGCCATAGTCAGTGCCAGCAGCGGCACAAGCAGAACTGCACGCCGAAACCCCGTTGTCAGCAGACCCAGAATGTCCGATCCCCGCGATCCGATACGTTGCATTGCAATACCCTCCTGACCAATCGCGCGAAGTCTCGCACGCCGCCGCCCCACCCGGCAAGCATGCGGGTGAAGGTAACGGAAAATGTCATTAATCCTCGGTTCACGATGTTGCGCCAGATTGCCCCTGCAGGACGGAGCGAACCGACAGTGGCAGAAGCGCGCATAGACATGATGGACCGCCTGTCGCGGGAAAGGCGCGCGCGGCTGGCGGCGGAACGGCTGCTGGAACAAAAGCAGCGCGAATTGTTTGCGGCCAATGAAAAGCTGGCGCTGCATGCACGATCCCTGTCCGATCAGATCGTGGAACAGCGCCATGTCGTGCGCGCCGCACAGTCAGAGGCCGAGGCGCTGAAAGGGCAGAACCTGCGCTTTCTGTCGGATCTCGACAATGCGCATACCGCCGCCGTCATGGCCGAACGCCGATTGCGCGATTCCATCGACACGATTCGCGACGGGTTTGCCGTCTTCGATGCCGATCTGCGGCTGATCGTGGCCAATCGCGCCTATCTGGCGGCTTTCGATGGCCATGCGGTCGGCCCCGGCACCAGCTATGAACAGATCCTCCGCCTGACCGGTGACAAGGGGCTGATCGACATCGGGGACCGCACGACCGATGAATGGGTGGCCGAAATGCTCGCCCGCTGGGACGGCGACCCGATCGAACCGATGGTGGTGAAATTCTCGAACGGCTCATGGGTCCGTCTGGTGGACCGGCGCGCGCGCGATGGCGACATGGTCAGTCTCGCGCTCAACATCACCGAACAGATGCGCATCTGGGCCGCGATCGAGGCGATCCCCGATGGTTTCGTGCTTTTTGACAGGGAGGACAGGCTCTTGACCTGCAATCAACGCTACCGCGAACTCTATCCCGCAAGCGCCGAGGCGATGGTCCCCGGCGCGACATTCGAACAGATCCTGCGCCATGGTCTTGCCCATGGCCAATATGCCGATGCGCTGGGGCGCGAGGAGGACTGGCTGTGCGAACGCATGACGCGCCATCAGGAGGCGGCGCAGGCAATGGAACAGGAACTTGCCGGCGGGCGCTGGCTGCGGGTGATGGACCACCCCACTCCGGATGGTGGCCGCGTCGGCCTGCGCGTCGACATCACCCATCAAAAGGAACAACAGGCCGCCCTTGAGGATGCCCGCCGCGCCGCCGAGGCCGCAAATCGGGCCAAATCCGCCTTCCTCGCCAATATGAGCCATGAAATCCGCACCCCGATGAACGGCGTCGTGGGGATGGCGGAGCTTCTGTGCGACAGCACGCTCTCGGAAGAACAGCGGCTCTTTGCCGAAACCATCCGCTCCTCGGGCGAGGCGCTGCTGGTCATCATCAACGACATTCTGGATTACTCCAAGATCGAGGCGGAGCGCCTGACCCTGCATCCCGAACCCTTTGATCTGGAGCGGGTCATCCACGAGGTCGCGATGCTGTTGCAGCCCCGGGCCCGGGCGCAGGGGATCGACCTGATGATCGATTTCGACATGTTCCTGCCGACCCGATTTGTCGGCGATGCGGGGCGGCTCCGGCAGGTGCTGACCAACCTCATGGGCAATGCGGTGAAATTCACCGAGAAGGGCCATGTCCTTGTCCGCGTCGTGGGCGTGGAAACCGACGACCAGCGCCAGCAACTGCATATCACGGTCGAGGATACGGGCATCGGCATCCCTGCCGATCAGCTCGACCACATCTTTGGCGAGTTCAATCAGGTGGAGGCGGACTCGAACCGCAAGTTCGAGGGCACCGGGCTGGGCCTTGCGATCACGCGCCGCCTGATCGAGCGGATGGAGGGGGCGGTCTGGGTCGAAAGCGAACCCGGCACGGGATCGTGCTTCGGCTTCCGGGTGACCCTGCCGGTGGCGGAACAGGGGGAGGCTGCAACGGTTCCGGTCACGCTGTCTCGGGCGCTGGTGGTCGATGACCAGTTCATCAACCGCACCATTCTGGAACGCCAGCTCACCACCTGCGGGATGCGGGTGACACTCTGCCGCTCGGGGGCGGAGGCGCTGGCGGTGCTGGCCGCCGATCCGGGCTTCGACGTTCTGCTGACCGATCACGAAATGCCGGAAATGACCGGGCTGATGCTGGCCGAACGGGTGCGCGCTGCGGGCCATGCGCTGCCGATCGTGCTGCTCTCCTCCAATCCGGCAGAGGCGCGGGACGGCCCCGCAGCCCTGCATCTGGACGCGGTGATCCAGAAACCGCTCCTGCGCGCGGACCTTTACCGCCGCCTGCAGGCACTTTCGGCCCCGCTTCCGTCCGCCGCCGCCCCCACCGCAGCCGCACCAACCGCCCCGCGGCGCATGATGCGCGTGCTGGCGGCCGAGGACAACCGCACCAATCAGCTTGTGTTCCGCAAGATGGTCAAGGATCTGGCGCTGGACCTGACCTTCGCGAGCAATGGCCGGGAGGCTGTGGACCTGTTCCGGAGCCTTGCGCCCGATCTGATCTTCATGGACATTTCCATGCCCGAAATGGACGGGCGCGAGGCTGCGCGCGCGATACGCCAACTGGAGCAGGGAACCGGTCGGCATGTCCCCATCGTGGCACTGACCGCTCATGCGATGGACGGTGACGATCTGTCCATTCTCGCCTCTGGGATCGACCGCTATCTGACCAAACCCCTGCGCCGCAACGCGATCTGCGAAGCGATGGTGGAATTCTGCCCGCCCGAGGTGCGCCCGGTGATGACAGAAAACCTGCCGGAAACTGCGGCCTGAGCCTGAAATCCCGCCGGTGTCCGCTTTCCGGTATCCACTCGCCGGTCCCGGCCTCATCCGGGGCAGACGCGGATAGCGATGCGGCTGCCTGCTTTCGAACCCGGCCCGACGCCATCGCAAGGTTTGCGGAACCGGGCCGACCAATGTGTTGAAAGGATCGGATTGCAGAGCCGGAACGCCTTTCCACCTGTCAGATCAGGGGCCTCGGTTCGGGAAGTTCCTCCTCGATGCCACAGGATTGCGCCAGACGGGCACGGTCCGGGATGGACAACCTCCCCCGCGACCAGTCCGCAAGCCCGGTCCGGCGCAACCGGGCAAGCGTCTTGTTGGTATGGACGAGCGAAAGGCCTAGCGCATCTGCCAGATCCTGCTGCCGAAAGGACAACGGCACAGAATCCCCTCGCGCAAGCCCCGCCGCCGCAAGCCGCGCATGAAGGCGCATCAATGCCCAGCCGAGCCGTTGCCCCGCGTCGCGCTGGCCCAGGGTCGCAATGGCCTCGCCCAGAAAATGCTCTTCCACCGCGCCGATCCAGGTGAGCGCATAGGCACGTTCCGGGTAAGACCTGAAAAGTGTCCAGAGATCGGCGCGCTTGAACTGGCACAGCGTCATTTCCGATGAGGCGCCGACCGAATGCTTCATCTCGCCCATCAGGCTGGCCTGCATGCCGATGAAATCGCCCGGAAGCAGGAAGTTGATGACCTGCCGCCGCCCGTCCTCCAGCGTCTTGTAGCGCGTGCCGGCCCCCGAAAGCACCGTGTAGAGTTCGCCGCTTCCCTGCCCTTCCATCAGCAGCGTTTCCCCCGGCATCAGGCTCACCTCGCCGGTCTTGAACCGGCGCATGAATTCCAGCTCGTCCTCGGAGAAGGCAACAAACAGACCGCAGTTGCGCAGCGGGCAGTCCCGGCAATCGATTGTCATGGAATAATCCCTCCAGTATGTCGTGGTTTAATGCAGACCGCGCAGAAAGGTTCCATGGTCGCCGCAAATGACCCGAAGGGAATCGATGTGGCGAAAGCAGAAAAAATCTATCTGATCCTGACGAGCCAGGTGCTTGTCGGGCAAGACATGGCGCAGTGCATCACCGACCTTTTCCCACAGGCGCGGGTTCTGCAATTCCAGAGATTGGATGCGCTGCGCGAAGCACTTGCGGAACTGCCGGATGTCGATACCGCCTTTCTGGAAGCCCAGTCCATCGCGTCGGCCACCGAGGCGACAATCAGGGCGGTGGAGTCGCTTGGCGGCAAGATTGTGCTGCTTGGGGCGGAGGACGGGCAGGCAGAATCCGAGGCGCGCCGGTGGCGCGCCCTGCCGATACCCTTCGATACCGCAATGCTGCACCAGCGGCTGATCTGACAGCAGGCCCGATGAGCCGCAAAAAGCCAAGGGGCCCCGCAGGGCCCCTTTTGTTGTCATGTCTTGCCGGTGTCGTCAGACCAGACGGTCAACGACCGCCTGCGCGAAGGCATCGACCATCGTGCGGTAGAACGCATCGGTGTCGGCGGTCACTTGGTCCAGCGTCGTGCCCTCGGGAAGCGTCGGGATGACCTGATTGACGTCCACGGTCAGTTCGAAAACCGAAAAGCGGGTCGGATTGGCCTCATTGTCCATCCGCACCTGCCCAACAAGACGCGTGTCAGCGAGTCCCAGCGCGCTCTCGAACCCGCTCGACAGTTCGATCTCGGAAATATCGACCGTGATGCGGGTGCCATCCTCGGCAATCTGCTCGGCCACACGCGACGCGATCGCGGCTTCGAGGTCGGTGGCGAGATTGGCCCAGTAGGCTGCCGCGGCCGGGTTGGTGACGGCGGTCAGGTCGGCCGCGACAGCGATCTCGCTGACGGTCAACTTGTCCTGAGCCATGGCGGTGCCGCCCAGCAAAAGGGCGGTGGCGGTCATTGCTGCGAATTTGCGAAACATCATCTGTGTTCTCCATTTCGTGCCGGCAGGGCGGCGCCCGGCCTTTTGTAATGAGACAACGCAGCCGCCCGCTTCGAGTTCCGCACCGAATAAAAAACCCCGCCGGAAGGGCGGGGTTCTTTGGTCAGTCGGAAATCTGTCAGGCGTTCAGCGTTTCGGTCGACGAAAAGAACATGGCCTGCGACACGGCACTGCGAACCTGATCCTCGGAATAGGGCTTGGTGATGAGGAAGGCCGGTTCAGGACGCTCGCCCGTCAGCAGCCGTTCCGGGAAGGCCGTGATGAAAATCACCGGAATATCGGGCATTTCCACGAGGATGTCATTCACCGCATCCACCCCGGAGGAATTGTCGGCAAGCTGAATATCGGCGAGGATCAGATCGGGCCGCTTGCGTGCGGCAAGAGCCACGGCCTCGCCGCGGGTCCGCGCGATCCCGCAGATCGTATGGCCCATTTCCGTAACGATGGCGGAAATGTCCATCGCGATGATCGCCTCATCCTCGATAATCATGACCTCGCCCGACACCGCCGCCTCCATCTCGCGCAGCGCGGTTTCGATCAGTCCGACGGCCTCGTCCCGACCGATTCCCATGATCTGCGCCACTTCGCCGGGACTGAACGCCTCGATGGCATTGAGCAGCAATGCCTCGCGGGAGTTCGGCGTGAGTTGCGCCATGTGGTCCTGCGCGATGGAGGAAAACCGGCTGTCAGGCTCACCGAGGGGCGCGCCCGCACTGGACCAGACCAGATGGAATGCCCGGAAAAGGCCGATCTTGGGCGTAGAGCCGCGGGTGAGTGCTGCGGGGTCAATCAAAATCGCTTCAAGCGTTGCCGCGGCGAATGTGTCGCCTGTCGTCTGGCTTCCGGTGAGCGCACGCGCATAACGGCGCAGAAAGGGAAGATGGGCCCCGATGACGGCGGACATGTCCTGTTGCGTGGCGTCTGGCATGGATTTTTTTCCTGAGTTGGCGCTTTATGTGGGAACCGAACGCACGATCCGGCGTTTGGTTCCCTGACGGAGATTGAAAACCTGCCCTGGAACATATGGTGCCATGCCCCACAATCAACAGAAGCCCAAGCTCAAGAGCGAAATCGACGCCAATCTGAAGCGGGTTTACGACAGCGTTCTTCAGGAAGATCTGCCTGACCAGCTCAAGGAGCTTCTGGAGCGCCTGCGCGCGCAGGACAAAAGCCGGGAGCAATCGCGATGAAGCAGGTCCATGCCGACCCGCGCGACGGTCTTGTTGACGCGCTTCCGTCGCTCCGGGCCTTTGCGATCAGCCTGACGCGGAATGTCGCTTCGGCCGATGATCTGGTGCAGGATACGGTCGTCAAGGCTTGGACGAATATCGAAAAATTCCAGCCAGGCACGAATTTTCAGGCATGGCTTTTCACGATCCTGCGCAACACTTTCTATTCGGACCGCAGAAAGACTCGCCGCGAGGTCGCCGACCCGGATGGCATCCATGCGAGCGGATTGTTCGTGCGCCCCGACCATGATGGCAGGCTTGCCTATTCCGAATTCGAGGTCGCCTTCGACAAACTTTCCCCGGAACATCGCGAAGTGCTGATCCTCGTCGGGGCATCGGGCTTTTCGATCGAGGAAGCCGCCGAATTGATGGGTGTGGCGGCCGGAACGGTGAAAAGCCGGGCCAGCCGGGCGAGGCGGAAACTGTCCGAATTGATGGGGCTTGGGGAAGGCGAGGAGGTTCTCGGCGCCGTCGACGGGCAGACCATGGCCGTCATGGGCCGATCGGGGACTCAGGCTGCATGACAAACCGCAATCGGGGGCTGACCCAAAGACTGGGCTGGCGGCTCGGCTTTCTGATGGCGGTAACGTTGCTGCCCCTTGGCATCATCGCCTATGCCCAGACCCAGAATCTCGAACATGAGGCGCAGGCCCGCACCGAAGCCGCGCTGAGCGGTGCGACGTTGCGCGCCGCATCCTACGAGGTGGGGGCGATCCGCAAGGCGCAGGGCATTGTCGCGGGGCTTGCGCCGATGATCCCGGGCCTGATCGGCGATTTGCCCGCGTGCATAGAAACCATGCGCCATGCCGCCGAGAATACGCGCGAGGCGTCGCTCGTCGCCTTCGTGCCGGACAGCGGACGGATGGTCTGCTCCTCTTCCGGGGCAAGCTATGACTATTCCGCCGATCCGCTGTTTCAGGCCGAGCGCGGCAAGCGGGAGCCGTCATTCCTTGTCTCGCCCCGGGGGCCGGTGAGCGGAACCTCCGTGCTGGGCGTGTTGCACCCGGTGATCGGTCCGGGCGATACCTATCTTGGCTATCTGTCGGTCTGGATGCCCCACTCCATGCTTGCCGGCATCGAGAAGGGCCTGTCGCAAATGACCGGCGCGAAAGAAAAACTGCCGATCTCGCTCTGGACCTTCGATGCCTCGGGAACCGTTCTGACGGCTTCTGAAGGGTTTGACGGAATTGATGGCCGGCTTCCCCTCACTCGAACGCTGGTCAATCTTGCAAAAAATGGCGGGGGCGTGTTCCGTGACAGATCGATAAGCGGCGATCTCCTGACCTATTCGGTCGTTGCGGTTGAGGATGGGCAGCTTTTCCTGATGGGAAGCTGGAACGAGGCCAATGAAAACGCCCTCAGCGAGTTCGGGATCAGCCCGACCTATTTTCCGTTGATGATGTGGATTGTCGGGTTGCTGGTTTCTGTATGGGCGGCCGAACTTCTGGTCTTGCGGCACATCCGGCACCTCAACAGTTCCATCCGCCGCTTCGCGTCCGGCGACCGCAGGAGACAGGAACTCGACCTGCGCAGCGCGCCGGTGGAACTGCGGGAAATGGGCGAGGCCTACCTCTCGATGACCGACAGCATCACCCAGGACGAGGCGCGGCTGGAGGACGTGATCCACCAGAAGGAGGTGCTGCTCCGCGAGGTCCACCATAGGGTGAAGAACAACCTGCAACTCATTGCCTCCATCATGAACATGCAGATGCGCCAGTCCCGGACGCCGGAGGCGAAATTCCTGCTGAAAGGCCTGCAGGACCGGGTGATGAGCCTCGCCACCATCCATCGCGGTCTCTACCAGACCAGCGGGCTTGCCGATGTGCGGGCAGACGAGCTTCTGGCCGATATTGTGCGGCAGATCGTGAAGTTTGGCAGCGGAACAAGCAAAACGCTGGAAATCGGGCAGGATTTCGACGATATCCGCCTGCCGCCGGATCAGGCCGTGCCGCTGTCGCTGCTGCTGACCGAGGCGATGACCAACGCACTGAAATATGTCGGGCGACCGGATGCCGAAACACCGCCGGCCATCAACGTGCGGCTGAAGTTGCTGGAGGGGAATCAGGCGCTCTTCGAGGTGGTCAACACCGTCGGCGACCAGAAATCACGCCCGCCGGAGATGCTGCTGACCAGCACAGGCCTCGGCTCGCAGCTTCTGGTGGCCTTCGCCCAGCAGATCGGTGGCGTTTTGCACCAGCAGGAAGAGGGCGACCATTATCGCCTGTCGGTCACGTTCACGCTGCGCGAACTGAAAGAAGCAGAGTATCGCAACGAACCCGGGGAGGATGACACCTCTTCCCTTGTTGCAGAGGCATGACCGATGCAGGACGAGAAGCGGCAGGGCCACCGGGGCATGACGGTCCTGCTGACGGCGGCCGAGGCCTATCCCGCGCTTGAGCGCGCCTTTCTGGCCGCCACACGGGAAATCCACGGCAGCTTTCTGGTCTTTGATCTGTCCACCCGGCTGCGGTCGCCCGAGGCATTGCAGATCGGGTCAACCTGGTTCGACCTTGTCGTCCATACGCTCAACCGGGGGGTCGCGATCCATTTCACGCTCAGCGATGTGGACAGCATTGCCCGCCCGATGATGCATCGCGACGCCTGGCGGTCGGTGCGGATGTTTTCGGCGGCGGCGGCGGTCGCGGAGCCGGGCGCGCGGCTGACGGTGCAGGCGGCACGCCATCCGGCCCGCACCGGTCTTGCGATCCGGCTGGCGGTCTGGCCCTATGTTCTCAAACGGCTGTTCGATACGACCCGCGAGCTGAACAGGATGCCAGCGCAGGTCCGGGCCGCCAACCTCCGCGACATGCCGGATTATGCAGGGCTTGTGCGGGTCGGAACCGATGGCCGGCTGCGTCCCCGGGTCTGGGCCCTCCCGCAGCTCCATCCGCTGACCCACCATCAGAAAATGGCCGTGATCGACCGCAGGTTGCTTTACATCGGCGGGCTCGATCTGGACGAGCGACGCTTTGACACGCCCCAGCACCGGCAGGATGCCGACCAGACCTGGCATGATGTCCAGATCATGCTGGACGACCCCGCCGTGGTCGCCGCCGCGCAGGCGCATCTCGAAGGCTTCCTCCAATCGGTGCGGAGCGGAGTGGCGAACGCCCCCAGCCCGCCCTTTCTGCGCACCCTGTCGCGCGGCCGGGCCTTTGCGCCGTTCCATTTCGGCCCGGCCCGCAAACATGCAGAAATTGCCGCCGCCCATCACGCCCTGATCGGGCGCAGCCGGCGGCTGATCTATCTTGAGACGCAATATTTCCGGGACCGGTCGCTTGCCCGTGCGCTGGCAGGCCGCGCTCTGGCCGAACCGGGGCTGGAGTTGATCCTCATCATCCCCTCCGCGCCGGAGGAGGTGGCATTCTCGGATCGGCCGGGTTCGGATTCTCGACTGGGGGAGCATCTTCAGGCGCGGTGCCTTCGCATCATCCGCAAGGCATTCGGCAAGCGGTTGCTGGTTCTGTCACCGGCGCAGCGTCGCGGCGCCCCCCGACCGCCAGAGCCGGAACCCGAGCCGGAAGGCGCCGAACGCGCCCGGCTCCGGGAGGCGCCGATCGTCTATGTGCATGCCAAGGTGTCGATCTTCGACACAGCGGCGGCCATCGTGTCCTCGGCCAACCTGAACGGTCGGAGCCTTTACTGGGATACCGAGGCGGGTGTCTTGCTGGATGCGCCCGAGGATGTCGCGCATCTGCGCGAAAGAGTGATGCGCCACTGGCTGCCGGAGGATGCAGGGCCGGACCACCTGGACCCGGACACCGCTCTCGCGCGCTGGCGAACGCTGGCCTCGACCAATGCCCGGGGCGCGCCGGATGACCGGAGGGGGTTTCTGCTGCCGCATGACTTTGCGGCTGCCGAACGCTTCGGCCATCCCCTGCCGGTCATCCCCGAGGAAATGGTCTGAACCGGCCCGAACGCCGCAAGTTCATTTTGGTTCCGGACAAAAAGATCGGAACCCCGCCGGGTCGGGCGCGTTTTCTAGGTGAAGTAACAAAACCCGAAAGGAGATTGTGATGAACTGGGACCAGATCGAAGGCAAGTGGAAGGAACTCAAGGGCAAGGCCAAGGAAAAGTGGGGCGATCTCACCGATGACGACCTTGACCGCGTGGACGGCAAGCGCGACCAGATGGTCGGCCTGATCCAGCAGAAATACGGCAAGGCCAAGGCCGACGCCGAGCGTGAAGTCGATGACTGGATGTCGCGCAACTGACGCCCCTTTCCTTGCAGGAAAAGGCCCGCAGATCGCTCTGCGGGCTTTTTTCATGGTTCGACCCGCCGCGCGCGCTTCAGCCCCGGGCCGATCCGTTCCCGAACATCTTCGAAATGAAGTGGGGGTTGAACGGAACCGATGCAGACCCGAAGGCGTTTCCACAACAGCAGAACATTTTAAAGATTGAGCAAAAGAAAGGGCTTACACATGCTTGGATGGGCACTGACGTTTCTGGTTGTTGCGCTGATCGCAGCAGCCCTCGGCTTCGGCGGCATCGCCGGTGCTTCGGCGGGGATCGCGCAGATCCTGTTCGTGATCTTCCTGATCCTGTTCGTCGTGGCGATGATTGCGCGCGCAGTGCGGGGCAAACCCCCACTGTGACCAGTCCGCCAGGCCGGACCCCAAGGCCCCGGAGCCCTCGCCCGGGCCTTGGGCGTTTCCGGCCGCTTCGGACCCACGGATCAGCCCTGATGAGCGGGGCCTACCGTTCGCGCAGCGCCTCGCGCGATTTGTAGAGCGGCTTGGTCAGATAGGTCAGGATCGTCTTGCCGCCGGTCTGCAACTCCACCTCGGCCTGCATGCCCGGACGGATTTCCAGCCGCGACTGCCGGTCGGTCAGATTGGACAGATCCACCGCCAGTGTCACCTTGTAGTGCGGGTCGCCATCCGGCGCGCGGGACCGTTCATCGCGGAATGTGTCCGCCGAAACCAGCAGAACCTCGCCCTTCAACGATCCATAGATCGTGTAATCATAGGCCGACAGCTTGATCGTCGCCCCCTGCCCCGCCTTCACGCTCGCGATGTTTTCGGGCTTCACCCGCGCCTCGATGAACAATTCCTCGTCCAGCGGCACGATCTGCAGGATTTCCTCGCCCGGACGCACCACACCGCCGATGGTGGTGACGCTCAGCTTGTTCACCACGCCCCGCATCGGCGCTGTCAGGATCGTGCGGTTGAGCTGGTCCTGCGCGCCCTTGAGGTTCTGGCGCAGCGAGGTCAGCTCTTTCAGCGTGTCCGAATAGTCCCTTGCGCGGTCCAGTTCCATCTGCGTGATCGTGTCGGAATAGCGGTTCTCGGCGTCGCGATGCGCCTTGCGCGCCCGCGTCACCTCGATCAGCGGCGCGATCTCCATCTTGAGCATCCGTTCGAGCAGGTCCAGCTCCTTGGCCGCCTGCACCAGAACCTGCTTCGCCCCGTCGCGCCGCGCAATGAAATCGCCCTGCCTCGCCGCCAGCAACCCGCGTTCGGAGGCAACGATTTCCGGCAACCGCGCGCCCAGTGCCCCGGGCGGGTCAAAATCGGTCATGCCGGCCATTTCGGCCTCCAGCCGGTGCTTGCGGATGTCCAGCCCCGCGATCTGGTCCTGCAATTCATCCACCGCCGACTGGTATTGCGTGCCGTAAAGCCGCGCGAGCGTCTGGCCCGGCTCCACCACATCGCCCTCGGCCACATTCAACGAGGCGAGGATGCCGCCCTCAAGGTTCTGGATGATCTGCGGGCGGGAGGACGACACCACATTGCCCGGTGCGCGCACGATCTCATCCACCCAGGCGAAAGCAGCCCAGAGGACAAAGATCACCACCACGGCGGCGATGATCCAGATCGTCACGCCGGGGCGGCGCATCCGTTCGTCAAGATCATGGTCGATGGTGGTCATCATGCGCCCGGCCCCCCGGCGGCCTGCGCCTTGGTGAGATGCGCCAGCACCGCCTCGCGCGGGCCATCCACCGCCAGCCGCCCGTTTTGCAGGATCAGCGTGCGGGTGGTGAGTTGCAGGATCGGCACGCGGTGGGTGGCAATGACTGCCGTCCGGCCCTCCAGCCAGCCCGCCAGACGGCTGACCAGCGTGGCCTCCAGCGTCTGGTCAAGGGCGGCGGTCGGTTCATCCAGCAGCACGATGGACGGATCCTGCAACCAGAGCCGCGCCCAGCCAAGGCTCTGGCGTTGACCGACCGACAGCCCCTCGCCCAGTTCGCGGATTTCAAGATCCAGCCCGCGCGGATGGTTGCGCACGAATTGCCCCAGCCCCGCGAAATCCAGCGCCTCGAACAGCCGGTCGTCATCGCGTTCCAGAAGCGTCATGTTCAGGTTGTCGCGGATCGTGCCGGAAAACAGCCGCACATCCTGCCCCAGATAGCCGATGCCCCGCCGCAGGTCGCGCGGGTGAATCTGGCCCATATCCACATTGTCCAGAAGGATGCGCCCGGCGGTGGGTTCATAAAGCCCCGCCATGATGCGCAGCAGGGTGGATTTGCCCGACCCGTTGGTGCCCAGCACCGCCACATGCTGCCCTGCCGGGATGGAACAGCCCTGTATTTCCACCGTGGCGGGCAGGTCGGGGGCATAGCGGAATTCCAAGAGGCGCATTTCGAACGCGCCTTTCAGCCGGTCGCGCCGCAGGTACTTGCGCGCCTCGTCAGCGGCCTGTTCAGCCTCGGCCACGGCATCGAGCCCGGTCAGCGCAGCCTTCACATTGGTCCAGCGCGCGAGCGTTGCCGACAGTTGTGCCAAAGGCCCCAGCGTGCGGCCCGTCAGGATGCCGATGGCGATGATCGTGCCCATGGTAAATTCGCCCGCGAATACCATGAAGGCACCTGCCACCACGGCCATCACAAAGGTCGCCTGCTGCACCCCTTGCGCCCAATAGGTCAGCGCCGAAGACATCTTGCGCTGTTCCGACGATTTCACCGCCGACAGCGTGACGAGTTCAGCCCAGAGCCGCTGGAACCGGTCCTCGCCGCGCTGGGTGGCGACGGTTTCCTGTTCATAGACAGCTTCATAGAGCAGTTTCGCGGCGCGGTTTGACGCGCCTTGAGTGGCCTGCGTCAGCGCGATCATGCGTTTCTGAAACAGGAACCCCGGCAGCACCATCAGCGCGCCGCCGATGACCAATATCCACACCAGATTGCCCCCGATGGAGGCCACGAGCAGAAGAAAGATCAGGATGAAGGGAATATCGGCAATCGTGCCGATGGTGGAGGCGGTGAAAAACTCCCGCACCGACCCGAATTCCCGCATCGCCCCGAAGATCTGGCTCGGCTGGCGCGCGCCGGGGGCGGATTTCATGCCCAGAAGGCGGCGCATCAGGCGTGCCTGCACGGTCAGTTCGATCCGACGACCTGTCGTGTCCATCAGGCCCGACCGCGCCATTTTCAGCGCCCCCTCCAGCGCCACGGCGATCAGCGCCCCCAGGGCCAGCACCCAGAGCGTCGGTTCCGACTGGTGCGGGATCACCCGGTCATAGACCTGAAGCGAGAACAGCGCGACCGACACCGCCAGAAGGTTCGCGACCATCGACCCCGCCGCGACCTCGATCAACTGGCGGCGGTAATGGGGAAACTCGCCCCAGAACCAATGCCGCGCGGCCCGCTTTTCGCCATGCCGCGTCTCCAGATCCGCCACCGTGACGCGCGCGCGCAGGATCTGACCGGCATAGACCGCAGCAAAATCGGCCAGCGCGATCTCGGCGCGATTGTCGGGGCAGGTCGTGTCATAGATTTCAACCGTGTCGGCCGACTGGCTCAGCACCAGCACGACCTGATCGGATTTCATCAGGGCAATCGCGGGCCAGAGATCTGCGCGCAGGGCCGCCTTTTCCACATTGGCCGTCAGCCCGCCGCCGTGCAGCGCCACGGCCATTTCCGCCAGCCCCAGTTTGCCCGCCCCGGCAGCCAATTGCAGATGGTCGAGCAGGTCGGCGGCAGCAATATCGGCCCCCAGAACCCCGGCATAGACCGAGGCCAGTTCGGCCCGCGCCATGGCACGGTTGGTGTGGCGCGCGCGGTGCGGGCGTTCGGCAGGCGCAGGCCGCAAGGGTCTGGCGACCGGGGCGGGCCCCCTGCCGGCATTCATGTCGAATGCGACGACCCGATCATTCACATCCGTTTCCCGTCCACCAGCACACCGTTTTCCAGCCCGATCCGCAACCGGGCCAGCGCCATGTCATAAGTCAGCGCCGCCTGATCGCGCTCCAGCCGCGCCCATGTCTCGTAAAGCCCCACCAGTTCCATCAGGGGACGGCGGCCAAGCTTGTATTGTTCGGTGAACATGCGCAGGCTCGCCTCGGTCTGACGCAGGACTGACGCCCCTTCGGCCTCCCGCGCGGCGAGTGCGGCAATCTCGCGTTCCAGCGCCACGATTCGGCGGGCAGAGGTATCGCGCGCGCTGTCGGTGCGGCCTTTGGCGACACCCTCGGTCGCCTCCAATGCGCGCAGGCTTGCGCCGGTGCCGAAGCCGAAACCTTCGTCGGACGCGCCGCGCAGCCCCCCGGTGATGCCGTCCTTTGTGACATTGGCGCTGGCGGTCAGGCCCGGCAACAGGCCTGCGCGCGCCATCTTCGCTTCGGCCACCATGCGCTTGCCCTCGCCTTCGGCCTTCAGCACCGACAGGGGCACGGTTCCGCCCGGTGCCGCCCCGACGGGGGGCAGACCGGAAAGCCCGCGCAGGGGCCGGTCGGTCATCGCATCAAGTTCGGCCTGCGCCGTTGCCGCCGCCTGCCGGTCCGACGAGGCGATGGCCGTCATCTCGGCCACCTTTTGCTGGATGACCCGTTCTTCGGACCGGTCCGACAGGCCGCCTTCGACCCGCAGCCGCATGATCCGGCTGTAATCCTGAAGTTTCGCCACGCCCACCTCGGCCACGCTGGCCTGTCGCATGGCCTTTTGCGCCGTCACATAGTGGACCAGCCCTTCATGCACGCGGATGTTCATCTCGGAGGACAGGGACACAGCCGCCACCTCGACATCGGCCGCGGCAAAGTCGCGTTCTGCCTTGCGCCGTCCGTTGTCGAACAGCACCTGATCGACAAGGATGGAGGCCGCCAGCGCCCCCAGCGAGGTCAGATCCACCGAAGGCCCGATCCGGGGCAGCCAGTTTTTTGATTTTGCCTCGGCCTTCAGCCGCGCCACGCGCAATTCGGCGGCAGCACTGCCCTTGTTCGCGGTCAGGATCGCATCGGCAATCTGCGCATAGGGCCCCTGCGGCGGCAGCACGGATTGCCGCGCCACCAGCCCCTCGATCAGGATGGACCGGGTTTCGCCCCGGTCGGCCTTGTCCTGCATGGCGCGCGCCATCTCGCCGCCCTGCGGGCCAAGCGGGTCTGTCGCGCGCGAGGGGCCGAATTTCGCGACACCGGGCAGACCCTCGCCCAGACAGCCCGCCAGCAGCAGGACCGGGACGATTGCGGCGAGCGCCGCGGCGGGGTGTCGCCCGCCGCGGTCTGTCCGTTCGGGATGTGCGGGCATGGCCCTGATCCCTCAGATGACGGTCTGGATGTCGTCGTCCAGAAGCAGCGTCGCGCCGTTCGATCCCAGCGTGTAGACCGTGTAGGTCTGCCCGTCGATCACCTCGGAGCCGCCCGCCGTCGCCGGGCCATTGATCGTCACGCGGTCGTCGCTGTCGCCCTTGACCACCAGGCGATTGTCTGCGCCCGTCATGGCAATCAACTGGTCCGCGCTGATCGTCAGGTGCGCATCCGGCGCCCAGCTGAGATCGATGGCGCTGAGGTCGAATTGCGCTAACCCGGCCCGCGAGAGATCCACTGTCGATGAGGTCGTGTTGTCCACGATCAGCAGGGTGGAGGAGGCGTTGCCCGCAGCATCCTGCGTGTTGATGACAAGGTAGGATCCATCCGGCACGGTCTTGTCGAACTCGAACTCGGTGATCGCAGGATTGCCGCGATAGGGGCCGTCCTCCGATCCGATGGTGACCGCATTGCCATTCCCGTCGACCCTGACGAACTCATAGCTGTCGTCAGTGGCTTCGGTCCTGATCCCGTCCACCAGATTGCCGATCTTGGAAAAGCCCAGAACCTCGGGCGCGCCGGGGGCAACAGTGTCCACGATCACGCTTTCGGTGAAGGTGGCGACGTTTCCGGCGCGGTCGGTCGCGGTCATCTGGATCTGGAGTGCCGGGCCGCCCTCGCCGCGCGGCAGGTCGCCCGGTTCGAAGCGGACGGTCCAGGTTTCACCGGCCCCCACCGAAACGGTGCGGCTTGCACCGTTCGAAAGCTGCACCACGACGGTCGATCCCGCCTCGGCGGTGCCGTTGAGCGTCAGGCCGCTCGCCACTTCGGCGGCGTTGAGCATGCCATCCCCTCCGATCTGCCCACCGGAGCGGGTGAACGGGTCCACGATGCGGTCGATCTCGACCATTTCGCGGAGCGGTTCAGAGACGTTGCCGTAGCGGTCCGTCGCCACCGCCGTCATCTGGACCGAGGTTTCGCCTTGCGGAATGGCCGATTTCGGGATCGTCAGGGACCATGTCGTGCCCGTGATCGTGGCCGCATAGGGCCCGGCATCGCCGAAGGTCACGGCGACCGACGTGGCGCCGGCCTCGACCGTTCCGGTCACTGTCAGGCCCTGCTGCGCCTCCACCTCGTTCAGCACATTGTCTGCGCCCGTTGACCGGGATGTCACCGCGAAGTCAAGCACTTCGGTATCGATCTTGAGGCTGTGCGACGCGGTGGCGACGTTGCCCGCCAGATCGGTCGACCGGACGGTGACCATCTGCGAGTCAAAGGTTCCGCGCTGGATTTCGCTGCTGGTGAACTCGGCGCTCCATGTGCCCTCGGCCGTGGCGGTCACGGTGCGGGTGACACTCTGGAATGTCACCTCGACCCGCGCGCCCGCCTCGGCAGTGCCGGTCAGGGTGATGCCCTGATTGGCCTCGACGGCAGAGATCACGTTGTCGCCACCCGCCTGACCCGCATCGACCGCCACATTGGTGCTGCGGTCGATCTGGAAGGTGCGGGTGTCGCTGGCAGTGTTTCCGGCGCGGTCGGTGGCGGTCACGGTGGCCGTGGTCGGGCCATTCGCCACGGGTGCCGTGCCCGCCGGGAAGGTCACGGTCCAGGCGCCCGACGCGCTGACCGTGGCGGGAAGGGTGGTGCCGTTCCATTCCACATTGACCGAGGTGGACCCGGCCTCGGCCTGACCGGTGAAGGTGATGGGCCCGCCCGCCTCGGCATTGTTCACCACATCATCGCCCGCGATGAGATCGGTCGAGAAGGTGACGGAGGTGGTGGTGTCCACGATCACCGTATGGGTCGTGACCGTGGTGTTTCCGGCGCGGTCCACCGTCGTTGCGGTAAAGGTGCGGTCGAAATCACCGGTCTGGAAGGTTCCGGCAGCATAGGTCACGCTCCAGTTTCCGTTGCTTCCGGCTGTGACCGTCTGGCTCGCGCCTTCCATCGTGACGGTCACAGAAGCGCCCGCCGTAGTCTGGCCGGTAACGGTCACGGCGCCTGCGGCTTCCGTTCCGTTGATCATGTCGTCGCCCGTGACCGGGTTGAAGGTCAGGGGATGCGGAACCGTGTCGATGTCCAGCACATCCGTCACGACCGTCCGGTTGCCCATGCCGTCTGTCGCGGTAACGGTGACAGGGATCGTGTATTCGCCACCCTGCACCTGTGACTGCGTGAAGGTGACCGACCAGCTTCCGCTCTCCGAAACCGTGGTGGTCAGGGTATGCTCGCCGACCTTGACCTCGATCCGCGCGCCGACCTCACCCTCACCGGCGATGGTGACACCATTGGCATGGTCTTCGAGATTCTCGATATGGCCGACACTCTGCGTGCCCTCGGTGACAGAAACATCAGGCGGGGTCATGTCGATCACAAAGGTCGGGCCGTCCAGTTCCTCCGGCCCGAAACCCGGCCCCGTGACCACGACCTCGGCCTCATGCGTGCCGTCCTCGGGGAAATCATCATCCGCAAATTCGACCTTCCAGGTGCCATTCTCGTGGATGGTGGTCGTCTGCTCCTTGTCACCGACCGTAACGGTGACCGTGTCGCCCGGCTCTCCCGTTCCGGAGACGATCACCTTGGGATCTTCGGTGTTCGTGGTCAGGTTTGACGACTTTTCCGGCTCGTCCACCGTGGGCACGGCGCGGGTCGGCTGACCGCCGCCCCCACCACCGCCGCCGCCGCCGATCCCGCCGATGACTGCCGCGCCGCCGACGATTGCCGCTGCAGTCCCGAGGCCTGAACCGCCAAGCCCCAGCAGACCGGGAACAAAGGCTCCCATGCCGACATTGTCATCGGAATAGGCCTCGGCCGCGACCAGCGTGTTATCCTCGACAAAGCGCAGGCTGTCGAGTTGCGAGTATTTGTTCCAAGTATCCGCAGGCCCGTAGCTGGCATACATCCGGCCATTGCCGGCATCGGTCAGGTAGACCTCGACGATCTCGCCATTCGTGCTGAGATAGAGGCGGTTCTCCTGCCCCGGATCGGCTTCGAAGAAGCCGCTGAGGACAATCCCGCGCCCGTCCGTGAGCTTGAGAACAAGATCCTTGCCCTGCCGTTCATAGGCCAGAACGCTGCTCTGCGGCAGGTTGAGCGAAACAGCCTCGCCCGATCCGATCTTCAGGAATTCGCTGCCACCTTCGCCCGCGACTCCGCCACGAACAATACCACCCGTGCCAGCACGGATGGCGAAATCAATCGCCTTTACCATAACACTACTCCGCCTCATGCCGGTAACTTGCTCGATCCGGCTCATTATTGCCGGGAATTGTTTTCCCGATTAGGCACTTGATACGGCTTTCCGATTACAATTTCTAGTGGTTTCCTTCGCTTCATCCGCAAATTCCCGCATTTCTCCCCAAATATGGCATCTCACAAGCCCTTCCTCTTGCACCGCGGACAACCCATGGACGAGATGCCCTTTCCCCGCTCTCCGTTTCTGATATTCTGCGACGGCGTTGACAGCCCCGCCCGAATGAAGCGAACTGTCCGCTCTGCAAGATCTAGAAAGGCATGGCATCTGGATGAGGCTGGTTTTTTCCGGGGCGCGGATCTTTGATGGCAGCCGATTGCACGAGGATCGCGCGCTTGTCGTCAAGGATGGGCTCATCACCGCAATAGGTCCGGTGCCCGACCGCCCCGATGTGATCCTGCCCGGAGGCGTGCTGGCACCGGCCTTTGTCGATCTCCAGGTGAACGGCGGCGGCGGCATCATGGTTGACGGACAGGCCGATGCCGGGCGACTGGCGGCAATCTGCGCCACGCACATCCTGCAGGGTTGCGCGGGGATCCTTCCGACCTTGATAACCGACACGCCCGAGGCGACTGCCCGCGTGATCGAGGCGGCCATTGCCGCCGCGCAGGCGAATGTTCCGGGGTTTCTGGGGCTGCATCTTGAAGGCCCGCATCTGGATCCGCGACGCAAGGGCGCGCATGATCCGGCCCTGATCCGGCCGATGACGGCAGAGGATCTGTCGATGCTGTGCGCGGCGGCCCGTCGCCTGCCGGTCCTGAAGATCACGCTGGCACCGGAGGCGGTCTCGACCG
The DNA here is from genome assembly GCA_046295215.1 of Pseudorhodobacter sp. GTDB lineage: Bacteria > Pseudomonadota > Alphaproteobacteria > Rhodobacterales > Rhodobacteraceae > Szabonella. Next base: position 15,215 of record JBKBNP010000035.1, on the reverse strand, counting down.
ACCAGATCACGGCTTTGACCCGGGCCGGGGCGCTTGTCTCGATCGGTCACAGCGATTGTTCGATGGCCGAAGCCCGCGCGGCCATCGAAGCCGGGGCAGGATGCGCCACGCATCTTTTCAACGCCATGAGCCAGATGACCGCGCGCGAGCCGGGGCTGGTTGGCGCGATCCTGGACGAATCCATCGCGGCGGGGCTGATCGCGGACGGGGTGCATGTGTCCCCGGCGATGCTGCGGATCGCGCTGGCCGCGCGACCGGAGGGATTGTTCCTCGTGTCCGATTCCATCGGCTTCGCGGGCACGGATCTGTCGGAGATGATGCTTGGCGGCCGCATCGTCCAGCGCCGGGCCGGTCGGATCACATTGGCGGACGGAACCCTTGCAGGGGCGGATCTGAGGCTGGATCGCGCGCTGGCGGTAATGATCCGGCAGGCAGGGCTTGAACCGGCGCGCGCGCTGGCCATGGCAAGCTCGGTTCCGGCGGCGCTGATCGGGGTGGCGGACCGGCTGGGCCATCTGACCCCCGGACGCCGGGCCGACATGGTGCATCTGGACGATGACTGGGGGCTGTCGGGCATCTGGTGGGGCGGCATGCGGCTGTAAGCTCCGCCGCACAAAACGAGAAAGGATCGCGCCCCGTCAGCGCGACCCTTTCCGAGTTCCAAGGAGATGGGCCAGTTAGAGTTGCAACAAGCCCAATCAGTGGTTTGTTTGGCTAAGGGTTTGCCCCTAGAAAACAAGCCCCCCGACTGTCCCGACACCTCTCTCCAATATCACTCTAGACACTGGATCACCTCCTTTCAAAATGTTGCCGATAAGGGGAGGTTGACACAGATTTTGTGTTTGGCAAGAGTTTTTATACTGTCCGTGGAGACATTCTTCGAATTATCAGGCGGAATGGCACCAGTGCGGCAATCGCAAGCCCAAGTTTTACGCCCCAGTCGGCCAGCGCCAGCGACATCCAGAGCGGAAGCGCCGGTCCGACACCCAGAAGCGGCAGGATTTCATTGGCCCAGGACACGTCATTGCCGGGTTCGATCCAGACCAGTGCGGCCGAGAAGGCCAGTGAGAAAAAGATCGCCGTATCGACCGATGACCCGACCAGCGTCGATACCAGCGGTGCGCGCCACCAGCGCCCCGCCCGCAACCGGTCGAAAATCGCGACATCCAGAAGCTGGGCGGTCAGGAAGGCGAGGCCGGAGCCGAGCGCGATGCGCCAGGTCACAAGCGGGCCATAGTCGCCCATGATCTGCGTGCCGATCATCGAACAGATCACCCCGGTGACAAAACCCGCGACCACGACGCGGCGCGCGGCGGCAGCCCCATAGGCGCGGTTCATGAGGTCAGTGACCAGAAAGGCCAGCGGATAGGTGAAGGCCCCCCAGGTCAGCCATTGGCCGAAGAGGAACTGCACAAGGATATTGGAAGCCAGCACGATGGCCGCCATGGCGATGACGCCCGGCAGAAGGGATCGGGTTCTGGAAGTAGTGTCGGACATGGTTCATTCCGTTTTGGCAAGGTTGCGGAGACTTGGCCCCCGGACCCCGGAGACGGATGCGGATTACGCCCGCGGCACCGGAGCGTCAAGCCGCTGGATTTGGGGGTCGCGCGGAAAGGGGGGCTGTCTGCCCCCCTCGGACCGGCAGGCCGGTCCTTCCCCCCGAGGATATTTCCGGACAGAAAAAGGGGGCCGGGCGGGCGTCCCGCGGCGGCGCGGTCAGTTGGCGGGTTGAACGGGCAGACGATACTCGACAATTTCCGTGCGCTGAAAGGCGATGAAATTGTCATCCGAGATCATCGTGAGCCGGATCGCCCCATCCGCAGCGCGCCAGACCGCAAGACCTTCGAGATTGTCATGCCGCCCCGGCAGGCTTTGCAGTTCCAGCCTCTCGTCGGTCAGGGTTGTGCCCTCCAGCGCAAAGCTGCGCACGCGGGACGCAAAGCCCCAGAAGGCAAGCCAGGGCGTCAGGCTGCGCTCCAGCAGGTAGAGCCGACCATCCGGGCCGAAATCGGCACCGACGGGCAGGAAGGCCCCGCTGCGCGGGATGGAAAGGTCGCGATCCCATTTGCCGGTCTTGAACCGGTAGACCGGGAAAGGCCGGTCCACCGCACCGGACCGCTCGGGAACCGTGTAGAGAGCGCCATCCGGGCCGATGGCCAGCGCCTCCAGCGCGGAATTGATCTGCATGGCCGCGAAATCAGGATGCTCGGGCAAGGGCACCGCAGGGCCGTCAAGATCGACGTAGCGCCAGATACGGGCCGGACCCTCGAAGCTGACCAGGACCGAGCCATCGGCCGCAATCGCAATGCCTTCGGCATCGCGCGCCTTGTCGGCAAGGGGCCTGCCCTTCGGGTCGCGCAGCGGGCGCATCGGGTCGGCCTCGACGCCGATGACCTGCCCCGCAATATCCCGCAGCAGACGGCCCCGCGTCCAGTGGCCCCGGTCGGTGATCGCGGTGAAGGCCACGCCGTCCGCGCCAAGCTCGATGCCGGAAAAACCACCAAAATGGGGGCTGTCCACGGTCCAGCGGAAGGCGGAGTGGAATTCGGCAGGACTGTCACCGCCCGCCGCACCAGCCCGGACGGTGAGGATCAGCAGCAGCCCCGCGATCAGCGCGAGGCGAGAACGGTTTGGCATTGGCCGGGCAGATCCGCCATGGTGAACTGGCGCGGGCCACGCGGACGCGGCGTTGCGGGTTTGGGTGTCTTATCGGTGACTTTGGGCGGATTGAGGTAATCCGTGACCCACCACATCAGCGTGTCATCACAGCCGTTGCCGCCGTTGGACAATTCCTTCACCGTCGGTGTCTGGGTCTGGCAGGACGTGGCCCCCGCCGGGCATTTCAACCGGACGTGGAAATGGGTGTCATGGCCCGCGACGGGGCGGATCTTCTGCAACCAGTCGCGGTCGGCGCGGGTTGCGGTCTTGCACATCTCGATCTTCACCGCTGCGGCGACAAAGATACGGTCCACGCGACTGTCCGAGGCCGCAGCGCGCAGCAGCGCATGGTGCCGCGCCGTCCAGTTTTTCGTGACCGAGCGTTGGTCGGCAGAGCGCACCGGGATCGACCCGATCTTTTCACGCTCCGCCCGGCTGAGGTTCAGCCGCGAGGGCGGCAACATCCAGATATCGGCATCCAGCCCGATCTGGTGGCTGGCATGGCCCGATGTCATCGGCCCGCCACGCGGCTGGCTGATATCGCCGATGTAAAGCCCGTTCCAGCCAATCTGCGTTGCCGTGCGGCTGAGGTCCATCAGATACTGGATCATCTCGGGCTGACCCCAGTTGCGGTTGCGCGACAGACGCATCGCCTGCCAGGTCGGGCCGGTTTCGGGCAGTTGCACATGGCCCGCCCCGCAGCCCTTGGCATAGGATCCGATCGGCATGGGGGGTTGCAGCGAAGCTTCCTTTTTCGCCCCAAAAAGCTGGTTGGCAAGCGCCTGCGCCTGCCCCGTCTGGGGTTGCGCCACGAGGGCGGCAAGAACAAGGGCTGTCAGGCCAAGGCGGGTCATGCGGGGCTCCGGTCTCCGTTCGGTTTGACCCAGAGTAGCAGCACAAGCCCGATGAGGAACAGCCCGATAACCGGGGTGATGCCGATCTGTTGACTGCCCGTCAGCCCGGTGACGATGCCGATGGACAGGGGCGCGATGAAGGAGGTGGCCTTGCCCGCCAGTGCGTAGAGGCCGAAAGCCTCGGTCATGCGTTCAGGGTCGGACTGGCGCACCATCATCGTGCGGCTGGCCGATTGCAGCGACCCGCCCCCGGCCCCGATCAAGGCCCCGCAGATGTAGAAGGCGATGTCGGGCAGGCGGCTTTCCGGGCCGACCGGAATGGTGAACACCGAATCCCGCGAGATGAACACGACCGCGATGGCGGTCAACGTCAGCACCAGAACATTGACCACGATCACCGGCTTCGGGCCGAAACGGCTGTCAGCCTTGCCGCCGAGCCAGGCAAAGACCGCGCCCGTGATGACGGCAAGGATGCCGAAGATGCCCACATCGCGCACCTCCCATTCCAGCACACCCGCCGCATAGATACCGCCAAACACATAGATCCCGTTGAGCGCATCGCGGTAGAACATCGACGAGGCGAGATAGGCAAAGAGGCTGCGCTGTGCGGGCAAGCGCCGCAGGCTGGCGCGCAGTTCGGGCCAGGCGCTGGCGGCCGCCTGTCCGACAGTCAGGGCACCCGGCACCCGCGGCTCGCGCACCCACAGAAAGAACGGGATCATGAACAGCGCATACCAGATCGCCGTCAGCGGCCCGACCGCGCGGGTGCCTTCGCGCATCTCCGCATCCAGTCCGAAGACCGGCGCGATGCCGAGGAGCGTGGTGTCTGCCGGCCCTTCAGCCAGAAACAGCAGCATGATGATGAGCGACACCACCCCGCCGACATAACCGAAGGCCCAGCCGGAGCCCGAAATCCGCCCGATCTCCTTTTCCGTGCCAAGCCCCGGAAGCATGGCATTGGTGAAGATCGTCGCGAATTCCATCCCGATCATGCCGATGGCAAAGGACAGCATGATGAACAGGATGCTGTAGTCGCCCGGCACCGCATACCAGAGCCCCCAGGCCCCCAGTACATAGAGAAGCGAGAAGAACCAGATGAAGCCCATCCGCCCCCCCGCCCTGTCCGCGATCGTGCCAAGCAGCGGCGCGAAGATCGCGATCAGGAAGCCGGCCGCCCCGATGCCATAGCCCCAGACCGTCTGCGCGGTGGTGCCGTCACCCAGAAGGACGTTCATGTAGGGGGCAAAGATGAAGGTGATGAGCAGCGTGTTGTAGGGCTGGCTGGCCCAGTCGAAGAAATACCAGCCCCAGATGCGTTTCTTCGCCTGCGTCATTGCCTGCCTCCCCGGCCAATTGCCGCGATCAAGCCCGAAAAGCGCGCGCCGCGCAAGCTGTTGCAGCAGCCTTGCAAGGGGTTGAGCCTGCGCCCCCCCCGCCCTAATCTGCCGCCTCAAACGGAGACCCGATCATGACATTCACCCTTGCAACCTGGAACATCAACTCGATCCGACTGCGCGAGGGCCTCGTGGCGCGGTTGCTGGCCGAGGAGCTTCCCGACATCCTCTGCCTGCAGGAATGCAAGAGCCCGGTGGAGAAGATGCCGCTGGATGCCTTTCGCGCGCTTGGCTACGCCCATATCGTCGCGCGCGGGCAGAAGGGCTACAACGGCGTCGCGATCCTGTCGAAACTGCCGCTCACCGACGCGGGCGACCGCGATTTCGCCAGCCTCGGTCATGCCCGCCATGTCGCGGCGCGGCTGGAGAACGGCGTGACGATCCACAACTGCTATGTGCCGGCGGGCGGCGACATTCCCGACCGCGAGGCAAACCTCAAATTCGGCCAGAAACTCGACTACCTGACCGAAATGCGCGACCATTTCCGCGCCGAGAAACCCGAACGCTCGATTCTCGTGGGCGATCTCAACATTGCGCCGCGCGAGGATGACGTGTGGAGCCACAAGCAACTCCTGAAGATCGTGAGCCACACGCCCGTCGAGGTCGATCACCTGAACGCGGCGATGGAGGCGGGCGACTGGGTCGACGTGACCCGCGCCGATATTCCGACAGGTCTGCTCTACAGCTGGTGGTCCTACCGCGCGGCGGACTGGGATGCGGCAGACAAGGGTCGCCGTCTGGACCACGTCTGGGCCAGCCGCGATATTGCCGCCGCCGGCCATGGCAGCCGCGTGCTGCGCGCGGCGCGCGGCTGGGACGGTCCCTCCGATCACGCGCCGGTCTTCGCCTGCTTCGACCTCTGATCGGCCCGCCTGCGGCAGGCCATGCCTCCGGCGGGGATATTTCCAGACAGAAAAAGTAACTCTGTGGGGCTTTCGCCCCTTTTTTCTGTCTGGAAATATCCTCGGGGGGTGAGGCGCCTTGCGCCGAGGGGGGCAGACAGCCCCCCTTTCCCCGGCTTCGGACTACCGCGTCATGGTTCGGGCAGCGCCCCGGCCACGGCATCGGCCAGTGCGGCATGGCCCTGGGGTTCAAAATGCACACCATCGGTCGGGCTGGTCGACAGCACCCTGCCCGCATCGAGAAATCCGACCCCGCGCTGTGCCGCATAGGCCTCGAGCATGGGTGCCAGCGCCTGCGCTTTGGCCGCACCCCCCTGAAACTCCGGCGCCAGCACGCCCCGTTCCTGCACGGGCGGGGGGCAGATCAGAAGGAGTCGCAGCCCGGGGTGCCGCGCAGCCATCTCCAACCCGAGCGCTATATCGACAAGCGAGGCCAGCCCCGCAACGATCCGTTCAGGGGACGCCCCGAACCGCGACTTCACATCATTGGTGCCCAGCATGATGGTCAGCAGGTCAAGCGGACCGTGGCTTTGCAGCGCAATCTTCAGCCCGTCCTGCCCGTTCATATGCGCCCCCATCACCGGGTCGGCAAAGGCGGCGGTGCGCCCGGGCAGACCTTCCTCCACCAGATGCCAGTCGGGACCGAGCCGCCGCGCAAGCCGCATCGGCCAGCGTGTCGCCTGGTCATAGCGCGCATACAGCCCGCGCGTGACAATCGGCGGCGTGCCATGGGTATTGCTGTCTCCGAATGTCAGGATGTTCGGCATGGAAGTCTCCCTTTCCGCCCGATCCTACGCGCCCCCGCAAACACCGCAAGCCGGTATTCCCCCTTGGCCTTTGGCCCTGCGATGCGCATATAGAGGCAGGACAATTCCGGGCAGAGAGGATGCGATGCTCACGATTGGAGAAAAGTCGAAGGCGGCCCCGGCGGGCGATCTGATCAAGGACGGATCGGAAGCGACCTTCATGCAGGACGTTATCGAGACCAGCAAGACCGTGCCGGTCATCGTCGATTTCTGGGCGCCATGGTGCGGACCCTGCAAACAGCTTGGCCCCGCGCTGGAAGCCGCTGTCAGGACGGCGGGCGGCAAGGTGCGCATGGTCAAACTGAACGTCGATGAAAACCAGATGATCGCCGGGCAATTGCGGATCCAGTCGATTCCCACGGTCTATGCCTTCTTTGACGGCAAGCCCGTTGACGGCTTTCAGGGCGCCTTGCCCGCGTCCGAGATCAAGGCCTTCGTCGACCGGGTTGCGGCCCTTGCCGGGGATGGCGGGCTGGCGGAGGCCATCGAGGCCGCTGAGGCCATGCTGGCCGAAGGGGCTGTGGTCGATGCCGCCGAGACCTTCGCCGCGATCCTCGGTGAAGAACCCGAAAACCCCGCCGCCTTTGGCGGTCTGGTGCGCAGCTATCTGGCGCTGGAGGAGCTTGACCGGGCCAAGGCCCTGCTGGACGCCGTTCCCGCCGCGATTGCGACGGCCAAGGAGGTGGAGGCCGCCCGCGCGCAGATCTCGCTGATGGAGCAGGCGGCACAGGCCGGTCCGGTAGCCGAATTGCGCGCGGCGGTGGAGGCCGATCCGGCCAACCATCAGGCGCGGTTCGATCTGGCGCTTGCACTGCATGCCGAGGGTCAGATCGCGGCGGCGGTGGAGGAACTGCTGGAGCTTTTCCGCCGCGACCGGGAGTGGAACGAGGCCGCGGCCAAGGCGCAGTTGATGACAATTTTCGAGGCGCTGAAACCGCAGGACCCGATCGTGCTGAAAGGACGCCGGCGTCTGTCGTCGATGATATTTGCCTGAGCCGGTTCCCGGTCTAGGTCACTTTCCATGAAACGCATCGGCGACCTCCCTGACACCATTCCGATCTTCCCGCTTCCGGGCGCCTTGCTGCTGCCTCGGGCGCGCCTGCCGCTGCATATCTTCGAGCCGCGCTATCTTCAGATGATCGAGGATGCCATGAAAACGCCCACGCGGCTGATCGGCATGATCCAGCCGCGCGAAGTTCCCAACGGACAGGGCGAGAAACGGCTGCAGGCCATCGGCTGCGCGGGTCGGTTGACGGGTTTTTCGGAAACCGAGGACGGGCGCTACATGATCTCGTTGACCGGGGTTTCGCGCTTCAGGGTCATGGACGAAATCATGGGCTTCACGCCCTACCGCCGATGTTCGGTCGACTGGGCCCCCTTCGCGCGCGACCTTGGCGCGACCGAAACCGACCCGGGGTTTGATCGCCACGGTTTCATGGACCTGCTGGCCCGCTTCTTTTCCGCGATGGAGCTTTCCACGGACTGGTCGAGCCTGAAGGAAGCCGAGCCGGAGTTGCTGATCAACTCGCTTTCTATGCTCTGTCCTTTCGGTCACGAGGACAAACAGGCGCTGCTCGAAGCGCCATCACTGACGACACGGCGGGAAACCATGGTGACGCTGATCGAATTTGCCCTGCGAGGGGGAAGCGACGAGGAATTGCTGCAATGACCGCACAATCAGCCGAAACCGGCCCGCAGATCCCCTCCGAAGGCCCACCGGATTTCGACCGCCGGATGCTGGAATCGCTGGTTTGTCCGGTGACACAGGCGGTGCTGTCCTACGATGCGCAACGACAGGAACTGGTGTCCAGGGCCGGTCGCCTGGCCTTCCCGATACGCGGCGGCATACCGATCATGCTGGTTTCGGAAGCGCGCGAGATCGACTGACGATCTGGCCCGGACCCGCACGACTGCTGCCTCAGGAGAGGCTAGACCCCAGAGGGCAGGCATTGAGCTAGCCTTCCGGAGGCGCATCCTTGGCGGCCTGCGGCGGGGTGTAGGTCAGGATGAGCTTCCACAGGCAAAGCACGGCCATCACCGTTGCAAGGCTCGCCCAGAAGGCATTGCCACCCCAAAGTTCGATCCCGGCCCAGATCAGGCACAGCGTGGTGATGACAATGCGCCGCAGGCGCGGGACATACCAGGGATGGGACACGTCGAGAAAGGTCATTGCGTTCCTGCCATTCCACATGCGCGGGTGTTCGATGCCCGAAGGCCGGTCATTTCGCACCGTGGCGAATTGCCGGCGCCGGATGCCCGATTCTACCTCGGCCACGCTGCCGCGACCATGGGGATCAGGCATCGGACTCGCCGGATTGTTGCAGATCCGGCACCCCTTCCCAGATCGGCTCGCCTGCTGCCCCGGGCAAGCACGACCGTCGATCCGCAGGCGCCGGTCCGGATGACAGGATGGCTTGGGCCAAGGAAACAGGGTTTTGCCCGGTCTGGCGCAGCAAAGGAAACTCGCCTAGATCATGGGCAACCGATGTTCCCCGCAAGACGGAGGCCCCGCGCCATGTTCGTAGCGACCCTGCTGACCGATCCTGAAAAGCCGGTTCTTGACACCGCGACAGTCGAAGCGCTGCGCAATGCCTGGGGCGGCGGGAATGCGCGCTGGCTCGATCCCGGCATCGCCGCCGAATTCCCGCTAAAGACAATGCCGGACAATCGCTGGCAGGTCTGGGATGGTTTGCAGGAGCGAGGCGTCGATCTGGTGGTGCAACCGGCAGAGGGGCGCAGGAAACGCCTGCTGATCGCGGATATGGACAGCACAATGATCCGGCAGGAATGTATCGACGAACTGGCGGATGAGGCCGGTGTGGGGCCCTATGTGGCCTCGATCACCGCGCGGGCGATGAATGGTGAGCTGGATTTCGAGGCGGCCTTGCGGGAAAGGGTCGCCTTGTTGAAGGGCCTGCCCGAATCCGTTATCGAACAAGTGTTCGATAACCGGATCAAGATGATGCCCGGAGGCGCTGAACTGATCGCCACGATGAAGGCGCAGGGCGCGCATACCGCGCTTGTGTCAGGCGGGTTCACGGCCTTTACCGAACGGGTGGCCGTAAAACTGGGATTTGACGAGCATCACGCCAACCTGTTGCACATCACCGATGGCAAGCTGGACGGAACGGTTGCAGAGCCGATCCTCGGGCGGCAAGCGAAGGTTGACGCGCTGACCCGGATTGCCGCAGGCATGGCAATTGCGCCCGGACAGGCGATGGCCGTGGGCGACGGGGCCAATGATCTGGGAATGCTGGGGCTGGCCGGGGCAGGTGTTGCGCTGCATGCGAAACCCTCGGTCGCCGCAGAGTGCGATATCCGCATCAATCACAGCGATCTGACGGCGCTTTTGTTCATCCAGGGCTTCGCGCGCGAGGAATTTGCCTGACAGGGTGCCCATCAGCCCTTGCAGGCGCCTTCGCCGATTTACGGAACGAAGAAGCCTGTCAAGGGGATGGGCGGCAGGTCAGACGAAGCGGTTCCAGAGGTTTTCCAGGCGTTCCTGACGGCCCGACCGGGGCTCGGGATTGACATTCCGCGCCAGAACGTCGGCGGTGATCGAGGCGAGATCGGAACCGAGCATCGCCTGTGCGGCCTCGCCTTGCCAACCGGCGTAACGGTCCTTGCGCGCGGCCTCCAGCGCGCCATCCTCCAGCAACGCCGCCGCTGCCTTCAAGGCCCGCGCACAGGTGTCCATGCCGCCGACATGGGCCAGAATCAGATCTTCGGGGTCAAGGCTTTGACGGCGGATCTTGGCGTCGAAATTGGTGCCGCCCGTGGTATAGCCCCCCGCCCGCAGGATTTCATAAAAGGCCAGCGCCTTTTCCGCATGATTGTTCGGAAACTGGTCGGTATCCCAGCCGGACTGGTAGTCGTTGCGGTTCATGTCGATGGAGCCGAAGATCCCGAGGCTCGAGGCCAGTGCAATCTCATGTTCGAAACTGTGGCCCGCAAGGATGGCATGGCCCTGTTCGATATTGACCTTGACCTCCTTCTCCAGCCCGTAGCGGCAGAGGAACCCGTAGACCGTGGCCACATCATAGTCATACTGGTGTTTGGACGGTTCTTGCGGTTTTGGCTCGATCAGGATCGCGCCGTCAAACCCGATCTTGTGCTTGTAATCCACCACCATGGTCAGGAATCGCCCCATATGGTCGGCCTCCTGCCCGAGATCGGTGTTCAACAGCGTCTCATAGCCTTCGCGCCCGCCCCACAGCACATAATTCGCGCCACCCAGACGGTGCGTCGCATCCATGCAGCCCTTCACCGTCGCGGCGGCATAGGCAAACACCTCCGGGTCCGGGTTGGTCGAGGCCCCCGACATCCAGCGCCGATGGCTGAAGAGGTTGGCGGTTCCCCACAGCAGGCGCGTTTGGCTGGTTTCCATCCTGGCCGCGAAATAGTCGGTGATCTCCTCCAGATTGCGCTGGCTTTCGGCGAAACTCGCGCCTTCGGGGCGCGCATCGGCATCGTGGAAGCAAAAGAAGGGCGCACCGAGGATGTCGAACATCTCGAAGGCCACATCGGCCTTGAGGCGCGCAAGGTCCATCGTGTCGCCGAACCACGGACGGTCAAAGGTCTGGCCCCCGAACGGGTCGCCCCCGGGCCAGGCAAAGCTGTGCCAATAGGCCACGGCGAAGCGCAGATGATCCTCCATCCGCTTGCCGAGGATGACCTCATCGGGGTTGTAATGGCGGAAGGCGAATTCGTTGGGGCTGTTCGCACCTTGATAGGTAATCTTCGGGATGTTTCGGAAAAACTCGGTCATGTCAGGCCCTTGATGGCGGTTTGTGCCGCCTGATAGCGGCTGAAGGCAGTCTCGAAAGCGGCGGCAAGACCGGGATCCGGGTCGATCTGGCGGGCGATGGGCGGAGGCGTCGCAATCTCTGCGCCAGCCCCGGTTGCCGCCATCAGGCCAAGGCGGGCAGCCCCGAAAGCCGCCCCGAAATCCCCCGCCGCAGGCAACAGCACGGGCACATCCAGCGCGGACGCAATGACCGACAGCCAGTAATCCGACCGCGACCCGCCGCCCACGGCGATCAGCCGGTCGATCCGCGTGCCGGTGGCCGCCAGCGCATCACGGCAATCACGCAAGGCAAAGGCGACACCTTCCAGCACGGCGCGGGTGGCCGCATCGCGGTCAGTTGCATGTTCCAGCCCCAGAAATGCGCCCCTTATGCCCGCATCATTCAAGGGCGTGCGTTCGCCCCCCAGATAGGGCAGGAACAGGGTCTTGCCCGGGGCCTGCAAGGGGCCAAGCGCGCCGGTCAGGTCCGCCGCCCCCTGCCCCACCAGCCCCGCATACCAGTTCAGCGCATCCGAGGCCGCAAGGATCACCCCCATCTGGTGCCATGTGCCGGGCAGCGCGTGACAGAAGGTATGGACGGCGGTTTCCGGGCTGGGCTGATAGCCGTCATTGGCCGCAAACAGCACGCCCGAGGTGCCGAGGCTGACAAAGGCCTGCCCCGCCCGGACCACGCCGACCCCGATGCCGGAGGCCGCGTTGTCGCCCCCGCCACCCGCCACCGGAACGCCCGAAGGCAGGCCCCACCGGGCGGCAAGCGTCGCGCGCAAGGCCCCCGAAACCTCCGATCCTTCGACCAGACGCGGCATCTGCGACCGCAAAAGCCCCGTTGCGTCAAGCAAATCATCCGACCAGTCGCGGGCGCCGGTATCGAGCCAGCTTGTCCCCGCCGCATCCGACATTTCAGCGACATGCTCGCCCGTCAGCCAGAGCCGCAGATAATCCTTCGGCAGCAGGACCCTGGCCACCCGGTCCCAGATCCGGCGCTCATGCTGCCGGACCCAGACCAGTTTCGGCGCGGTGAAACCCGGAAAGACGATATTGCCCGACAGGCGGCGGAACATCGGATCGCCGTCCAGCTCGGCCGCCTCCTCGGCGCTGCGGGTGTCGTTCCACAGGATGCAGGGCCGCAGCACCTCGTCCGAGGCATCGAGCAGGGTCGCGCCATGCATATGCCCCGACAAGCCGATGCCCCTGACCGCCGACAGATCATGCCGGGCAAGCTGGTCCATCACCGATTCCGCCGCCGTGATCCAGTCGGCGGGGCGCTGTTCGGACCAGCCCTCTGCCGGGCGCTGCACGGTCAGGGGGGCCTGCGCCTCGGCCAGAACGCGCTGATTGTCGTCGATCAACAAGCCCTTGAGCCCGGAAGTTCCCAGATCGAGACCGATATACATCAGACCGCCGCCGCCGGCTTCTTGCCGAGGATAATCATGCCGAGAATATCCTCATCCGTCACCTCGGCCACATTCACCGTGCCGACAAGCTGGCCGTTCTTCATCACGGACGCACGGTCGCAGAGGTCCATCACGGCATGGATGTCATGCTCGATCAGGAAAATGCCAATGCCCTGTTTCTTCAGTTCCTGAATAAGATCCGCCACCATCTGCGTCTCATGCGGCCCGAGCGCAGCGGTCGGTTCGTCCATGATGAGGATGCGCGCGTTGAAATAGACCGCGCGCGCAATGGCGACCGACTGGCGCTGCCCGCCCGACAGGGCCGAAACCGGCACGTTGAACTTGGCGAAATTGGGGTTGAGCCGCGCCATGATCTTGCGGGTTTCCGCCTCCATCCGCGCGTCGTCGACAAAGCCCGCTGCCGTCACCAGTTCGCGCCCCAGAAAGAGGTTCGAGGCGGCATCAAGATTGTCTGCCAGCGCCAGCGTCTGATAGATCGTCTCGATGTTATGGGCGCGGGCGTCGCGGGGGTTGTTGATCTCGACCTTCTCGCCCTCGATATAGACCTCGCCCGCATCGGCCCGGTAGGCCCCCGACAGGCATTTGATGAGCGTCGATTTGCCCGCGCCATTGTGGCCCAGCAACCCCACGACCTCGCCGGGGTAAAGATCGACCGTGACGTGATCGACCGCCTTGATCCCCCCGAAAGCGATGGAGATGTCGCGCAATTCGACCAGAGGCGTTCCTCGATTGGCTTGCATGGCTCCGGCCCTCACTTGCTGCGTTTGCGGTAAAGGATGTCGACATAGACGGCGAGGACAAGCACCGCGCCCACGACGATGTTCTGGATCGCGGCATCGAACCCGATCAGCACCATCCCGGTCTTGAGGCTCTGCATCACCAGCGCCCCGAGGATGGCGCCGTAGATGGTGCCGACCCCGCCCGCCAGCGACGTGCCCCCGATCACGGCGGCGGCGATGACGTAAAGCTCGTCCAGCGTGCCCAGTGCGTTGGTTGCCGAATTGAGCCGCGCCGAGGCGACAACAGCGGCGATGGCGGTCAGGAAGCCCATCAGCGCAAAGATCTTGACCGTGACCCATTTCACGTCGATCCCCGCGAGCAGCGCCGCGTCCGGATTGCCACCGATGGCGAACACATAGCGACCGAACCGCGTGCGGGTCATCAGGATGGTCATGGAAATGCCCACGGCAATCAGGATCAGCACCGGGATGGCAAAGCCGTGGCTGATGAACATCCCGCCTTCGGGGATGGTCAGGTCATTGGCGGCGGCATATTGCCGGACGATCCCGATGGGCCAGGGATAGTTGTTGAACAAGAGCACCGTGCCGACCACCAGCCCGCAGCCGAGTGCTGCCAGGAAATACTCTGCCCAGACCGGGCGCAGCGGAAAGTCGAACTGGCGGCGCTGCGCGCGCCCATTGACGATCAGGAATACGATCCCGGCGCAGCAGATGGCCGCGACGATCCAGCTTCCGACCGCGCCGACCGCACCATAGGGCCCGCCGCCCAGCAGCGCGAAGGTGCTGTCCACCGGGGAGATTGTTTCCCCCCGCGCCACCAGAAAGGCCATGCCGCGCCAGACCAGCAAGCCCCCCAGCGTGACGATGAAGGCCGGGATCCCGCGATAGGCGATCAGCCAGCCGTGCAACGCGCCGACCAGCGCGCCCAGAACCAGCCCGGCCAGCACGGTCAGAATCACGATCATCGGATGGCCAAGCCCGAAAATCTCGGGCAGCCAGCGCACCTGCATCAGCCCCATTATCATCGCCGTGAAGCCCAGAACCGACCCCACCGACAGGTCGATATGCCGGGTCACGATCACCAGCACCATGCCGCAGGCCATGATCCCGATGGAAGAGGTCTGGACCGAAAGGTTCCACAGGTTGCGCGGTGTCAGGAAGGCCCCGGTGCCGAATTTCATCATGCCATAGACATGGAAACCGACCCAGATCAGCACGAGCGCGCCCACCATGCCCAGAAGGCGGGTGTCGATCTCGGTCGCTTTCAGAAATCGGGACAGCACATTGCCGTCTTGGTCAATTGTCGTGGTGGTCGCGGATTGGGTCATGGGAAGCGTCCGGCACTGAGGGAAAGGGCTGTGCAGACGGGGCCGTAGTGGGATTGTCCCGCCGGGCCTTCAGTCGCAGGGATGGGGCGCGGTTTGCGCGCCGTTCGGCAAAGGGGTCCGGCGCCGGGTCACCCGGCGCCGGAAACCGCATCAGCAGCCGGGAACGCCCGCCATGGCCCCTTCACAGGCCTGCGCCTTGGAGATGTGGCCCGCATCGATGGCAACGTTGATGTTGTCCTTGGTGATCGGCGTCGGGTCGAGGAAGATCGCGTTCATCTCCACGCCCTTCTCGCCACCCGACCATTTCACCG
>JBKBNP010000034.1:0-53620 GCA_046295215.1 Pseudorhodobacter sp. | reverse complement strand
TGCCCCCTCTGCGCGCGGGGATTTTAAGTCAGCCTTGTTGACTTTCCAACCCTCTACTGATAGCCGAAACCAGATTTGGCGCAACAATCTGTCCGTTTCGGACCTATATCGCGCAATTATCGGAAATGAAGGGGAGGTCGGCCATGGCCGGATATGATGATCGCGACGGCAAGATCTGGATGGACGGCGAACTCGTGGACTGGCGCGGGGCCAATGTCCATATCCTGACCCATGCGCTGCACTATGCCTCGTCGGTGTTCGAGGGCGAGCGCTGCTACAATGGCAAGATCTTCAAATCCACCGAACATTCGGAGCGGCTGCGCAAGTCGGGTGAATTGCTGGACATGCCGCTGCCCTGGACGGTGGAGGAGATCAACGCCGCCAAGGAATCCGTGCTGGCGGCCAATGGGTTGACCGATGCCTATGTGCGCGCGCTGGCCTGGCGCGGCGCGGGAGAGGATATGGGGGTCGCCTCCAAGAAAAACCCGATCCGGCTGGCGGTGGCCTGCTGGTCCTGGGGCAATTACTATGGCGATGCGAAACTGAAGGGCGCGAAACTCGACATCGCGAAATGGAAGCGCCCGAGCCCTGAAACCATCCCCCATGCGGCCAAGGCGGCAGGGCTCTACATGATCTGCACCATGTCGAAACACGCGGCCGAAGCGAAGGGCTGTTCGGACGCCATGATGTTCGACTATCGCGGGTATGTTGCGGAAGCCACTGGCGCGAATATCTTTTTCGTCAAGGATGGCGAGGTGTTCACGCCGATTCCCGATGCCATCCTGAACGGGATCACCCGGCAGACCGTGATCGGCATGCTGCGCGACAAGGGCGTGACCGTGAACGAGGTCCGGATCATGCCCGAGGATCTGGAGGGGCTCCAGCAGTGTTTCCTGACCGGAACGGCGGCAGAAATCACGCCTGTCGGCCAGATCGGGGATTACAGTTTCGAGGTCGGCGCGCTGACGCAAGCGGTTGCTGCCGATTACGAAAAGCTCGTCCGGGCCTGAGGCGCGACATTCGGAGGCGGGCAAAACCTGACCCGCCTCCTGTGCAGAGGCCCCCCGAACCGGGGGTCAGGTCGTGCGGCCCCGGTCGATGCGCAGGAATTCGGCCACGCGGCGGTCTTTCTGCTCGCCGTCCGATGCCGCGTCGTTCTTCGGTTTGCGGTAGGCCTCGGCCCAGAGGCTTTCGCTGCCGTCCCGCGACAGGCGCAGGAAATGCTTGACGCGGCCGCCGTCGCCGCTGCGCTGACGATCTGCCAGATGTCTGGTCATTGGCTCCTCCTCCGGTTGTGAAATTCCACAATAACGCCGAATCGCCCGGATCCAAAGGGTGTCGATGCCGACACTTTGCCGAACCGGTCAGAACCTGCCTGTTCCGCGAAGGAAGCGGGCGACTGGCGCCGCATCGGTGGATGGACGGCAGGGGGAAGGGCCTCGCGGTCCTGCACAAAACGGTCCGCGTCGGGACCGTCGACCGCCGCACCCTCCCGCGGCGTTGATCTTCGGCACAGGCAGGCACAGCGATCCGGCGACAAAAGGGTTGCCGACCCCGATCCGGTCAGGGCCGCACGGTGCCGCCGTCGGGGTCATCCGCCGCAGGTCCGGTCTCCGGTGTCGGGTCCACGGGCTCGTCCATTCCGGGGGGCGGTCCGATGATGAGCGGTAACAGTTCCGTGCCGGTCGCGCTTGCGGCTGCCGTCTCCTGCGGCTCGCGCCAGGACAGGGTGTCGAAGCCGTGGCAATTGTCGCAGACCGGTGCCCATTGCGTATGGATCGCCTGACATTTGTCACAGCACCATTGCGGGCCGCGCGGCGCGCTGAGCGCGCGCGCGAGCCAGCCCCGCACCACGGTATCCGAGGCGCCCTCGCCCCGCTCGATGGCGGCCATGATGGCAAGGGTGCGGGTATTCGGGTGGCTGGTCGCCAGATCGCCAAGCGCACGGCGCGCCTCGGGAAAATCCTCGGCCGTCAGGAAAAGCTCCGCCATCAGCAGGCGCGATTCGATGTGGTCGGGACTGTTGGCCACCAGCGCGCGAAACCGCTTTATCCGGTCGGCCGGGGTTTCATTCGGGGCAATCTCGGCAAAGGCGGCGGCCAGATCGGGATGCGGCTGTGCCGCCCATGCTTTTTTCAGAACCCGCGTGGCGCTGCGCGGATCGCGCTTGGCGATATAGCTGCGCGCGGCCATGGCGGCGGCGGGGATCAGGTCCGGGGACAGGCGATTGGCCTCGATCGCCGCCTCGCGCGCCTCGATGGTCGAATCCTCGTCCATCACCACCCTGGCCTCTTGCAGCGCCAGCACCGCGTCGCGGCGGCGGAACACATCGCGCGGCAGGTCGCCGGATTTCAGCTTGGCCCCCAATGTGACCCGCGCGCCCTTCCAATCCGCGTGATCGGCCTGCAGTCCCAGAAGGATGTCCTGGATCTCGCTGTGTTTCGGTTTCAGCGCAAAGGCCTTTTCGGCGAGTTTCAGCGCCGTTGCCGTATCGCCGCTGGCGATTTTCTGCTTCATCAGGCCCCGTATCGCGACAAACCGGGTTTTCTGGTCATCCAGCAGCAGGCGGTAGGCTTCGGTCGCGCGGGCGGTGTCGCCGTTCATCTCGGCGGCCTGGGCAATCAGCAGCGTGGTCAGTTCCGGCTTGTCCAGATATTTGTCGGCCTTCTGCGCCCGGGCCAGCGCCACGCGCGCCTCGCCCGAGGCCAGCGCCATCATGCCCTCGGACAGCGCCTTGTAGCCCTTGCGTTCCCGGTTGCGGTCGAAATAGCGCGAGAGCGCGGTTTCATCGCCATTGAGAAAGCGCAGGGTCGCGACCAGCAATCCCACCAGTTTCAGAAGCACCCAGAGCGCCAGCATCAGGAGCAAGAGCCCGATCACCGTCTGGAGCGGGCCAAGGGTGAATTCCATGGCGGCGAGCGAGATGCGGATGCCGCCGCCGGTATCCACCAGCAGCCCCGCGCCATAGGTCAGGCCCGCAATTGCGGTGATGAACAGAAGAACCTTCACAAGCGACCAGATCATCCTCGACTTACCTTTCTCTCACAGCGGCCGAAAGCGTGGCCAGCGCCGAGGCTGCATCCCGATGCCGTTCGGCCTGCACGATCCAGGCCGCCATTTCGGTGCGGGCGGGATCGGACAGGGCCGCGAGTTCGACCAAAGCCCGGTCAATGTCTCCAGCCCGCAACGCCGCCTCGGCCCGCGACAGGACGGCATCGGCATCTGTCCCTTCACGCGGGGCAAGCGAGCGCGCGCCGGTCTGCGCCCGCAGGAAGGATCCGATCCGGTCGGTCAGCGTCTCGCCCATGTCGTCGCGCAACTCGGCAGCAATCGCGGCGCGGGCGGGTTCGTCGAACCGTTCGGTCAGCCCGGCAAGGGTCGGCAGACCGCTTTCGGCATGGTCGGCCAGCACCGGCGCGATTTCATGGCCTGCCGCCTCCAGCGTTGCCAACGGGTCGGCATAGGGGGCACCAGAAAGCAGCGCCGCCCCGATCTGCCCCAGTGCCGCCTGGCGGAGCGCGCCATCGGCCTCGGCTTCGGTCGCCTGACGTGCGGCCTCGGCCTCGGCCTGCATCCGCGCGACCTCGGCGCGGGCAGCCTCGGCGGCCTCGCTGATGCGGGCTTCCTGCGCGGCGAGTCCGTCGCGCAGGGCGTCAATCGCGGCTTCCAGCCCGGCCACATCCTCGGCGACGGCCATGCCTTCGGGCCGGATCGGCCGGGTTTCGAGCGCGGCCAGCCGGTCGTCCATCTGCCCGATCCGGGCAATCAGATCATCGGGCAGGGCGGCAGGCGTATTCGCCGCGGTGGCGGCGGCATGGCGGGCGGTTTCGGCAGCCTCGCGCACCTGGCCCAGTTCGTCGCGCAAGGCGGCGAGTTCGGCCTCCACCGGGGCAAGATCGGGGGTTTCGGCCAGTGCCGCCACTTGTTCGCGCAGCGTCGTGATCTCGGTCGCCTGACGTTCGATCTGGGCCTGAAGCGGCGAGGCTCCGGGCACGGGCCAGCCTTCGGGCAGCACATAGCGGGCCATGACAAACCCGAGCGCGGCGGCGGCAACACCCCCCAGAAGCAGGGCGAAAAACCCGGCCCCGCTGCCACCACGCGCAGGGGGAGGCGTGGGAACAGGGGCATCCCTGTCCGCGTCGGCGGTCGGGAAAGCGGGTTCGGCAACCGGCGTCTCCGGCAGGGGTTCTGCCGGTTCGGAGTTGGGTATCCCGGGGGTTTCCGGAGGCTGGATTGCGGTATCGTCAGCGCCCGATGCTGCAGGCGTGTCCAAATCTGTGGGCCCATCCCATGATGTGTCTGATGGTGCGTCCGATGGTGAGGGTGTGCCCGAAACGGCCTCTGTCACAGGTGCGGCAAGGGTTTCCTCAGGCGTTTCCTCCGGCGTGGGCGGTGTCACGATGGCGTCGGTCTCCGGTCTTTCCTCCCCCGGTTCGACAGCCTCCGGGAGAGCAGGAACCACCTCCGGTTCACTCGCCCCGCCCGCTGTCGTGTCGGTCTCTGTTGACGGGCCTCCGGCTTTGGCTGTCCTGCGACCCGGTGTATTCGGGCGTGCCCTTGGGCCGGGTGTCTTTGGGGTTGCCATGGGTGTCCCTCCGTCTTGCACGTTCCGGCCGATGATGCGCAGCGCAGCCCTTGGGCCTTGGTTTGACCCTAGACCGCCCGCGCCCCTGTCTCAAGAGCCCTGACCTGCGGCATAGGCAGCCAGGGATGCCTTCATCAACGCATCGGCACAGGGTTGGGTTGCCACAAAAATGCGTGCGGGCAGGGTTGCGGGCAGCGCGCTGGCGACCGCATCGCTCAGAACCGGCAGGAACAGGGGCGCATGGCCCCCGGTTTCCTGCCACTGGCGGGCAAAGATGCGCGCCGTGCGGGGCGAGAACAGCGGTGCTATCACAGGATCCGCGCCGGTCAGCAGGGCGCGCGCCTCGGAGGAAAGCGGCTGTTCAACCTGTGCATAGACCACGAGGTCCAGCGTCGGATGGCCCGCTGCGGTGAGGCTCTGCGCCACATCGCCCCGGCTGATCTCGCCGCGCAGATGCAGAAGCCGCCCGGTGACACCCGTCTGCCGGACAAGCGCGATCAGTTCCTCCGCCGCGCCACCGGCCGACTGCGCCGCAAAACCGGCCGCGCGGGCCATTTCGGCGGTCCGGTGGCCCACGCAGAAAGCCTGGCGCGGAAGGCCGGGCATCCCGCTTGCCGCCGCAACTCCGGTCTGCGAGGTGAAGATGACCGCCGTGAAATCCCCATCGGGCCGGTCAGGATGCAGGAGCCGGGGGAAAAGCAGCGGGCTCGTGACGATCCGCAGGCCCTCGCCGAGTTCAGCCCGCAAATGGCGTGCGACACGCAGGCTCTGCGCCTCGGGCCGGGTCAGAAGAAAGGCGGGGCGTCGGGATTGTGGGATCATCCCCACGGTGTTACCTGCTGGGGCGGTTTCTGGCAACGGCGGCAGGGTCGCGCAGGCATGGACGGAACGCTGACCTTTCTGGGCATTGAGAGCAGTTGCGACGATACCGCAGCCGCCGTGGTGCGCGACGGGCCGGGGGGGGCGGTGATCCTGTCCTCGGTGGTCGAGGGGCAGGCGGCGCTTCATGCGCCTTTCGGCGGGGTGGTGCCGGAGATTGCGGCGCGCGCCCATGCCGAACGCATCGACCATTGCATCGAGGCGGCGCTGGCGGAGGCGGGTCTGGGGCTTGGGGATCTCGACGCGGTGGCGGTGACGGCGGGGCCGGGGCTGATCGGCGGCGTTCTGTCAGGCGTGATGTGCGCCAAGGGGATCGCTGCGGCGACCGGCCTGCCGCTGGTCGGGGTCAACCATCTGGCGGGCCATGCGCTGACGCCGCGCCTGACGGACGAGCTGCCCTATCCCTATCTCATGCTGCTGGTATCGGGCGGGCATTGCCAGTTCCTGCGCGTCGGGGGGCCGGAGGCGTTCACGAGGCTGGGCGGGTCCATCGACGACGCACCGGGGGAGGCCTTCGACAAGGTGGCGAAACTGCTGGGCCTGCCGCAACCCGGCGGGCCATCGGTGGAGGTGGAGGCCGCGTCGGGTGATGCGGGCCGCTTTGCGCTGCCGCGCCCCTTGCTGGACCGGCCGGGCTGCGATCTGTCCTTCTCTGGGCTCAAGACGGCGGTGTTGCGGGCACGCGACGGGCTGGTTGCGGCGCAGGGCGGGCTGTTCCGGCAGGACAGGGCTGACCTCTGCGCGGGATTTCAGGCGGCGGTGTCGGATGTTCTGGCGGAAAAGACCCGCCGGGCGCTGGACCAGTCGGATGTGCAGGCGCTGGCAGTCGCGGGCGGGGTGGCGGCAAACAAGGCGATCCGCGCAGCGCTGGAACAAGTTTGCCTTGAACGGCGGGTCCGGTTCACCGCGCCGCCCCTTTGGCTCTGCACCGACAATGCGGCGATGATCGCCTATGCCGGCATCGCGCGGTTCCGCGAAGGCGGGTGCGACGGGTTCGATCTGGCCGCCCGGCCACGCTGGCCGCTGGACCGGACCAGCCCCGCGCTTCTGGGGTCCGGCAAGAAGGGGGCCAAGGCATGATCGGCATTGTCGGGGCGGGGGCCTTTGGCGCGGCGCTGGCGGTCGCTCTGTCGCGGAACGGGCCGGTCACGCTCTGGGGTCGGGGGCAGGACAGCCGGGTGCTGCGGCGGCTGCCGGGGGTCGATCTGCCCGACAGCGTGACCGTGACGGCGGAATTGGCCGATCTGGACGGCATCGACACGGTATTGCTGGCCCTGCCGATGCAGGCCATGGCGGGGTTCCTGCGGGATGCGGGCGCGGGGTTGCGGGCGGCGCGGCTGATTGCCTGCTGCAAGGGGATGGACCTTGCGACCGGCCTTGGCCCGACCGGCGTGATCGGGGCCGCGCGCCCCGATGCCGTGGCGGCGGTGCTGACCGGCCCCAGCTTTGCCGCCGATATTGCGCGGGGCTTGCCGACGGCGCTGACGCTGGCCTGTGCCGATGACGGGGTGGGGGCGGCGTTGCAGGCGCAGCTTTCCACGCCTGTCCTGCGGCTGTATCGCACGACGGATGTGACCGGGGCGGAACTGGGCGGGGCGCTCAAGAATGTGGTGGCCATCGCGGCGGGCGTAGTGATCGGCGCGGGTCTGGGTGATTCCGCGCGCGCCGCGCTGATGACCCGCGGCTTTGCCGAAATGCAGCGGCTGGCGCAGGCGCTGGGCGCGCGTGCGGAAACGCTCGGCGGCCTCTCGGGCTTCGGCGATCTGGTGCTGACCTGCACTTCGGCGCAGTCGCGCAATTTCCGGTTCGGGGCGGCCCTTGGCGCCGGCGAGGCCTTTGACGCCGAAACCACGGTCGAAGGGGTCGCTACGGCAGAGGCCGTGCGCAGACTCGCAGGCGAACGGGGCATCGCCATGCCCGTCTCCACGATGGTTGCCGCATTGACCGCAGGGCGGATAACCTTGCCCGAAGCCATTGAACTGCTGATGTCACGTCCCTTGAAACAGGAGTAGGAAATGCGTGTTGCCCTCGTCTGCACCGACAAGCCCGGTGCGATCCAGACCCGTCTCGACAACCGCGCCGCCCATCTGGCGCATATCGAGGCCTCGGGCGTGGTGGAAATGGCCGGACCCTTCCTCAACGCGGAAGGCCAGATGTGCGGGTCGCTGGTCGTGCTGGATGTGGAAACCCTGGCCGAAGCCGAGGCCTGGGCCGCCGCCGACCCCTATGCGCAGGCCGGATTGTTCGAGGCGGTGACCATCACTGAATGGAAGAAGGTGATCGGCTGATGGCATTCTGGCTGTTCAAATCCGAACCCGATGGCTGGAGCTGGGACCAGCAGGTTGCCAAGGGCGATGCGGGCGAGGAATGGTCCGGCGTGCGCAACTATCAGGCGCGCAACAACATGCGGGCGATGAAGCTCGGGGATCGCGGGTTCTTCTATCATTCCAATATCGGCAAGGAGGTCGTGGGGATTGTCGAGGTTTGCCGGGAAAGCACGCCAGACAGCACGACCGACGATCCGCGCTGGGACTGCGTCTGGATCAAGGCGGTGAAGCCGGTGCCGGCCCCGGTGACACTGGAGGCGTGCAAGACCGAGCCGGGGCTGGAAAACATGGCGCTGGTCACGAATACTCGCCTGTCGGTGCAGCCTGTCACGGAGGATGAATGGCGGATCGTCTGCCGTATGGCGGGGTTGGACGGCTGACGGGCTGTAGATCGGGGTGCCGACGGTCGGGGCGCGCGGTTCCGGGCGCTGGCGCGCAGCGCGACAGTGTAGCTGTGAAAAAAATGGAGGGCCCCGCACCCCTACGGAACCCTCCATCCACCCCGCGTGCTCCCCAAGCACCACACGCGAATTTTGAAAGGTCCCGGGCGTCCTGCCCTGTCTTTTCTGTTTAGCGATTTCGCGTGACCGGTGCAAAGCCGAAACAGGTATAAATTATTTCAACACCCGCGATACCTGACATGCGACCGCCCGCCCCGATGCCGGGACGGGCGGTCTTTCTGTCGGCCAATGTCAGGCGTAGACGGATTCCTTGCCGAAATGCTTGGTCAGCATGTAATAGACGACGGCGCGATACTTGTTGCGCTCGGATTTGCCATAGGTGTTGTTCACGGCCTCGATCGCCTCCATCAGCGCAGGGCTGTCGGCGAGACCAAGTTTCTTCATCAGGAAATTCTTCTTGACGGTTTCAAGCTCGGCCGGATCCGAACCGGCGACGGTGGAACTGTCGGCATTGTAGATCGCCGGGCCGCAGCCGATGGTCACCTTGGTCAGCAGGGCCATGTCCGGCTCCATACCGCATTTGTTGCGCAGATCGTCGGCATATTTCGCGATCAGGTCGTCTCTCTTGCTCATGGGCAGTCGCTCCTTGTTGTCTCAAATTCAAAAAAACTGTGTCATTGCGTCCCAGAACGGACGGTCGCCCATTACGACAGGCCAACCGGAAAGGACGATGCGTCGGCAGTCTAGGCACAAAGGCGCAAGTCGACAAAGGGAATAATCAGCCGGTTTTCACCCTCCGGGCCTTGGCCGCGACAGGGGTCCGGTTCAGCTCGATGATGTATTGATTGGCCATGAGCGTCAGTTTCGCCTGATCACCAAGCTGGTCCACCAGCGCCTCGACCGCGCGTTTCACCGGCGCGCCCGAAGCTTCGGCCTGCCAGTTGAAATCGTCACCGGTGATGATGCCATCCGGCTTTACCTTTTGCAGGCACAGCGCGAGATCGTTGCCGACAAAGGGTTCGTTGTGATTGCCGTCGATATAGACCCAGTCCAGCGATCCGTCCGGCAGGGCCGACAATGCGTCCTCGGAGGTGGCCCGGTGGATCCTGACGCGCGGGTCATCCTTGAAGGCGGCAACGACATCCTGATATTTCACTTCCATCAGATGTTCGTTCTTCTTGCGGCCAAATCCGGTATTGCCGAATTCCGGCTGATAGAGCCAGGGGTCGATCAGGTGCAATTCGGCCGGTTCACAGATTTCGAGGATGCGGCGGCTGAAATTGCCCTCCCATACGCCGATCTCGGCAACCTTTGCGCCTTTCGGCATCCGGGCCAGCAACCGGCCCCGGACGATGTCTCGCTTGCTCATTTCCATGGTTTGCCTCGCCTCTTCGCCGCTTTCGGGCGTTGTTGTTGTCCTTTCCGAAACAATACACCGCGCCGCCGGAAAAGCAAAAGGCCCGGCGCTGACGCACCGGGCCTCGTTGTAGAAAAGCCGCAGATCAATAGCGGTAATGGTCCGACTTGAAGGGGCCGTCCACATTCACGCCGATGTAATCGGCCTGATCGCGGCGCAGCTCGGTCAGTTTCACGCCGATCTTTTTCAGATGCAGGCGGGCCACCTTTTCATCCAGCGCCTTGGGCAGGATGTAGACACCGGGCTTGTATTCGTCGCCCTTGGTCCAAAGTTCGATCTGTGCCAGCACCTGATTGGTGAAGCTGGCCGACATGACGAAAGACGGATGGCCCGTGGCGTTGCCGAGGTTCAGCAGGCGGCCTTCGGACAGAAGGATGATGCGGTTGCCCGAAGGCATCTCGATCATGTCCACCTGTTCCTTGATGTTGGTCCATTTGTGGTTCTTGAGCGCGGCCACCTGGATTTCATTGTCGAAATGGCCGATATTGCCGACGATGGCCATGTCCTTCATCTCGCGCATATGCTCGATGCGGATGACGTCGCGATTGCCGGTGGTGGTGATGAAGATGTCGGCGTCGTGGATCACATCTTCCAGCAGCACGACCTCGAACCCGTCCATTGCGGCTTGCAGCGCGCAGATCGGGTCCACCTCGGTCACCTTCACCCGTGCGCCCGCCCCTTGCAATGAGGCGGCGGAGCCCTTGCCCACATCGCCATAGCCACAAACGACAGCAACCTTGCCCGCCATCATCGTGTCAGTCGCGCGGCGGATGCCGTCCACAAGGCTTTCCTTGCAGCCATATTTGTTGTCGAATTTCGACTTGGTGACGGAATCGTTCACATTGATTGCCGGGAAGGGAAGCTGCCCCTTCTTGTGCAGATCGTAAAGACGATGCACGCCGGTCGTGGTTTCCTCGGACACGCCCTTGATGGCGGCCTTTGTCTTGGCGAACCAGCCGGGGCTTTCCTTCATCCGCTTCTGGATTTGCAGCTTGATGACTTCCTCTTCTTCGGATTGCGGCACGGCAAGCACATCCTCGCCCGCCTCCATCCGCGCGCCGAGCAACACGTAGAGCGTCGCATCCCCGCCATCGTCGAGGATCATGTTGGCGCCTTCCGGGAACATGAAGGACCGGTCGAGGTAATCCCAATGCTCGGTCAGGGTCTGGCCCTTGACCGCGAAGACCGGCGTGCCGCCCGCCGCAATGGCCGCCGCCGCATGGTCCTGCGTCGAAAAGATGTTGCACGAGGCCCAGCGGACATCCGCGCCCAGCGCCGTCAGCGTCTCGATCAGCACCGCCGTCTGGATCGTCATGTGCAGGGAGCCGACGATGCGCGCGCCTTTCAGCGGTTTGCTTGCGCCGAATTCCTCGCGGCAGGCCATCAGGCCCGGCATCTCGGTTTCGGCGATGGTCAATTCCTTGCGGCCGAAATCGGACAGCGAAATATCCTTGACGATGTAATCCTTCGGCATTTGCCGGCTCTCCTTGGTCATGTCCCGTTGCGCGGTCAGATAGCATTCTATAGGGCTGGCGGCAATGTCATGCGGCCGGGGGTGGACCGGGCCGTTTCGGAGGGATTTGCGATGAAACAGCCGAGGGCATGGCAGCGGATGCTCTCCGGTCGCAGGCTCGATCTGCTGGATCCGACACCGGTGGATGTGGAGATTGCCGACATCGCGCACGGGCTGGCTTTCGTCGCGCGCTGGAACGGGCAGACCTTTGGTGACTGGCCCTATTCGGTGGCCGAACATTCGCTGCTGGTGGAGCGGATCTTTACCCGGATGAACCCCGCAGCGGGCCCGAAATGGCAATTGGCGGCGCTGCTGCACGATGCCCCGGAATATGTGATCGGCGACATGATTAGCCCGGTCAAGGCGGCGGTCGGTCCGGGCTATGGCGAGCTTGACCAGCGCCTGACGGCGGCCATCCATATCCGCTTTGGCCTGCCCGCCGTCCTGCCCGTGACCCTGAAGAAATCCATCAAGGCGGCGGACCGGATCTCGGCCTGGCTGGAGGCTGTCCAGATTGCCGGGTTCACAAGGACGGAGGCCGACCGATTGTTCGGCAAGCCTCCGCAAATCTTGCTGAACGGGCTGGAGATTGCCCTGCGTCCGCCCGTTCAGGTGCGTGGCGATTTCATCCTCCGGCACGAGCAGTTGCTGGCCGGATTCTGAAAAAGGTCAGATCGCCAGATCGTCCGGCGACTTTCCCGCAGCAAGCGCCGCGATGAACCAGCCGGGTTTGCGCCCGCGCCCGGACCATGTCTGCGACGGGTCAGCAGGGTTGGCATATTTCGGCGCGACGGCGGCCCGTTTGCGCAGTGCCTGACCACCGGTCAGTTCGGCAAGCGATGAAAAGCCGAGTTCACGGGCCTTTTCATCGAGTTCGGCAATGGCCGCTTTCTTGCGGCGATCCTCATAGCTGCCAATGGCCTTTGCCACCTGGCCTTGCAGGTCGCGCAATTGCTTGAGCGACATTTCATTCAGGTTGATGTCCAATTTTCAGTCCCTTTGTGTTTTTATTACCCCAGAGACATGATAATACCGCAAGGAATTTATTCCGCCAATAGATGTTAAAACGCATCGGCAGGAAATCGGCCATTTCTGACCTATGGCGGAACCTTGGTTTATTTTGGGCTTCGTTTTGCCAGAATACGCTGCAAGGTGCGCCGGTGCATGTTGAGTCGCCGTGCTGTTTCGGAAACATTGCGGTCGCACATCTCGTAAACGCGCTGGATATGTTCCCACCGCACCCTGTCGGCCGACATCGGGTTTTCCGGCGGTGGCGGAAGCGATTCTCCTCGCGCCAGAAGGGCGTTTGTCACCTCATTGGCATCGGCGGGTTTCGAAAGGTAATCCGTCGCACCAATCTTTACGGCGGCGACTGCCGTGGCAATTGCGCCATATCCCGTAAGCACCACGATTCGGCAATCGGGTCTGCGTTCGCGCAGCACCTCCACCACGTCCAGACCATTGCCATCCCCGAGACGCAGATCGACAACCGCATAGGCCGGTGGCCGGGCCTGCGCGATGGCCTTGCCCATGGCAACGGTTTCGGCGGTTTCCGGCACGAAACCGCGTTTTTCCATGGCGCGCGCAAGTCGCTTCAGGAAAGGCTCGTCATCGTCGACAAGCAACAGGGAGCGGTCTTCGCCAAGCGCCTCGGTCAGATCTTCCGCCATGCCTGTTCCCCTTCGGATCCTGTCAAGCTATGCTTCCGGTCCGGGGCGGTCAACGCCATCCCCGGATCATGCCGCATTCAGAAAACAACTGACGCGCTCTGCCATGGCATCCGCACTGTCCTCGCGCTTGAAGAAATCGGCAAATCCGATCTGCGGCAGCATCAGATAGGTGAATGTGCTGTGATCGACCAGATAGTAGTCATCGGTCTTTTCCTGCGCGCGGAAATAGGTCTTGTAGGCCTGTGCGGCCGCCTTGACCTGTTCCTCGCTGCCCGTAAGCGCGATCATCTGCGGATGGAACACCTCTGCGAAATCGGCCATGACCTCGACCGTATCGCGGGCGGGATCGACGGTTATGAAAACCGGCGTCACCTCATGGCCCATTTCTTCCAGAATATCCACGGCCTCGGCATTGCGCGCATTGTCCAGCGGGCAGACATCGGGGCAGAAGGTATAGCCGAAATAGACCAACGCCGGTTTTGCCAGAACCTCCGCCTCGGTGACGGTCGCCCCGGTCTGATCGACGAGGGTGAAGGGCCCGCCAATGGCCCCGCCGCCCGCCTGCCCGCCCCGGCATTGCGCGAATGCGTCACCCGATTGCGCGAAATGCAGATAGCCGAACGTTCCGCCCAGAAGCGCCGCTGTCGCCGCTGCGGCCAGACCGGCATAGAGTTTCACCATGGTTCGCCTCGTTTTATGACCGGCACCGGGATGAAGAGGCGTCGATAGACCCTTGCAAGCCCGGTCCGGCAATCAATACTCTGCCGCTGGAGATAACCTCCAGGGCCGCTATGGGCAATCAACATATGGTGTTCGGCACGGACGCGATGTCGCAACCCGGCTTCGGCGGGCAATTGCGTCTGCGCACGCTCGTGTTGCTGCGCTGGATGGCGATTGCGGGGCAGGGGACGGCGATTGCCGTCGGGCATTTCCATTTCGGCCTGCTGCTGCCCATCGGGATGTGCGCGCTGGTGATCGGCGTTTCGATCATCGCCAATCTGGTGTCGGCCTTCCTGTTCCCCCCGAACCGGCGCCTGTCCGACCGTGAGGCGATGCTGGTGCTGATGTTCGATCTGGCCCAGCTTTCCTTGCTGCTTTACCTGACGGGAGGGTTGACCAACCCCTTTGCGCTTCTGATCATGGCGCCGGTGGTGATTTCGGCCTCTGCGCTGAACCTGCGGACCACGATCCTTCTGGGGCTGATGGCGGTCGGCCTGCTGACCCTGACGGCCTTTGCCAATATACCGCTGCAATTCGCCGACGGCCGGTCGCTTCATATGCCGCCGATCTTCGAGTTCGGCTTCTGGCTCGCAATCGTCATCGGCATCGTGTTCCTGGGGCTTTACGCGCATAGGGTGTCGTCCGAGATCAGTGCGATGTCGCAGGCGCTGCTGGCCACGCAGATGGCGCTGGCGCGGGAACAGAAACTGACCGATCTGGGCGGCGTCGTGGCGGCGGCGGCGCATGAACTGGGAACGCCGCTGGCCACCATAAAGCTGGTCAGCGCCGAACTGATCGAGGAGCTTGCCGACCAGCCGGATCTGCTGGACGATGCCCGTCTGATCCGGGATCAGGCCGACCGCTGCCGTGACATCCTGCGATCCATGGGGCGCGCCGGAAAGGATGACCTGCATCTGCGCCGCGCGCCCCTGGACGCGCTTTTGCGGGAGGCGGCGGAGCCGCATCTTCTGCGCGGCAAGGAGGTGCATTTCGATCTGGAGCCGGGGCCGGAAGGAACCGCCGCGCAGCCCATCGTCCTGCGCAAGCCCGAGATCATCCATGGCCTGCGCAACCTGATCCAGAATGCCGTGGATTTCGCAGCGAGTTCGGTCTGGATCTCTGCGCATTGGACCGACCGTCGGATCGTGCTGACCATTGTTGACGACGGGCCGGGCTATACCCCGCAGGTGCTGACCCGGATCGGCGATCCCTTCGTCCGCGACCGGCGCGGCGACCAGCCGGACCCGGCCCGGCCGGACTACGAGGGCATGGGACTTGGGCTTTTCATTGCCAAGACGCTGCTGGAACGGTCAGGGGCGGAACTGTCGTTTGCCAATGCCTCCAACCCCTTTCTGCGGGCCGATGAACTGCCGCGCAGGCGCGGGGCGATCATCGAGGTGATCTGGCCGCTCGACAGCCTCAGGGCAGCCGAGGGCGGGGCGCTGGGCGAGAACCTGCCGATCCTTCCCTGAGCCCGCCCCAACGCTTCCGCCCGCCCCGATCCCCTGCGTGCGCATTCGCCCGGACTGCGGTTTCGCTGTGGGTGCAAGGTGTTGCGCTGGTCAGTTTAGGTGCCCCACCCTCCCTGCGGTTAACGCTGCGTTAATCTTTTCGCTCCTAGGTTGAAGCGTGCCAGGGAACATCACCCGGGAGTCCGCGTTGAGCTTCGATCCCCTTTTCTTTGCCGGGCTTGTCATCACGGCCCTTTTGTCGGCGGCCATCGGCGTCCTCTTTCTCGCCGGTTTCTCGGGCAACCAGCCCGGCAGGCGCCGCTGGGCCTTTCTGGAAGGCCCCGATTCCGCCGAATTCCTGTTCGACGGTGATCTGCTGGTGGATGCGACCCCAACCGCACGCAGCTTGCTCAACGTCGGGTCAGGCCGTTCCCCGGGGGCGGAACGCGCCCGTCTGATGCACTATCTCGACCGTCACTTTCCGGGCATCGAGGAACGCTTCGCCGCCCTGCCGCAAGAGGGAACGCTGGTCCTGTCGGGGCCCTCGGACATGATGCTGGTGGCCGAATATCGTGGTGGGCTTGCGCGGATTTCGCTGTCAGACCCCGATACGGTCGGCGGCAGGTCGTCCCCGGCGGGTGTCCTGCTCCATCATCGCCAGCAGGAATTCGAGGATCTTCAGGCCACAGTCACCCGCTGCCCCTGTCCGATCTGGCGCGAGAATGCCCTGGGAGAGGTGGTCTGGGCAAATGCGACCTATCTCGAACTTGCGACCGGATGTCTGGAAAAAGGGGAGGATCTGTCCTGGCCGCTGCCCCGGCTGTTCGACAGGCCCGGGGAGGTGGAACCCGGCGCAACGGTGCGGCGCAGGCTCGCATCCCCCGATGACAAATCCGCCGAGTGGTTCGATATCGTCGGCCATGACGACCCGCGCGGGCGGATCTTCTATGCGATGTCTGCCAAGGCGGCCGTGCAGGCGGAACAGTCGCTGCGCGCCTTCATGCAGACACTGACCAAGACCTTTGCCCAACTGCCCACCGGGCTTGCGATCTTCGACAATGCGCGCACGCTTGCCATGTTCAATCCCGCCTTGGTCGATCTGAGCGCGCTGCCGCCCGATTTTCTGTCGACGCGCCCCTCGCTCATCGCTTTTTTCGACGCGCTGCGGGACCGGTCGATGATCCCGGAACCGCGCGATTACCGGTCCTGGCGGGCGCAGTTGACCGATCTGGAACAGGCCGCGTCGAACGGGCTTTACAGCGAGGTCTGGAACCTTCCGGGCGGCCAGACCTACAGGGTCACCGGGCGTCCGCATCCGAACGGGGCGCTGGCGCTCCTGTTCGAGGATATTTCCAGCGAAGTGTCGCAGACACGCCGCTACCGCGCCGATCTCGAACTGGGCCAGACCGTGATCGATGCCATGGAGGATGCGATCGCCGTTTTTTCCTCGGCGGGGGTTCTTGTGCTGTCCAATGCCGCCTATGCGCGGCTCTGGGACCATGATCCCGCCGGGGGGCTTGGGCTGGAAGGACAGGCGGGCGCGGTCTGCGACCATTGGCGATCTCGGACGGTGCCCTCGGCGCTCTGGGACCGGGCGGAGGATTTCATTGCCTCGATCCAGCCCCGCAAGGGGTGGTCGGACCGGACGCATCTGGCGGACGGGCGGATGATTTCCTGCCGTTTCACGCCGCTTTCGGGGGGCGCGACACTCGCCGCCTTCGATCTGGTCGGGCAGACCGCCGAGCTTGCCAAGCCGCCGGAGGACGCATCCGCGCCGGACCCGGTGGCCGCCCCCCGCCCGACGCGAACACAACGCCGCAGCGCATGACCTGCCCGACACCCCGCCCAACCCTGCGCTGACCGCCTCTTTTTTGGATGGCCCGGCGTTGGCAGGTCCGGCTTTGGCGGGTCCGGTGCTGGCCTGCCCGATGCTGCCCGACCTTGCCACCGCGGCGTGCGCATCGTGACAGCGCCACCGCCCCTTGCGCCTGCGGGGCCAAGGGGTAAGACTTCTGCCATGACCGCCCCTGCCGTTGCAGACATCTTCGCGCCCTTGACGCTGACCCTCGCCGGACCCGGAGAAACGGACAGGCTTGGCCGGGTTCTGGCGGCCTGTCTCTGGGCCGGGGACACGGTATTGCTCGACGGTCCGGTGGGCGCGGGCAAGACGCATCTCGCCCGCGCGATGATCCGCGCCCGGATGGGCGCTGCGGAGGAGGTTCCCTCCCCCACATTCACACTGGTCCAGACCTATGATGATGGCGCGGTCGAGATCTGGCATGCCGACCTTTACCGGCTGTCGCACCCTGACGAGATTGCCGAACTTGGGCTGGAGGCGGCCTTTGACAGCGCGATCTGCCTGATCGAATGGCCCGACAGGCTGGGGGGGCTGGCCCCGCCGCATGCGCTGCGGATCGGTCTTTCGCATGAGGGCGACGGGCGTGGCGCAAACCTTTCGGGGGGGCGCAAGGGTCTGCTTGGCCGTATTGCGGCGCTCTGGGCCGAACCGGAACCGGGGGACACTGGCCTGCCGGATGACCGCAAGGCCCTGTCGCGGGCCTTCCTGCACCGCGCGGGATGGGCCGGGGCCGAGCGCCGTTTTCTCGCCGGCGATGCCTCGGACCGCAGCTATGACCGGCTGCGCCGCGTGCAAGGCAGCGCGGTCCTGATGGACGCGCCATCCGGAAAGGGCGATGACCCCGCCGATTTCATCCGTATCGCGGAGCATCTGCGTGGCATCGGCCTTTCGGCACCGGCCATCCTTGCGCACGATCTGGCGCAGGGGTTTCTGTTGATCGAAGATCTGGGCGACGATCTGTTCACCCGGCTCGTCGAGGCCGACCCGGCCCGCGAGCGCCCGCTTTACGAGGCTGCAACCGATGCGCTGGTCCATCTTCAGGCCCATCCGGCCCCGCCCGGCCTGCCCGACCTTTCCGCCGGGGACTGGGCCGAGGCAGCCTGTTTCGCAACCGACTGGTATGCGTTTGCGGCCACCGGCCAGCGCCCCGACCCTGTTGCCTTCCGCGCCGCCCTGACTCAGGCGATGCGCGCCCATGCCGATGGCCCGCGTGTCCTGATCCTGCGCGATTTCCATGCCGAAAACCTGCTCTGGCTGCCGGGGCGGGTGGGGGTTGCGCGGGTCGGTCTGCTGGATTTCCAACTGGGGCAGATGGGGCAGCCGGGCTATGATCTTGTCTCGCTGTTGCAGGACGGGCGGCGCGCGGTGACACCCGCGACCGAGGCCGCGATGATTGCCCGCTTTGCGGCTGCGCGCGCCCTGCCCCCCGGGGATTTCGCCGCCAGCTATGCGGTTCTGGGCGCGCAGCGGGCCTTGCGCATCCTCGGCATATTCGCGCGGCTTTGTCTGGTGGCGGGCAAGCCGCGCTATGTCGCGATGATCCCGCGCGTCTGGGACCATTTGCAGCGCAATCTGGCGCATCCCGCGCTGGCAGGGTTTGCCGGGATCTGCGCCGCGATCCTGCCCGAGCCGACCCCCGACGTTCTGGAAAGGATTGCCGCCCGATGCGGACAGACCCCGATGCGCTGATGATCTTTGCAGCCGGTTTCGGCACGCGGATGGGCGCGCTGACGGCGGATCGGCCCAAACCGCTGATCGAGGTCGCGGGGCGTGCGCTGCTCGATCACGCGCTGGACATTGCGAAAGCGGCGGGCGTGGGGCGGATCGCCGTGAACCTGCATTACCGGGCCGACCAGATTGCCGCACATCTGGCCGGGCGCCCCGACATTTCGCTGAGCCGGGAACCCGACCGCATCCTGGAAACCGGGGGCGGCTTGCGCCATGCCCTGCCGCATCTGGGCGAGGGGCCGGTGTTCACGATCAACAGCGATGCGGTCTGGACAGGGCCGAACCCGCTGGAAACCCTGCGCGCGGGCTGGCAGCCGGGGATGGGCGCGCTTCTGCTGCTGGCCCCGCCCGACCGGTTGCGCGGCCATTCGGGGCAGGGCGATTTCCGCATGGATGCGCAAGGGCGGATCACGCGCTGCCCGAAAGGTGTGGCGGGGCTGGTCTATCTGGGCGCGCAGATCATCGACCCGCAGGGGCTGGCCAGCATCGCGGAGGAGGTGTTCTCGCTCAACCTGCTGTGGGACGCGATGATCGCACAAGGCCGCGCCTTCGGCATCCTGCATCCGGGGGGCTGGTGCGATGTGGGCCACCCCGAAGGCATTGCCGCGGCCGAGGCCATGCTGCGTGAGGCAGACAGGCAGGGCGCAGACAGGCTGGGGGCGGGCGATGTTTCCTGATCCCGGCCCGCGTCTTTTTGGTCTGCCGCCCGGTGCGGATTTCCCCCGCGCGCTGACAGGTGGGCTGATCGCGCGCATGACGGGCCAGCCGCCCGAGGCGATGGCGCGTGTCACGGTGATCCTTGCCTCCGCGCGGATGCGCGACCGGGTTCTGGCGGCCTTTTCGACAAGTGGCGCGCGATTGTTGCCGCGTCTGCGGGTGATTTCCGACCTCGGTGCGCTTGCCCCGCTGATCGACCTGCCACCCGCGCAGTCCCCCCTGCGGCGACGGCTGGAACTGGCGCGGCTGATCGCAGGGCTGATCGAGGCGGATCCCGACATCGCGCCGCGTTCCGCCGTTTTCGATCTGGCCGAAAGCCTTGCCGGGCTGATCGACGAGATGCAGGGCGAGGGCGTGACACCCGATGCGATTGCGGCGCTCGATGTGGCCGACCATGCCGACCATTGGGCGCGGGTGCGCGATTTCATGCGGATTGTCACGCCGCTGTTCGACCCACTGGCCGCCCCGGATGTCGAGGGCCGCCGCAGGCTTGCCGCACTGGCGCTGGCGCGGCACTGGCAGGCCGCACCACCCGAAGATCCGGTGCTGATTGCCGGGTCCACCGGGTCGCGCGGCACGACAATGCTGCTGATGGAGGCGGTCGCCCGCCTGCCGCAGGGCGCGATCCTGCTGCCGGGCCATGATCCCGACATGCCCGCCCCGGTCTGGGAAAGTCTCGATGAGGCGCTGACCGGGCAGGACCATCCGCAATACCGCATCCGGGCCGTGATGCGCACGCTGGATCTGGGGCCGGAGGCGGTTCGACCCTGGATCGAGGGCGACACAGCGCCCGACCCCGCGCGCAACCGGCTGGTGTCGCTGTCGCTGCGTCCTGCCCCGGTGACGGATCAATGGTTGTCCGAGGGCCGGTTGTTGCCCGATCTGCGCGGCCCCACCGCAGGGCTCGCGCTTATCGAGGCGCCATCCCCCCGGGCCGAGGCGCTGGCCATCGCGCTGCGCATGCGCGAAGTGGCCGAAGGCACGGGCAGCGTCGCGCTCGTCACCCCGGACCGTGACCTTGCGCGGCAGGTCACGGCGGCGCTGGACCGCTGGGGCATCCGGCCCGATGACAGCGCGGGTCGCCCGCTGGCCCAGACGGCGAGCGGGCGTTTCCTG
Organism: Pseudorhodobacter sp.; assembly: GCA_046295215.1. GTDB lineage: Bacteria > Pseudomonadota > Alphaproteobacteria > Rhodobacterales > Rhodobacteraceae > Szabonella. The sequence goes on along the minus strand of JBKBNP010000034.1, from coordinate 33,238 downwards.
CGCCTTGTCGCGGGCTTTGCGGGCAAGGTGCTGCGGTCGCGCGACCTGCTGATCCTGCTCAAGCATCCGCTGGCGGCGACAGGGGCGGACCGGGGGCCGCATCTGCGCCTGACGCGGGAACTGGAGCTGACGCTGCGGCGCTGGGGGCCGGCCTATCCGGAGCCGGAGGATCTGCGCGGATGGGCAAAGGTGCGCACGAGGGATACCGAGACGGCAATCCGCTGGGCGGATTGGGTGGCGGATTGTCTTGACCGGCTGGGCCGCGCGGAAACGACGGATCTGGCGGTGCTGGTGGACCGGCACCGCGATCTTGCGGAACGGTTCTGCGCCGGGACGGGGGGCGTGCCGGGTGGCAAGCTCTGGCAATCGCCGGAAGGGGCGGGCGCGCTGCGCGTGATGGAGGCGCTGGCGGCCGAGGCCCCGCATGGCGGCGTGCTGACCCTTGCCGATTACCGCGATCTGTTCGAAAGCGTGATCTCCGGCGTGCCCCTGCGCGAAACCGTGGAAACGCATCCGCGTCTGTTCATCTGGGGCCCGCGCGAGGCGCGGACGCAGGGTGCGGATCTGGTCATTCTGGGCGGGCTGAATGATGGGGTCTGGCCCGCGCTGGCCGCCCCCGACCCCTGGATGAACCGGCAGATGCGCAAGGCGGCGGGGCTGTTGCTGCCCGAACGGTCCATCGGCCTCGCCGCACATGACTACCAGCAGGCCATCGGCGCGCACGAGGTGATCCTGACCCGCGCGCTGCGCAGTGCAGAGGCCGAAACCGTGCCGTCGCGCTGGCTCAACCGGCTGGTGAACCTGATGTCCGGCCTGCCGGGCAGTCAGGGGCCGGAGGCGCTGGCGGCGATGCGCGACCGGGGGGCCGAATGGCTGCGGCTCGCGGCGGCGGTGGAGGTGCCGGGGCATGCCCCCTCCGCTCCCCGGCCCGCGCCGCGCCCTCCGGTGGAGGCCCGCCCGAAAAAGCTGTTCGTCACCCAGATCGAACGGCTGATCCGCGATCCTTACGCGATCTATGCCCGGCATGTGCTTGGACTTTCCGCGCTGGACAGCCTGCAACCCGAACCCGATGCGCGGCTGCGCGGGTCGGTGCTGCACAAGGTACTGGAACGCTTCGTGCGCGACCGCCCCGAGGGGCTTTCCCGCGACGCCACCCGCGCGCTGTTGATGGGCTGCACTGATACCGTGCTGGCCGAGGAAGTGCCCTGGCCCGCCGCGCGCCGGATGTGGCGCGCGCGGCTGGAACGGGCGGTGGATTTCTTCCTCGACGTGGATGCGCGGCTGGGTGGCACGCCGGTATTGTTGGAAGAACCGGGATCGGTGGCTGTCTCCCCTCTCGATTTCACGCTGGCCGCGCGGCCTGACCGGATCGACCTGCTCGATGACGGGCGGGTGCATCTGTTCGACTACAAGACCGGAACGCCCCCCGGCCAAAAACAGCAAAAGCATTTTGACAAGCAGCTTTTGTTGCAGGCCGCGATGGCCGAACGCGGGGCGTTCACCGTGCTGGAAGGTCCGCGCGCGGTGCGGGGGATCACCTATGTCGGGCTTGGGGCCACACCGAAAGAGGAAACCACGCTGCTGGATGCCGAGATGCTCGGGCAGGTCTGGGAGGAGTTGCACCGCCTGATCGGGCATTACCTGTCGCCCGATGCGGGCTATCCGTCGCGCCGCGCAGTGGCGCAGGAACGCTTCGCGGGCGATTATGACCATCTGGCCCGCTATGGCGAATGGGACATGACCGACCCGCCCCGACCGGAGGATATGGCATGACCCGGCCGCATGACGACGCGACCCGGCGCCAGATCACCGCCGCCGATCCCGCCGCCTCCACCTGGCTCTCGGCCAATGCTGGGTCGGGCAAGACGCGGGTGCTGACCGACCGGGTGGCGCGGATGCTGCTGTCAGGGGTCGATCCGGGGCAGATCCTGTGCCTGACCTATACCAAGGCGGCGGCGAGCGAGATGCAGAACCGCCTGTTCGCGCGGCTTGGGGAATGGGCGATGAAGGAGGATGCGGCGCTGCGCGCGGCTCTGTCCGACCTTGGCGTGACCGATGCGCTGTCGGGCGATGCGCTGGTCCGTGCGCGGCGGCTGTTCGCGCGCGCCATCGAAACCCCGGGCGGGTTGCGCATCCAGACGATCCATTCCTTCTGCGCCTCGCTCTTGCGGCGGTTTCCGCTGGAGGCGGGGGTTTCGCCGCTGTTTACCGAACTGGACGACCGCAGCGCGAAACTCCTGCGCGACGAGATCCTGGACGATCTGGCGGGCGGTCTGGCCGTTGCCCCGATGGAGGCCTTGGCGCGCGCCTATCGCGGCGAGGATCTGGGCGCCCTTGCCGATGAGGTGGCCGGGCGGCGCACCGATTTCACCCGCTTTCTGGATGAGGCGGGCTGCCGCGCGATCTATGACGTGCCCGAGGGGGAAACCGAGGCGCGCGTTCTGGCCGATGTGTTTCTGGGCGGCGAGGAGGATTGGTTGCCCGGGGTGGTGGCCGCCATGGCCGCAGGGTCCGTCACCGACCAGAAATCCGCCGACCGCCTGTCGCTGCTCGCCTTTGACCAGCCCGACCTTGCGCTGCTGGCTGCCTTGGAGGCCGAGTTTCTGGCCGGGGCCAAGACCAAGGAGCCGTTCACCGCCAAGATCGGAAAATATCCGACCAAGGCCACGCAAGCGGCGCTTGGCCCGCTGATGGACCGGCTGAGTCCGCTGATGGCGCGGGTAGAGGCGGCGCGGGCGCGGCGGGTGGCGCTGTCGGCGGCGGCGCGCGCGGCGGTGCTGCACCGGTTCGCCGCCGTGTTCCTGCCCGAATATGCGCGGCGCAAGGCCGACCGGGGCTGGCTCGATTTCGACGACCTGATTACCCGCGCGCGGCATCTGCTGACTGACCGCGCCGTGGCGCAATGGGTGCTGTATCGGCTCGATGGCGGGGTGGATCACATTCTGGTGGACGAGGCGCAGGATACCAGCCCCGAACAATGGCAGGTGATCGAGCATCTGGCCGCCGAGTTTACGGCGGGGGAGGGCGCGCGGGCCATGGCACGCACCATCTTTGTCGTGGGGGACAAGAAACAGTCGATCTATTCCTTTCAGGGGGCCGATGTCGCGGCCTTCGATGAAAAGCGGGATCTGTTCGCAGGCCGTCTGTCGGCGATCGACCGGCCCTTGCAGGATCTGCAACTGGAATATTCCTTCCGCTCTGCCCCGGCGATCCTGCGGCTGGTAGATGCGACCTTCGACGCGGACCAACTGGCGGCCCTCGGCGGCGCGATGAACCATATCGCCTTCAATGCCGCGATGCCGGGGCGGGTGGATCTCTGGCCTGCCTTTGAGCCGGCGGAGAAGGAGGAGGACCACGAATGGTATGACCCGGTGGACATGATCGGCGAGGAGCATCACGCCAAGCGGCTGGCCGCACGGGTGGCGGCCACGATCCGCGACCTGATCGCGGCGGGCCATCCTGTGCCGGAAAGGGGTGCGATGCGGCCCTGCCATGCGGGGGATTTCCTGATCCTCGTGCGCAGGCGCTCGGATGTGTTCAGCGCGATCATCGCGGCCTGCAAGGCGGCGGGCCTGCCGATTGCCGGGGCCGACCGGTTGAAACTGGGGGCGGAACTGGCCGTGAAGGACATCCGCGCGATGCTGTCCTTTCTGGACACGGCGGAGGATGACCTGTCCTTGGCCGCCGCGCTGCGCAGCCCGCTTCTGGGCTGGTCGGAGCGGGAGCTTTACCGTCTGGCACAGGGGCGGACGGGCTTTCTGTGGGAGGCGTTGCGCGAGCGCGACGACGTGGCGGAAACGCACGCCATCCTGACCGACCTGCGCGACAATTCCGACTATCTGCGCCCCTATGACCTGATCGAACGGCTGCTGACGCGGCATGACGGGCGGCGGCGGTTGCTGGCGCGGCTGGGGGCGGAGGCCGAGGACGGCATCGATGAGTTGCTGGCGCAGGCGCTGGCCTATGAACGCGCCGAGGTGCCGAGCCTGACGGGGTTCCTCTGCTGGCTCGATACCGACGATGTGGAGGTCAAGCGCCAGATGGATGGTGCGGGCGGCAAGATCCGCGTGATGACGGTGCATGGCGCCAAGGGGCTGGAAGCGCCCATCGTGATCCTGCCAGATACCGCTCCGCGCCAGTATCGCGAACGTGGCGAGCTTGCGGTGCTGCCCGGCGGCCCGGTCTGGAAAACGCCGGTCGACCAGTCGCCCGCCTGCCTCGCCGACCATCGCCGGACGCGCAAGGCGGCGGAAACGGCGGAATCGTTGCGGCTGCTTTACGTCGCGATGACGCGGGCGCAAAGCTGGCTGATTGTGGCGGCGGCGGGCAAGATGAAGGCGGCGGCGGCCGAGGATGCGCCGCCGGTCTGGTATGACCTGATCCGCGAGGGGCTGGTGCGGATCGGGGCCACGGACAGCGCGGATGGCGGCCTGACGCTGGTCGAGGGGGAGTGGACCGCCCGCGCGCCGTCCTCCGCCGCGCAGGCAATGCCCGCACCGGTGGAGGTGCCGGGCTGGACGCGGCATCCCGCCCCCGAGGCTCCCCGCCCCGCAGGCCCGGTCACCCCGTCCGGTCTGGGCGGCGCAAAGGCCCTGCCGGGGGATTTCGGCCCGGACGAGGACAACCCCGCGCTGATCGACGCGCTGATGGATCGCGGATCAAGGCTGCATCTGCTGCTGGAACGCCTGCCCGGACAGCAGGAGACCGACTGGCCCGCCCTCGCCCGCACGCTGTTGCCCGCCGCGCCGGATGCCGACGCCCTGCTGGCCGAGGCCGCCGCCGTGATCCGCGCGCCGCATCTGGCGTATCTCTTTGGCCCCGGCACGCTGGCCGAGGTGGAACTGGTGGCGGAACTGGACGGCAGGCCGATGGCGGGCAAGGTAGACCGGCTGGTGATCGGCGCGGATCATGTTCTGGCGGTGGATTACAAATCCAACCACCTGATCCCTGATCGCCCGCAGGACGTGCCCGAGGGGCTTTTGCGCCAGATGGGGGCCTATCATGCCGCACTGCGCCAGATCTGGCCCGACCGGCGGGTGGAGGTGGCGCTTTTGTGGACAAGGCGGGCGGAGTTGATGGTGCTTCCTCCCGATCTCGTGACTGCGGCGCTGTTGCGGGCGGGCTTCCCTTGACCTTGCCCGGGCGCGTCCTTACCTTCTGGTGTAACACATTCCATTCAGGAGATATGTAATGGCCACGACCCCCGTCACCGATGCCACCTTCGACGCCGAAGTGCGCCAGTCCGACATTCCCGTTGTCGTCGATTTCTGGGCCGAATGGTGCGGCCCCTGCCGCCAGATCGGTCCGGCACTGGAAGAGCTTTCGGCCGAATATGCCGGCAAGGTGAAGATCGTGAAGGTCAATGTCGATGAAAACCCCGACAGCCCGGCGACGCTGGGTGTGCGCGGTATTCCCGCGCTCTTCCTGTTCAAGGACGGCCAGGTCGTGTCGAACAAGGTCGGTGCCGCGCCGAAGGCCGCATTGGCAAGCTGGATCCAGTCGGCCATCTGACACGGCCCAAGCGATGAACGGAAAGGCCATGGGATGCAGCCGCACCCATGGCCTTTTCCGTTGTGGTCAGATCGACCCTGCTTCGACCATGAAGCTGGAGGCCGAACACATCGCGGCATCGTCGGAGGCCAGATACAGCACCATGCGCGCCACATAGACCGGTTCGATCAGGTCGGGCAGGCATTGGTTCTGGCGATGTTTTTCCAGCGCCTCGGGCGTGGCCCACAGCGTTTTCTGCCGCTCCGTCATGATCCATCCCGGCACCACGGCATTGACGCGGATGCGGTGCTTGCCCAGATCCCGCGCCATGCCGCGCGTGAGGCCCTGCACGGCGGCCTTGGCGGCGGTATAGGCGGGAAAGCCGCCCACAGCCTCGAACCAGCTGTTCGAGCCCATATTGATGATCGAGCCGCCCCCGGCGGCGATCATGTCGGGGGCCACGGCCTGAATGGCAAAGAACTGATGCCGGATATTTGTGTTCTGGCGGTCGTCCCAATAGTCGGGCGTGACCTCGGCCCAGTCATGGCGGTCATCGCGCGCGGCGTTGTTCACCAGCACCTCCGCCGCGCCGATTTTCGACTTCAGACCGGCAAAAGCACGGCGCAGCGCCTCGATGTCGCGCAGGTCGCAAACCTCATGCGCGACGCCCGGCAGATCGGCGCACAGGGCGGCGCTGCGGCCGGCATCCATATCGACGAAACCGACCTTGGACCCTTGGGCGGCAAAGGCGCGCACGGTTTCCTCTCCGATGCCCGAGGCGCCCCCGGTGATGAAAACGGTGCGCCCCTCCAGGCTGGGATAGCGGGCAAATCTGTCGGTCATGGCGGTGGTCCCTTGCGTGGTTCGGTCGGGCGCAATCTGACCTGTCCTGCCGCTGCTGCCAAGGCAAAGATGGCGCTTCCGCCCGGCCCCCTGCCCGGCATAGGATCGGGCATGGACATTCGCTGGCTTCAGGATTTTCTGGCCCTCGCCGAGTTGCGGAATTTCACCCGCGCGGCAGAGTTCCGCAATCTGTCGCAGGCGGCGTTTTCCCGGCGCATCCAGTCGCTGGAACATTGGGTCGGCACCGGGCTGGTGGTCAAGGGGTCGCAGCCGGTGCGGCTGACCGATGCCGGGGAGCAGTTCCGCGAGGGCGCGCAGGTGTCGGTGGAGCGGCTCTTGGAAACCCGCGCCGCGATCCGGTCCAGCCAGTTCGAGGTGATGAGCCAGATCCGCCTTGCCATGCCCAACGTGCTGGCGCGCAGCGATTTCCGCCGCCTGCTCGGGGTGATCGGGAAGGGCGCGCGAAGCTCGTTCTCGGTGATCGTGGGCACCACGGCCGAGGTGACGGCACGCTATCTGGCGGGGGATGCAGACCTGTTGCTGGCGCATGACTGCCCCGCACTGCCCAGCCATGAAAGCCTTGCCGCGCAGGACCGCATCGTGCTGCGTGCCGACCGCTTTTTGCCCTATGCCGCGCGGGGGCGGGATTTCGGCTTTCCGGGCACACCCAAAGAACCATTCCCGCTGGTCGCCTATGCGCAGCGCGCCTATTTCGCGCAGCTTTTCGAACATGTGATCTCGCGCAAGGGCAGCCGGCTGTCCTACCGCATGGCGGTGCAATGCGACATGTCGGATGTGCTGAAAGAGGTGATCGTGGCGGGGCAGGGCGTCGGCTGGCTGCCGGAAAGTGCGGTGGACGCTTCGAGTGCCGCCCTGATCGCGCCTGTCGGCGGGCCGGACTGGGAATTGCCGATGGAAATCTGCGCTTTCCGCCCGCGCCGCTCACCCTCGCCGCAGGTGGATGCGGTCTGGCGGGCGCTGGGCGGTTGAAAACCCTGCATGGGCCATGCAGGATTTGCATTGGACCGCAGCCCTGTCCTGCCGCATCTGTGCGGCAAACGACAGCCAAGCCAAGGAAAAGCCACCCATGCCCGATCAACGCCTCGAAGAAGACAGCCTCGGTTCGATGGAACTGCCCCGCACCTGCCTCTGGGGCATCCACACGCAGCGCGCGATGGACAATTTCCCGATCTCGGGCATCCCCTTGTCGCTGTTTCCCGAATTCATCCGCGCACTGGCCTGGGTGAAAAAGGCAGGCGCGCGGGCCAATCACGGCCTTGGCGAATTGTCCGCCGAAAAGACCCGCGTGATCGAGGAGGTCTGTGACGAAATCATCGAGGGCCGCTGGCATGATGCCTTCCGCGTGGACATGATCCAGGGCGGGGCGGGCACATCGACCAACATGAACGCCAATGAGGTGATCGCGAACCTCGGCCTGCTCAAGATGGGCTTCAAGCCCGGCGACTACGCGCGCCTGCACCCCAATGACGATGTGAACCGCTCGCAATCGACCAATGACGTCTATCCGACCGCGATGCGGCTGGCCATCGTGTCGCAATGCGCGGCCTTCATCGACGCGCAACAGCGGCTGGTTGATGCCTTTGCCGAACGGGCCGAGGCGTTCAAGGACATCCGCAAAATCGGCCGCACCCAGTTGCAGGACGCGGTGCCGATGACGCTGGGGCAGGAATTTGCCGGATACGCCACCACGATCCGCGAGGATGTGCAGATCATCGAGCGGCTGTCGATCCTTCTGCTGGAGGTCAATCTGGGCGGCACCGCCATCGGCACACGTGTCAACACGCCCGATGGCTATGCCGAGGCGGCGGTGGCGGAACTGGCCGAGGTGTCGGGCCTGCCCGCAAAGCTCGCGACCGACCTGATCGAGGCGTCCTCGGATACCGGGGCCTATGTGACCTTTTCCTCGGTATTGAAGCGCATCGCGGTGAAACTGTCGAAAATCTGCAATGACCTGCGGCTTTTGTCGTCAGGCCCCCGGTCCGGGTTCAACGAGATTCATCTTCCGGCGGTGCAGGCGGGCTCGTCGATCATGCCGGGCAAGATCAACCCGGTGATTCCGGAAGTGGTCAATCAGGTGGCGTTCCAGGTGATCGGCAACGACCTGACCGTGACCATGGCCGCCGAGGGCGGGCAGTTGCAGCTCAACGCCTTCGAGCCGATCATCGTGCTGAACGTCCTGCAATCCATGCGCATCCTGATGCAGGCGATGGACACGCTGGCCGAGCGCTGCGTCAAGGGAATCGAGGCGAATGTCGCGCAATGCGAGGGGGCGCTGGAAAACTCCCTTGTGCTGGCCACGATGCTGGTGCCGCATATCGGCTATGCCAAGGCCGCGAAAATTGCCAAGACCGCGCTCGCGGACGGGGCCTCGGTCGCCGATACGGCGGTGAAGCTGGGGTTCGGCACGCGCGAAGAGATCGACGCGATGCTGCGCTGAACGGCGCTACCGGGGGCGCAGCGTTGCCCCCGGCTGCAAGGTGCAGGGCAGGCAGGTGGCGCGCGCCACCTTCGCCCCATGGATGCGCGCCAGCAGATGCCGCGCGCCCAAGGTGCCCATTTGGCGGCGGGGCGTGCGCATCGTGGTCAGCGCCTGTGGCAGCACATTGGTCAGACCCAGCGCATTGAACCCCACCACGCCGATATCGCCCGGCACATCCAGCCCCAGCCCTTGCGCCGTCATCATGCAGCCAAAGGCGTGATGGTCGTTCAGGCAGAAAATCACATCCGGACGCGCGGCGGGGTCGGCCAGCAGGTGCAGCGTGCCGATGCGCCCGGCCTCGAAGGAATTGGTCTCATGGGGTCGCGCGGCGGGCAGATGGGCGAGGCCGAAGGCAAGCCGCACCCCTTCCATCCGCGCATCGGCACGTTTGTCGAACCCTTCCGGCGCGCCCAGAAAGGCCGGGCGGGCATAGCCAAGGCTGACCGCATGATCCCCCAGCGCGCGCCCTGCGGCCAGATGGTCGATGCCCACGGAAATGTCGATCGGATCGTCTGAATGGTCCCAGATCTCCAGCACCGGAACGCGCGCGCCGCGCAGCCGCGCGCGCAGGTCGGGGTCATGGTCCGTCCCCGTCAGGATGATCCCGGCGGGCCGCCAGCTTAGCAACCGTTCCACCCAGTCGCGTTCGGTGCCGGTGTCGTAATCGGTGGTCTCGATCACCGTTGAAAACCCGGCACTGCGGAAGATGTCACGCATGGCGGCGAGGATGTCGGCAAAGACCTCGTTGAACAGGTTGGGCAGCGAAATGCCGATCAGCGTGGAATTGGCCATGGCAAGGCTGCGGGCGGAACTGTCAGGGACATAATTCATGGCCGTGGCAAGCCGCAGGATTTCGGCGCGGCGCGCCTCGGACACGCCTTCCATCCCGCGGAGCGCCCGACTGACGGTCATCGCCGACACGCCTGCGGCGGCGGCCACATCCTCGATCCGGTTTCCGTCGCGTCTGCGTTTGGCCATGGCACCCCCCCTGCTTCACTACGTTAACGCTAACGTCATTTGTCAAGTCTCCGGCTTCCCGAACGGCGCGGCAGCGGCCATTCTGATCGGGCAGGGGTGCGGAAAGATGCCCCGCAAGACGACCAAATGGGGGGAAGATTTTGCCACAGATCGTTTTCGATCAGGTGTCCAAGCGTTTCGGCGCGCTGGAGGTGTTGCCACCGCTGGACCTGACGCTGGAGGATGGCGAGTTTACCGTGCTGGTCGGCCCTTCGGGCTGCGGCAAATCCACCACGCTGCGGATCTTGGCGGGCCTTGAGGCGCTGTCGGGGGGCGAGATCTTTTTCGACGGGCGCCCGATCAGCAGGCTGGAACCGAAAGACCGCGACATCGCAATGGTGTTTCAGGATTACGCGCTTTACCCGCATATGAACATCACGCGGAACATGTCCTTTGCACTGCGGCTGGCCCGCGTGCCCAAGGCCGAGATCGACGAGAAGGTGACGCGCGTCGCCACCATGCTGAACATCGCGCATCTGTTGCACCGCAAGCCTGCGGAACTGTCGGGCGGCCAGCGCCAGCGAGTCGCGATGGGGCGCGCGCTGGTGCGCGATGCGGGCACCTTCCTGTTTGATGAACCGCTGTCGAACCTTGATGCCAAGCTGCGCGCCAAGATGCGCACGGAACTGGCCGAGATGCGAACCTCCATCGACAAGAACATGGTCTATGTCACCCATGATCAGGTGGAGGCGATGACGCTGGGCGACCGGATCGTGGTGATGAATGAGGGTCGCATCCAGCAGCAGGGCAGCCCCGAGGATCTGTTCAAACGCCCGATCAACACTTTTGTCGCGGGCTTCATCGGCAGCCCGACGATGAATTTCATCCCCGCCGAACTGGCCGATGAAGGCGGGCTGCGCGTGCGCGGCGCAGGCTTCGACCTGCCGGTTCCTGCGGACATGGCCCCGCGCGTGGCGGGCGCACCGGGGCGCAAGGTCACGCTGGGCCTGCGGCCTTCATCCTTTCACCTTGATACCACTAACCGCCCGCCAATCGGGCTGCAAATCGTCGTTGCCGAATATCTGGGCGCGCAGACGGTGCTGGCAACCCGCCTGCCCGATGGCACCGGGCTTCTGGTGGAGATTGCCTCGGCCAGCCCGTTCAAGGCCGGGTCCACCGTCAGTTTCGGGGCGGCCACCGACGAGATGCTGATCTTTGACCGCGACACCGGCCTGACATTGTGACGGGCCGGCAACAACCTTGAGGGAGGACCGAATGAACCTGAAAAGCATCTTGACCGGGGCCAGCGCCGTCATTGCCCTGACGGCCGGAATGGCCGCCGCCGACCCCTATGCGCCCTATCGCGGCACGACGCTGGTCGTGAACTTCCCCGCCCATCCGCATTACACCGCCGCGATGAAGATCCTGCCGGAATTCACCAAGGAAACCGGCATCAAGGTCGAGGTGGACCAGCTTGAATATCTGCGGATGCGCGAAAAGCAGACGCTGGAACTGACCAAGGACCGGGGCGACTATGACCTGATCGCCTATGTGGTGTTTTCCAAGGCGGATTACGTTTTCGCAGACCAGTTGGAAAACCTCGCGCGGTTCTTCATGAACCCGAAACTGGCCGACCCGCGCTATGATGCGGGCGACCTGATTGATGGCTATGTGCAGAATATCGGCGTGGCGGGCGGCGAAAAGGGCTATCTGCCGGGGCCGACCGGGTCGCTGTTCGGGATTCCTTACGGGTCGGAAACCTCGGTCTTGGCCTATCGCAAGGACATCTTTGAAAAGCATGGCATCGGCGTGCCGCAGGATTACGACATGCTGCTGGCGGCAGCCTGCGAGATCCCGAAAGTCGAACCGGGCATGGGCGGCATGGCCTCGCGTGCGGCCTCGGGGCATCAGGCAGCGCATGCGTTCCTGCTGCATCTGGCGCCTCTGGGCGGCAAGATCTTTGACGATGCCTGGGAACCGGTCATCAACAACGCCGCCGGGGTGAAGGCGGCGGAGGCGCTGAAAACCATCGTCGATTGCGGCCCCGAGGGGGCCACAACCTTCGGCCCGGCCGAGGCGGCGGCGGCCTTCCAGCAAGGGCAGGCGGCGATGTTCATGGATAGCATCGCCTTTGCCGCCGGGTTCGAGGATCCGTCGCGCAGCACCGTGGCGGGCAAGGTCGGCTATGCCCTGCATCCCGAAGGCGTGCGGCGCGGCAGCCAGACCGGCGGGTTCGGCATCGCCATCCCGAAAAATGCGCAGAACAAGGAGGCGGCGTTCCTGTTGATGCAATGGCTGACCTCCAAGGCGGGGGACAAGTTGGTGGCGATGGAGGGCGGCAACCCGTCGCGGTTTTCGACCTACGGGGATGCGGATGTGAACGCGAAATACCCCTATGCCGCAACCTTTGGCGAGGCGCTGAAATATGCCGATCCCGACTGGCGTCCGATCATCCCGGTCTGGGGCAAGATCAACGCCGATATCGGCACCACGCTGAGCCAGGTGCTGACCGAGGGGCTGGACATCCAGCAGGCGCTTGACGGTGTGGCCGAACGCGCCCGCGTCACGATGGACGAGGCCGGGTATTACACCTGGAAATGACCGGACCGGATTGACCTGATCGGGGGGGCCGCGCGTCGGCCCCCCTGCCCCAGAATGGACGCGCCCCGATGCAAGTCGCCAATTTCAACCGCCTGACGCCCTACCTGTTTCTGGCCCCGGCCGGGATCGTGCTGGCCATCGCGCTGATGTATCCCATCGGCTATATGGTCTATGCCAGTTTCCTGAACTGGAACCCGAGCCAGCGCATCGGGCAGGCGGAATTTGTGGGGCTGGCCAATTACATCAGCCTGCTGAAAGACCCGCAATTCCGCGAGAGTTTCGCCGTTACCATCCGCTTTGCCGCCATTGTCGTCTCGGTGGAAATGGTGCTGGGGGTGGGGCTGGCGCTGCTGCTGGACCGGGAATTGCGCGGCATGTCGGTGCTGCGCACGGTGTTCATCCTGCCCATGATGATCGCGCCCATCGTGGTGGGTCTGATGTGGCGCTATATGTATCACCCCACGGTCGGCATCTTCAACCGCACGCTGAAATCGCTGGGCTTTGACAGTGTGCCGTGGCTGTCGGATGGCAGTTGGGCCTTTGCCTCCGTCATCATCGCGGACATCTGGCAATGGACGCCCTTCATCTTCATCCTGTCGCTGGCCGCCCTGCAATCGCTGCCCGGATCGGTCATGGAGGCCGCCCGGATCGACGGCGCCTCTGCTTGGCAGACGATCCTCTATATCAAGCTGCCGCTGATGCTGCCGGTGCTGATCGTCACGGCCCTGTTGCGCCTCATCGACGCCTTCAAGGTGCTGGAGGTGATCCTTGTGCTGACCAATGGCGGGCCGGGGCTTTCCACGGAAATCCTGAGTTTGCGCATTTCCCGCACGGCATCGGAATTCCGCGAGCTGGGCAAGGCGGCGGCGATGTCGAACCTGCTCCTGATCCTGTTGCTGCTGCTGACCGTGGCAATGTTTGCCTATACCAAGATCACCGAACGCCGCGCGGCCATCCGGAGGGCGACATGACCAGACAACCCAACCCCGGTTTCTACGCGCTGCTGGTGGCGCTGATGCTGATGTCGGTGGGGCCGATCGTGCTGATGCTGGCGACATCGCTGCGGCTGAATGTGGAGATCATGTCGGACAGCGCCTCGCTGATCTTCATGCCGACGCTGCGGAATTATGAAACGGTGCTGTGCCATGTGCTGTGGTATGAACCGGCGCATGTCGGCTATTGCGACCCGACCTTTGCGCGCTCCTTGGGCAATTCGCTCTATGTGGCGCTGATTTCAACGGTTCTGACACTGATCCTGGGCTGCATGGCGGCCTATGCGCTGGTGCGGTTCCGCTTCATGGGGCGTGATGTGGTGTCTGTCTCCACACTCATCATGCGGATGGTTCCTCCTGCCGTCCTCCTGGTGCCGGTCTTCGGCATCTGGACCTATCAATTCGGGCTGGACGGCACGCGGGCGGGGTTGATCCTTGTCTATGTCGCCATGAACCTGCCCTTTGTCATCTGGATCTTGCAGAGTTTCATCGTGCAGGTGCCGATCCAGCTGGAGGAGGCCGCGCGCATGGATGGCGCCGGCCCCTTCCAGACCTTTTTCCTTGTCGTGCTGCCGGTCATCAAGCCGGGCCTCGCGGCGGCGGCGATCTTCACCTTCCGCATCGCGTGGAACGAGTTCCTGCTGGGCAATGCCCTGTCCAACCGCAACACCCGCACAGTGCCGGTGACGCTGGTCAACAGCCTGACGGAATATGACATCGACTGGGGGGTCATCATGGCGACCGGGATGTTGCTGGCGATTCCGCCGATCCTGTTCACGCTGGTCGCCAGCCGCCAGATCATCACCGGCATGACCGCCGGGGCGGTGAAGGGATGATCGACTGGCTGGCCGCCCCGTTGGACACGGCCCGCGCGCATGAGGTGGGGTTTCACCTCTCGTGGCACGCGCGCACCATGGTTCTGGCCTGGGCGGTGCTGGTGCCGGTGGGGATCCTCGTCGCGCGCTATTTCAAGGTTCTGCCGGGTCAGGACTGGCCGCGCCGGCTTGACAGTCCGTGGTGGTGGATCACGCATCGGGTGGCGCAATATTCGGCGGGGATGCTGATGCTGGCGGGGCTCTGGCTGATCCTCGCGATGCCGGAGCCCGCCCCCGCGCCAACTGCGGGCGCATGGCTGCACCGGCTGGCGGGCTGGGCCGTGCTGTCGCTGGCGGCGGCGCAGTTCACCTCGGGCTGGCTGCGCGGAACCAAGGGCGGGCCGACGGCCCCGGCACCCGACGGGTCATTGCGGGGGGATCATTTCGACATGACGCCGCGCCGGAAGGCCTTTGAATATACCCACAAGTTCGGCGGGGTGTTGGCGCTCTGCCTGTCGGTGGCGGTGATCGTGACCGGGCTGTGGCAGGCCAATGCGCCGCGCTGGATGGGGTTGGGGCTGGCCGTCTGGTGGGCAGGGCTGCTGCTGGCGGCGATGGTGCTGGAACGGCGGCGCGGGGCCTTTGACACCTATCAGGCGATCTGGGGGCCGGATGACAGCTTGCCCGGCAACCGGATGCGCCCCATCGGACTGAAGGTCACGCGAGATGTTCCGCGCGATACCGGACCGGCCCCGCATGCCGGGCGCATGTCGCATGGCGAATAGGTGCTGCTGCCTGTTTTTCGGGCGGCGACGGGCTGTTATTCCCGCCATTCGCGCCAAGAGGGCTGCACCTCGTGCCAGCACCATGCCATAACGGGGGCAAGCAACCTGAGAGGCCCCGTGTCATGGCGATCCACGCATCCATCCATCACCTGACCCATTACCGCTATGACCGGCCGGTCACGCTGGGCCCGCAGGTCATCCGCCTGCGCCCCGCCCCCCATTCGCGCACCCGCGTCATTTCCCACAGCCTGAAGGTCAGCCCGGGTGGCCATTTCGTGAACCACCAGCAAGACCCCTATGGCAACTGGCTGGCGCGCTTCGTGTTCCCCGAACCGGTGCGGGAGTTCCGCATCGAGGTCGATCTGGTGGCCGACATGACCGTCTACAACCCGTTTGATTTCTTTGTCGAGGACAGCGCCGAACACTGGCCCTTCGACTATCCGGAGGATCTGGCCGAGGATCTGGTGATCTACCGCAACCCCGAACCCGCAACGCCCCGCCTTGCCGCGCTGATAGAGGGACTGGACTGCAGCCAGACGCGCACGGTGGATTTTCTGGTCGGGCTGAATGCGCAGATCTCGCAACTGGTGAATTACACGATCCGCATGGAGGCGGGCGTGCAGACGCCCGAGGAAACGCTTGAAGTCGGGTCAGGGTCGTGCCGGGATTCAAGCTGGCTTCTGGTGCAGGTGCTGCGGCATCTGGGCTTTGCCGCGCGCTTCGTGTCGGGCTACCTGATCCAGCTTGCCCCCGATGTGAAGGCGCTGGACGGCCCTTCGGGTACCGAGGTCGATTTCACCGATCTTCATGCGTGGTGCGAGGTCTATCTGCCCGGGGCGGGCTGGATCGGGCTGGACCCGACTTCCGGGCTGCTGACCGGGGAAAGCCATATCCCGCTGGCCGCCACCCCGCATTTCCGCAATGCCGCGCCGATTTCGGGGGGCTTCTCCTCGGCCGGTGCGCCGGAGGTGGATTTCGAATTTGACATGACGGTGCGGCGCGTCGCCGAACATCCGCGCATCACCCGCCCCTTTTCGGACGAGGCCTGGGACAGGCTCAATGCGCTGGGTTCAAAGGTCGATGAAAGCCTTGCCGCAGGCGATGTGCGCCTGACCATGGGGGGCGAGCCGACCTTTGTGTCCATCGACGATTTTGAAAGCGAGGAATGGAATACCGAGGCGGTCGGCCCGCAGAAACGCGCCGTGGCCGACCAGTTGATCCGCCGCCTGCGCGACCGTTTCGCGCCGGATGGGTTTCTGCATCACGGGCAGGGCAAGTGGTATCCGGGCGAAAGCCTGCCGCGCTGGACCTTCTCGCTTTACTGGCGGGTGGATGGTGCGCCGGTCTGGAAAAACCCCGATCTGGTCGCGCGCGAGGATACACCAACCCCCGCAGGCCACGCCGATGCGGGCCGTTTCATGGCGCGCTTTGCCGAACATCTGGGGATCGAGGCCACCCACGCGCAACCCGCCTATGAAGACCCCGCCGAGTGGATCTTGAAAGAGGCGCAGCTTCCCCCCAATGTCAGCCCCGACAATTCCAAGCTGAAAAACCCCGAGGACCGCGCCCGCTATGCCCGCGTGTTCGAGCGGGGGCTGAACGACCCGGCGGGCTATGTGCTGCCGATCCAGCGCTGGCAGGCGGCGGCGACGCGCGAACCGCGCTGGCGGTCGGAACTGTGGCAACCGCGCCGGGGCAAGCTGTTTCTGGTGCCCGGCGACAGCCCTGTGGGCTTTCGTCTGCCGCTTGGGGCGCTGCCCTATATTCCGCCATCCGCCTACCCCTACAGCTATCCGGTGGACCCGACCGTGCCGCGCTATCCGCTGCCCGATTTCCATGAAGGCATCGAGGCGCGGACAGGTGCCCCCGTCGAGGCTGACCGCAGCGCCGAGGCCGAAGCTGCCGAAAAGGCCGCGATGCTGCCAGAGGTGTCAGAAGGTCACCGTCAGGCCGTCAGCGAGGGAGAACGGGACGAAACCACCCGTCAGGCCGTGATCGGCCAGGGCGGGGCCGATCCCGAAACCGGCGAGGTGCGCACCGCCATCGCCATCGAGCCCCGCGACGGGCGGCTGTGCCTGTTCATGCCGCCTTGCGAGGCGCTGGACGACTATCTGGAACTCCTTGCCGCCGCCGAGATCACGGCGGGCGAACTGGGCCTTCCCATCCATATCGAGGGCTATTCCCCCCCGAACGACCCACGCCTGAACGTGATCCGCGTCGCCCCCGATCCCGGCGTGATCGAGGTGAACATCCACCCCGCCCACAGTTGGGACGATTGCGTGGCCACGACCGAGGCGGTTTACGAAGAGGCCCGCCAATGTCGCCTTGGCGCCGACAAATACATGATCGACGGTCGCCATACCGGCACAGGCGGCGGCAATCATGTGGTGGTCGGCGGGGCGACGCCGAATGACAGCCCCTTCCTGCGCCGCCCGGATCTGCTCAAATCGCTGATCCTGATCTGGCAGCGGCATCCTTGCCTGTCCTACCTGTTCTCGGGCCTGTTTATCGGCCCGACAAGCCAAGCCCCCCGGATCGACGAGGCGCGGCATGATACGCTTTATGAATTGGAAATAGCGCTGTCCCAGATCGGCGATCCGGTGAACGGCGGCAACCTGCCGCCCGCCTGGCTGGTGGACCGCCTGCTGCGCAACATGCTGACCGACGTGACCGGCAACACCCACCGCGCGGAGATCTGCATCGACAAGCTCTACTCCCCCGATGGGCCGACGGGGCGTCTGGGGCTGGTCGAATTCCGCGGCTTCGAGATGCCACCGCATCCGCGCATGTCGCTTGCCCAGCAACTGCTGATCCGCGCCATCATCGCGCGCTGCTGGAATGCGCCGGTGTCGGGGCGGCCCGTCCGCTGGGGCACGGTGCTGCATGACCGCTTCATGCTGCCGCATTTCCTGTGGGAGGATCTCTTGGACCTGCTCGCCGATCTGCGCGGGCATGGGTTCGATTTCGACCCCGTCTGGTTCGAGGCGCAATCGGAATTCCGCTTCCCCTTCTGCGGGCAGGTGGAGGCCGAGGGCGTGCATCTGGAACTGCGCCAGGCGCTGGAGCCCTGGCATGTGCTGGGCGAAACCGGGGCCATCGGCGGCACGGTGCGCTATACCGACAGTTCGGTGGAACGGATGCAGGTGAAGCTGACGACGCTGCATCAGGACCGCTATCGCGTCATGGTCAACCGCCGCCCCGTGCCGATGGCGCGGACGCAGACCTCGGGCGTGGCGGTGGGCGGCGTGCGGTTCAAGGCCTGGCAACCGGCGATGGCGCTGCATCCCGTTCTGCCGGTCAATGCGCCTCTGGTCGTGGACATCTATGACGACTGGACGGGTCGGGCGCTGGCGGGCTGCACCTATCATGTCGCCCATCCGGGCGGGCGCAGCTATGACACCTTTCCGGTCAATGGCTATGAGGCCGAGGCGCGCAGGCTGGCGCGGTTCGAGGCGCATGGCCATTCGCCGGGGGCCTACCGCCCCGGAACCGAAGTGCCGCATCCGGAGTTTCCCATGACGCTTGACCTCCGGCGCCCGATCGGGCTGGCATAGCGGGAAACGTCAGGACATTTCGCCATGCTCGACCCCGCCCCTCCGGCGACGCCGACGGATTACTTTTCCGACTACCGGCCCGTGCCGGGCGTGGCGGATGAACTGTTTGACCTGAAGGGACAGATCCGGCCGGTCTGGGCGGCATTCGTCCAGAACCTGCGGCAACTGTCGCCGGAACAGATCGGCGCGCGGTTCGAACAGGGAAACCAGTATCTGCGCGATGCGGGCGTCTATTTCCGCCAGTATTCCAACGACCCCTTGCAGGAACGCGACTGGCCGCTGAGCCATGTTCCGGTGATCCTGCATGAAGGCGAATGGTCGGGCATCTGTGCCGCCCTTTCGCAGCGCGCCGACCTTCTGGAACGGGTGATGGCCGATCTTTACGGCCCGGCGCGGCTGGTGGCCGAGGGTCATCTGCCCGCCGACCTGATCGCGGCCTCGCGCGAATGGCTGCGGCCCATGGTGGGTATCGCGCCCGCGGGCGGGCATTACCTGCATCTGCTGGCCTTCGAGATCGGGCGATCCCCGGACGGGTCGTGGTTCGTGCTGGGCGACCGGACGCAGGCCCCTTCCGGCGCGGGCTTTGCACTGGAAAACCGCATGGCGACGGGGCGGGTCTTCCCCGAGCGGGCGACGCGGGCGCGCATCCACCGGCTTGCCGGGTTTTTCGGTGCGTTCCGCGATGCGATCAACGCGCTGGCCCGCGCGCAGGGGCGCGGCAGCCGGGCCGCGATCCTGACCCCCGGCATGTCGAATGACACCTATTGGGAACAGACCTATATCGCGCGCTATCTGGGCATGATGCTGCTGGAAGGCGAGGATCTGCTGGTCGAGAATGGCCGCGCCTTGGTCCGCACCATCGACGGGCCGCAGCCGCTGGGTGTGCTGTGGCGGCGGATCGACGGGTCTTTTGCCGATCCGCTGGAACTGGATGCAGGGTCGCATATCGGCACGCCGGGGCTGGTGGAGGCGCTGCGCCACGGGCGATTGGGGCTGGTGAACGCGCTGGGCTCGGGTGTGCTGGAAATGCGTGCGATGCTGGCCTTCCTGCCGCGGATTTCCGAGGTGCTGACCGGCGCGCCGCTTGCCATGCCCAATATCGCGACATGGTGGTGCGGCGCGGAGGCGGAGCGCGCCCATGTCCGCGACCATGCGGCCAACATGCTGATCGGACCGGCCTTTTCCTGCGATCTGCCATTCGATCTGGGGGCAGAGGCTGCGCTGGGCGGCACGTTTCGCGGGGACGGGCCGCACCGGTCGATTGCGGACTGGCTGCAAGCGGAAGCCGGGCAACTGGTGGGGCAGGAGGCGGTCACGCTCTCCACCACGCCGGTCTGGGACGATGGCCGGATCCAGCCCCGCCCGATGACCGTGCGGGTCTTTGCAGCGCGCACGCCGGAGGGCTGGCGCTTCATGCCGGGGGGTTATGCCCGCATCGGGCGGTCGGGGGATGCCACGGCGCTGGCCATGCAGCGCGGCGGGTCGGTGGCCGATGTCTGGATCGTGGCAGACAGCGATGTGCCCGAGGAAACGCTGGTGCCGGAACCGGCGCAAGGCGCGTTCCAGCGGCAGGGCCATGGCATCCTGCCGTCGCGCGCCGCCGACAACCTTTACTGGCTGGGCCGCTATGTCGAACGCTGCGAGGATGTGATCCGCCTGATCCGCGCCTGGCATCTGCGGCTGGCCGGCACGGATAACGGGGCGGACCCGCTGCTGACAGGGTTGCAGACCTATCTGACGGATCTGGGTGTCGATCCGGCGCAGCCTGTGCCCGAGGGGCTGCTGGCGCGGATCAGTGCCGCGCTGGGCTGTGCGGCCAAGGTGCGGGACCGGTTCTCCATCGACGGCTGGGCCGCCCTTGGCGATCTGGAGCGCACGGCGCAGGCCATGGCCGCGACTGCGCGGCCCGGTGACGACACGGCGCGCGCCATGACGGTGCTTCTGCGCAAGATGGCCGGGTTTTCGGGCCTTGTGCATGAAAACATGTATCGCTTCGCGGGCTGGCGGTTCCTGTCCTTCGGGCGGGCGCTGGAACGGGCGGATGCGCTGGCGTCGCTTCTGCTGCGCTTTGCCGACATCGGGGCACCGGTCGGGTCGTTCGACATCGCGGTGGAGGTGGCCGACAGCGTGATTACCCATCAGCGGCGTTACCGGGTCGAAACCGGGCGTGATACGGTGATCGACCTTCTGGCGCTCGACGCCGACAACCCGCGCGCGATCCTGTTCCAGATCCGGCGGCTTCGGGGTCTGGCGGAGGATCTCCCGGGTGCGGACGATCATGGCCGCCCGGGGCCGATCCTGCGCGCGCTTGTGCCGCTGGAGGCGGGGCTGGGTGTGGCCAATCCCGCCGACATGTCGGCCGAGCGGCTGGCCGAGATCCGCGCGACCTTGCTGGACGTGTCCGACATCCTCACCTCCACCTGTCTGCGGTAGGGTCCAATGCTCTATGACATCCGTCTTGTAATCGACTACGCCTATGCCGCGCCGTCAGACGGGATCCGCACCATCCTGCGGATCATCCCGCAGGGATGTGCGGATGTGCAGCAGGTGCAAGGGGCCCATCTGGAAATGGATCCGCCCCCGGACGAGCGCCACGATTTCCGCGATTTCTTTGGCAATGCCACGACGGCGGTGGGATGGCACCGGCCGATAACCTCGGTCGCTTACCGGCTTCAGGCCCGGATCGACCGGCTGCCCGCACCGCCGGTTCTTGACCTGTCACCCCCGCTGGATGCGCTGGCGGATGCCATTGCGGCGCGGACTGGCCTTGGCCCCGAGGAGCCGCATCACTTTCTGGCCGCTTCCGCGCGCGTCGCCCCGCTTGTGGAAACCACGACCTTTGCGCGGGGATGTCTTGGCCACGGCATGACCGTTCTTCAGGCGGTGCAGGCGGTCGGCTCGGCGTTGCACCGCAAGATGGCCTTCGATGCCGAGGCGACGACGGTGGAAACCACGCCCGCCGAAGCCTTTGCGCAGGCCAGCGGCGTCTGTCAGGATTTTGCCCATGTGATGATCGCCGCATTGCGCGGCATCGGCGTTCCGGCGGGCTATGTTTCCGGTTTCCTGCGCACCTTTCCGCCGCCCGGCCAGCCCCGGCTGGAAGGGGCGGATGCGATGCACGCCTGGGTGCGCGCCTGGTGCGGGCCGGAGATGGGCTGGGTGGAGTTCGACCCCACCAATGACCAGTTGGCGGGGGTGGATTATGTCACCGTCGCGGTGGGGCGGGACTATGGCGATGTGCTGCCCGTCCATGGTGTGTTGCGCAGCGCAGGCGGTCAGACCAGCAGCCAGTCGGTCGATATGGTGCCGGTGGGGGGCTGAGGCCCCCGTCTCTGCACCCCCTGTTACGCCAGCATCTTGGTGTCGCCATCCACCGAAATCGCCTGCCCGGAAATGGTGCGGCCCCTCGGGCTTGCGAGAAACAGGATCTGGTCGGCCAGTTGCCGCGCGGTGACATATTCGCGGATCGAGGTGTAGGAGAACGCCGCCGCCTCGATCTCTTCAAACGTTTTGCCCAACCGCTGCGCCTTGGCCTGCAAGACGCGGCGCTGGCGGTCGCCTGCGACGATGCCCGGCAGGATCGCGTTGACGCGCACGCCATCCTCGCCTAGTTCGATGGCCAGTGATTTGGTGAATCCGATCACCCCCCATTTCGCCGCCGCATAGGCCGACCGCAGCGCAAAGCCGTGCCGACCGGCGGCAGAGGCAAAGTTGACCATCGACCCGTTGTCGCTGGCGCGCAGCAAGGGGGCGGCCAGATGGGCGAAGTTGTATTGCCCGGTCAGGCAGACCTCCACGCAGCGGTCCCAATCCTCAGGGGCGGTATCCTCCACCTTGGCGGTGGCCCCGGCGATGCCCGCGTTGTTCACTAGGCAATCGAGCCCGCCCAGATCGCCCGTCGCCTGCGCGAAAAAGGCGGCCACGCCCTTGCGGTCCGTCACATCGCACTGCGCGGACCTGATCGCGGGGTCGGATTTGGCAAGGGCCGCCAGCGCGCCCTCATCCACATCGCAGACCCAGACCCTTGCACCTTCCTCGACAAAGGCGCGGGCGACCTCAAGGCCGATGCCCGCCGCCCCTGCAGTCACGATCACGCGGCATCCGTTCAGGTTCAGGTCCATTCTTCTTTCCTTCGGGCTGGGGGGTCAGGGCGCAAGACGGCCCTGGTCAATGATGAAATCGGCGGCCCCCGCGATGTCGCGGGCAATGGCGGCGCGCGCACGGTCGGCATTTCCATCGCGGATCGCCTCCAGCGCCTCGGCGTGGCAATTCGCGGCATCCCCCTTTTGCAGACGCTCGGGGTTTTCGCGCAGATCGAGGTTCAGGACCGGCCCGATCTTCAGCCACAGGGGCGTGATGACCTCGATCAGCGTGGGCGAATGGGCGGCCGCATAAACAGCAAAGTGATATTCCTGATTGAGCCGAACGGCAGAGGGTGCGCCCGGGGCCTGCCCGTCGCGCAGCGCGCGAAACTCCGCCTCGGCGCGTTCGATGCGGGCCAGATCGTCGGGCGTGCGGCGACGGGCAGCCTCGGCGGCGGCAAGCCCCTCCACCTCGATCCGCACCTTGGCGATGTCGCGAAAGCGCGCGACGCTCATCACCGGCACGGTGGCCGCGCGTTTGCGTGACACATCCAGCGCGCCCATGGCCGCAAGCCGCGTCACCGCCTCGCGCACCGGCATCACCGACACGCCCAGCCGGGCGGCAAGATCGCGCATCGACAGCCGGTCCCCCGGCGCGATCTGGCCCGAGATCAGCAGCGCGCTCAGCCGATCATAGGCCTGATCGCTGAGTGTCGGTTCATGCGCGATCGGTTCGCCCAGAGAAAATGAATCATTCATGCAGATCAAAATAGACTCGACAGATTGCAAAGCGTATCCCAAAGTATCTGTGATCTCAGATCACAGCAAGGCGAAAAGCCACGCTTCATGGAGGAGGAGGACGACATGACCGACAACAGCAGGTTGACCCGCAGACGGCTGATCCAGTTGGGGGCGGCGGTTCCGGCGATGACGCTGGCCGCCCCCGCGATCCTGCGCGCGCAGGATGTGATCCGCTTCGGGCATCTGACCCCGCGCACCGGGTTTCTTGGCCCCTTGGGCGAATATGCCGCCATGGCGTCAAAGCTCGCGGTGGATGAGATCAACGCGGCGGGTGGTGTTCTGGGCCGGCAGATCGAGCTGTTGCAGGAGGATTCGGTAAACCCGCAGACCGCCTCGACCAAGGCCGAACGCATGGTCGAACGCGACGGCGTCGCCTGTATCGTGGGCGAGATTTCGTCCGCCTCTGGCCTTGCCATCGGGCAGGTGGCGCAGCGCACCAAGACCCTGTTCATCAACACGGGCTGCAATTCGGACGCGCTGCGCGGGTCGGATTGCCAGAACTACATGTTCCACATCGAGGCGCAAAACTCGATGTATGTGAAATCCATTGGCCAGTATTACGCCAAGGAGGGCATGGTGGATGGCAAGCGGTGGTATTCGCTGACCGCCGACTATGCCTTTGGCCATGACCTGCTGCGGGTCGCCAAAAGGTTCATGGAGGCCAATGGCGGCACCTTCGCGGGTGATGAACTGGTGCCGACGGATGCAACGGATTTCTCGGCCTACCTCTTGCAGATCCGGGCCGCCAAGCCTGATCTGGTCATCCTGAACCTCGCCGGAGCGCAGATGACCAACTTCTTCAAGCAATATGCCGAATTCGGGCTGGATTTCCCGCTGGGGGGCTTCGGGTTCGATACCGCACTCGCCTGGGCGGCGGGCAAGGGCAATTTTGTCGGTTCCTGGCCCTGCGTCTGGCATCATCTGGTGGACACACCGAACAGCCGCACTTTTGTCGATGCCTTCACCGCAGCCTATGGCAAGCCACCAGAAAATCAGGCCTGGGGCGATTATTGCGCGATGAAGATCCTTGCGCAGTCGATGGAGGAAGCGGGGTCCATCGACAGCACCGACATCGTGGCGCATCTGGAAAAAGAGGCGTCATTCGATGTGCTGAAAACCCGCGAGGGCTATTTCCGCGCCCGCGACCACCAGTTCATGAACGAGATGTATGGCATCACCGCCCTGCCCGAAGATCAGGTGCAGAACCAGTGGGACATCTTCACCTCCTCCCCTGCCGTGCCGGGGCCGGATGACAGTCTGGAACTGATCGCGGCAACGCCCGAAGAAAACACCTGCGTTTTCCCGTCCTGACCTGACCCTGACCGATCTTGAAGCCGGCCCCTGCCAAGGGGGCCGGCCCCATGCCGCCGCAGGGGAAGGAACCCGATGCTTTTTGCCATGCAACTGATGAACGGCCTGCTGGACGGGGTCTATTACCTGCTCATCGCGCTTGGCCTGTCGCTGATCTTTTCCCTCGGGGGGATCATCAACCTCGCCCATGGGGCGTTCTATGCCATCGGGGCCTATGTGACCTATACCGTGTCGCCCTATGTGGGCTTTGGCGGGGCGCTGGTCATTTCGCCGCTGGTGGTGGCCGGTCTGGGGATGCTGGCGGAGCGGTTCCTGTTTTCCCGCTTCTACAGGGTCGATCCGCTGTATTCGCTGCTCTTGACCTTTGGCATGGCGATGGTGGCCGAACAGGGGTTGCGGATGATTTTCGGCGCGGCGCCCTTGTCCTATTCCATCCCTGACTACCTGCGCGGACAGGTGATCGTGGGGGATTTCATCTATTCGAAATACCGGGTGTTCCTGATTTTGGTCGCAACGCTTTGCGTGGCGGGGCTGTGGTTCCTTCTGGAACGCACCGCCTTTGGCCGGGTGGTGCGCGCGGGCGTGCAGAACCCCGACATGGTGGGCGCGCTCGGCATTTCGCTCAAGCCCTATATGGCGGCGGTCGCGGGCATCGGCATCGGGCTCGCGGGACTGGCGGGGGTGCTGCTGGCGCCGATCTATTCCATCCATCCCTCGATGGGGGCCGAGATTCTGGTGCCCGCCTTCGTCGTCGTGGTGATCGGGGGCCTCGGGTCGTTCTGGGGCGTGGTGATTGCCGCGCTGCTGGTCGGGCTGGTCAAGGGCGCGATGGTGGGTCTTGGCTATTCCGCGTTTTCCACCGCCGCCATCTATCTGATGATGCTGTTGATCCTGCTGTTCCGGCCACGCGGCCTGTTCGGCGAAAAGATCACCCGGTTCGAGTAATCCCATGATCCAGAGAATTCCCCTGCTCGCCGCCTTGTCGGGCCTTGTTGTCCTGCCCTTCTTCATGCTGTGGATCGGGCTCACGCTCACCTCGGCGGCAGAGGTGGTGGTCTATTCCATCGCCTGTCTGTCGCTGAACATCCTTGTGGGCCATACGGGCCTTGTCTCCTTTGGCCATGGCGCGTGGTTCGGGCTCGCGGCTTACACCGCGGGCATCGCGCAGCGAGATCTGTTCCCCGGCGGGTTCGTCGGGCCGCTGCTGGTGGCGCTTGGCCTGACGCTGATCGTGTCCATGGTGTTCGGCTTTCTGATCTTACGGCGGAAGGGCGTCTATTTCTCGCTGCTGACGCTGGCGCTGTCGGCGATGATGTATGTGATCGCCTTCCGCTGGACGGATGTCACAGGGGGCGAGAACGGCTTTGGCGGCGTGGTGCGGCCTGATTTCGGGGGGTTCGACACATCTGACTCGCGCAATTTCTATATCCTTGTCGCGGTAGTGGGGGCGCTGGTGCTGCTGGGCCTCTGGCGGTTCCACCGGTCGCCGGTCGGCACGGTGCTGGTGGCCGTGCGCGAAAACGAACAGCGGGCAAAGTTTCTGGGCTATGAAACCGACCGCTACAAGCTGATGGCCTTTACCCTGTCGGCCACACTGACCGGGCTGGCTGGTGTCTTGCTGCTTTACAAGAACCGCATGACGAGTGCGGAGCCGATTTCGGTCATCTTTTCTGGCGAGCTTCTGGCCATGGTGGTTATCGGCGGAATGCGAAGCTGGGTCGGCCCGGTGATCGGGGCGCTGTTCTATGTGCTGTTCCGCGAATTCCTGTCGATCTACACGCCGAACTGGCTGTTCTTCTTTGGCCTTTTGTTCGTCGGCTTCATCCTGTTTTCGCCCACAGGGCTGGTGGGCCTGTGGAACCGCATTTACCGGATCTTCCGCCCCGCCCCGGAAACCGACGCGGCCATGGCGGGCCGCAAGGTAGAGGCGTTGCCTTTGCCCGACTACCTGCGCCCGAAAGACGCCATTTCCGGCCCCGCGCTGGAGGCATCGGGCGTGTCCAAGAGTTTCGGCGCGCTCAAGGCGGTGGATGGCGTGTCGGTCGCGGTGAAGGACCGCACGCTTCATGCGCTGATCGGGCCGAACGGGGCGGGCAAGACCACGGCCTTCAACCTCATGTCGGGCATGTTCGCCGCTGACAGCGGCACGGTCACGGTGCGGGGGCAGCGCCTGCCGACAGGCCAGCCGGAAACGGCGGCCAAGGCGGGCATCGGGCGGTCTTTCCAGATCACCAATCTATTCCCCGACCTGACGGTGGAGGAAAACATCCGCCTTGCCGCACAATCGCGCGACCCCGGGCGGTTCGGGTTCTGGCAACGGGCAAACGGGCTGTCGGGTGTGAATGCCGAGACGCGGCAGATGCTCGATTGGCTGGGCCTTGCCGGAATGGAACCCGCGCGGGCGGGCGATCTGTCTTATGGCGGGCAGCGGCTCTTGGACCTTGGACTTGCACTGGCGGCCAAGCCGCGCATCCTGTTGCTGGACGAACCCCTGGCCGGGCTTGCAGCGGCGGAACGCGAACGGGTCGGCAAGCTGATCAAGACCATTTCCCACAATCTGCCGGTGCTGCTGGTGGAACATGACATCGACCGGGTGTTCGAACTGGCCGACCATGTGACCGTGATGAACGAGGGGCGTGTGCTGCTGGATGGCACGTCGGAGGCGGCGCGGACCTCGTCCATCGTGCAGGAAATCTACATCGGGGCAGGCAATGCCGAGATTGCGGCGCGGCCCCGCAGCACGGCGGCGACAACGGATGTGCTGCTGGAGGTGGAGGGCATCAACACCTTTTATGGCAAGAGCCATATCCTGAACGATGTGTCATTCGCGCTGAACAATCACGAGATCCTCGCGCTGCTGGGCCGCAACGGGGCGGGGAAATCCACTCTGCTGAAATCATTGATCGGCACCGCGCCGGTTGCCTCCGGGTCCATCCGGCTGGCGGGGCAGGAAATCGCGCCATGGACCGCCGCCGAAAAGGCGCGCGCCGGCATTGGTTTCGTGCCGCAGGGGCGCGGCCTGTTCGCGGGGCTGACCGTTCGGCAGAACCTGGAACTGGGCGCCCTGAAACGGCGCACCGGGGCGGGCGTGCATTGGGAAATGGAGCGGATTTTCGAGTTCTTCCCGCGCGTCCGCGAACGGCTGGATACCCCCGCTGACCGGCTGTCGGGGGGTGAGCAGCAGATGGTGGCCGTGGCACGCGCGCTGTCCGGTGATACCCGGCTTCTGCTGCTCGATGAACCGTTCGAGGGGCTGGCCCCCGCCGTGGTGGAACAGTTGTTCGAAAGTTTCGACAGGTTGCGGCAGGAGGTTTCGATCATCATTGTCGATCACAACCTTGAGCTTGCGCTCGCCCTGTCGGACAAGACCATTGCGCTGGAGCGTGGCACGGTGATCCATTCGGGACCATCCGCCGCCCTTCGTGACGATCTGGACCTGAGGAGGAAAGTCCTGTGGCTGTAACCAACCGAACCGCCGCGATTGTCGGTGCGGGCCTGATTGGCCGCGCCTGGGCAATCGTCTTTGCCCGCGCAGGATGGGCCGTGCGCGTCTGGGATCCCGATGACGCGACGCGGGCGGGGTTTCTTGCCGCTGCGTCAGCGGATGCCGACCTTCTGGCACGCCATGGCCTGACCGGGCCTGCCGCCGAGGTGACGGCCCGCATGACCGTTTGCGACGATCTGGCCGAGGCCCTGCAAGGCGTGTCCTTCGTGCAGGAAAACGGCCCCGAAAACGCGGACGTGAAAAAACACCTCTTTGCCACGATGGATGCGCATTGCGCGTCCGATGCGGTCCTTGCCTCCTCCACCTCTGCGATCATTCCCGAGATTTTCACCGAAGGCGTGCCGGGCCGCGCGCGCTGTCTTGTCGGCCATCCGGTGAACCCGCCGCATCTGGTGCCGCTGGTCGAAATTTGCGGCGCTCCCTGGACCGCGCCCGAGGCGATGGCCCGCGCGCATGAGATCTATACCGATGTGGGGCAGACACCGATCACGCTGACCCGGTCCATCGACGGCTTTGTGCTGAACCGGCTGCAAGGGGCATTGCTGGCCGAGGCGTTCCGGCTGGTGGCCGATGGCGTGGTGTCGCCCGAGGATCTGGACCTGACCCTGACCGACGGACTGGCGCGGCGCTGGTCCTTCATCGGACCCTTTGCGACCATTGAATTGAACGCGCCCGGCGGGATGCCCGATTATTGCGCCCGCTATACCGGGTTCTATCGCCGTCTGGCCGATGATGCGGCTGGCGCGGAGGTTTACAGCGCGGACAGTATCGGGCGTATCCTCGCCGCATGGCCCCATGCACCAGAACCCGAGCGGTTGGCAAAGGCCACCGCCAACCGCAATGAATGGCTGGCCGGCCTCGCCGCCCATCTCAAGAAAATCTGACCCGGAAGGAACCCCAATGGCCCGCAAAGTCATCATCACCTGTGCCGTGACCGGCGCGATCCACACGCCCTCGATGTCACCCGCCTTGCCGGTATCCCCCGAGGAGATTGTCGAGGCCGCCGTGGGCGCTGCCGAAGCCGGGGCCGCCATCGTCCATCTGCATGCCCGCCACGAGGATGGCCGCCCCGACCAGTCCGCCGAGGGCTTTGCCAGGTTCCTGCCGATCATCAAGCAGCGCACCAATGCGGTCCTGAACCTCACGACCGGCGGCGCGCCCTACATGACCGTGGCCGAGCGCGTGAAACCCGCCCGCGATTTCGCGCCCGAGGTGGCGAGCCTCAACATGGGGTCGATGAATTTCGGGCTGTTCCCGATGCTGGGCCGGTTCAAGGAATTCAAGCACGACTGGGAATCGCAGCATCTGGGCAACCGCGACATTGTGTTCCGCAATTCCTATCAGGATATCGAGTTTGTGCTGGGCACGCTGGCCGAGACGGGGACTCGGTTCGAGTTCGAATGTTACGACACCTCGCACCTCTATAACCTCGCCTATTTCCTTGATGCGGGGAAGGTGAAGGCGCCCCTGTTCGTGCAGACGGTGTTCGGCCTGATGGGGGGGATCGGCGCGCACCCAGAGGATGTGCAGCACATGAAACGCACCGCCGACCGGCTGTTCGGGTCGGATCATGTCTGGTCCGTGCTGGGGGCCGGGCGCAACCAGTTGCCGATTGCGGCCATGTCGGCGGCCATGGGCGGCAATATCCGCGTGGGGCTGGAGGATTCGCTCTGGTCCGGGCCGGGGAAATTCGCGCAATCCAACGCCGAACAGGTGATGCAGGCCCGCAAGATCCTTGAAGGGCTGGGGCTGGAGGTCGCGACTCCCGACGAGGCGCGCGAGATGCTGGCGCTTAAGGGAGGCGACCGGGTGAACTTCTGACCCCATTTTTCTGGGGCAGCCGGACCGGGGGCATCGAGCCCCCGGGTCCGGCATTGCCATGCAAGAGGCCACACCGGGTTGCGCCGCCGCCCGCTCGGACTTGTGCCTGCCCGAAGGTGGAGCCATGATCCGCGCCGCAATGCCCAAGGAGCCTGCCCCATGCCGATCATCCATCACCCTGCCGAGACAGCCCCGCTGGAGGCGGAGCTGCTGGCGCGCTGGCGGGTCATCCCGGCCTCGGTTGCCGCTGATATTGCGCCCGAATGCCTGGTTGACCCTGATCTGCGCCCGCTTTGCCCGCCCGGGGAACAACCTGCCTTGATCGGGCGGGCGCTGACGCTGCGCTGTGCGGTGCCGGATTTCGGGGCGGTGCTGGCGGCGATGGATCTGGTGCAGGCCGGCGATGTGCTGGTGATCGACGCTGGCGGGGATGGCAGCCATGCGATGATCGGGGACATCCTGTGCGCGCATCTTGTGGCGCGCGGCGTGGCGGGGGTGGTCTGCAACGGGGCCGTCCGCGATGTGGCAGAGATCCGGCGGATGACAGGGCTGTCGGTCTATGCCCGCAGCATCAATCCGCGCGGGCCCTTCGGGGCGTCCGAAGGCACAATCGGGCTGCCGGTGTCGGTTGCGGGGCTGATGATCCGCACGGGGGATCTGATCCTGGGCGATGATGACGGGCTGGTGGCGCTGCCACCCGACCGGCTGGCATCCCTTTTGCCGGGATGCGAGGACAAACTGCACAAGGAAAGCCGGTGGCGGGCGCGGCTGGCGGCGGGCGAGATGGCGGCAGATGTTTTCGGGCTTGCACCGCTGATCCCGCCGCAGGGATGATGCCGTGCCGCCTTTCGCGGCGCTTGCACAACTGATATGCCAGTTGCGGGGCGCAGGCTTGCCCGGTCTTTCACTTCTTGCAGGATGATCCGATGACAACCGATCAGACCCCCCGACATTTTGTCGCCATCGGCGAGGCGATGGTCGAACTCGCGCCCACCGACCAGCCGGATCGGTTCGGCATGGGGTTTGCGGGCGATACGCTCAACACCGCCTGGTATCTGCGCCGCGCCCTGCCGGGGGGGTGGTCGGTGGATTACCTGACGGCCGTGGGCACCGATGCGGTGTCGGGGCGGATGCTGGATTTTCTGGCGGGCGCGGGCATTGGCACTGACCATGTCGCGCGATTGCCGGACCGGACGGTCGGTCTCTACATGATCGAACTGAAAGACGGCGAGCGGTCGTTTTCCTACTGGCGCGGCCAGAGCGCTGCGCGGCGGCTGGCCGAGGATCCGGCGCGGCTGTCGGCGGGGTTGGCGGGGGCGGGGGTGATCTACCTGTCAGGCATCACGCTGGCGGTGCTGGACGGGGACGGGCTCGGCAATCTTCAGACGGCACTGAAGGCGGCGCGGCAGGGGGGGGCGGTGATTGCCTTCGATCCGAACCTGCGACCCCGGCTCTGGCCCGACGCGGCGACGATGTGCCGGGTCATCATGGGCACCGCAGCCCTGTCGGATATCGTCCTGCCCTCGCATGAGGATGAGGCCACGCATTTTGGCGATGCCGACCTGGCCGCGACAGCGGCGCGCTATGCCGGGGCGGGGGCTGGACTGGTGGTCGTGAAAAACGGCGGCGGCGAGATCCTGACGGTCGATGCCGGTTCAGCCGTCTCCCATGCGCCCGAAACCGTGGCGAGGGTCGTCGACAGCACGGCGGCAGGCGACAGTTTCAACGCGGGCTTTCTGGCGGCGCGTCTGACGGGGGCGGATCTTTCGGCCTCGGTCAGGGCTGGCGCACGGCTTGCGGCCCATGTGATCGGCCATCGCGGCGCGCTCTGCCCCTGAGGGTGCAAGGGGCGCTGCCCCTCGCGGCAAGGCCGCTCACCCCGAGGTATTTTGGCAAGGTGAATGGGGGCGGCGCGCGCCCTCTTTTTCTGTCCGGAAATATCCGGCCTTATGTAGCAAACGCACCAACAAAAGTGAATCCTTCGCGGACTGTTTCCGCTAGGATTTAGCAATGCTGGACAAGACCATAGATAGCGCGCTGCTCGCATTGCGAAGGCAGGTCATCCGTGAAGGCGGCGATGGCTTGGACCATGTCGAGGCGCTTCTGGTGATGCGGGTTGTCCCTATGCCTGCGTTCTCGCCACGCAACAGGTCAGACGTTGCGCGGAAGGGCCTGATGCGCCTGCTGCTGCTGGACGGCATCAGGAAAGGCCACGACACCCAATCGGCGCTTGCGGCCTATGTCCACAGTCAGCGCCCTGAGTTAACCGCCAGAGCGGTGTATGTGCGCACGACGCAGGCGCTGCCAAAGCTGAAAGCTGCGGGGCGGGTGCGGCGAGAGGGGCAGCTATGGTGGCTGGTCCAGTGAGCTGCTGCCGGTTTCGTGGACACGAAGATAAGATCGTGACCAAGAGACTGGAGAGTGGATATGACGAGACGAAAGTTCAGCCGTGAGTTCAAGATCGAGGCCGTAAGGCTGGTGACGGAGCGTGGTGTGGCGGTGGCGCAGGCTGCGCGTGACCTCGACGTGGCGGAGAGCGTGTTGCGCCGGTGGATGCGGGAACTGACCGCAACCCCTGCTGCGGCCTTTCCCGGGAACGGGCAGATGCGGGCCGATCTGGCGGAGATTTCAGCCTTGAAGAAAGAGGTCGCCCGGCTCCGGGCGGAGCGTGACATCCTGAAGAAAGCGGCGGCTTTTTTCGCGCGGGAGGTTCTGTGAGGTTCGCCTTTATCGCCAGACACCGCCACATCTGGCCGGTCAGCTGGCTCTGCGAAGTGCTGGAGGTCTCGCGTTCCGGCTTCCACGCCTGGCTCAACCGCCCGGCCAGCGCCCATGAGATCCAGGACGCCAAGCTTGTCATGGCGATCGAGACCAGCGTCAAGGCCGGCGACCGGGCCTATGGTGCCCGTCGTGTCTGGCGGGATGTTCTGGAAGAAGGACCGGCCTGCGGGCTTCACCGGATCGAACGGTTGCTGCGGCTCAATGCCCTCAGAGCGCGGCCCAGGCGCCGTGGGAAGCCCAGGGACGATGGCGAAAGGTCGGTGATCGCGGACAACATACTAGCCCGTGTTGACAAAAGGGATTCACATGGAGCGTGGATCGTGATTCAAGCTGGTATCCACGATGGAGACCAGCTTGGCACGAGACCTGATGTCGGACGAGGAATGGGCGTTTCATGAAC